>ONJB01000093.1 GCA_900318015.1 uncultured Bacteroidales bacterium | reverse complement strand
CCGTCGAACAGCATCTCGGCGGCCTGGACGGCGTAGTGCTCGCTCCGGCGGTCGGAGGCGATGCGGATGGAGGTGTTCATCACCCGGGATTCACTCATCTGCGAGGCGACGGTGCGCTTCCAGATCAGTTCATAGAGCTTCTTCTCCTGCGCGGTGCCTTCGATGGCGGTGTTCTCGATATAGGTGGGACGGATGGCTTCGTGGGCTTCCTGCGCCCCCTTGGCCTTCGTCCGGTACTGGCGGGTGTGGGAATACTCCGCGCCGAAATTGTCGACGATGAATTTCTTCGCCGTGCCCAGGGCCAGGGTGGAAAGGTTCGTCGAGTCGGTTCGCATGTAGGTGATCAGACCCCGTTCGTACAGGGCCTGCGCGACGCGCATCGTGGTGCCCACCGGGAAATGGAGCTTCCGGGAGGCCTCCTGCTGAAGGGTGGAGGTGGTGAACGGCGCGGCCGGGAACCGGGTGCCCTCTTTCTTTTCCAGGGTGTCGATCCGATAGGTGGCGCCCACCGAATCCTCCAGGAATTTCCGCGCGTCCGCCATCGATTCGAAGCGGGTGTCCAGCAAGGCCTTGACCTTCACGCCGGCCGGGGCGCCCTCCGGATGGAAGACGGCCTCCACCTTATAATAGGGAGTGCTGTGGAAATCCATGATCTCCTTCTCCCGGTCCACGACCAGGCGCAGGGCGACGCTCTGCACGCGTCCGGCGGAGAGCTTGGGCTGGATCATCCGCCACAGGACGGGGGAGAGTTCAAAACCGACGAGCCGGTCCAGCACGCGGCGCGCCTGCTGCGCGTCCACGAGGTTCCGGTCGATGTCACGGGGATGCTGGATGGCGTCGAGGATGGCCGGTTTCGTGATCTCATGGAAAACGATCCGGCGGGTCTTCGCCGGGTCCAGGCCCAGGGTTTCGGACAGGTGCCAGGAGATGGCCTCTCCTTCGCGGTCCTCATCGGACGCCAGCCACACGGTCTGGGCCGCGGCGGCGAGTTTCTTCAGGTCGGACACGACTTTCTTCTTGTCGGCCGGGACGACGTATTCGGGCTGGAACCCATGTTCCACATCCACGCTCAATTTCTTCTCCTGCAGGTCCCGGATGTGGCCGATGCTGGCTTTCACGAGATAGTCTCCGCCCAGGTACTTCTGAATGGTCTTGACCTTCCCGGGAGACTCGACGATGACTAAGTTTTTTCCCTCCATAATCTTCTGCTTTTACCTATTATTTTGCAAAGTAAGCGAGATTTCGGGCAATTTTCCAAATTTTCTGATTACTTTTGTAATTCAGTAATTCCAGCAAGACCTATGGTCTTGTGCGCAATGAAAGAAATTTGAGATGACAGACAATACACGCAAGAAGATTATCCGCTGGTTCTGGATCCTGCTCCTGACGCCGATCGCCCTGGTGTTCGTCCTGCTCGGGATCGTCTGGGCCTTCGCCGAGATCCCGACCATCGAGGAGCTCGAGAACCCGGACAGCAAGCTGGCCACCCAGGTCATCGCCGAGGAAGGCGAGATCCTGACGACCTACCATATCGAGAACCGCACCTTCGTGGGCTACGACGAACTGCCCCTGCACCTCGTGCAGGCGACGGTCGCCACCGAGGACGCCCGTTTCTACAACCACTCGGGCATCGACATCCCCAGCCTGTTCCGCGTCCTGTTCAAGACGCTCCTGTCCCGCGATTCCAGCCAGGGCGGCGGCTCCACCATCACCCAGCAGCTGGCGAAGACGCTATACCCCCGCAAGGAGCACGCCTCCAAGCTGGACATGATCTGGATCAAGCTCCGCGAGTGGATCACCGCGGTCAAGCTGGAACGCAACTACACGAAGGAGGAAATCGTGGACATGTACTTGAACGCGGTCTTCTTCGGCTCCAACTCCTACGGCATCCAGTCCGCCTCCCTGCAGTTCTTCGGCAAGAACCCCATCGACCTGAAGGTGGAGGAGAGCGCCGTCCTGGTGGGCATGGTGAACAAGCCCACGCGCTACAACCCCTCCATCAACCCGGACAAGGCCCTGGAGCGCCGCAACCTGATTCTCGGGCGCATGCGGGACAAGGACTACCTGACGAAGGCGGAGTGCGACTCCCTCCGGCAGCTGCCCATCGAACTGCATTCCCGCGGCATGGACCGCACCACCGGCGTGGGCCCGTATTTCCGGGACATGCTGCGTCGGACGATGTCGGCCGAGCGCCCCAGGCGCAAGTCCTACGCCACCGTGGAGGACTTCCGCGTGGACTCCCTCGCCTGGGCCGACGACCCGCTGTACGGCTGGCTGAACAAGAACCTCAAGAGCGACGGTACGCCGTATGACCTGGACCGGGACGGCCTCCGCATCTATACCACCATCAACTACAAGATGCAGCGCTACGCCGAGGAGGCGATCGTCGAGCACCTGGGCCAGAACCTCCAGAAGGCCTTCTGGAAGGAGGTCCGCACCCGCCGGAACCCGCCGTTCTCGAACGACACCGACCAGAAGGTGATGGACATCGCCATGGACCAGGCCCGCCGCTGGAGCGACCGCAACCGGATGATGAAGGCTTCGGGCTGCTCCGACGCGGAGATTGCGAAGAGCTTCTCGCAGAAAGTGCCCATGCGCCTGTTCACCTGGGAGAAGCCGGGCTATGTCGATACGCTCATGACCCCGGACGACTCCATCCGGTACTACAAGTCCTTCTTCCGGGCGGCCTTCATGGCCATCGAACCGCGCACGGGCCATGTCCGCGCCTATGTGGGCGGTCCCGACTACCGGTATTTCAAGTATGACAATGTCCGGCAGGGCAAGCGACAGGTGGGATCCACCATCAAGCCCTTCCTCTATACCCTCGCGATGGAATCCGGCATGACTCCCTGCGACAAGGTGCTCAACGTGCCGCAGGTGCTGGTCGTGAACGGCGACCAGACCTGGACGCCGCAGGACCCGCATACCAGCGGCACCCTGGTGGACCTCCGCTGGGGCCTCGCCCAGAGCTCCAACTCCGTGGCGGCCTGGCTGATGAAGCAGCTGGGCCCGGAAGCGATGGTGTCCATGATGCACAAGATGGGCATCGGCGGCCGGATCGACCCGGTCGTCTCCCTCTGCGTCGGCTCGGCGGACCTCTCCGTGTATGAGATGGTCACCGCCTACAACACCTTCCCTTCCGAAGGGGAATACACCTATCCGCTCTTCGTCACCCGGATCGAGGACAGTGACGGCAATGTGCTCGGCCAGTTCTCCGACCGCCGGCACGAGGCCATTTCCCAGCGGGCGGCCTATGCGATGGTCCAGATGATGCGCGGCGTGGTGGACGGCGGCACAGGCTCCCGCCTGCGCTTCCGCTACGGCCTGTCCGGCGCCATCGCCGGCAAGACCGGCACGACCAACGACAACTCCGACGGCTGGTTCATCGGCTACACCCCCACCATCACGGCCGGTGTATGGGTAGGCGCCGAGGACCGCTACGTACACTTCTCCTCCACGGCCCTCGGCCAGGGCGCCAACATGGCCCTTCCGATCTGGGGCATCTGGATGAAGAAGGTCCTCGCGGACGGTACCCTGGGCATCTCCTCCAATGATGTTTTCCCGGAGGGGACGAACGCCTCGTTCTGCACCGGCGAGGAAGGGGAGAACTCGGCGAAGTCCGAGCTGGAAGATTATTACTTTGAATAAACGGTTCTTAACCTATGTCCCGATACCAATCCATCGCCGTCATCTACGGCAGTGATTCTTCCGAATGGGAGGTGGCTTGCCGCAGCGGCGAGTTCACCGCATCCCGGATCGACGAGTTCCAGTACGACGTCTACGAGATTTTCGCCCGCTTCGGCGACTGGAAGCTCGTGGCGATGCGGAAGGCCAATTCGATGCGGGTCCCGTTCCCGGAGGGCGCCC
>ONJB01000084.1 GCA_900318015.1 uncultured Bacteroidales bacterium | reverse complement strand
TGAGGATCCACCTCTATCCATTCCGAACAGAGAAGTTAAGCTCACCATCGCCGATGGTACTGACCCACCAGTTGGGAGAGTAGGTAGCCGCCGTTTTTGAGATCCCCGATTGTCTAACGACAGTCGGGGATCTTTCGTTTTCGCTTCGCTCAAACGTCAAAAACGGCGGCAGAGCCGCTGTTCAACCCCCGCGCTTCGCGCTGCCCCCAGGGGCAACCGGGGGAAGACCCCCGGACCCCCTCCCGTTATGAATCAGTACAAGGTGTTTTTAAGTGGGAGACCTTGTACCGTGACTATTCATTCTACGACCTTCTAGTGGTAATTTGATGTACAAGGCATGCTGTCTAAAATCACACCTTGTACAAATGTCTGTGCGGACGTCGATGTATCAGAGTGGAAGGTGGTGCGTCGGCGGAATTCGGCTTTCAGCGAGCCGCTGAAAGACGCATGGAGCCGGCGCACCACCTCCCACTCACACCGACGTCCATGTGTCAAATCGTCGTATCAGACCTATCGATATAAAAAGACCGGTCCCCGAGGGGGCCGGCCTTGTGGTATTCTAGGAGAGAAGGCGCCTAGAAGCGGGCCTTGACGTTGTAGTCGTTGCGGGTGGCGGCGGAGCGGGAGACCATTTCGCCAAGGAATCCGGCGAGGAAGAACATGGCGCCGAGGACCACGGCGAGGAGGGCCAGGTAGAAGAGGGGCTGGTCGGTGACGGCCCGGTAGTGAAGGCCCTGTGCCTGGTGGACGAGCTTGGCGGCGATGATCCAGATGGTCATCACGAAACCGATGAGGAACATCAGGATACCGGTGGTGCCGAAGAAATGCATCGGCTTCTTGCCGAACTTGGACAGGAACCACAGGGACATCAGGTCCAGGAACCCGTTCACGAAGCGCTCCAGGCCGAACTTGGACACGCCGTACTTGCGCTTCTGGTGATGGACCGGTTTCTCGCCGATCTTGCCGTAGCCGGCGTTCTTGGCGAGGTAGGGGATGTAACGGTGCATTTCGCCGTATACCTCGATGCTCTTCACTACCTCGTTCTTGTAAGCCTTCAGGCCGCAGTTCATGTCGTGGAGCTTGATGCCCGTGACCTTGCGGGCCGTCCAGTTGTAGAGCTTGGACGGGAGGTTCTTCGTGAGCTTGTTGTCCTGGCGGTGCTGTTTCCAGCCCGAGACGACATCGTAACCGTCCTCCTTGACCATGCGGTACAGTTCCGGGATTTCGTCCGGGGAGTCCTGCAGGTCCGCGTCCATGGTGATGACGACGTCACCCTGCACGGCCGCGAAGCCCTCGTACAGGGCGGCGGACTTGCCGTAGTTGCGGCGGAAGGAGATGCCGTGGATGGCAGGATTCTCCTTCGACAGGGAAAGGACGGTATCCCAGGAGCCGTCGGTGGAGCCGTCGTCCACCATCAGGATTTCATAGGTATAGCCGTTCGCTTCCATGACCCGGCGGATCCAGGCGGCGAGTTCCGGCAGAGACTCGGTCTCGTTATAGAGGGGTACGATAACAGATATATCCATAGCAAGTTATTGATTGTCGACGTTTTCTTCTCCGCCGTTGTCGTCCGGGCCCCGGAAGGCGTCCTGCATGAAAAGGTAGCGGGACATGATTCCGGAAAGGAGACTGCCGTACAGGAAGCAGTAAAGCCACTGGCCGATGAAGGTGTACAGCGGAAGCTTGTCCACGAACCGCCCGATTTCGCCTTCATAGCCCGCCCCCATTTTCGAGGAGATGGCGGTGTTCAGTTCGGAGACCACGCTCTCCACGGTTTCCTGCGGCATCTTCATGATGAGGATGGTGTCCACGGCGGCGAGGATGAGACCGGAAAGCAGGGCGACCCGGCGGCCGAACCGGTAGGTATCCTCCACCGTCACCCCGTCGAACTTGTCGCGGAGGTCCAGCATGTACTTCTTCATCAGGAGGATACAGCCGAAGAACTCCACCGCCCACAGGATGATGGCCGCGGCCTGGACCAGGAACGTGGAGCCCGTCAGGGCGGCGCCTTCCTTCAGGACCAGGCACAGCGACGAGAATCCGCCGAACACGAATCCTACGCGTCCGGCCTCGTTCCAGAGGGTTTTGCTGTCCAGTTTCATCCATACAAAGGTAACATTAATTGCATCATTTTCAAAAAAACTGCTTACCTTTGCAAGTTTGCAAGTATTAACTAACATGGTTAAGGACTTGGTATGTAATACACCATCAGTTAATTTTATTAGATTATGATCAACATCAAGTTTCCCGACGGGAGTGTCCGCACCTATGAGGCAGGCGTGACCGGCTACGACGTGGCCATGTCCATCAGCCCCCGGCTCGCGGCCGACGTACTGGCCGTTTCAGTGAAGAAGCCCGGCGAGCCCGAGACCTCCAAGGGAACCACCATCGACCTGCTCCGTCCCATCAATGAGGACGTGGAGCTCCGCCTGCTGAAATGGGAAGACGACGAGGCCAAGCGCGTGTTCTGGCACTCTTCCTCCCACCTGATGGCCGAGGCGCTCGAGGCCCTGTTCCCCGGCGTCAAGTTCGGCATCGGCCCCGCCATCGAGAACGGTTTCTACTATGACGTGGACATGAACGGCCGCACCCTCACGGACGCGGACTTCAAGGCCATCGAGAACAAGATGCTGGAATTCGCCCGCCAGAAGCAGGACTTCCGCCGCATCGAAGTCCCCAAGGCCGAGGCCATGGCCTACTTTACCGAGAAGGGCGACCAGTACAAGCAGGAACTCATCTCCGAGCTGGAAGACGGTACCATCACATACTACACCAACGGCCAGTTCACGGACCTGTGCCGTGGCCCGCACCTCCGCAATACCGAGGTCATCAAGGCCGTCAAGGTGCTCTCCCTCGCCGGCGCCTACTGGCGCGGTGACGAGACCCGCCAGCAGCTCACCCGCATCTACGGCATCACCTTCCCCAAGAAGTCGATGCTGGACGAGTACCTGGTGATGCTGGAGGAGGCCAAGAAGCGCGACCACCGCAAGATCGGCAAGGAGATGGAGCTCTTCACCTTCTCCCAGCGCGTGGGCCCGGGCCTGCCCCTGTGGCTCCCGAAGGGCGCCACCCTCCGCAACACCCTGGAGAACTTCCTGCGGAAGAAGCAGGCCGAGTACGGCTACCTGCAGGTCGTCACCCCGCATATCGGCGGCAAGGAACTGTACGTGACCTCCGGCCACTACGCCAAGTACGGCAAGGATTCCTTCCAGCCCATCCATACCCCGCAGGAAGGCGAGGAGTTCATGCTCAAGCCCATGAACTGCCCCCACCACTGCGAGATCTACCGCAGCGCCCCGCACTCCTACAAGGAGCTGCCCCTGCGCTATGCCGAGTTCGGCACCGTGTACCGCTACGAGCAGTCCGGTGAGCTGCACGGCCTGACCCGCGTCCGCGGATTCACCCAGGACGATGCGCACCTGTTCTGCCGCCAGGACCAGATCCAGGAAGAGTTCGAGAAGGTCATCGACCTGATCCTGTACGTCTTCAAGACCCTGCACTTCGACAAGTTCACCGCCCAGGTCTCCCTGCGCGACCCCAAGAACCCGTCCAAGTACATCGGCTCCGACGAGAACTGGGAGAAGGCCGAGGCCGGCATCATCGAGGCCGCGAAGAAGAAGGGCCTGCCGTTCGTCGTGGAGACGGGCGAAGCCGCCTTCTACGGCCCGAAGCTGGACTTCATGGTGAAGGACGCCATCGGCCGGAGCTGGCAGCTGGGCACCATCCAGGTGGACTACAACCTCCCCGAGCGCTTCGAACTGGAGTATGTCGATTCCGACGGCTCCCGCAAGCGTCCGGTGATGATCCACCGCGCCCCGTTCGGCTCCCTGGAGCGTTTCGTGGCCGTGCTCCTCGAGCACACCGCCGGCCATCTGCCGCTCTGGGTCCATCCCGAACCCGTCAAAGTGCTGCCTGTCAGCGAAAAATACGCAGATTATGCGAAAAAAGTTGTAAATCTGCTGAATAATTCCGAAATTCGCGCTTCCATAGACGACAGGAACGAAACCCTCGGAAAGCGGATCCGTGAAACGTCCCTCAAGAGAGTTCCGGTTCTGGTGATTGTCGGCGAAAAAGAACAGGCCGAAAACACCGTTTCTGTCCGACGTGGAGCTGCCGACGTGGGCTCGATGACGACCGAGGGTCTCGTGAAGTACATTCAGGAGGCCATCCGGGAGGAACTGGCCCAATAAGCAGAGTATTAATGTTTTAACCAACAGGAGGAACGCCCTATCGCAGCGCCTTACAGACCGAAGCCTTCGAGACCGAAGCCGAACCGCAACCAACCCGGCGGTCCGAAAAAAGATGAGAACGAACTGAGGATCAACAACGAGATCCAGGTTCCCCAAGTCCGTCTGGTCGGGGACAACATCCCCGAACCGGGCATCTACCCGATCGCCAAGGCCCGCGCCCTGGCGCAGGAACTCGAACTTGATCTCGTCGAGATTTCCGACAAGGCCGACCCGCACGTGTGCAAGATCCTGGATTACCAGAAGTATCTGTACCAGCAGCGGAAGCGCGCCAAGGAGATGAAGGCGAACGCCGCGAAGATCGTGATCAAGGAGATCCGGTTCGGCCCCAACACCGACGAGCACGACTTCCAGTTCAAGCTCAAGCACGCGCAGGAGTTCCTGCAGGAAGGCTCCAAGGTGAAGGCCTCGATCTTCTTCCGCGGACGTTCCATCATGTTCGCCGAACAGGGCGAGAAACAGCTTCTCCGCTTCGCCGTGGAACTCGAGGAGTTCGGGCGCGCCGAGAACCTGCCGGTCCTGGAAGGCAAGCGGATGTCGATGATGATCGCGCCGCTTAAAAAGAAATAAAGACCGCGGAGACCGCGGAATGTATAATTAAAAAGTTTGTTTAACAATGGCAAAGCTCAAGACCAACTCCGGTGCCAAAAAGCGTTTCACGCTTACCGGAACGGGAAAGATTAAGCGCAAGCACGCTTACCACAGCCACATCCTCACCAAGAAGACCAAGAAGCAGAAGCGGAATCTCGACCACTTCGCCCTGATCGAGAAGGTGGATGTGAACCGGGTCAAGGAAATGCTCGTGCTCTAATCTTCACACATGTTCAACTGGAACGCAGTCGAAAGCGCCTCCCCCCGGGAAGCCACTGCCTCCAAAAAAGTAAAAATTTATGCCTAGATCAGTTAACTCTGTTGCCTCAAGGGCACGCCGCAAGAAGATCCTTTCCAAGACTCGCGGCAACT
>ONJB01000094.1 GCA_900318015.1 uncultured Bacteroidales bacterium | reverse complement strand
TCCAAGGTCTCCTCCAAGCTCGCGGTCCTGAAGAACCTCGTCGGCAAGGTGGACAACCTCATCATCGGCGGCGGCATGGGCTACACCTTCATCAAGGCCCTCGGCGGCCACATCGGCCAGTCCCTGCACGAGGACGACCTCATGCCGGATGCCCTCGAGATCCTGAACACCGCGAAGGAAAAGGGCGTGAACGTCTCCCTCTCCGTCGCGACCGTCTGCGGCCAGAGCTTCGACAACGACACGCCGCGCGAGATCTTCGACATCTACAACATCCCGGACGAGTGGGAAGGCATGGACGCTTCCCCGGCATCCCTTGAGAACTGGCGCAAGATCATCCTCGCCTCCAAGACCATCCTCTGGAACGGTCCCGTGGGCGTGTTCGAGCTTCCGAACTTCGCGAAGGGTACCCTCCAGATCGCCCAGGATCTCGCCGATGCCACCGCGCAGGGTGCCTACACCCTCGTGGGCGGCGGTGACTCCGTCGCGGCCGTGACCCAGATGGGTTATGCCGACAAGGTCTCCTACGTCTCCACCGGCGGCGGCGCGATGCTCGAAGCCATCGAAGGCAAGATCCTCCCCGGTATCGCCGCGATCCAGGACTAAGTCCTTCGGAATCGGTTTTTCTTACGTGCGGGCACCTGCGCCCGCACGTTTTTTTTGTTCTTTGCGCAGTAAAGCATTATCTTTGTAGATTCCTTATAGTGAGGAATGTTAACTGTGATGCTTATGCGTGAACTTGTCGTCCATTGGCACGTCGACCCGGCCATCCTGCATATCGGAAATTTCGAACTCCGCTGGTACTCTCTCCTGTTCGTAAGCGGGTTCATCCTGGGCTGGTTCATATTCAAATGGTTCTTCCAGCGCGAGAAGATCGATACGAAACTGCTGGACCCGCTGCTCTATACGCTGCTCATCTGCACGATCGTCGGCGCGCGGCTGGGACACTGCCTGTTCTACCAGCCGGATTACTACCTGGGCAGCTGGCAGGGCTTCTGGGAGATCTTCATGCCGTGGAAGGGCGGCCTCGCCAGCCACGGCGGCACCATCGCCCTGATCCTGGGGATGTGGTGGTTCGCGAACCATTACGGGAAGAAGCACCATTTCGATTTCGTATGGCTGCTGGACCACCTGGCCATCGCGGTGGCCTTCGCCGGCGCCTTCATCCGCTTCGGCAACCTGTTCAACTCCGAGATATACGGGAATGTGACGAACCTGCCCTGGGGCTTCGTCTTCGAGCTTCGCGGCGAGACGGAACCCAAGCATCCGACGCAGCTCTATGAAGGGTTTACCTACCTCCTGCTGGGCTTCGCCCTCATCGGCCTGTACTGGAAGAAGCTGGACAAGATGCTTCGCGGGCAGTTCATCGGCATTTTCCTCATCGTGTGCTTCGGCAGCCGCTTCCTCATCGAGTTCATCAAGGAGCCCCAGGTGGCGTTCGAGCAGACGATGGCCCTGAACATGGGCCAGCTCCTGTCCATCCCGTTCGTCCTGCTGGGCATTTTCTTCCTCGTATGGGCGTACAAGAAGCGGATTCCTGCCCGGGCGGTGCACCCCGAGGCGGTGAAAGCCAAGAAAGAGGCGACGCACTACGCCAAACCCCTCAATTAGGTTTGATTTTTGCAGTAGAGTGCTTCCAAATTAACGGATTATCAGTTAGTTAGTATATGTTTTTGAAACGATTTGCCCTCCTCGCCGCAAGCGCCTTCCTGGCGTTTCCGGCGTTGGCGCAGTATCAGGACGCGGCCCCGCAGTCAGAGGCGGGGAAGGTCGTCCTTACGCTGGAGGACGCCTTGAAGATCGCCCTGAGCGAGAATACGTCCGTGAAGGTCGCGGACATGGAGATCGAACGGCAGAAGTATGCCCGCAAGGGTTCCTACGCCGCCCTGCTCCCGCAGGTGAGCGCCTCCGGCATGTACAGTTACGCCCTCAAGAAACAGAAGGTTTACTTCGGATCCGACAAGAAAGACGGTGAAGAAGGCGGCTCCTCGGGCGGCGGCATGGCCGGCATGATGGCCTCCCTGATGAACCCCATCATGTATTACATCAACCAACTCTACGCCGGCACCGGTGTCCCGTTCGTCCCGTACGTGGACCCGGATGCGGGCAAGGAGGGGAGCGGCGGTTCCTCCGAGCCTATGGAAATGGGCCGTACCCACTCGGTCACCTTCGGCCTCAGCGCGCAGATGCCGGTGGTGAACTTCCAGCTCTGGGAGAGCCTCCGTCTTACCGGCGACCAGGTGGAACTGGCCGTGGAGCAGGCGCGCGAGTCCCGCCTCGGGACGGTCGCGTCCGTGAAGCAGGCTTTCTATGGCATCCTCTTCGCGAAGGAGGCGTACAAGGTCTATAATTCCGTCTATGAGAACGCGGTGGAGAACTTCCGCCTCACCGAGATGCGCTACAACGCGGCGAAGGCGTCCGAGCTGGACCTGACCCGCGCGAAGTCCAACGTGGCCGCCGCCATCCCGAACCTGTACAACGCGGAGAATTCCATGGAGCTGGCCCTGTGGCAGCTCAAGGCCGTGATGGGTGTGGACCTGGACCGGAACATCGACATCGCCGGCACCCTGGAAGAATATGCCGGACAGATGTTCAGCGACATCGCCGAGGGCGAGCGCGCCTCCCTGGACGGCAACTCGCAGCTCCGCCAGCTGGCGCAGCAGGCCGAGATGCTCTCCCGGCAGATCCGGATGCAGCAGTATGCCTACCTCCCGACCCTCGCGCTCACCTTCTCCTACTCCTACCTGACCCAGAGCGACATCTTCAACCTGAGCCAGTGGAAGTGGTTCCCGTCCTCGACCATCGGCCTGAGCCTGTCCATCCCCATTTTCTCCGGCGGACAGCGCTACCACACCATCAAGCAGACGCGCGTCCAGGCCGACGAGCTCGAACTCCAGCGGGAGAACGCCGAGCGGCAGCTCCGCATCGGCATCCGCCAGAGTCTCGGGACGATGGATACGGCCATGCGCACCTACGACGCCTCGAAGGAAGCCCTCGCCTCCGCGGAGAAGGCCTACGACATCGCCGTCAAGTCCTATCAGCTCGGCAAGAGCACCCTGACGGACCTCAACAACACGGAACTGGTCCTGACCCAGTCCCGTCTCGCCGTCTCCCAGGCCATCTACAACTTCGTCATCGCGAAGGCGGGCCTGGAGCAGACCCTCGGTTACGATTTTAACGCGAATTAACATATGAACTGCAAGATCATCATCCCCGTCCTGGCCGCCCTGGCCGTGGCTTCCTGCGGAAGCAGGGGCGGCGACCAGCAGCCGCAGGGCCCCGGTTTCCCCGGCGCCCAGGCCGACGTCACCCCGACCGTCGAGGTTATTACCGCCTCCTCCCGGGACGTCGCCCAGGAGAGCACCTATTCCTCCTCCGTCGAAGCCTACGCCACCAACAACATCATGCCCCAGACCGGCGCCCGCATCCGCAAGATCAACGTGGAGGTGGGGGACTATGTCACGAAGGGCCAGGTCCTCGCCGAGATGGACCGCCTCCAGCTGGAACAGCTCGAGCTCCAGATCCAGAACGACGAGATCGAATACGCCCGCCTGAAGGGCCT
>ONJB01000100.1 GCA_900318015.1 uncultured Bacteroidales bacterium | reverse complement strand
GTCCATGAGGCGCTTGATGTCCATCTGGACGGAAGAACGGAGTTCACCCTCGATCTTGTACTCGTCGTTGATGAGGGTACGGATGGCAGCGATCTGGTCATCGTTCCAGTCGCCGACCTTGATGGTGGGATCGATGCCACAGGTGGCCAGGATCTTGCTGGCGGAGCTGCGGCCGATACCGTAGATGTAGGTCAGACCGATCACACCATGTTTGTTGTTGGGTAAATCAACACCGGCTATTCTTGCCATATTCTTGCTGTACTTATTTGGTTACACAATTATCCCTGACGCATCTTGAACTTGGGGTTCTTCTTGCAGATCACGTACAGGCGGCCTTTGCGCCGGACGATCTTGCAGTCTTCGCTGCGCTTCTTGATGGATGTCTTGACTTTCATAGTCTTATCTTTTATTATTTGTATCTGAAAGAAATTCTTCCCTTTGTCAAATCGTAAGGCGAGATTTCAACCTTGACCCGGTCGCCGAGAAGGATATGGATGAAGTGCATCCTCATCTTGCCTGAAATGTTGCAAAGGAGGATGTGGCCGTTCTCCAGCTCCACGCGGAACATGGCGTTGGGGAGGGTTTCAATGACTACACCGTCCTGCTCGATAGCTACTTGTTTGGACATTGTTCAAAAATCACTTTACCATTAAACATCAGTACTATAACGTTCCTTTCTCGATGAAATCGAAGGTCGAAAGCTGTTCAGCCCGGCCTTTCCGGACAACAACCGTAAGCTCGTAATGGGCCGCATTCTTGTGGTCGGCGGTGTGTACTGCCCAACCATTTCTTGCAAGATACACACCTCTGCCGCCCGCGCAGATCATCGGCTCGATACAGATGACCAGACCGTCCGCCAGGCGAGCGCCGTGGCCCTGCCGTCCGTAGTTCGGGACGCCGGGTTCCTCGTGCATCTTCGTGCCCAGCCCGTGGCCTTCCAGCTCACGGACGACGGAGAAGCCATAACTTTCCGCATACGATTGCACCGCGTATCCGATATCGCCGGTCCGGTTTCCGGCCACCGCCTGCTCGATCCCCTTGTACAGGGACGCCTTGGTGACGTCCAGGAGCTTCCGGGTCTCCGCGTCCACCTCCCCGACCGGGAAGGTGTACGCGGAATCACCGTTATAACCTTTGTACAGGGTTCCGCAGTCTACGGACACGATGTCGCCCTCCTTGAGGGCATAGTCGGACGGAAAACCGTGGACGACCACATCGTTGACCGAGATGCAGAGCGCGGCGGGAAAGCCTTCGAAACCTTTGAAGGAAGGGATGGCACCGTGGTCCCGGATAAAGGTCTCGGCCACCTCGTTCAACTTCGCAGTTGTCACACCAGGGGCGACCCCAGTTGTCACACCAGGGGCGACCCACTTACCGACCTCCGCCAGTGTCTTGGACACCAGCTCTCCGTTGATCCGCAGGAGCTCGATCTCTTCTTCAGTTTTCGGCCTTACCATTTTCGACGCTGTGATTTCCTTTCAAAGAACTTACATGCCGGACCGTCCGGTCAGACGGCCGGTCTTCATCAATCCGTCATAGTGGCGCATCAGCAGGTAACTCTCAATCTGCTGCAGCGTGTCGAGGACCACACCCACCGTGATCAGGAGGGAGGTGCCACCGAAGAAGCTGGCAAACTGGTTGTTGATGCCGAAGATGTTCGCGAACGCAGGCATGATGGCGATGAACGCCAGGGCGATGGAGCCCGGAAGGGTGATCCGGGACATGATCGTGTCGATGTACTCGGCCGTCTTCTTGCCCGGCTTGACGCCCGGGATGAAACCGCCGTTCTTCTTCATGTCCTCAGCCATCATCGTCGGGTTGACGGTCACGGCGGTGTAGAAGTAGGTGAACACGATCACCAGGAAAGCGAACACAATGTTGTACCAGACGTTCGTGTAGCTCGAGAAGGCGGCGGCGATGCCACGGGTGGCATCCCAGCGGCCCAGGAGCATCGGGAACATCAAGCGGGAGGTACTGGCGGACACCGCCGTACTGCTTGTTGCCGATGACGCGCTTCGCATACTGCACAGGGACCTTGCGGACGGCCTGCACGATGGCGATGGCGGCGATGATGACGAGGAACCAGACGACGAGCTCCACGACGAGGATGAGCGGACCGCCCACGCCGCTGCCGGTGATCTTCTGGCCGATTTCGGCCGCGAGGGCGTAAGGCAGACGGGCGACGATGCCGATCATGATGATGAGGGAGATACCGTTGCCGATACCGCGGTCAGTGATACGCTCACCGAGCCACATGACGAACATGGTGCCGGCCATCAGGATGATGGTGGACACGATGTTGAACATGAAGCTGGACCAGCCCACGGCGATGGCGTTACGCGGAATCATACCGGTAATGTACGCCGGACCCTGGATCGCGAGGATCGCGATGGTGAGGTAACGGGTGATCTGGTTCATCTTCCGGCGGCCGCTCTCGCCTTCCATCTGCATCTTGCGGAAGGAAGGGACGAACATGCCGAGAAGCTGGACCACGATGGATGCCGAGATGTACGGCATCACGCCAAGAGCGAAGATGGAAGCGTTGCCGAAGGCGCCGCCGGAGAACATGTTGAGCAGTCCGACGAGACCTTCCTGCGTGCCGCTGATGCCGCCCTTCAGCACCTCGGGATCGAGACCCGGGAGGAGGATGTAGCAGCCCAGACGGTACACCAGCACAAGAAGCAGGGTGTAGATGATCCGCTTCTTGAGCTCTTCAATCTTGAAGATGTTGGTGATGGTCTCAACAAACTTTGCCATTTCGCTTACTCTTATTCGATAACGGTCGCCTTACCGCCGGCGGCCTCGATCTTAGCAACAGCGGACTTGGAGAAGGCGTTGGCCTTGACCTCGACGGCGGCGGTGAGCTCACCGTTACCGAGGACCTTGACCAGTTCGCCCTTGGAGGCGAGACCGCAGCCGATGAAGGTCTCGACATCGAACTCCTTCAGGCCCTTGCTCTCGAAGAGCGCCTGCAGGGTGGCGACGTTGATGCCCTTGTACTCGACACGGGTGGGGTTCTTGAAACCGAACTTCGGGAGACGGCGCTGGATAGGCATCTGGCCGCCTTCGAAACCGATCTTGTGCTCGTAACCGGCACGGGCCTGGGCGCCCTTGGTACCACGGGTGGCAGTGCCGCCCTTACCGGAACCCTGTCCGCGACCGACTCTCTTGCTATTGTGCGTTGCGCCCTTTGCGGGCTTCATGTTTTCAAGTTTCATCTCTCTCTCCTCCTTAGTCAATAACTTCATAAGATACGAGGTGGTGCACCTTCTCCAGCATGCCGCGGGTGATAGGGGTGTCCTCGACCTCGACGGTCTGATGCATTCTGCGGATGCCGAGAGTGCGGAGGTTGGCGATCTGACGCTTGGTCTCGCCGTTCTTGCTCCGGATCTGGGTGATTCTAAGCTTTGCCATAGTTTCTCTCTGATTATCCGTTAAACACCTTGTTCATCGCGATGCCGCGCAGGCCGGCCACCGTGTAAGCGTCACGCATCTCGGTGAGCGCCTGGATCGTAGCCTTCACGAGGTTGTGCGGGTTGGAAGAGCCCTTGGATTTCGCAAGCACGTTCTGGATGCCGGCGGACTCGAAGACGGCGCGCATAGCACCACCGGCCTTCACACCGGTACCGGGAGCAGCGGGTTTCATGAAAACCTCGGCGCCGCCGAAACGGGCCACCTGCTCGTGCGGGATCGTGGTGTTGATCACGGGGATCTTCACCAGGTTCTTCTTGGCGTCCTCGACGCCCTTCGCAATAGCGGCCGTGACCTCGTTAGCCTTACCGAGACCGTAGCCCACCACACCATTTTCGTCACCGACGACGACAATGGCGGCGAAACGGAAGTGACGGCCACCCTTGGTGACTTTCGTCACACGGTTGATGGCGACGAGTCTGTCCTTCAGTTCAAGGTCAGACGTCTTGACTCTTTTAACGTTCGTATTTGCCATAGTCTCTTTTGATTAGAATACGAGGCCGCCTTCACGGGCAGCATCGGCCAAACTTTTAACTCTGCCATGGAAGAGATAGCCTCCGCGGTCGAAAGCGACCTTGGTGATACCCGCGGCGAGGGCGCGCTCGGCGATCGCCTTGCCGACGATGGCGGCGGTGTCGATGCCGTTCTTACCCTTGGTCTCGGCGGCGAGGGCCTTGTCGTTGGACGCGGCGGCAACCAGGGTCTTGCCCTCGAGGTCGTTGATGACCTGGACATAGATCTGCTTGTTG
>ONJB01000092.1 GCA_900318015.1 uncultured Bacteroidales bacterium | reverse complement strand
GCACTTGGTCATCATGGGCGGACCGCACATGAAGTACTTGATGTCCTCGGGAGCCTCGTGGTTCTTGAGGTAGGTCTCGTTCATCACGTTGTGGACGAAGCCCGCGGTGTACTTCACGCCGGCGGCATCGGCGGCCGGGTCGGGACGGTCGAGGGCCAGGTGGAAGTGGAAGTTCGGGAAGTCCTTCTCGATCTCGGCAAAGTCCTCCAGGTAGAAGGCCTCGACGAGGGCGCGGGCGCCGTAGAAGAAGTGGACCTGGCGGTTCGTCTTGAGCGTCTTGAACAGGTGCATGATGTGGCTGCGGAGCGGAGCCATGCCGGCGCCGCCGCCCACGAAGATGTATTCCATGTCTTCGGGATCGTCCTTCGGGAGGAGGAACTCGCCGTAAGGACCGCTGATCATCACCTTGTCACCCGGCTTGCGGGAGAAGACGTAGGTGGAGGCGATGCCCGGAGGCACGCCCGGGACGAACTTGAACACGCCCTTCGGCTGGGTGCGGTCGAACGGCGGGGTCGCGATACGCACGTTGAGCTTGATGACGTCCTTCTCGGCCGGATACGAGGCCATGGAGTAGGCGCGGATCGTCGGCTCGGTGTTCTTGTACTTGAGCGAGGTGATGCCGTATTTCTCCCAGTCGCCCATGTAGATGGGAGCGACGCCCATGTCGGAGAAGTCGGCCTCGTATTCCGGAATGTCGATCTGGATGTACTCGCCGGACTTGAAGTCGATGTGCTCGCCTTCCGGGAGACGCACGGTGAATTCCTTGATGAAGGTGGCGACGTTCTCGTTGGAGATGACTTCGCACTCGAGCTTCTTGACGCTGAGGGCGCTCTCCGGAACGGCGATCTGGAGGTTGTCCTTGACCTTGACCTGGCAGCCCAGGCGCCAGCCTTCCTTGATCTGCTTGCGGGAGAAGAAGCCGGTCTCGGTGGGGAGGATGGTGCCGCCGCCGTCGAGGACCTGGAGCTTGCACTGGCCGCAGTTGGCCTTGCCGCCGCAGGCGGAGGGGAGGAAGATGCCGTGGTCGGCGAGGGTGTGCATCAGGTCACCGCCGGGGGCGACTTCCAGTTCCTTGGAACCGTTGTTGATGGACACCTTGACGGAGCCGGAGGGCATGAGGGCGTTCTTGATCCAGACCAGCAGGATGGCCAGCAGGACCGTTACGACGAGCATCACGAGGATGGCAGAAATCAATGTATTTCCCATAGCGCTTTCCTCCGTTTACAGTGAGATACCCATGAAGGTCATGAAGGCGATGCCCATCAGACCGACGGTGATGAAGGTGATGCCGAGGCCCTTGAGTGCCGGCGGGACGTTGGAGTACGCCATCTTCTCGCGGATGGCCGCGAGGGAGACGATGGCGAGGAACCAGCCGATACCCGAGCCGAGGGAGTACACGACGGCTTCACCGATGTTCAGGAAGTCCTTCTGCTGCATGAACAGGGAACCGCCCAGGATGGCGCAGTTCACGGCGATCAGCGGGAGGAAGATACCCAGGGACGAATACAGTTCCGGGGAGAACTTCTCCACGACCATTTCCACGATCTGCACGATGGCGGCGATGACCGCGATGAAGACGATGAAGCTGAGGAAGCTCAGGTCCACGTCGGCGAGGGCGGGGCTGATCCACTTGAGCGCGCCGGGCTGGAGCACGTAGGTGTTCAGCAGGTAGTTGATCGGCAGGGTGATCAGGAGGACGGCGATGACCGCGACGCCCAGACCCGCAGCCGTCTTGACATTCTTCGATACCGCCAGGTATGAGCACATACCCAGGAAGTACGCGAAGATCATATTGTCCACGAAGATGGACTTGACGAATAAGCTGAGATATTCCATAAGGCGTCGGTTTTACTTTTCCTGAAGGTCTTTCTGGATGCTCCGCTGCACCCACACGATGCATCCCAGGAGGATGAGGGCGAACGGAGGCAGGATCACGAGGTTGTTCGGGACATAGCCGAACCGGTTGAGGATGTCGATCCCGAACAGGGTGCCGCTGCCGAGGAGCTCCCGGAAGAAGGCGACGATGAGCAGGATCAGGCCGTAGCCGGCGCCGTTCGCGATGCCGTCCAGGAAGCTCGGCCACGGCTTGTTGCCGAGGGCGAACGCCTCGATGCGGCCCATCACGATGCAGTTCGTGATGATGAGGCCGATGTACACGGACAGCTGCTTGTCGATGGCGTAGGTGGCTTCGAAGCTCTTGAGGATCTGGTCCACCAGGATCACCATCATCGCGACCACGACGAGCTGGACAATGATGCGCACCCGGCCCGGAATCGTGTTCCGAAGGAGGGACAGGATCAGGCTGGAGATGCCGCAGACGACGATCACGGAGAGCGCCATGACGAGCGCACCCTTCAGCGTGACGGTCACCGCGAGGGACGAGCAGATGCCCAGCACCAGGACGGTGATCGGGTTCCCCTTGAAGATGGGGTTGAGGATGGTTTCTTTCAATTTCGCATTCATGGCTTACTCCTCCGTTGCTTCATGGTTTTCACAATTCTCATGCTCGCCTTCGCAGCCTTCGTGGTTACCGCAGCAGTCCTGCTCGGGGGCGTTGTTCAGGAAGAACTTCGCATAGGCGGCGAACCAGGTGTTGATGGCGGCGTCGAGACCCTGGGAGGTCATCGTAGCACCGGTGATGGCGTCGATCTGGTTGTCGGCGAGGGTGCCTTCGGCGCCCTTCACGATCTGGAAGACCGGGGTCTTGTCGAAGGCGGCCTGCTTGCCGACGAACTCGGCCTGGAAGGCCGGGTCGTCCTTGATCTTGGCGCCGAGGCCGGCGGTTTCGGACTCATGGTCGAAGTAGGCTCCCTTGATGGTTGCGCTGCCTTTCTCGAAGGCGACATAGCCCCAGACCGGGCCCCAGAGGCCGGCGCCGTAGATGGGAACCACGGTGGTGCCGTCCTTGAAGACGAAGACGGGGATCTCGGGCTCGCCGGTGGCGTTGGCGCCGCCCTTGATGTTGTAGTTCTGCCGCTTGAGCAGCTTCGGGCTGAAGACTTCGCCCTGCGGGAGGTCGGCGACCTTCTCGCCCGCGACATTCACGGTGTAGGCCTCGGCGATCTCGTCGGCGTACTTCTGGAGGACCGCGGCGTTGCCCAGCTTCTGGAACTCGGCCTTGGTGCCGAACTGCGCGGCGGTGAGCATCTGGGAGATGGTTTCCGCCTTCTCATTGGCGTCCTGGCGTCCCTTGAGGGACTGGGAGACGAAGGCGAGGAGCGCGGCTACGACGACCACGATGAGGGCCGTGTAGAGAACGGTATATACGTTGTTGTTGGTATTCATAGCGCGTGTCCTTTAAGCGGTTTTCACTTTCTTCATCCGCCGGTTGATGTGGCTCGTGACGACGCAGTGGTCGATGAGCGGGGCCATCGTGTTCATGAACAGGATGGCGAGCATCATGCCTTCCATGTAGCCCGGGTTCCACAGGCGGACGATGACGGCGAGGGCGCCGACAAGGAAGCCGTAGATCCACTTGCCGGTCTCGGTCTGGGCCGCGGTCACCGGGTCGGTAGCCATGAAGACGGAACCGAACAGGAAGCCGCCCATGACGAGCTGGTAGTAGCACGGGACGGCGGTGGCGCCGGCGAGCTGGCCGAGCCAGCCGACCAGGAGGCCGCCGGCGACCGAGGACACCATGATCTTCCAGGAAGCCACGCCCGTCCAGACGAGCAGGATGGCGCCGAGGAGGATGGCGATCACGCTGGTTTCACCGGTGGAGCCGGGGATGAATCCGTAGAACATGTCCATGAAGGAGTACTGGCCCACGGCGCCGGAAACGGCGTCGAAGCCGCCGTCGTGCGCGATGGCGAGCGGGGTGGCCGCGGAGACCGCGTCGACGTCCTTAAGGGCGGAGACCCAGGTCTTGGACACCCACACGGAGGAGCCGGACATGGACGAAGGATAGGAGAAGAACAGGAAGGCGCGGGCCACGAGGGCCGGGTTCCAGATGTTCATGCCGGTGCCGCCGAACACTTCCTTGACGAAGATGACGGAGAAGGCCACGGCGAGGGCGAGCATCCACAGGGGAACGTCCACCGGGACGATGAGCGGGATGAGGAAGCCGGTGACGAGGTA
>ONJB01000091.1 GCA_900318015.1 uncultured Bacteroidales bacterium | reverse complement strand
AATCAAGGGGCTCATCCTCGTCTCCCCCGGCTTCAACCCGCTGGAAATCAGCCGGAAAGCCAAACGCTACAACGGCACCATCCTCGTCGTGGACGATGCCAAGGGCCGCAAGGCGAACCTCGCGGAAATCGAGGATTTCATCGACTGATTATCCCTTCTTGTTAACTTCGCACCATGGAACTGTATGAATATGCCCGGCCGGGGATGTTTGCCGGCAAGAAAATCTTGTATGTCCATGGTTTCGCTTCATCCGGCGCCAGCGGGACGGTGGGGCGAATCCGGCTCCTGTTGCCGGAGGCGACGGTGATCGCGCCCGACCTGCCTGTGGACCCGTTCGCGGCCATCGACTTGCTCAAGGACCTTTGCGCCAAGGAGCAGCCGGACCTCATCATCGGAACGTCCATGGGCGGCATGTACACGGAGCAGCTGGCGGGATTCGACCGGATTTGTGTCAATCCGGCGCTGCATCTGGCCGATACCATCCTGAAAAACAACGGGTTGGGCAAGCAGGAGTTCCACTCTACAAGGCAGGACGGCCAGACTTCTTTCATGGTCACGAAAGCCCTCGTGGAGGACTATCGGACGGTTTCGGACGGCCGTTTCTCTGTCGTTGAACCGGAGCGAGTTTGGGGCCTGTTCGGCACGAAGGACACGATGGTGAACTGCTTCGACGAGTTTGCGGAGCATTATCCGCAGGCCCTGCATTTCGACGGCGAGCACCAGCTCAACGACCATACGTTCTTATGGGCGTTATTGCCTGTCATCCAATGGATTGACGACAAGCAGGAGGGGCGTTCCAAGCGCTCCTTGATGGTGGAAATGGACGGCGTCCTCCGGGATGTACGGAACGACCTCCCCATCGGGGAGGCCTTCAAAGTGTTCCACAATCTCTCGGAAATGTATGACACCTACATCGTCTGCCGGGAGGACCCGAACAAACCGGATCTTTGGGGCGAAAACGTCAAATGGGCCGAGGCCCATATCGGCGTCCCCGCCTGGAACCGGGTCATCGTGGGCAATCATCCCGAACTCCTGATGGGCGACTATCTCCTCACGCGGGAAGGTTGTGACGGCTTCATGGGCACGGTGCTCACCTTCGGCGAAGACCCGCTCCGCACCTGGGCGGACGTCGCCACCTTCTTTTCCCGCCTCGGCGGGCAATAGGGGCAGGTGCACTGCTCAAACCAGCACGGCTGAGGGAACGTTTTCAAGGGTTTTTGTTCCCAGCGACGTGCTGGAGCACGGCTGAGGGAACATAATAGTCCACAAATGTGCCCTGACACGTGCTCTTATTCTTTTTTCAGTTCAATGGCCGGATTGGTCCGGGCGGCTTTGAGGGTTTGCCAGAGGACGGTGGCGAAGGCGATGGCCAGGGAGATGAGGACCGCCACCACGAACACCCAACCGTAGCCTTCCACGCGGTAGGCGAAGCGCTGCAGGTAAAGGCGGGCGGCCCAGATGGCCAGCGGAATGCCGACGAGGCAGGCGATGCCGGTCAGGACCATGTAACTGCGGACATTCCGCCAGGTTTCGTGCGAGACATCTGAGCCGAAGACCTTCCGCACAGCAATCTGCTTGGTGTTTTCATCTGCGAAATAGGTACTCATGGCCAGCAGGCCTAACAATGCAATCAGGACAGAAAGGACGGCAAAGAGTTCCACTAAGCGCAAAGTCCGCTTTACGGGCGCCAGCTGCTTGCGGTTGATGTCCTTGACAAACCCGTACCGCCAAGCGGGCTCCTCTACACCGGCGGTTTCCAGACGGAATTCCCTGTAGGCCTGGAGGATCTGGTCCTCGTAGGTTTTATCTTCCCCGATAGTGCCGATTAGGAGGCAATCTGCATAGTAGAGTTCTTCGACCCGGGTAACGATGACGCTGCCATTGGGATTGATGGAGCCTTCCGAAGCCGGTCGGGCGGGGAAATCGTGGATGACACCGCCGATGAACTCCGGCTGCGCACCATTCATGCGGATCCGTCGCGGGAAGACGGTCGATGTGTCCGATACCGCCGCCGCATTGAAGGCGGAGCGGCTCATCCAGAGAGAATGAGTCAGCGGATGGCCAAAGTCCTCCTCCACTTCCATGCCGAGCAGCTGGAAATAGGTGGAATCGCAGACGATGACGGGCATATCGACATGGTGTTCCTCGTCCACCTTGATACCCATCGTCATGTTGATGAGACCCGGGATACCGCGGCCCACGCCGGCTTTCGTCACAAAAGGCAGCCGCTCCACCTTGTCCTTGAAAAGCCGCATGGCATCATAGTTCTCGGCGGAATACTCGATGTAATAAAGATTGTCCGTGGCGGCGTGCATCGGCCTTGTCAACATGTGCCGCATCTGCACCTCCATCACCAGGGCCATCGCGATCAGGAAGACCGAAAGGACGTTCTGGACCACGATGAAAACTTTGTTCAGAATCATCTTGTTCCGGCGCCGGAGCGTGCCCTTGATCACGTCGATAGGTTCGTAACGCGAGGCGGCGAAAGCCGGGAGCAGGCCATTGATGACGCCCAGGACCAGAATGCCGGCCAAATACGCCAGGACATACCCAGGCGTCATCATGAAGGAAAGCCGCACACTGGTGTCGCCCACCAGCATCAGTTCGTCCGGGTCGCTGTTGGAGACCAGGCTGTTCACCATCGGCGCCAGCAGATCGGCCAGGAGGAGCGCCGCCGCGAAGCAAACGGCCGTGAAGGCCACGGATTCGCCGATGTACTTCCACAGGATGCCGGTTCGATCGGCCCCCAGAAGGCGCCGGGTGGCCATTTCCTTGGCCCGTTTTCCCGTGAGGGCCAGGCTCAGGTTCACATAGTTGAAGATGGCCGACAAGAGGAGCAGCAGGACGACGACGGTCAGCAGGCGCAGCATCTGCACATTGCCCGTGCGGGTGAGCCCATTGCTGCTGCCCGTGAAGAAAAAGGCCTCGTCCATGCGGTACGCCTTCCAGGAATCCACTTTCTCCACGGCCCAGGAGGCGTCGTAGTTCTTATGTAACAGCGCTTTTACTTTGGCTTGCACTTCATCTAGGTCGGCATCCTCCCGCACCCGGAACCAGGTGGTGTAATTGCCGATGCTGTTGAAAACTTTCCCCTGCTCGAGCGCCCAACTGTTCGAGATATTCGTGATGACGTCCGCGGGCATGAAGAAAGCGCCGTCGAAATCGGCATAAATGCCCTTGATGGTTCGGTCCGCTTTATCCACCTTGATGACGGTGCCGATAAGACTCCCGGTCGAGCCGGGAGTGACGGTAGAGGTCGAGCCGGGAGTGACGGTGGCGTCATTGCCGACCTGATCGGCAATCTTGCGGGCCAGCGAGGCGCTGATGAGGACGTCCTCCTTGCCGACAAAGTCCTCCAAGCTTCCTTCCAGGAGATGATATTCCGGGAAGACCTTGAAGAAGTCGGCATCGGCCTCGATTCCGGACGCCTGGACGGGCTCCTCACCTTTTTGAATGACGGGCTGCCACAGCATCGCCGCATGGGTCGCCGCCTCCACCTCCGGGATATTCATCTCCAGCTCCTCCTTGTCCCAATAGGTCAGCCCCAGGAAGTCGTCGCTTCCCAGCACGAACGTCCGCTTCCACTGCGACGACTCGTGAGCCACCTCGTACTGCTGTACGACATAGGAGCCGATTAAAATCACAAACGCCAGACTCACCGCCAGCCCCACCGCCTCGATGACGGTGTATAACTTGTTGCGGGAAAGAAATTTCAGATAGCTTTTCATGTTTTCGTCATTCCCGGCTTGACCGGGAATCTCTTTATTCTTTTTTCAGTTCCTCCGCCGGATTGGTCCGCGCGGCCTTGAGGGTTTGCCAAAGGATGGAAAGGAAAGCGACCATCGTGGCGATGAGGACGGTCACGACGAACACCCATCCGTAACCGGAAATCCGGTAGGCGTATTGCTCCAGAAGCCGGGAAGCCAGCCGGATCGAAATGGGGATGGCGATGATGGCCGCCAGGCCCAGCAAAAAGAGGTATTCCACCACCGTTTTCCAAAGTTCCTGCTTGATCGTACTCCCGAAAACCTTCCGGACGGCGATGTCTTTGGAACTCTCGTCCGCATAGTAGCTGCTCATGGCAATCAGTCCGAGAATGGATAATAACAGACTGAGAATCATGAAAATCCGGACTAGGGACAATTGTTCCTTCA
>ONJB01000090.1 GCA_900318015.1 uncultured Bacteroidales bacterium | reverse complement strand
CGTCACCTTCATCGGCACGGTGTCCCCGGCCGGCGGTAACCTCAAGGAGCCCGTGACCGAGTCCACCAAGAAGGCCGCCCGCTGCTTCTACGCCCTCGAACAGAACCGGGCGGACCAGAAGCGCTACCCGGCCGTCTCCCCGCTGGATTCCTACTCCAAGTACCTGGAGTATCCGGAGATCGAGGCGTATCTGGACGAGACCGTCGAACCCGGCTGGGTCGGCAAGGTCAAGACCGCGAAGAACATCATCCGCCGCGGCAAGGAAGCCAGCGAGCAGATCAACATCCTCGGCGACGACGGCGTCCCGATGAGCTACCACGTGAACTTCTGGAAGTCCGAGCTCGTGGACTTCGTCATCCTCCAGCAGGACGCCTTCGACGCCATCGACGCTCTGTGCCCGATCGAGCGTCAGCGCTACATGCTGGACCTCGTGCTGGGCATCTGCGACAAGGAGTATGATTTCGAAGACTTCGAGAAGTGCCGCAACTTCTTCAAGGACCTGATCAATGTGCTCCGCCAGATGAACTACTCCGAGTTCGAGGGCGAGGCCTTCCAGGGCTACCAGGATACCGTCAACCAAATGATTGCATAAGACCATGAAAGCATACCAAAGAGTCTACACCCAGTTGGAAGGCATCACCAAGGCGACGGTTTCGCTCCGCGCAAAAGGCGTGTCCAATGACGAACTGGCCGTCGTGGCCGGGAAACTCGCCCAGGTCGTGCGCATCAAGGGCGATGTCGTGACCCTGCAGATCTTCTCCGGTACGGAAGGCATCCCCACGAATGCCGAAGTCACCTTCCTCGGCGAACCGCCCGTGCTCAAGGTCTCCGACCAGCTCGCCGGCCGCTTCTTCGACGCCTACGGCCACCCGCTGGACGGCGGCCCCGAGATCGAGGGCGAGGAGCGCCAGATCGGCGGTCCGTCCGTGAACCCGTACAAGCGCCGCCAGCCGTCCCAGCTCATTCCGACCGGCATCGCCGGCATCGACCTGAACAACACCCTCGTGTCCGGCCAGAAGATCCCGTTCTTCGCGGACCCGGACCAGCCCTACAACCAGGTGATGGCCGATGTGGCCCTCCGCGCCGACGTGGACAAGATCATCCTCGGCGGCATGGGCCTTTCCAACGACGACTACCTGTTCTTCAAGAACTCCTTCGAGGCCGCTGGCGCCCTGGACAAGATCATCTGCTTCATCAACACGACCGAGAATCCCCCGGTGGAGCGCCTCCTGGTGCCGGACATGGCCCTGACCGCCGCCGAGTACTTCGCCGTGGACAAGAATGAGAAAGTCCTGGTGCTGCTGACCGACATGACCCTGTACGCGGACGCCCTGTCCATCGTGTCCAACCGTATGGACCAGATTCCGTCCAAGGACTCCATGCCGGGCTCCCTGTACTCCGACCTCGCGAAGATCTACGAGAAGGCCGTGCAGCTCCCGTCCGGCGGTTCCATCACCATCATCGCGGTGACCACCCTGAATGACGGAGACATCACGCACGCCATCCCGGACAACACCGGTTACATCACCGAAGGCCAGCTGTTCCTCCGCGCGGACACCGACACAGGCAAGGTCATCATCGACCCGTTCCGTTCCCTGTCCCGTCTGAAACAGCTCGTCCAGAACAAGAAGACGCGCGACGACCACTCCCAGGTCATGAACGCCTCCGTCCGCCTGTACGCGGATGCCCAGAATGCGAAGACCAAGCTCGAGAACGGTTTCGACCTTTCCGACTACGACGTCCGCTGCCTGGACTATGCGAAGGATTATGCCCGCGAACTGCTCGCCATCGACGTGAACATCTCCATCACCGAGATGCTGGACACGGCCTGGAAGCTCTTCGCGAAGTACTTCAGCCCGGCCGAAACCGGCATCAAGCAGGCCCTCGTGGACAAATACTGGAAGAACTAGTTCTTTATGGCTGTCAAGTTTCAATACAATAAAACGTCGCTGAACGAGATCGGCAAGCAGCTGAAGGTCCGGCAGAAGGCGCTTCCTACGTTGCAGAACAAGGAGAGCGCCCTGCGGCTGGAAGTGCGCAAGGCCAAGGAGGAAAGCGACCGTCTTATTGCCGACCTGGAAGCCGCCATGGAACGATACGACTATCTCGCCGCCCTCTGGAACGAGTTCGACCCGGGTCTGGTGGCCATCACGGACGTGGACCTGCACACCGTGAAGGTCGCGGGCGTGAAGACGCCGGCGCTCGGGGAGATCCACTACAAGATCCTTCCCTTCAACGCCTTCGTCAAGCCTGCCTGGTATGCCGACGGCGTGGCCATCCTCAAGGAACTCTCCCGGCTCGGCATCGAGTCGGAAGTGTACCACGAGAAGGCCCGCATCCTGGACTACCAGCGGAAGAAGACGACCCAGAAGGTGAACCTGTACGAGAAAGTCCAGATTCCCGGCTACCAGGAAGCGATCCGCAAGATCAAGCGGTACATGGAGGATGAGGAGAATCTCTCCAAGGCCTCCCAGAAGATTGTCAAGCAGCGCCATGCGGCAGAGGAGGAGGAGGCCTCGGAGGTATGATCAGTCCGATGACCAAATACTCCTTCATCCTGCTGAACGGTGAGCAGGAAGGACTCCTGGAGAAACTCCAGGAAATCGGTCTTGTCGATATCACCCGCAGCGTGAAACCGGTGGACGGTCCGTCCGGCGACCTGTTCCGCGCCGTAGAGCAGCGGAAGGACCTCGTCCAGTCCCTCGGGAAGATCTTCTTCCCGGAAACGCTCCAGCCCATCCCGGTCGAAGGTGACCTCACCTACGCCACCGCCGCGGCGCTGGATACGCTGGAAGAACTCGGCGAGCGGATGAAGGCCCTCGAGAAAGAGGCGGCCGCCGCGAAGCCGTGGGGCGCTTTCGACCCGGAGTTGCTGAAAAAGCTCTCCGACGCCGGCGTTCCGGTGCAGTTCCACGTCAGTTCCGCCAAGTCCTTCGACCCGCTCTGGGTGGAGAATGAACCCGTCCAGGTCGTGAAAGAAGACGATGGCAAGGTCTGGTTCGTCGTAGCCGGTCCCGACACCCTTCCCGACCGCGTCCGCGGCCCGCGCCGCAGTTACGAAGCCATCCAGCAGGAAATCGCCGAAGTCCAGGCCGAAATCGACCACGAGAAGGCGATCCTCCTGACCGCGAAGAAGCGCCAGGCCGAGTTCGAGGCCGAAAGCCGCGACAAGCTCACCCAGCTGGACCTCTACCTGGCCAAGCAGGCCGCCGTGCCCGCCGCGGAGAACACCATCGTCACGCTCGTGGGCTACGCGCCCACGGAGAACGAAGAAGCTGTCACCAAGGCTGTAGAGGAAACCGGCGTGTTCTACCTCAAGGACAACGCGCAGGTGGACGACAACCCGCCCATCAGCTTCCGCAACAACAAGTTCGTGAAGATGTTCGAGGTCCTGACCGACATGTACGGCCGCCCGGCCTACGACGGTTTCGACCCCACGCCCTTCATCGCCGTCTTCTTCCTGCTGTTCTTCGCCTTCTGCATGGGCGACGCCGGTTACGGGCTCCTGCTCATCCTCATCGGCTTCCTGCTGAAGAAGGTGGACAGCTTCAAGGGCTTCGCCCCGCTCGTCGTCACCCTGGGCATCGGAACGACCGTCATCGGCTTCCTGTTCCATACGTTCTTCTCGATAGACATCGCCGAATGGAGCATTTTCCGGGGCTTCCCGTTCCTGCCTTCCAAGATCGCAGGCTACGACGGGACGATGGTCCTCGCCCTCATCATCGGTATCGTGCACCTGTGCCTCGCGATGATCGTGAAGACCTACAACGCGACGAAGGTCAAGGGCTTCGCGAACTCGCTCGGCACGTGGGGCTGGACGCTCCTGATCGTAGGCGGCACCATCGTCGGCGCGCTCGCCCTCGTCGGCGTGCTGGACAAGGCTGCGACCAAGTGGATCATCATCGTCCTCGGCGTCCTTTCCGCCCTCGGCATCTTCCTGCTCAACGACCTGCACCGCAATCCGCTCATCAACATCGGCTCCGGCCTGTGGGAGAGCTACAATACGGTCACCGGCCTGCTGGGCGACGTCCTCAGCTACCTCCGCCTGTACGCGCTCGGCCTCGCCGGCGCGATGCTGGGCAAGGCCTTCAACGACATCGGCCTGATGATCCTCGGCGACGGAACGTCCATCCCCCTGTGGATCCCGTTCCTCCTGGTGGTCATCGTCGGACATACCCTCAATATCGCGATGTGCGCCCTTGGCGCTTTCGTGCACCCGCTGCGACTGAACTTCCTGGAATTCTTCAAGAACTCCGGCTACGAAGCCGCAGGACGTACCTACAACCCGTTAAAGAAACCATCGCCGGCAATGCCGCCGAAGGCGCCCTCAAGAAGAAGCCGGAAGCTTCCGGTAACTACATGGTGCTCTCCGCCCTCCCGGCCACCCAGGGTATCTACGGCTTCGTCGCCTTCTTCATGATGCGTTCGATGGAGAATCCGGCCGTCGTGTTCGGTGTGGGCCTCTCCGTGGGTCTGGTCTGCATGCTCTCCGCCATCCGTCAAGGCCAGGTTTGCGCCAACGGTATCGTGGGCATCTCCCAGGGTCACAACGTGTTCACCAACACCCTCATCTACGCCGCTCTTCCGGAGTTCTACGCGATCCTCGGCCTCGTCGGCGCGCTGATGGTGTAGGCACGCAAAAACGCCTTTTCAAGCCGGTCTTTCCAGACTGGCTTGTTTTTTGTATCCTCCTGGGAAAAACGCATCACGCCATGAAAAGAGCATTGATCACCCTTGTCGCATTGGCCGTCGGGATGACCGCCTTTGCGCAGTACGGCCCCAGAAGTTACGGCCATAACTACGGCTACGGCCATGGATACCGTCCCGGCGGTTACTACATGCAGGACGGCGCCATCGAATTGGGCATCATGTTCAATCACTTCAGCAAGGCCGGCAACACGTTCAGGCCGGACCGGCTGGGCTTCTTCGGTGAGTACCGGGTGAAAGTGAACCCGGTCGTGGACATGGGACTGCAATTGTCCACCACTTTCGGCAAAGGCTCTTACACCTCCTCCGGCGAGCCCTACGGCCCGGATGCCCGGTTCTGGCAGGGAACGCCCCTGGTCGTCACAGACTTCAATCTGGTCCCTTACAGCGGATTCAATCCCTATTTCGGCCTGGGCATCGGCCCGGGATTCGGATACCAGAAAAGCGAATTCGCAGACAAGGGGGAATGGACCCAGGCCCTCGTGCTCAGCCCCCGGGCCGGTGTCGAGCTGTTCGAATGCCTGCGGCTCAGCGTCCACTACCAGTGGTACCTGAGCAATGCGTCCACCTTCTCCCACATCGGCTTCGGCATCAGCTGGGCGTTCAACACGATGGGACGGGGCGGAAGACCCCTGAGAAGATAATGTCATTCGACCGGAAAAAGGATGCCGGCCTGCCGGCAACCGTCGTATCTGCGGAGACGATGCTCGGCGTCATCGAGACGCTGGGCATCGTCCCGTTTTTCGAAAACCCCATCCCGGGCTACTCCATCGAAGAAATGACCGCCCGGGAGAACTGGTTCGACGGCCAGGAGGACCTGCGCAGGACGCCTTGGGACTGGAAGATTCCGGTCGTCCAGAGCGGGGACATCGCCTACGGCAAGTTCCTTTGGGGAGGCAAAGCCGCTTTCGCTACGGTGGAATGGTACGCCGAGCTGATGAACTGGCGGCGGAGCCTGGAGAAATACCAGCCGACGGCCGAGCAACGGCAGGTGATGGGCTATCTGGCAGAGCACGGCAGCATCGGCATCAAGGAAATCCGGGCGCTGCTGGGCGTGAAGAAAAGCGCGGCCGACGCCTTGATGACGCGCCTGCAGATGCAGTGCCGCGTGGTCACCGGCGACATCACGCGCGTCTATCGCGGTCCTGACCTCCATTACAACGGCTGGCAGGTCTCTTCGTTCTGCACGCCTGAATCCTTGTTCTGTGTCGATGCCATCCCGGGTCCCGGCGGCTTCCCCTTCGGCGAAGCCCGCACCCTGGACGTGGACCACTCCCCCGCCGAATCACTGGCGCGGCTCGTGGAGCACATCCGATCGATCGCACCGACCGCCACGGAGAAACAGATTATGAAGATGCTGCAGTAAATCGGCCCGCCCGAATACGAAAAAACCTCGTTCTAATTGCTTAGAGCGAGGTTTTTGGTACTGGGTAGGAGAATCGAACTCCTATTGCGAGATTGAGAATCTCGAGTACTAACCGTTATACGAACCCAGCAGATTGGGAATACAAAGGTACGGCTTTTTTTCGGATTTCCAAATTTTTATTTCAGAAACACGAAAAAAACCGCCAGGATCAGGCAGAAAAAGGCGGCAACGTGGTTCCACTGTACGGGTTGACCCTTGAACAGGAAAGTGACGATGACGGTAAAGACGGTCAGGGAAATCACTTCCTGGATCACCTTGAGCTGCATCAGGTTGAAGGGGCCGCCGTTTCCGTTGAAACCGATCCGGTTCGCCGGGACGGTCAGGCAGTACTCGAAGAAGGCGATGCCCCACGAAAAGAGGATGATCAGGATGAGGGGCCAGCCGGTGGAGATCTTCATCTCCTGGAGTTTGAGATGACCGTACCAGGCGAATGTCATGAAGACGTTCGAAAACACGAGCATGATGACGGTCCAGATGCCTTGCTGCATAATCAATTTTGGATTTGGGGCGCAAATATAGTAAATTTGTACGATAAATGAACATGCCATGACCCTGATCAAATCCATTTCCGGCATCCGCGGCACCATCGGTGGTGCTCCGGGCAACGCCCTCACCCCTGTCGATATCGTCAAGTTCACCGCTGCGTACGCCGCCACGCTCCCGCAGCGGAAACCGCATCCGAATGGCGAGCGGTACAAGATCGTCGTGGGCAAGGACGCCCGGCTGTCGGGCGACATGGTGGAACAGCTCGTCGTGGGCACCCTCATGGGCTGCGGCATCGATGTCGTCAAGTGCGGCTTCGCCTCCACCCCGACCACAGAGATGGCCGTCCTGTTCGCCAAGGCCGACGGCGGCATCATCCTGACCGCGAGCCACAACCCGCGCCAGTGGAACGCCCTCAAGCTCCTGAACGACAAGGGCGAGTTCCTCACCGCCATGGAAGGACAGGCCGTCCTGGACCTCGCCGCCTCCGAGGAGTTCTCCTTCGCGGAGGTCGACAGCCTGGGCACGGTCGAGGAAGAGGATTTCACCGATAAGCACCTGGACGCCGTCCTGGCCCTGCCGGCCGTGGACGTGGAGGCCGTGAAGGCCGCGAACTTCACCGTCGTGGTGGACGCGGTCAATTCCGTGGGCGGCATCATCATGCCGCGCCTGCTGGAACGCCTCGGCGTCAAGTGCGT
>ONJB01000088.1 GCA_900318015.1 uncultured Bacteroidales bacterium | reverse complement strand
CTTGATATTGAACTTTTTCATAATGCGCTACGATTAAAGGACCTCCGGTGCCAGTGAAACAATCTTCATGTAGTTCTCGCGGAGCTCGCGGGCGACGGGACCGAAAATACGGGTGCCGCGGAGCTCGCCGGCGCCGTTCAGGAGGACGCAAGCGTTGTCGTCAAAGCGGATGTAGGAACCGTCGGCGCGACGGATCTCCTTCTTGGTGCGGACGACGACAGCCCGGGTGACGGTGCCTTTCTTGATGTCACCGCCGGGGATGGCGCTCTTGACCGTGACGACGATGGTTTCGCCGACCGTGGCATAGCGGTGGCGGGTACCACCGAGGACACGGATGCAGAGGACTTCCTTCGCACCGCTGTTGTCAGCCACAGATAAACGTGTTTCCTGCTGTATCATAATTACTTGACTTTTTCAACGATTTCAACTAATCTCCACTTCTTGGTCTTGCTCAGGGGACGGGTCTCCATGATGCGGACGGTATCGCCCTCGGAGCACTCGTTGTTCTCGTCCTGGGCCACGAACTTGGTGGACTTCTTCACGAACTTGCCGTAAATGGGATGCTTCTCGTGGGTTTCGACGGAGACGACGATGGTCTTGTCCATCTTGTTGCTCACGACGATGCCGACTCTTTCCTTACGAAGATTTCTTTCCATAGGACTTCACTTGTTTAGTTCTGCTGTTTTTCTTTCTCGGCAAGGATAGTGATCATGCGGGCAATATCCTGACGGGTTTTTCTGATCTTGGACGTATCCTCCAGCGGAGAGATAGCGTGGTTGAGCTTCATGGTGTCGAGATTGTTCTTCTCGATCTCGATGCGGTCGCGGAGGTCGGCGATGGACATTTCGCGTACTTCAGTAACTTTCATTTCTCTAGCTCCTTAAATTATTCTTCGACATAGTCCCTGCGCACGACGAACTTCGTGGCGACCGGGAGCTTGTTGGCAGCCAGGCGCATGGCCTCGCGCGCGGTCTCGAGGGAAACGCCCTCGGCCTCGAAAAGGATGCGGCCCGGAGTGATCGGGGCGACAAAGCCCTGGGGATCGCCCTTACCCTTACCCATACGGGTATCGAGCGGCTTCGCGGTGAACGGCTTGACAGGGAAGACCCGGATCCAGATCTGACCCTCACGGTTCATGCGGCGGGAGATCGCCTGACGGGCAGCCTCGATCTGATGGGCGGTCGCTGGTTTCCGCGACCGGAATTGCCCTTCATGCGGTTTTTCTGTTCCCTTCTGAATTTAGTTCTTTTAGGCTGTAACATTGCTGTAATGTTTTAAAATTTTCCTTTATCGTCCCTAACTCGTTGATACTCAGCTGGTTGGGTGCATGTCGTCCCGATTTAGGGATTGCAAAGTTACACAATTTTTTTGAATCCGCAAGTTTTTTCGCAATATTTTTCAAACTTTTCTACCGCGGGTTTTGAAACTTAACTTACTGATTTTATCGGCAGTTACGTATTTTGTTGAAAAGTTTTTGACTGCATTTTCGACCGCGGCTTTTTCGGGGGTGTCCGCGAGGGCGGAACCGCGATTTTCGACGGGATACACCGGCTGCCGATGGTGGTCCATCACGGGGACCACCAACAGCGAAAAAGGGGGTAAAACGCTCACGGTGGTCCAGCAATTGGACCACCGTGCGCACTTCGCAGGATTATTTCCGGGAAAAACCGTCCCCGCTCAGGAATCGGGCGCTTTCAGATAGAAGTCCGGGACCTTCACTTCCGGAGGGTCTTCCCAGAAGATGGACCAGTAGAGGGATTTGAAGGTGCCGTTGTTCCAGGCCTGGACCAGGCTTTCGAGGTCGCGGTCGGCGCCCTCGGGGTCATACTCGGACTTGAGGTCATTGTCGAAGAGCTTGGCGATGCCTTGCCAGAAGCCGGCGGCGATCCCGTTCTTGTAGTCGTGGATGATGGAGTAGGACGACTGTCCGGTTTCCCGGTCGATGAGTTTCAGCAGGACGGCGCCCTGGGAGATGGTCATCTTCCGGAGCGCGCCTTCGAAGTCCTTGAACAGCATGCTCTGGACCTCGTTCATGTAGCGGTCCTTCTTCATGCGGCCGTAGTTGTTCGCGGCGATGGTGCTGTCCACGATCTCCTGGAGCCGGCCCGACGCCTGCGCGTAAGGGTACACGCGGGCGAAATTATAGACGAGTTTGTAGTACTTCTTCCAGTCCTTCTGCTGCTTTCGGGAGAAAATCCACACCGGGTCGATGTTGTCGAAATACATCGTATCCCCGTCCATCACGCGGTAAGAGAGGTAGCCGGAACGGCCCGAGCCGCCTTCGTCCATGAGGATCCGGCGGGCCATCGCCTCCTCGCGTTCCTTCGCCTTCCGCATCGCCGCCTGCACATGCTGCCCGGCGGCGGGAAAAACCGTCGCGAGCAGGAGGGATATGACCAGAAGACGCTTCATGCCGTTGCGGCATTCTCTCTGCAAAAACTTCGCCAATTACGCAGAAAACCGCTGCACTTCCCCCGCCACCGCGTCGAAGACCATCCAGTCTGACCGGGAGATCCAGTCCTCCAGGAGCAGGAGACGGGAAGGGCCGACGGGCATGTCCACGGCGCAGTGGTAGTGGCCGAAAAGGAAAACATCCACCGGCGGGAGCCCTTTCGCGGCGCGTTCGTCATTGAAAGACGCGCAGAATTGGAACAGCGGCTCCTCCTCCCCTTTGAAAACATACCGGTCGCGCTTCCCCAGGCGGGAGCGCCGTGACCATCCATTGCCCAGCCGGAAGGCGAACCACGGATGCAGGGCGCTGAAGCATACCTGCAGGAAGCGGTTGTGGAAGATGCCCCGGAGGATCCGGTAACCGCGGTCCACGGGACCGAGGCCGTCGCCGTGCCCGAGGCAGAAGGTCTTGCCGCCGATTTCCGTCACATACGGCTGCTCCAGGATCTTCATGCCTATTTCCTCGAAGTAGCCATAGGCCCATACGTCGTGGTTCCCCGGGAAGAAGTATACCTTCACGCCGGCGTCCATCAGGTCCGTCAACGCGCCGAAGACGCGAACGGAACCTTTCGGGACCACGTCCCGGTATTCATACCAGAAATCCCAGATGTCTCCCAGCAGGTACAGCGCCTCCGTCTGAGCCGCCGGAATGCTCCTCAAGAAGGAGACGAACCGCGCCTCGCGGTCCGCCGGATCCTCCACCTGGAGGCCCAGGTGGACGTCGGAGGCGAAGTATGTGAGATTTCTCGACAAGCTCGAAATGACAGGTTACGCCAGGACGAAGATCAGGACTGCGACGAGGAGGCAATAGAGGGCGAACCAGGAGAGTTTCGCCTTCCGGACGATGGCGACCATGACCTTGCAGGCGAAGAGGCCGGCCAGGAAGGCGGCCACGAAGCCCAGCACGAGGGCGAGGGCGCCCACACTGCCGCCGAAGGCTTCCTTGCCCAGGGCGACTTTCAGCAGGTCCAGCGACTGTTCACCGATGATGGGGATGAGGACCATCAGGAAGGAGAACTGCGCCATCACTTCACGCTTCACGCCCGAGAGGAGACCGGTGGCGATGGTGCTGCCGCTCCGGGACACGCCCGGGACAACGGCGAAAGCCTGGGCGACGCCCACGAGGGCGGCCTGCCCGTAGGAGATGCCGTTCCGGGTATCCTTCGCCCTGGGCGCGCGGATGCGCTTCCCGATCTGGTCGGACAGGAGCAGCAGGGCGGCCGTGATGCACAGGCCCACGGCGACCTGCTTCAGCGAGCCGCTGAACAGGGCGTCGACCTGGTCCTTGAAGAAGAAGCCCACGATCATGACGGGGATGAGCGAGACGAGGATCTTGCAGACGTAGTCCGTCTCGTCATTGTACTTGAACTGGAAAAAGCCCTTCAGGAGCTGCCAGATGGCGCCCCAGAACACCACGATAGTCGCGAGGACCGTGGCGAAATGGACCGTCACCGTGAAATCGAGGAATCCTTCCGCGTCCACGCCGAGCAGTTCCTTGAAGATCATCAGGTGTCCCGAACTGGACACCGGGAGGAATTCCGTCAGTCCCTGGACGATGCCCAGGAGAATCGCCTGCCACCAATCCATCGCCTACTCCTCCTTCTTTTCCTTGGGACGGCGCATGATGGAAACCACCACCACGACGATGCCCGCGACGATGACGATCGGAGCGGCCACCAGCCGCCGGAAATTGAACATCGCATAGTTGAACACCTGCGGGTCGTCGGACCCGCCGCCGGCGAGGAGGATGAACCCCGCCGCCATGACGAGCAGTCCGCCGATCATCAACTTGAGGCCGGAGGCGGTCATGGCCATCTTGCCGGCATTCTTGTCCACGTTCTTACTGACGTTCCTATAATCGTATTTAGCCATAATCTTAAATTGCATATAGCTGGTCCCGGTCGAACCGGACCAGCCGGCCGACCACGATCCAGGTGCTCACCACGCAGATCAGGACGCCGCTCACGATGACGATGCCCATCGTCGCGAGGAGCGTGTCCAGGCGGAAAATCTCGAACAGCTGCACGAACTCCTTCCGCAGGATGAACAGGCCGCCTACCAGCAGCAGGATGGCCACCAGGGCCGCGAAGAGACCCTGGAGGGCCGACTGGCCGATGAACGGGGCGCGGATGAACCCGCGCGTCGCCCCCACCAGCTGCATCGTATGGATGGTGAAACGGCGCGAGAACACGTTCAGCCGCACCATGTTGCCGATGAGCACAAAGGAGATGAACAGGAGCAGGAGGATGAGCACGCCCAGCACGAGGCCGATCTTCTGCAGGTTCGCGTTCAAGGCCTCCACGAGGGAGGTCTGATAGACGACCTCATCCACGAGCGGCGACGCCGACAGGGCCGCCTTGACCACTTCCAGGCTGTCCGGGGACACGTAGGCCGCCTCGAGGTTCACGTCGATGGAGACGGGGACCGGGGCGGTGGAAAAGACGTCCAGGAAGTCGCGGCCCAGCATCTGGGCCATTTCCTCGATGCCCTGCTCCCGGGAGATGAAGGTCGTGGCCTTCACGCCCGGCAGGCCGGCGAGGGAGGACTGGTAGGCGAGCGCCTGCTCCTCGGTCACGTCCTGCTTCATGAGGACGGAGACCTGGAGGTTCTCCTTGAAGTAATCGGATACGCTGCGGGCGTTGAGCAGCAGGATCGACGCGACGCCCACCAGGAGCAGCACCAGGCTGATGCTGATCACCGTGGACACCCAGGCCCCGAAAAGCCTGCGCCGGACGAGTCTGTTGCTGAGATTCTGCATAGCACCCCTAATTTCGTCCAAAGTTAGCAATTCGGGACAAATCTCAAAAAAAATTCTTAACTTTGTATGCTAAAAGAACATGTCATGGCTGATTCCGTCAAGAAAGTCCTCTTCGTCAATTCCGAGATGGTCCCCTACCTCCCGGAGAGCCCCGTCGGCAACCTCTGCCGGCAGCTCCCGCAGGGCATCCAGGAGCGCAAGAAGGAAATCCGCGCCTTCATGCCCAAGTACGGCTGCATCAACGAGCGCAAGAACCAGTTGCACGAGGTCATCCGCCTGTCGGGCATGAACATCATCATCAGCGACGTGGACCGTCCCCTGGTCATCAAGGTGGCGTCCATCTCGTCGGCCCGCATCCAGGTCTATTTCATCGACAACGAGGACTATTTCCGCCGGAAGGAAATCTTCCGTGACAACGAAGGTCGCTTCTTCGCCGACAACGGCGAGCGCGCCATCTTCTACGCCCGTGGCGTCCTGGAGACCGTGAAGAAGCTCCGCTGGGCCCCGGACATCATCCACTGCCACGGTTGGATCTCCCACGTCCTTCCCCTGTACCTGAAGAAAGCCTACAAGGACGACCCCGTCTTCTCCGGCGCCAAGGTCGTGCTGTCCCTGTATGACGACACCCCCGCGGAAACCTTTGCCGACGGCCTCGCGGAAACCATCCTGTTCGGCGGCATCAAGCTCAAGGACGTCCCCCTGCCCGAGAAGGCCGGTGGCATGGAACTTGCTCAACTTGCCGCGCAGTATTCCGACGGCATCATCCTG
>ONJB01000085.1 GCA_900318015.1 uncultured Bacteroidales bacterium | reverse complement strand
TCGGCACCCAGGTCGTTGGTGAAGCTGGCGGTCTCGGTGACCTCGGATTCCTCAACGCCGAGCTTGTCGACGATGATGTCCTTGACCTGCTTTACGATTTCTTCGTTTGTCATAACAGTCAGATTTTAGTTTATAGTTTTATTACCGTTTTTCGCATTTATGCTGCAAAGTAAGCAAAAATTTCCGAAAAAAGAAAGCAATCCCACCCAAATCAAACATCATGCCGTTTCTCCGCGGCTCAGGTGATACCAAATCCGCAGGCCGTTCAGGGAGTTCAGCAGGTAGAAACTGTACTTAACGATGTAGATGTGCGCGAAGGCCGAATCCGGGTCCTGGCGCAGGGTCAGGAGCCACATGAGGATGGTCGAGACATTGACCCCGATCCAGAAATACCACTGTTCCATGTAGGCCGTGGACAGGAGATACTGGCCGATGATGTTGCACATCATGGAGAATGCATCCAGGAAGACGAGCCACTTGACGACGCCCGCTGCCTCCGTTTTGTCCAGGGCGGCCAGGATGAAGTAGGCGGCGACCAGGCCGGCCAGGAAGAGGGCGCCATACAGCAGCCACTGCTTCCCGGTGAGCCGGCGTGCCTGCACCTTCGCCTTTTCCTCGGCCCCCCGTTTCCGCCACTGGAAATAGCCCACGAACTGCATCGGCAGGAAATAGAGCAAATGCAGGGCGGCGTTTCCGTAGCGCGTCCCGATGAGGCACATCACCCCGTAGATGGACACGTCCAGGATGCCGAACAGGAACGTCAGAATCCGGCCGTTGGCCGCCAGAACCGTGCAAAGGACCCCCATCAGGGATCCGAAGGCCGAAATCACCAGCATGGCCCGGCCGCTGTCCGCATCGCGGAACCGCAGGGCCGTCACCACCACCGTCACCACCGCCATCCCCACGAGGATGAAGGTGTTGAACCATTTGTTGAAAGTCTTGTCGTTCATTCGTTCAAATAATCATGGATTTTCACCGCGAGCTCCGCGCCCACCAGGGCGGAGAGGTCCTCCAGCGGCGCCTGGGCGATCTTCGCCACGGAGCCGTAGTGGAGGAGGAGGCGCTGCTCGGTCTTTTCGCCCACGCCCTTGATCTCGCGCAGGGCGCTCTGGATGGCGGCCTTGGAGCGGAGGTTGCGGTGGAACGTGATGCCGAATCGGTGCGCTTCGTCGCGGATCCGCTGCAGGACCTTCAGGGCCTGGGAGTTGCGGTCGATGAACAGGGGATACGGGTCGCCTACGCGGATGACCTCCTCCAGGCGCTTCGCCAGGCCCACGACCGTGAGCTTCTCCGTCAGGCCCAGCTCCGCGAGGGCCTGGTAGGCGGCATCCAACTGGCCCTTTCCGCCGTCGATCACGATGAGCTGCGGCAGGTCGTCCGGCGCCTCTTCCAGCATGCGGGCGTAACGGCGGTTCACGACCTCCTTCATCGACGCGAAATCGTTCGCGCCGATGACGGTCTTGATCTTGAACCGGCGGTAGTCTTTCTTGGAGGGCTCCGCGTCGCGGAACACGACGCAGGAGGCGACGGGGTTCGTGCCCTGGATGTTGGAATTGTCGAAGCACTCCATGTGGTGCGGCAGTTCCTTCATCTCCAGGGCTTTCCGGAGCTCCTCCATCACGCTCAGGCGGAACTGGTCCGGATCCGTGTGCTCGCGCTGCTTGATGCTGTGGAAATGGAATTCCTTGGCGTTCTTGGCGCTCAGTTCCAGGAGGGCGAACTTGTCGCCCCGGACGGGAATCCGGAACTCCACCCCGTCGATCTCCACATCCGGCAGGAACGGCACGAGGACCTCCTTGGACAGTTCGCCGAACTTGGACTCGATCTCAGCGATGAAGGCGGACAGGATGGACGCGGGCTCCTCCTCGATGCCGCAGCGGAAGCCCAGGTTCAGGGACTGGACGATTGCGCCGCCGCGGATGCGGAGGAAGTTGCCGAAGGCCTCGTTGGCGTCCAGCACGAGCGAGAACACGTCGGCGCTGGTGTCGGCCGCGGAGGTGATGATGGACTTCGCGTAGTGCCGCTCCAGCGTCCGGATCTTCTCCTTGTAGACCTGGGCGTCCTCGAAATCCAGCCGCTCGGCCGCCTCGGCCATCAGGGTCTTGTAATGGCGGATGACCTCCCCGCCCCGGCCCGTCAGGATGTGGACGATCTCGTCGATGTTGTCGGCATACTCCTTCTGGGAGATCCTGCCGATGCACGGGGCCTTGCAGCGGCCGATGTGGAAGTCCAGGCAGGGCCGGAACTTCTTCTTGAGGATGGCCTCGGACGTGATGTTCAGGTTGCAAGAGCGCAGGGGATAGGTCTCGCGGAAGAAATCCACGAGGTTCCGGGCATGCATCACGCTGCTGTAGGGGCCGAAATACCGGTTCCCATGGGACTTGTCGATGCGCCGGGTGATGAACACCCGCGGGAACTCGTCCCCGGTCACGCAAATCCAGGGATAGGTCTTGGAATCCTTCAGGAGGATGTTGTAGCGGGGTTTGTACTGCTTGATGAGGTTGTTCTCCAGCAGCAGGGCGTCGGCCTCCGTATCCACCACCGAGTACTGCGCATCGGCGATCTTGGAAACGAGGATGCGCGTCTTCGTCGTCAGCCGCTCCGGCGGCACGAAGTATTGCGCGACCCGCTTGTGCAGGTCCTTCGCCTTCCCCACATAGATGACATTCCCCGCGGCGTCATAATACCGGTAGACGCCCGGGGAATGCGGAAAGAGGGCTATTTTCTCCCGTACGGTCACAGGCCCAGGGCCTCCTTCACGGCCTCGCCGATCGCCTCGCCGCGGAGGTCCCGCTTGAGGATCGTGCCGTCCGGGCCGAAGAGGATGATGTGCGGGATGGCGTCGATGCCGTAGATCCTGAGCGGGATCTGCTGGGCGTTCACGATCTGGTTCCAGGAGATGCCGAGTTCCTTGGCGGCCTCCTTCGTGTCATTCAGCTCGTCCGCCACGGCGATGCTCAGCATGTCGAACTTATCTCCGGCATAGGTCTCGTACACGTTCTTGAGATTCGGCATCTCTTCCCGGCACGGACCGCACCAGGAGGCCCAGAAATCGACCAGGACATACTTCCCCTTGCCGATGTAGTCTGAGAACTTGACGGTGGAGGTCTCCGGTTTTTCCGGATCCTGGACCACGGTGAAGTCCACGAACGGCTGACCTTCCCCGGTCTTGGCCTTCGTTTCGTAGTTGGCGATCAGGCTGGTGGCCAGCGGGGATTCCTTCAGCTCGGGGGAGAGGCTGTTCAACAGGGAGAGCATCTCGTCCGCGTCGTCGGACATCATCTGGCTGATGGCCATCAGGCCGATGATGTTGTCGAGGTTGGCCTTCGCCGTCTCCTTCTGGTAGTCGTTGTACTTTTCGATGACCTCCTCGTAATACTTCTCGGCCGCTTCCTCATCCTCGCCGAGCTCGGCCATCTTGGCGCGATAGTCGGCCATGAATTTCTCCATGTAGTCGTTGTAGGCCATATACCGGGCCTGGACACCCTTCTTGTTCGAAGAGACGGCGGTACCGGCCGCCGGGTCGATGGTGATGGTGGAACCGTCGGCCACGAAGGTGACCGAGGTCGTTCCGGCCACCAGGGTCGCCATGGTCGTGACATCTGTCGGGACCTCCGCTTCGAAACGGTTGTCCGTCACCAAGAGAGTGGTATCCAGAACTCCCTTGATCGTGAGCCCCACGAAAGAGGGGGCATCTTCTGTAAACTGGCCCGCCAGCTTGGTGGTCGGGCTGGATTTCGGGGCGCAGGCGGCCACGGCGAGCGCGGCGGCCAGGAGCGTCAGTTTGAATTTCATATCTGTTATCCTTTAAAATAAAAATCCGATCCGATAGCCGACATGCGGCGTCACGATGAATGTGGGCAGGCACAGGAGGTCCGCCCCGGCGGTGAACTCGTGGAACCAGTGCGTGGCAAACGCCCGGCGGACGCCGAGCACCGGCGACACGGCCAGTTCCCCGATTCCTTTCGCATCCTTGGCGAGCGTCAGCGTCGTCGGGACACTGAAGAATTCGGCCGAATTGCCCGCGGTATATTTCCCGTGGCGGTCACGCCAGTTCATGAGGAAATAGTACCGCGGCTCCAGTGTCACGGCCGGGGCCAGGGTCGAAGACCAATGGAAGCTGTCCAGGGCGCTGTTGAGGGTGAAACCTTTCGACGCATACCCGATCCGGCCGATGACCGACGCCTGTCCGGCGAAGGCCCACTCAAAGCCGTACTCTAGCCCCAGTCCCAGGGTCGTGGATACCGTATGATTGTTCTGCGGACGCACCTGCGCGGCCATCGTCAGGGCCGCCGCCAGCGCCACCAGGCTCAAAATCATTCGTTTCATCGTCAATCGAAGTTAATCCTCGCAAAGATACATAAAAAAACACTCCCCGCAAGGAGGAGTGCCTTTCTTAGCGTTTCGCAGCCGGGATTAGCGGCGCTCGCGGTCGTCACGACGCTCGCGGCGGTCACCACGACGGTCACCACGGCGGTCACCGCGGCGGTCGCCACGGCCACCGTCACGACGGCCACCGGCGGGAGCCTGGGCGTTCGCGGCGAAACCGGCGTTCGGGGAGAGGTCCTGCTTGCCGTACTTCTCACCGTTGCAGATCCACACCTTGATACCCATGGTACCCATCTGGGTGCGGGCCACGGCCAGGGCGTAGTCGATGTCGGCACGGAAGGTGTGCAGCGGGGTGCGGCCTTCCTTGAACATCTCGGAACGGGCGATTTCGGCGCCGCCGACGCGGCCGCTGATCTGGACCTTGATGCCCTCGGCGCCCACGCGCATGGCGGTGGCGATGGCCATCTTGATGGCGCGGCGATAGCTCACGCGGCCCTCGATCTGACGGGCGATGCTGTCAGCGACGATCGTGGCATCGACCTCGGGGCGCTTCACCTCGAAGATGTTGATCTGGACATCCTTCTTGGTGACCTTCTTCAGCTCTTCCTTCAGCTTGTCGACCTCCTGGCCGCCCTTGCCGATGATGACACCCGGACGGGCAGCGTGGATGGTGACGGTGATGAGCTTCAGGGTGCGCTCGATGATGATGCGGGAGAGGCTGGCCTTCGCGAGGCGGCTACTTGCGGATCTCATAATCCTCGGCGATCTTCTCGGCGTAGTTGCCGCCGACCCAGTTGGAGTCCCAACCACGGGTGATACCGATACGGTTGCTGATAGGATTGGTTTTCTGTCCCATAGTTTATTCCTCCACTGCTTTTTTGACGTCCAGGATGATGGTGACGTGGTTGGAACGCTTGCGGATGCGGCCGGCGCGGCCCTGCGGGCACGGACGGATGCGCTTCAGCGTGCGGCCCTCGTCGACCATGATGGTCTTGACGATGACGTTGCCTTCTTCGAGTTCCTTCGCCTGCTCCGGGTTCTTGGCTTCCCAGTTGGCGATGGCGCTGCGGAGCAGCGTCTCGAGACGGACGGAGGCCTCCTTCTTGGAGAAGTGGAGGAGGTCCAGGGCGTGATTCACCTCGACACCACGCACGGTGTCAGCGACAAGGCGCATCTTCCGCGGGGAAGTGGGTGCATCTTTCAATACGGCGATAGCGGTCTGCTTCTTGGCTTCTTTCAGGCGCTCGGCCATCAATCTTTTTCTCTTACCCATAATGTCAATCTCCTTTAAACATTATTTCTTATTGTTGCCGGCGTGGCCTCTGAAAGTCCGCGTAGGAGCGAATTCGCCGAGCTTGTGGCCCACCATGTTCTCCGTCACGTAAACCGGAATGAACTTGTTGCCGTTGTGGACGGCGATCGTATGGCCGACAAAGTCAGGGGAAATCATGCTGGCACGGGACCAGGTCTTGACAAGGTCCTTTTTTAAGTGAACGACTCATAATCTGTTAGTTTATTCCGATTTTACTTCTTACGTCTTTCGATGATGAACTTGTTGGAAGTGGCCTTCGGGTTGCGGGTCTTGTAGCCCTTGGCAGGCAGACCCTTGCGGGAACGCGGGTGACCACCGGAGGCGCGGCCTTCACCACCACCCATCGGGTGGTCGTGCGGGTTCATCACGACACCTCTGTTGTGCGGACGACGGCCGAGCCAGCGGTTACGGCCGGCCTTGCCGAAGGATTCCAGATTATGATCGGGGTTGGAGACGGTACCGACGGTAGCGCGGCAGGTGGCGGGAACCATGCGGGTTTCGCCCGAAGGGAGGCGGAGGATCGCATAGTTGCCTTCACGGGCGGCGAGCTGGGCGAAGGTGCCGGCGGAACGGGCCATCGCGGCGCCCTGGCCGGGACGGAGCTCGATCGCGTGCACGAGCGTACCCACGGGGATGTTGGCGAGGGGGAGGCAGTTGCCCAGTTCAGGGGCGGCCTTCTCACCGGACTCGACCACCTGACCGACCTGCAGGCCGTTCGGGGCGAGGATGTAGCTCTTCAGGCCGTCCTCATACTGGATGAGGGCGATGCGGGCGGAGCGGTTCGGATCGTACTCGATGGTGAGCACGGTGGCCTTGAATTCGTCGCGGTTGCGGACGAAGTCGATGATGCGGTACATTCTCTTGTGTCCGCCGCCACGGTAACGCACGGTCATCTGACCGGTGTTGTTACGTCCGCCGGAGGACTTCAGAGGCTCGAGGAGCTTCTTGTACGGCTTCTTCGCAGTGATCTCCTCAAAAGAGCTGATCGCCTTGTTACGCTGGCCGGGGGTTACCGGCTTGTACTTCTTGATTGCCATAATTCTTCCTCCTCTTAGATGTTAGCGTAGAAATCGATCTTGTCCTCACCTGCAAGCGTGACATATGCCTTCT
>ONJB01000083.1 GCA_900318015.1 uncultured Bacteroidales bacterium | reverse complement strand
CTCATCCCGGCCTTCCTGCGGTTCTCCCACATCTTGCCGGAGCCGTACTTGAGCATCTCCTCTTCCTCCTCCGTTTCCTCGCTGTGGAACGACAGGAAGCCGGATTTGAGACCCTCGACGCTCACGGCCGTCACCAGTTCGGGGCTCATCGTATAGCAGGCGTGCGGCGTCGGGGCCGCGTCGATGCCGAAGCCGTCGGCCACCGCCTTGAGTTTCCGGACCCCGTCCATCACGGCCCCGCAATCCTCCGGTTCGGTGCCGAAGACTTCCAGGAAAGTGCGGGTGTACATCGGATGGCGGGCCTTGACGGCGAAGGAATCGTCGCAGTTGGAGATGTCGGCCATCGCCACGACGCCCTGTTCCCAGAGGCTGTCCATGGCGACGGTGAGGTCCCGGACCTTCTCCTCCAGGGACTTGGTGTCCCGGAGTTCATTGATCTGGTCGATGAATCCGGCCATGCCCGTGCCCTTGCGGAAGAGGCCCTTCATGTAGGAAAGCTCCACGTGGCAATGGGCATTGACAAAACCGGGAGCGACGGCGCCGTCGTAGAAGACCGGCTCCGCCGCGGGATCCGCGCAGACGCCCGTCCGGATGACGGTTCCATCCTCTTCCAGTTCCACGAAGCCGTTCACGACGGGCTCCGCGGACGTCAGCGGATACAGATATTTCGCAGCAATCCTTCTCATTCTGCAACAACCTCTTCTTCAGCGACCTCCTCGGTCGCGACAGTGCCCGGACGCGGGGACCTGGGGCGGACACGCCCCTGTTCCCTCGGGATCCGGACCGGCTTGTCCTGGATGGCGTTCTCTTTCCCGGCGGGAGCGGAAAGGGTGTCCCGCGCCCGCATGGCTTCCAGGGAATCGACCGAGACCATCAGGGTATCTTCATGGGCCGCCACCAGGCGGAACCAGGCCGGATACCTGGACGTGTCCCGCGCCACGCGGGCAAGGCCCACGTATACGGATTCCTTCGAGAACGGCGCAAGGATCGAATCCAGCTGGGGACGCTTCGTACCCATCATGCTGGCCACCCAGTTCTGGTGGTCGATGATCTTGTCCAGGGCATCCACCTCCCCCTCCAGGCGCTTGGCCACGTTCTCGAACACCTTGCCGAAACGCTCGGGGTCCTGGAGGTAGTGGCGCACGCTGTTCAGGTAATCGTCCGTGTTGTAACCGTATTTCTGGAACACAGCTTCGTACAGCAGCAGCGTATCCATCCGCGCCCGCGGGACGTTTTCATCCCGGACCATCTGGTCCGCGAGGAACATGTCCGTGTAGATGTCCGTCAGGGTGTCCTTCGGGATGACCCGGGGACCCTGGCAGGCAGCCACCGCGAGGAGGACGAGGACGATATGCAGGATCCGCTTCACGCTACCGCAGGATGGCACCGAATTCGTTCTGGAAACCGCCCAGGATCTTCTCCATCGTCTTCTCCACCTCGGCGTCGGTCAGGGTGCGCTCGGGGTCCTGGAGGACGAAATTCAGGGCGTACTGCTTCTTGCCCACGAGGATGTTCTCCCCGCGGTACACGTCAAACAGCGTGACGCTCTTCAGGAGCTTCTTCGCGCTGCGGAAAGCGGACTTGCGGAGGTCGCCGTACTGCACGGACTCATCCAGCAAGAGGGCCAGGTCGCGGCGGACTTCCGGGAACTTGGGCAGCTCCGTGAAGGAGAACTTGTCCCGCTTCACGAGCTTGAACAGCACCTGCCAGTTGATCTCGGCGGCGAAGACGGGCTGCTTGATGCCGAACCGCTTCGCAAGCACAGGATGGATGGTGCCGAGGGTGGCCAGCACCTGCGGTTCCTTGCCCGGCAGGGCGTACACGATGCCCTCGGCGAAGATGTCGGCCGGGGCGGCGCCCACCTGGAAGGTGGACGGGTCGATGCGGAAGCGGCGCAGGAGGAGGTCCACATAGCCCTTCAGCTGGAAGAAGTCGCTCTTCGCGGCCGGGGTGCGCCATACCTTGGCGGGCGTGCCGGTGATGAAGAGGGCGAAGTTCTGGTGCTCCTCATAGCCCTCCAGCGTGGTGCCGTCCTTCTCGGGAAGGCGCTGGTACACGGAACCGTACTCGAAGGTCTTCATCGCGGTGACCTGGCGGTTGATGTTGTAGGCGATCACTTCCAGGCCGTTCAGGAGAAGGGTCTGCCGCATCACGTTCAGGTCCTGGCTGAGCGGGTTCACGATGTGGACGCAGCGTTCGGCCGGGAAGGTCTCGAGCTTGGTATAGTATTCCTCCTTGGTGAGGGAGTTGTTCATGGTCTCGGTGAAGCCGTTGGCCGCCAGGAAGTTGGAGATGCCGTTGCGGATGGCTTCCGGTTCCGGGGACGGGGTGGCGTTCACGCTCATCCGGAGGTTGTCCGGGAACTCGATGTTGTCGTAGCCGTAGATGCGGAGGATCTCCTCCACCACGTCGCACTCGCGGTACACGTCCACCATGTAGGTAGGGGCGGCGACGACGGAGCCGCCGACGCGCTGCTCGACGAACTCGTAGTTCAGGGCTTCGAGGATGCGCTCGATGGTCCCGTGGCCGATCTTCTTGCCGATGAAGCCTTCGATGCGGTCGTAGTCGAGGTCGATCTGCTTCCGGACGATGGGCTCGGGATACACCTCCTGGACCTTGCCCACGACCTGGCCGCCGGCCACCTCGAGGATGAGCATGGCGGCGCGCTTGGCGGCGTACAGGGCGGCTTCCGGGTCCGCGCCGCGCTCGAAGCGGAAGGAGGCGTCGGTGGAGAGCTGCTGCCGCTTGGCGGTCTTGCGGACGGAGGCGGGATCGAAGTAGGCGCCCTCGATGAAGACGTTCACGGTCGTGTCGGTCACGCCGGAGTCGTCACCGCCGAACACGCCGGCGATGCACATCGGGCCTTCGGCATCGGCGATGACCATGTCGGTGGCGTCCAGCTTGCGGGTGAGGCCGTCCAGGGTGACGATGGGCTCGTCCTGGGCCGCCCGGCGCACAATGACCTTGCCGCCGCGGATCTTGTCGGCGTCGAAGGTATGCAGGGGCTGGCCGGTCTCGAAGAGGATGAAGTTGGAGATGTCCACGACGTTGTTGATGGGACGGAGGCCGATGGAGAGGAGCTTCTTCTGCAGCCACTCCGGGGACGGGGCCACGGTCACGCCCTTCACGGTGATGCCGGTGTACCGGGGAGCGCCCTTCGTATCCAGCACTTCCACGGGGATGGCCTCGCCTTCGCCTTCCTCGAAAGCCTCCACGGACGGGAGGTGCAGGGCGCACGGGAGGTCGCGGGACTTCAGGTACGCGTACACGTCGCGGGCCACGCCGATGTGGGAGGCCGCGTCGATACGGTTCGCGGTAATCTCATACTCGATGACGGATTCCTCCTTGAGGTGGAGATATTCCTTCGCGGGCGTGCCGACGACGGCCTCCTCCGGGAGCACCATGATGCCCTCGTGGGACGTGCCGATGCCGAGCTCGTCCTCCGCGCAGATCATGCCGAAGGACTCCACGCCGCGGATCTTGCTCTTCTTGATCTTGAAATCGCCCGGCAGCACGGTGCCGATGCGGGCGAAGAGGACCTTCTGGCCGGCCGCCACGTTCGGGGCGCCGCAGACCACGGTCACGGGCTCGGGGGTGCCGTCATTGACCGTCGTGATGTGCAGATGGTCGGAATCCGGATGGGGGATGCAGGTGAGCACCTCGGCCACCACCACGCCGGCGAGTCCGCCGGGGATCTCCTCCTGGAATTCCACGCTGTCCACCTCGATGCCGATCGAGGTCATCGCCTCGGCCACCTGGTCGGCGGTCAGGTCACACTCCAGATACTCTTTGAGCCAATTGTAGGAAACTTTCATAATATGTCAATTCTCAATATCTTCTTTTCTGAACAAGGATTCCACGTATTCCTTCTTGTCGAACACCTTCAGGTCGTCGATCCCCTCCCCGATGCCGAGGAACTTGATGGGGAAGCGGAACTGGTCCACGATGCCCACGACCACGCCGCCCTTGGCGCTGCCGTCCAGCTTCGTGACGGCGAGGGCCGTGACGTCGGTGGCGCGGGAGAATTCCTTCGCCTGGACGAACGCGTTCTGGCCGGTGGAGCCGTCCAGCACCAGCAGGACCTCGTGCGGCCCGTCCGGGACCACGCGGCGGATGACGTTGCGGATCTTGGTGAGTTCGTTCATCAGGTCGATGCGGTTGTGCAGACGGCCGGCCGTGTCGATGAGGACGACATCGGCCCCCTTCGCGACGGCGGACTTCACGGTGTCGAAGGCCACGGAGGCCGGATCGGCGCCCATCGCCTGCTTGACGATGTCCACGCCGGCACGCTCCGCCCAGATGGAGAGCTGCTCCACGGCCGCGGCGCGGAAGGTGTCGGCCGCCCCGATGACGACCTTCTTCCCCGCGGCGGTCAGCATGGACGCGAGCTTGCCGATGGTGGTGGTCTTCCCCACCCCGTTCACGCCCACGACGAGCATCACGTACGGTTTCTTGGAAAAATCGAAGGGCTCGACGGGGGCGTCGTCCCCGTCGACGTTCAGGAGTTTCCCGATCTCGTCCCGGATCAGGTCCACGAGTTCGTCCATGGACACGTACTTGTCCTTCTCCACCCGGTCCTCCAGGTTCTCGATCACCTTGAGGGTGGTGTCCACGCCCATGTCCGAGGAGAGCAGCGCCTCCTCGAGGGCGTCCAGCACGTCATCGTCCACCTTGGACTTGCCCACGATGGCCCGTCCCAGCTTCTGGAAGAAGTTCAGGTTGGTCTTCTTGACTCCCTTGTCGAAAATACCCATTTGCCGTTGTTTCTTATAGCCTACAAATATAGTCAATTTCCGCCGACAAAAAAAGTGGTCCACCATGGGGGTGAACCACTTGATTCCAGTGTGTGTGGAAGCGGGATTACTTCGCGTTGAAGAATTCCTTCTCCTTGCCCTGCTCGACGAGCTGCTCCACGAAAACGTAGGCGCCGGTCTTGGGGCTCTTCTCCATGCGGATGACCTTGACCATGTGCTTGGCACCGGCCTTGGCGTCGAAGGTAGCGACTGCTTTCTTTGCCATAGCTTAATCTCCTTTCACTTACTTGATTTCACGGTGGAGGGTCACTTTCTTGAGGTACGGGTTGTACTTCATGCGCTCGAGACGCTCCGGCGTATTCTTCTTGTTCTTGGTGGTGATGTAACGAGACATACCAGGTACACCGCTAGCCTTCTGCTCGGTGCACTCCAGGATGACCTGCACCCTGTTTCCTTTG
>ONJB01000053.1 GCA_900318015.1 uncultured Bacteroidales bacterium | reverse complement strand
CACCAGGTGCTCGTAAGAGGCCTTGAGGTCCGCCATCTCCTCCTTGTTGCCTTCGGGCATCGTGTAGTGGATGCCGGTGGCGTCCATGAAGGTAGGCATGGCCATGAACACGTGGCTGAACTCGTGGGTGTCCACATAGGTGCCGGAAGGCCAGGGGAACTGGTCACCGCCCGGCATCGCTGCCTCGATGGCCTTGACGGACAGGAGGGCCGGGCTCTGGATGGAGCTGCGGCCACGGAGCTTGATGATCTCGGCGCCGCCCTGGATGGTGTCGTGCTTGATGGCCTCGATGCGTTCCTTGGTCAGACCCATGCGGGCGATCGGCGTGCCGCAGATGGTCGCCTTGGACATGAACACCGCCATGGACTCGCCATGACCGCCGTAGGTGAAGGCGTTCTCCACGTCGGACTGACGGACACCGAACTCCTTCGCCAGGTTGGTCTGCAGGCGCGTGCTGTCGAGGGCGGCCAGGGAGGACACCCGGCACGGGCGGAGACCGGAGTGGATGAGGACGGTAAGGGCCGTGACGTCAGCCGGGTTGAAGATGATCATCACGTGCTTGACTTCCGGGCAGTACTTGCGGATGTTGTCGCCGAGGTTGGCGGCGATTTCGCAGTTGCCCTTCAGCAGGTCTTCACGGGTCATACCTTCCTTACGGGGAGCACCGCCGGAGGAGACGATGTACTTTGCGCCGGTGAAGGCTTCCTTCGGGTCCGTCGTGGCGATGAAACGCATGCGCGGGAAAGCGCTGTGCTGCATCTCGAGGAGGACGCCGTTATTACCGGGCTCGTAGACATCGTAAAGGCAGATATTCGGTGTCAGGCGCAGCATGGCCGCGATTTGGGCCATGTTGGAGCCGATCATACCGCCGGCACCGACGATGAGAAGTTTTTCATCCGTAAGAAAATTTCCAGTAGCCATATGACTTCGTTCGTTTTAGAAATAGTGTGCAAAGATACGAAGAAATTATTAGTTTTGATAAAAAAAGATTATCTTTGCGGAGTTAATTGGTAACAAGCTATATGGAGCCTCCCAGTCCCGTCTCGACAATTCTAGGGGTCGTCAGTTCTGACGAACCTCCGTTGCGACGCACTTACATACTGGAACACCCGGACCTCTAGGGGCCCCGGGCGTGGTTTTCGTATCTTGTTCAAATCAACTTTTAAATGGGACTATATCTTAAGAAGGAACTTGAAAATGAAGCGGTGATCGGCGTCTGGCAGATCACGGAAACCGAAGAGGAGCTCAAGGAACTCAGCTCCACCCCCAGCGACGAGATGGAGGAGATCTCGTTCATCCGCAGCGAATCCCTGCGGAAGCAGCGCCTGGCCGTGCGCGCCCTCCTCAATACGCTGTTCGACGAGAAGGTGTACCTGAGCCACCACGACAACGGCAAGCCGTACCTGGAGAACAACCCGGTGAACATCTCCATCACCCATACCGAGAAATATGTGGCCGTGATCCTGCACGAGGAAGAGAACGTGGGCATCGACATCGAGTCCCTGGACCGCGACTTCTCCGCCGTGGAGAAGAAGGCCCTTTCCGAGGACGAGATCGACGACCTGGAGGACGAGAAGCGCAACGAGCAGCTCGCCATCTACTGGTGCGCCAAGGAAGCCGTCTTCAAGCTCCTGAGCCGCTACAACGTGGACTTCGCCGAGCAGATCGAGATCGAGCGCTTCCGCCCCCGCGGCGAAGGCGAGCTCGAGGCCACCTTCACCAGCAAGAAGGACGACGAAGAGGAGTTCGACCTCGAATACATCACCTTCGACCGCCACGTTCTCGTGTGGGTCGTGGGCGAGTAGTCCATCCGATCAGAATACCAACTTATGGGGATTGAATCTTTGGTTCAATCCCCTTATCTTTGCGCCATCAAAGCGCAAAAGAAAAAACTATGAAGCTTTCCGAACTCCAGACCGGGGAAAAGGCGGTCATCGTCCGTGTCCATGGTCACGGTTCCTTCCGGAAGCGGCTCATCGAGATGGGCTTCATCCAGGGGAAGGAAGTGACGGTGGTCCTGAACGCTCCGCTCAAGGACCCGATCGAATATGAGATCATCGGGTACAAGATATCCCTCCGCCGGGAAGAGGCGGAGCGCATCGACGTGGTGAACGAGGCGGAGGCCCGCGAGGCGCTCGTCAGCGACGAGCATCTGCAGGGACTCCCCGAGGACCTCGCCGAGCGTGAACGCCTGGACCGGGCCCTCGCGCACCTCGCCGAGGAGCGGAACCACGTGATCCGCGTCGCCCTGGTGGGCAATCCCAACTGCGGCAAGACCTCCCTTTTCAATATCGCGTCGGGCGCGCACGAGCACGTGGGCAACTATTCCGGCGTGACGGTCGATGCGAAAGAGGGGCATTTCCACCACAAGGGGTATGATATCACCCTGGTGGACCTGCCCGGAACCTACTCCCTGTCGGCCTATTCCCCGGAGGAACTGTATGTCCGGAAGAATCTGGTCGATGCGATGCCGGACGTCGTCGTCAACGTCGTGGACGCCTCCAACATCGAGCGGAACCTGTACCTGACGACGCAGGTCATCGACATGAACCTCAGGACCGTGGTGGCCCTGAACATGTACGACGAGCTGCAGCACAAAGGGGACAAGCTGGATACGGACCAGCTGGGACGCCTGCTGGGCATGCCCGTGTGCCCGACGGTGAGCCGCGACGGCCGGGGCATCCCGGAACTGTTCGACACCGTCATCAAGGTCTATGAGCAGTCCGACCCCTCGCTCGCCCGCCATATCCACATCAACCACGGCGCGGAAATCGAGAAGAGCATCGTCCGCCTCCGCGACCTCATCTTCGAGAACGAGGAAGTTCGGTCCAAGTACTCCACGCGCTATCTGGCGATCAAGTACCTGGAGGGCGACCGCGACATCGAGCAGGTCGTCGCGAAGTTCCCGAACCGGGAGGCGCTGGAAGCCGTCCGGAAAGAGGAGACCGAGCGCATCGAGGCCCTGTTGCATACGTCGCCGGAAGCGGCCATCGTCGATGCCAAGTACGCTTTCATCCAGGGCGCCCTGGCGGAGACTTATGAGAAATACCAGGAGGAAAAGCCGCGGAGGACCATCACCGACCGCATCGACGCCATCGTCACGAACAAGTGGCTGGCTTTCCCGATCTTCCTCCTCCTGTTGTGGTTCACCTTCTGGGCCACCTTCACCATCGGCCAGTACCCGATGGACTGGATCGACTGGCTGGTCGGGAAGTTCGGCGCCTTCGTGGGCGCGTTTATGAAGGACGGCTGGCTGAAGGACCTCCTCGTGGACGGCATCATCGCCGGCGTGGGCAGCGTCCTGGTGTTCCTGCCGAACATCATGATCCTGTACCTGTTCATCTCCCTGATGGAGGACAGCGGCTACATGGCCCGCGCCGCCTTCATCGTGGACAAGCTCATGCACCGGATCGGCCTGCACGGCAAGTCGTTCATTCCCATGGTGATGGGCTTCGGCTGCAACGTCCCGGCCATCATGGCCACGCGCTCGATCGAGAGCCGCAAGTCCCGCCTCATCACCATCGCCATCATCCCGTTCATGTCCTGCGCGGGCCGGCTGCCGATCTTCGTCCTCTTCGCGGGGGCGTTCTTCCCGCACAGCGCGGCGACGGCGCTCCTTTGCATCTACCTGCTGGGCGTGGTCCTCGCCATCCTGAGCGCGAAGGCGCTGCAGCATTTCGTGAAGGACGACGACCTCCCGTTCGTGATGGAGCTCCCGCCTTACCGGGTCCCGACGGGCAAGGCCATCTGGCGCCACACCTGGGAGAAGGGCAAGCAGTATCTGGAGAAGATGGCGACGACCATCCTCCTGTTCTCCATCGCCATCTGGTTCCTCGGTTATTTCCCGCGGAACGAAGAGAAGGGCATGGCCTATCAGCAGGAGCATTCCTTCATCGGGATGCTCGGAAAGACGGTGGAACCGGCCCTGGAGCCCCTCGGCTTCAACTGGAAGATGGATGTGGGCCTGCTCGCCGGCGTGGGCGCCAAGGAGCTGGTGGTCAGCACCCTGGGCGTGATGTACGCCGGGGATGAGGGCGCGGAGGCCGATGAAAACAGCACCGCCCTCCAGAGCGCGCTGAAGGGCGATGTTCCGCTGGCGGCCGCGGTGGCCTATATGGTGTTCGTCCTGTTGTACTTCCCCTGCATCGCCACCTTCGTGGCGATCAAGAACGAAACGGGGAAATGGCGGTGGGCCATCCTCTGCTGCCTGTACACGATCCTGGTCGCCTGGATCTTCGGCTTCGCCGCGTACCGGCTCTTCCTGATGTTCTAACCCTCCGTCACGTGGATCAGCGACTTCACGGGCGCGAGGTCTTCGATGACCTTGCGGCCGGGGAGGTCGTCGATCTCCACCAGGAACACGAAGTCAGTGACTTTCACCGGATACTCCTTCCCGTCGATGGTGACTTTCTGCGCGTTGAGGCTTTCCACGATGCCGCGGGCGGTGCCGCCCGTGGCGAGGATGTCGTCGAAGAAAGTGATCGGAATCACGCCGTCCACGGGTTTGCCGGCGGCGAGGTCGGAGATGCGGTAGAACACCTGGTCCTTCCCGTATTCCTTGACGATGTCCACGGCGACGAGGTCCCCCTCCGAGAAGGGCAGTTTCCCCTTCTTGCGGATGGGGATGACGTTCTCCGCCATGCCGTTGTACAGCAGCGGCGCCGTGAACAGGAAGCCGCGGGCTTCGGGCGCGACGATGTTCGAGGAGGCGCAGGCTTTGCCGATGTCGTCGATCAGTTCCTTGAAGACGCCCTTGTCCTGCAGGAAAGGGATGATGTCCACGAAATTGACCCCGTGGATGGGGAAGTTCGGATAGAACTTCAGGACTTCCTTGTACTCCATTATTCGATGGTGTTGATGTCGATGAGGTTGTTCAGCAGGGCGTAGACCGTCAGGCCGGCGACCGTCTTGATGCCCGTCTTGCGGGTGATGTTCTTGCGGTGGGTGATGACCGTGTGGATGGAGATGTTCTCCGCGTCGGCGATCTCCTTGTTCAGCATGCCCTTGGCCACGCAGACGAGGATTTCCTTCTCGCGGGCGGAGAGTTCTTCCCCTTTTTCGCCGGGCGTGTCGAACCGGCTTTCCAGCTCGGTGTGCATCCGGCGGTTGACGATGGGGACGAGGATGCCGTCCTCCACGAGGATGTGCCGCGAAAGGTCCTCCTGCAGGGAGAAGATGCAGGTCAGGGCCCGGAAGATGTCCTGCTGCCCGCACACGGGCGGCATGTATTTCATCACCAGGTTCTTCAGGTCCTCCAGCTTCTCTTCCACGTGGGAGTGGTTCTCCTCGTAGTCGTCCGGGGTCGGACGTCCGTTGTGAAGGGCGGCCTCCGCCTGCGGGAAAACCGTATTCTCCTCGTACTCCAAGTGCTTGAAAAGCTCCTCCTTGTACTCGTTGAAGAACTTCCGGATGATGTTCCGGTGCCGTTCGTCGCAGGGTTCGGTCAAAGCCACCAGGGCGGCGGTGATCTCCTGCATCGCCACTTCCATGTAATAGGTGTGCGACCGCCGCAGGTACTTCAGGACGTCTTTCAGGTCCGCTTTCCGGATCCGTTCCTTCGCGGGCAGGCTTCTGTCCCCGGAATAGACGCTGCAGATGAGGAGGAAGGTTTCCGGGTCGGTCCCGTTCCGGCGGCACACCTCCTCCACCGTCTCGTCGCCGAATCCGAAGGGGATGCCCATGCGGGTGAGCACTCCCGGCAGGCTGGGGCTGACGGCAATCAGCTCCGCCATCTTCATCGACGGGGTAGGGAGGAGGTGTTCGGCGGAATGGACCATGCAGAAAGGTTTAGAAGCGGAGGGCAAGGCCTACGCCGTTGGGGGTGGCGCCCACCTGGTAGGCCACGCCCTTGCGCGCGTTGTAGTCGTCAGCCACCCAGTTGAGGCGCTTCTTGCCGATGATGGCCAGCGGAATACCGGCATCCAGGGCAATGGCGCCGGCGGCCATCAGCAGGGTTCCTCCCAGGACCATGCCGGCCGAACCGGGATGTTTCTCGAAGGATGCCTGGATTTGATCCTTGCTGCTGTTCGAATTGACTTCCCCGGAAATCTGGGACAGGCCGACTCCATAGAGGACGGCGCCGCCGACCATGCCGCCGACACCGCTCCAGATAAGGGCCTTACCGGCCTTCCGCTGCTTCTGGGCACCGACATAGGTCTTTTCATAGACATCCGACCCGATGAGGGTGAGGACCTCCTGGTCGGTCAAGATATTGCCCCGCTGGTCGGCGAGGTTGGCTCCTTCCCGGTGGATGGGACCGACATACTGCGCGTTGGCATTCTGTGCGAGGCACAGGAAAGCGGCGACAAGGCCGCAGAAAATCAGCACTTTCTTCATTTTTCAATAGTTTAAAGAATATACAAATATAGTCATTTTGGCGGGGAAAAGCAACCGGTTGGCAGTTTTTGGGGGCGGCTTGATTTTTGCAGTATTTCCCCTTCAGAAACTTTTTTAAACCTTATAGAACAAGTATGAAAAAGATCTTTACCACCCTCCTGGCCGCGTCCCTGATGCTGCTTGGAACCCAGGCTTTCGCCCAGATGTCCGTGAACGCGGGCTATCTCAGCTCTTCCCAGAGCTTTGCGAATTCCAACACGAAGTCGATTAACTCCAACGGCGCCTATGCCGGTGTATCCTTCAATGTTCCCGTCGCTGGCGCTTTCGGCATCGCCCCCGGTATCTACTATTCCATGATCACCAACAAGAGCGGCGGCGCCGGTACCATCCTGGGTATCCCTGCGTCCGCTTCCTCCACCTTCATGGAGCACGCGATCAACGTTCCCGTATACTTCAACTACGGCAGGGATCTCGCCCGTGACACCAACGTCTTCATCTATGCCGGCCCGACCCTCCAGTACGGCCTCGCTTCCACCACGAAGCTCGCCGGCGGCGTGGGCGAATTCAGCGCCGACAAGACGTACAACAACTACGACAACGAGAACTACAACCGTTTCAACGTGTATCTCGGCGGCGGTATCGGTTTCCAGGTGTCCGCCATCCAGATCACCGTGGGCTATGACTACGGCATGATGAACCTGTACAAGGGTGACAACGCCACCAAGACCCACCGTTCCAACCTCAAGCTCGGTCTCGGTTTCGTGTTCTAATCGTCATTCCCGGCTTGACCGGGAATCTTGAGATGGCCGGTCAGGCCGGCCATGACGAAGCGATCGCTTCGAAAAATCGCATCCGCAGCCGCTCGCTGCGGATGTTTTTTTGTATCAGAACTTCATGTCCATGCCGATCTTCAGGCAGGCGTTCCCACCGTCCGGCGACCGGCGGGTCAGCCGCCAGGCATAATCGATCCGGAATAACCGGAAGATGTTGGAGATCCCGACGCCCGCTTCCAGGTAGGGAACCCCTTCCAGGCTTTGCATGCCCGAGATCGGGATGATCGCGCTGTCTTCCAGGTTCTCCGGCCGGATGCGGCCGAAGGCGGCCTTGACCGAAATGATTTCCCGCCAGTCCAGTTTCCGGATCAGCGGCAGCTTGCCCAGGACCAGCCCGTCCAGGTTGTGCTCGAAAAAGACGTTGGTCCACTGGTCCGACGCGAATTCGAAATAGCGCATGCAGGAGAAGGCCGAATTGTCGGAAAACCAGCCTTGGTTTCCCTCATGAAGTTTCAAGAATGTATAGGGGACCTTGCCCCAGATCCTTCCGGCCTGGACGCTGATCACGCTGAAACCGACCGGCGTCCCCGGCGCATTCCAGGTAAAGGACACCTCGCTCCGCAGGAAGGGTTCCGCCGCCTGGGCATCCGAGGAGGTGGCACCGCCGGTCAGGTCGATGGCCAGGACCGGATACTTGGTGAAGATGTGGGTCTTCTTGAAAGGGCCCCGATGGATGTGCTCATCCCAGGCGAAACGGGCCATCACGTGCATCTGGGTGGCATCGACATGGTCCAGGCGGGTCTGGTCGCGGAGCAGCAGCGGCACCTGTTCGTTCCCGTAGAGCCGCCGGTGTTCCGCGCCAATCCAGCCCGAGATTACGCGGGAGAATTCATGCTCATAATCGACGCCGTAGCGCAGCAGCAGCGACTGCCGGTCGTTCCGGTGGCTCATCAGGGAGTTGAACATGTTGTTGCTGGACAGCGTGCCCGACCCCTCTCCCAGCTGGACATAATCCTTGGAAAATCCGGCGGTCAGTTTCCGCGTCTTGTCCCGGCGCAGCATGTATTCGACGGAAAGCCCCCCTTTCATTTTCCGGTCCTTGAATCCATAGCCGACGGACCCGATGAAACGCACCTTCGGGTGGAAGGCCTGGGTGGTCCGGAAACCCGTCCCGATATGGAACCCTTCCGTCGGATTGTACAGGAAGGTCTTTGTCCAGGGGCCGATGCCGATGGGGGAGTCTTTCCATTCGACATAGCCGACGACCAGGGAACGGCCCAGCGCATAGAGCGCATTGTAAGAGGAAGAACGCTGGATCTGCCCGACGGCATCCACAACCCTTTCCTCCCGGGGGGTCAGCGGGACCGGCCGTTTCCCCTCCCAGTCAAAGCCGGGGTCGGGCGGCAGGACGAGGACCGGATCGCCGTTCTCCAGATAAGCCTCGGGAATATCCGCCTCAAAGACCGGGACGTCGTACAGCATCCTTCGGTTTCCCAGGAAAGAGAGCACTTTGGAGCTGTCGCTCACGGAGATGGAGAAGTCGATGAACACGGATTCCTCCCGGGGGAACCATTGGCTGGAGGGCAGGCGGGTGTAGTCGAGGCTGTAGTCGATGTGCCGGATCCAGTTGATGTTCGACTTGTCCGAGACCCGGACCCGGGCCGACCGGATGGCGAAATCTTCCGCGTCGATGTCGATCTGCCCGTCGAAGGCAGGTGAGGTGACCAGCGGCTTGGGATGGAAACGCAGGCAATAGGTTTTCCGGCCTTCGACCATCAGACTGTCCACCAGGTAATAGTCATAGAAAGGATGGCCGTAGGAGGCGACCGGGGAGGGGAGGTTGAGGTTGAACAGGGACAGGGTGTTCTCGTAGAGATTGGCCTTGAACAGGTATTGCCCGGTGAACTGGGTCAAGAAGTTGTCCGGGTCCACGCCGGTGATGCGGTTGGCCTCGATGACCTCTTTGTCGACCGAAGGGGATTTGCTGTGGTAGAGGGTCGACTGGGTCTCGGACAGCAGGACGGGATAGTACTCGGCGCCGGTGACGGCCGAGGTGTCCTTGCACGCCTGGATCGGGGCGAGGGCTTTCCTGAGCAGCGGGAAGTTGACAAGCCCTTCGGCGCGGGTGGCGTCCAGTTCCGTGCGGGCATAGAGCGGAACGGTCCAGGCCGGATAGCTGAGGGGATTGTGCCGGTTCCGTTTCTCGTCCAGTTCCTTCAGGAACCGCCGGATGCGTTCGTTGTCGGGTTTGACGACCGCCCCCGTCAATTCGGCCGGATTCTGCTCCAGCACGAAGTTCACTTCCTGGAAGGCCCCGGGCGTGACCTGTTTCGTGGCGGGATGATAGCCGATCAGGCTGGCCTGGAGCTCGACGAGGGATTCGTCCCTCGTCTCCAGGTAATAACGCCCCTCCAGGTCCGTGGAGATGCCAGTCGTGGAGCCTGAAAAATAGACGCTGACGAAGGGAATCGGCGTCCCGTCAGCCGCATCCGTGACCAGTCCGCGCACCTTCGTGACTTGCGCGCCGGCGAGCAAGGACAGGAAGATACTAAGGAAGGTTAAGCAGATCCGCTTGGGAAAAGAATGAACCATGGGCCCCGCGAAGTCAGTCGTTCAGCATTTTGTCCGGAAGGACCGAAAACTCGCATCCGCAGTAACGCTGGTTGTAGAACTGCTCGTTGCGGATGATCTCGTTCCGGCGTTCCTGCAGCCCGCCCTTTCGCCAGTTCTGGGGCCACCAGACGACCCCTTCCACCTGGCTACAGGCCCATTGTCCGGCTTCATTGACCTGCTCCAGACTCTTCCAGCGGGAGGAGGCGAGGGTGGTCGTGAGGACGGGGAAGCCGTTTTCGGCGGCGTAACGGGCGGCCCGCAAGAGGCGGTACTTGAAGCATTGCAGGCAGCGCCCGCCGCGCTCGGGCTCGTCCTCGAGCCCTTCCGCGCAGCCGCCCCAGTCTTCGTGGTCGTACACGTCGTCCACGATGGGGATGCCCCATTTCCGGGCATACCGGACGCACTCGTTCAGCCGGTGGTCGTATTCCTCCTTCGGGAAGATGTTCGAGTTGGAATAGAAGATGACCGGTTCGATTCCGTTGTCCACGAGGCACTCCACCACAGCGCTCGAACACGGCGCGCAGCACGCGTGCAGGAGCACGCGTTTCGCCCCGAGGGGCACTTCCAGGCGGACATTCGGTTTCATACGGCAAAGGTACGGAATCTTTTCGTATCTTTGTACTTCCCCAACGAACTGAAGCATGGCTATCCATACCGAGAATCCCCAAGAGAACCTCCCTGCCGGAAAGAAAATGAACGGCTGGCTCGCCCTGAGCCCGCTCCTGGTGTTCCTGCTGGTGTACCTGGTGTCATCCATCGTGGCGCGGGACTTCTACAAGGTCCCGGTCGCGGCGGCGTTCATCATTGCGTCGGCGTACGCCATGCTCATCACGCAAAGCGTGAAGAAGACCGACGACAAGATCTCCATCTTTTCGGCCGGGGCGGGGAACAGGAACGTGCTCCTGATGATCTGGATCTTCGTGCTGGCGGGGGCGTTCGCGGCGACGGCGAAGGACATCGGCGCCATCGACGCGACGGTGAACGCCACGCTCCGGATCCTGCCCGGGAAGCTCATCTTCGCGGGAATTTTCCTCGCGGCCTGCTTCATCTCGATGGCCATCGGAACCAGCGTGGGCACGATCGTGGCCCTGGTGCCCATCGCGGCGGGCATCGCCGCCGAGACGGGCGTGGGCGTGCCCCTGGTGACGGCGGTCGTCATCGGCGGGGCCTTCTTCGGCGACAACCTGTCTTTCATTTCCGATACGACGGTGGCGGCCACCAAGACCCAGGGCTGCTCCATGCGGGACAAGTTCCGGGCGAACCTGTGGATCGCTGCGCCGGCCGCGCTGCTCGTGACCGTGCTGTATGTGGTGATGGGCCTGAAAGTGGAAGCGGCGCCGGCTGTCCAGGACGTGCAATGGCTGGGCCTGGTGCCGTACCTGCTGGTCATCGGCCTGGCCCTCGCCGGGGTGAACGTGGTGACGGTGCTCGCTATCGGCATCGGCGTGAACGGCGTCATCGGCTGGAGCACGGGCGCCTATGACTGGATCGGCTGGATGACCTCCATCGGCACCGGGATCGGGTCCATGGGCGAGCTCATCATCGTCTCCCTGCTCGCCGGCGGCATGCTCGAACTCATCCGGTACAACGGGGGCCTGGACTTCATCATCAGCGGCCTCACCCGGCGCATCCGGGGACCGCGCGGGGCCTATTTCTCCATCGCCGGCCTGGTCTCCCTCGTGAACTTCTGCACGGCGAACAACACCATCGCCATCATCACCGTGGGTCCGCTGGCGAAGGACATCTCGGACCGGTACAAGCTGGACCCGCGCAAGACGGCCTCCATCCTGGATACATTCTCCTGTCTCGTGCAGGGAATCATCCCCTACGGCGCGCAGATGCTGATGGCCTCCGGCCTCGCCGGCGTTTCCGCCGCTTCCATCACGGGATACCTTTATTATCCCTTCGCGCTGGGTCTCATGGCCGCCCTGTCCATCGTCTTCCGGTTCCCACGGAAATACAGTCGCTGACCCGCCGTTTTTTTGCCGATTTTTGGCCGATTTTTGCTACCTTTGCAAAAATTCTGCGTGAGCCATGTCCTTTATCGATGAAAGAATTGCCCAGGAAGGCCTTACTTTTGACGATGTACTCCTTGTTCCGGCGTACTCCGAAGTCCTTCCGCGGGAGGTCAGCCTGCATACCCGCTTCTCCCGGAACATCAGCTTGAACATACCGGTCGTGTCCGCCGCGATGGACACGGTCACCGAGGCGCCGATGGCCATCGCCCTGGCAAGGGAAGGAGGCATCGGCGTCATCCATAAGAACATGAGCATCGCCGCCCAGGCGGCCGAGGTCCGCAAGGTCAAGCGTTCCGAGAACGGGATGATCAGCGATCCGGTTACCATCAACCAGGACCAGACCGTGGGCGACGCCCTGCGCCTGATGAAGGAGAACCACATCGGCGGCATCCCCGTCACCGACGGCGAGCGGCACCTCGTGGGTATCGTCACGAACCGCGACGTCCGCTTCTTCGACGACCTGGACGTCCCGGTCCGCGCCGTCATGACGGCCGAGAACCTGGTCACCATTCCCGACTCCCGGACGGACCGCGACTACGTGAAGTCGGTCCTCCAGAAATACAAGGTGGAGAAGCTTCCCGTGGTGGATGCGAAGGGCTGCATCGTGGGCCTCATCACCTACAAGGACCTCATCAAGGAGCGCCTGCATCCGGAAGCCTGCAAGGACGCCAAGGGCCGTCTCCGCGTGGCGGCGGGCATCGGCATCACGCCGGACGCCCTGGACCGCGTGGCCGCCCTCTACGCCGAAGGCGTGGACGCGGTCGTGCTCGATTCCGCCCATGGCCACAGCAAGGGCGTGATCGACCTCCTCAAGCGCGTGAAGGCCTCCTTCCCGTCGCTGGACGTCGTGGTGGGCAATGTCGCCACCGAGGAAGGCGCCCGCGACCTCGTGAACGCCGGCGCAGACGGCGTGAAGGTGGGCATCGGCCCGGGTTCCATCTGCACCACCCGCATCGTGGCGGGCGTGGGCGTGCCTCAGTTGAGCGCCATCTACAACGCGTACCAGGCCATCAAAGGCACCGGCGCGACGCTCATCGCCGACGGCGGTCTCCGCTACTCCGGCGACGTCGTCAAGGCCCTCGCGGCCGGCGGCGACTGCGTGATGTGCGGCTCGATGTTCGCCGGCACCGAGGAATCCCCGGGCGAGACGATCATCTACAGCGGCCGTAAGTTCAAGGCCTACCGCGGCATGGGCTCCATCGACGCGATGGCGGCCGGCTCCAAGGACCGCTACTTCCAGTCCGACAAGGTGGAACTCAAGAAACTGGTCCCGGAAGGCATCGTGGGCCGGGT
>ONJB01000046.1 GCA_900318015.1 uncultured Bacteroidales bacterium | reverse complement strand
TCCTCCTGAATTAAGCGATAGCGTCAATGTGGATCTTGGTGAGCTTCTGGCGGTGGCCGTTCAGCGTCTGGAATCCCTTACGACGGATCTTCTTGAAAACAAGCACTTTCTTCGCCTTGGCGTCGTCATCGACGACGGTGGCCTTGACGACCGCGCCTTCCACATACGGAGTTCCGACCTTGACGGCGCCGGCCTCGTCGATGAGGAGCACCTTGTCGAACTCGACAGACTCACCGTTGTGAGCCGCGAGGCGGTTCACAAAGATGTCCATTCCAGCTTCAACCTTAAACTGCTGGCTTGCAATGTCAACGATTGCGTACATTTCAAAAACTTTGTTAGAGTTTCGGACCGTAAGCGGACGGGCACCGTGCCTGTCTCTTCTGGAGCTCATCGGCCATTTCGTAAAATTGGACCGCAAAGATACGGAAATTTCCGGCAATTGCAAAACTTTTTGCCGCTTTCATTTTTTTTTGCGAATTTTGTTTAATCGGAAACACCAAAACACACTGATAATGGACAAGTACAACTGGACCTTCACCTCGGTCGGCGGGACCGTCCGGGTGAAAATCACCTCCGGAGCCGACATCGCCCACCTGGGCGAACTGGACCGCAAGCTGTGGACCGTCCTCAGCTGCCCGGCGAAGAACCTGGAATTCGACCAGAAGACCCTCGAACTTATCGACGTGGACCACGACGGGAATATCCGCGTGGACGAGGTCATCGCCACCGCCGAGTGGCTGACCGGCATCCTGAAGGATCCGGACCTGCTGCTCACCCGCGGCACCGAAATCCCCTTCTCCGCCTTCAACGAGGAGAACGAGAACGGGGCGAAACTCCTCGCCTCCGCGAAGCAGATCCTCGCAAACCTCAAGCTGGAGAAGGATTCCATCGCCCTCGAGGATACGGCCGATATGACGAAGATCTTCGCCGACACGAAGTTCAACGGCGACGGCATCATCACCCCGGCCAGCGCGGATGACGTGAAGCTCACCGCGCTCATCACCACGATCACCGAGAAGATCGGGAAAGCCACGGACCGCAGCGGCGCCGACGGCATCACCGCGGACCATATCGAAGCCTTCTACACCGCCCTCGCGGACTACGCGGCCTGGCAGGCGGCCGGCACGAAGGAGGTCTTCCCCTTTGGGGACAAGACCGCCGACGCCCTCGCCGCCGTCGAGGCGCTGAAGGACAAGGTCGCCGACTATTTCATGCGGTGCAAGCTCATCGGGTTCGACCAGGCCATCGCCCCGGCCGTGGACGTTTCCGTCGACAAGATCGGCGCCATCGAAGGCAACCTGGCCGACGCCGGCTCGGCGATCGCCGAAGAGCCATTGGCCAAGCCCGTCGCGGACGGCGTCCTCCCGCTGGATGCCGTGAATCCTGCCTGGAAGGCCGCCGTAGAGGCCATGCGCGCCCTCGTGCTGGACGCCGACAAGAAGACCCTCACCGAGGCCGAATGGGCCGACATCTGCGGCAAGTTCGCCCCCTACACCGCCTGGATGGGCGAAAAGAAGGGCGCCGAGGTCGAGCCCCTGGGCATCGACGAGGTCAAGGCTCTCCTGAAGGCCGACCAGAAGGAAGCCCTGCTGAAACTCATCGAGGCCGACAAGGCCCTCGAAGAGGAAGCCCTCTCCATCGAGGCCGTGGACAAGCTCCTCCGCCTGTTCCACAACTTCTACGACTATCTGAACAACTACGTGGTGTTCGCGGACTTCTACGATCCCGACCGGAAGGCCATCTTCCAGGCCGGCCGCCTGTACATCGACCAGCGTTCCACGGACCTCTGCATCCGCGTGGACGGCCCGCACCCGGAGATCTCCTCCCTCAGCGGCATGTACATCCTCTATTGCGCCTGCAAGAGCGACAAGATGGGCAAGACGATGAACATCGCCGCCGTCCTCACCAGCGGGGACGTGGACGGTCTGCGTCCGGGCAAGAATGCCGTCTTCTATGACCGCGACGGCAACGACTGGAGCGCCGTCGTCACGAGCATCGTGGAGAACCCGCTCAGCCTCTGGCAGGCCTTCTGGGCCCCGTATAAGAAGGCGGGCCGCTGGATTTCCGACAAGGTGAACTCGTTCGCATCCGACAAGGCCGCCAAGGGCGAAGGCACCCTCTCCACCATCACGGAGAAAGCGACCGACAAGCCGGCCGCCGGCGCGGACGCCGCGCAGAAGGCCGCACCGATCGACGTGGGCAAGATCGCCGTCATCACCATGGCCATCGCCGCGGTGTCCGGTGTCGTCGCCATCATCGTCAATACGCTCAAGGGCCTGACCTGGTGGCAGTGGATCGTGCTGATCGTCGTCCTGATGCTCGTCATCTCCCTGCCGTCCGTGTTCATCGCCTGGCGGAAACTCCGCCACCGGGACCTGGGTCCGGTCCTCAACGCCAATGGCTGGGCCATCAACGCGGCCTCCTATGTCCGCGGCAAGTTCGCCAAGGGCATGACCGAGGTCGCCAAGTTCCCGAAGCTCACCGCCGTGGATCCCGTCGCCCGCCGCAAGGCAGCGTGGCGCAAGTTCTGGTGCTGGCTCTTCGTGATTCTGCTCGCCGCGTTCTTCTTCCTGTTCTTCACCAACCGCCTCGCCAAATACGGCTTCCCCTTCCACAAGGAGAAGCCGGTGGAAGAGGAAGTAGTCGAAGAATGCTGTGAAACCCCGGCGGCGGAGCCGACCCTCGAAGAGGCCGCCGAAGCGGCCGCCGAGGAAGCCCCGGCCGAGTAATTACGCCAGCGGCAACATCTTTTTCCGGGCGATCAGCCTGTTGTAACGGTCCAGGACCTCCCCTACCACGTCCTCCCAGGAGCGGACGATGGTTCGGGAGGCTTGAACGCCTATACGGTGTACCCGCTCCGGATCATGGATGAGTTCGCGGAGTTTGGCGGCGAAGACATCCAGGTCGTTCGGGATGAGGAAACCGTTCTCGCCGTCCTTCAGGATGGTGGCGGCGGTGGAGCCTTCCACCATGACGGAAGGCGTGTTCAGCGCCGCGGCCTCGCGGACCACAAGCGGCGCGTTGTCGTACAGTGACGGGAACAGGAAGAGGTCAGCCGCTGCATAATATTTGACGATATCGGCCCTTTCCGTGAGCATGCCCACGAAGGTGACCTGCCGGTCCAGACCCTTCTCGGCAACGAGGTCCTTCATCGCATCGGCCGCATAGCCGGTGCCCACGAAGTACATCCGGAACGGGACGTCCTTGATCTTCTCCAGGGCGTCGATGACGAAACGGGGGTTCTTCTCCCAGATATGCTGGCCGACGAACAGAAACACGAACTCGTCCGGACCGATGCCGAGGTCCTTTCGCGCCTCGGCGAAGAAGGCTTCGGGATAGTCCGCAACGAGGTCGCTGCCGTTGTCCACGACCTCCACGGGGCCCTTGAAGCCATACTCCCGGATCACTTCCTCCACGGAAGCCTGCGGGACCCAAACCTCATCGGCCCGCCCATAAAACTCGATCAGACGCTTGACGATCCGATTCACGACGAACTTCGACTTGATTACGCGGGAGAAGTCGTCGCGGTACTTGGAGTGGAAGGTCGCCACCAGCGGGATGTTGCGGAGCTTGGCGACGTGCGCCGCCGCAAGGCCCGTGGCAAACGGGCAGTGCGCATGGACAATCTTGAAAGGGCGGTTCACGATCTTCTTCAGGAAGGCCGGGTCGATCTCCGCGAGGCCCGTCACATAGGGCTTGCGGAAAGGGACCGGGACGGAGAAGTACGGAAGCACCTCGTATTCATGGACGCTGTAGTCCGCGCCCGGGACATTGGGGGTGATGACGGACACGCCGCCCACCTTCTTCTGCATCCAGTACGCATAGTTCTGGACGCAAACGGCCACCCCGTCCATCACGGGCGGGAAGCAGTCGTTGAAAAGGCCGATATTCGATTCCATAGTTCAGTTTAAGTCGGGCGCGACGGCTTACAGCGCCCCCAGCAGGCTGGTGATGGCCTTCACCGTCGCATTGACATTCGCGTCGTTCTGCGGAACCTGCTGCGTGCCGTTCGCATAGGCCTTGGTCGCCGACTCGCTGAAAGCGGACGTGTCGATGTTGTTGAGCGCCTTCAGGCCGGTCAATACCTTGGCCACGTTGCCGCTGTTCACCAGGTTGTTGGAGCCGTTGATGAGGGCCGTGGAGAACTCGTCGGTGAAGGCCTGCGTGGCATTCGAGAGCGCACCGGCGCCGGTGAGGATCTTGCCGATGTTGATGATGTTCGTCAGGTTGGAGAGGTCGATGCCGCCTGCCGCCTTGAGCACATTGTAGATGGCGGCGATGGCCGTACCGGTATTGCCGCCCAGCGAAGAGGCGCTGGCCGCTTTCTGCAGGACGCTGCAGGAGGTGAGGACGAGCAGGGAGGCGATGCCCACCGCGATGCGTTTCATCAGTTTCATGGTACCAGATGTTAAGGTTGTTCTGTGCGAAGATACGATTTTTTCCTATATTTGTGTACTTAAAAACGAAAACACATGTCCCTCGAACAGCAAATCCAGGAAGCCATCAAAGAAGCGATGAAGGCGAAGGACGCGGTGGCCCTGAGCGCCAACCGCGCCATCAAAGGCGAAATCCTCCTCTTCAAGACCGCCGAAGGCGGCGCGAAGGAAGTCACCGACGGCGACATCCTCAAAATGGTCCAGAAACTCGTCAAGCAGCGCAAGGAAGCCGCCGAGCAGTTCATTGCCGGCGCCCGCCAGGACCTCGCCGACAACGAACTCGCCGAGGCGGCCGCGCTCGAGAAATACCTTCCCAAGCAGCTCTCCCCCGACGAGGTCAAGGCAAAGATCCAGGAAATCATCGCCCAGGTGGGCGCCACCTCCATCCGCGACATGGGCAAGGTGATGGGCGTCGCCAACAAGGCCCTCGCGGGCCTCTCCGACGGCCGCACCATCTCCGGCATCGTCAAGGAGCTCCTGAGCTAGCCTTAGCCCGCTTTCCCGCGGCTTACTTCCCTTTTAGCCTTCCGCTGCGGCGGAGGGCTTCATTGATGATCCACTGCAACTGACCGTTGGTGCTGCGGAACTCGTCCGCAGCCCAACGTTCAATCGCTTCCATCGTCGCAGGATCCACCCGGAGGACGAAGCTCTTCACCGCTTCTTTCTCCTTGGCCATCCTAGTACAGGCTTCCGGAGTTCACCACCGGCTGCGCCGGCTCGTCACCGCACAGGACCACGAGCAGGTTGCTCACCATCGCGGCCTTGCGCTCCTCGTCCAAATCCACGACCCCCTCGGCCTTGAGCTTGTCCAGGGCCATCTTGACCATGGACACGGCGCCGTCGACGATCTTCTCGCGGGCGGCGATGATGGCGTCGGCCTGCTGGCGGCGCAGCATCACGGCCGCGATTTCGGGCGCGTAGGCGAGGTAGTTGATGCGGGCCTCGGTCACGTGGAGGCCGGCCATGGTCAGGCGCTCGTTCAGCGTGGCGACCAGCTTCTCGTTGATTTCGTCGGCATTGCTGCGGAGGGTCAGCTCGTCGGGCGTGTCCGGATTGTCATAGGCGTAGCAGCCCGCGACCTGGCGCAGGGCCGCGTCGCTCTGCACGCGGACGAAGTTCTCGAAGGCCTGGGACAGGTACCGGGCGTTCGAGCCCTTGCCGACATTCCCGACCGGCGCCAGGGACTGGCTGTCGATCTCGAAGAGGGCCTTGTAGGTATCCTCGAGCTTCCACACCAGGACCATGCCGATGAGGACGGGGTTGCCCACCTTGTCATTGACCTTGATCGGCTCGGGGTTCAGGTTGCGGGCGCGGAGGCTCACCTTCTTCTTGCTCAGCAGCGGATTGACCCAGTAGAAACCGTCCTGGGTGAAGGTTCCGCGGTACTTGCCGAAGAACAGGAGCACCATGGCCTCGTTCGGCTCCAGCTTCACGAAACCGTTCGTGCAAAGGGCGAACAAAGCCATCGACAGCACGCCGAGAATGGCGAACTCGCCGTCGCTGTCCGCGCGGACGAAGAAATAGATGGCGGCGGCGATCAGCGCGACCACCAGGATCAGACCGAGGAATCCATTGAGCACAAAGCCTTTGTAGGCCGTTTCCTTGTTGTTTTCCATGACAATCGGGTTTTATAGTTCTACAATAATATCATTTTGATATCACAAAGATACAACAAAAAACCGGTTCTCCAAGAGAAACCGGCTTTTTTTTGCAATTCGGAGTGACTCGGCTATTCGTACGCGAAACGGAGATCCACCGGGATGTTCGCCTTCTCGAGGACCCGCTTGTCCGACTGGCTTTCCAGGCCGGCGACGCCATACTTCTCGACGCAGGCGCGGGCGGCGTCAATGTCGCCGTGCGCCTGGATGCGGAGGATCTCGGCGCCCAGGGTCTCGAGCGCGGTCCAGGTCTTGTCATAGTCGATGCTGTAGCGGCCGGAAGGATTCCAGATGATCGCCTTGTTCTGCAGCAGGTAATTATAGACGAGGATATTGGCAACGCCGGTCGGGTCCGCCGCGCCGAAGCGCGTGGAGCGGATGGTATTGGCCACGAAAGTGGCGAGCACCTCCTCCTTCTGGAAGATGGCGGAAATGTGGTAGGCTTCGGCCTCCAGGGCGCAGAGATACGCGCCCAGCACGTTGGATTTCGCCTTTTCCATCACCAGGGCCTCGTTGCCGAGCGCCTCGGCCACCGTTCCCTTTCCATTGACCGTTTCCTTCACGCCCAGGCCCTTCGCGACCTCGCGGAACACGATGATCCAGTAGAAGGCGCTCGCATCCACATGGGGCTGCTCCACGTCCTCCAGAAGGGACTTGCCCACCGGGTACACGGTGCGGTTGAACTTCTCCCGGATGATGTTGTCGAAGATGATCGTACGGGTGCCCAGTTCCTCCTGGATCCGGGCGTCATACGGGAAGTTGATGCCGATGACCTTGAATCCCGCATTGGTGTAGCCGCTGCAGTAGAGCACGTTGCAGGAGAAGATGTCGGACTCGGCGCCGGGGACGAAATCGTGGTCGGCCGGGTCGCCGGGGAGCATCTGCTGGAATTCCGGCATCCGCGCGGACAGGGCGTTGAGTTCCTCGGTCCGCTTGAGGTTCTTCAGGAGCACATAGGCGCCATAGGAAGCCTTCGTGCCGTACAGGGCGTCATCGACAGCCTCGATCGGGCCGATCACGAGGTCCATCTTGCTGTCGTTCATCTCCAGCCAGGCCTTGTAGCTGTCATAATAGTTGTCCGTCTTGAGTCCTTCAATCATCTCCAGGAGATAGTTCCGGACGCTCTCCTTGATGGTGACGTCGGCGGCCCGGTGCAGGTATTCCTCGATCTTGCCGATGGGTTCGGCATAGGCGTCATGGTACCAGACGGTCTTCAGGGAGCCGTCGCCGGCACGCTGGACGAGGGTGTAGGGGCTGTTCTTGTCAGGATCGGCAAAGGCGTCGAACTCCGCCGCGGTCATGTCGGCCGGATAGAAGCAGGCGCCGGCAGGTTTGTCGCTGTACCCGGGCAAGAAGGGTTTTCCGTCGATACGGTCCCAAGGTCCGTAGTTGATGCCGGCGTAGAGTTTCTCCGCCGGGTCCGTGAGCGAGCCGAGGAAGGACTCCCCGTCCGCGAAATTCTGCCGCCAGTAGATCTTGTCCACCTCGTCGGCGGCCTGGCGGTACAGTCTCAGGACTTCCTTTCCATTGTCGGTAATGCCGGTCAGGTCCGGTGCGGGAATCGTCACCAGGGCGTAATTGTCCACAAGTCGGTCCACATGGATCTCATCCCGGTCCGTACAGGAAACGGCCAGGGCGAGAACGGCGAAGGACAGGATGATATTCTTTTTCATAACGGGTTCCAACTTAATCGATTACACAATATGCAACGCGCGGGCGGCAATCAGCGCCAGATAACCGAGCAGGATGCTCAGGACGCCCACGATGACACCCATCCGGGCCATGTCCTTCTGCTGGACCAGGTTGGTCGCATAAGCCAGGGCGTTCGGCGGCGTGGAGATGGGCAGGATCATCGCGCTGCTGGAGGCGATGGCGACGCCGATGAGGACGGTGGTGGGACCGCCGATGGCTGCGAGCTTGTCGCCCATCGCGGTACAGACCACCACCAGGATAGGCATCAGCAGCGCCGCGGTGGCGGAGTGGGAGATCAGGTTGGAAAGTACGTAGCAGATCAGGCCGGAAAGGATCACAATCAGCACCGGCGAGAAGTCGCCGAAAGGAATGGCGCGGATGACAAGGGCCGCGAGACCGGATCCGTTCATGGCATAGCCCAGCGCGAAACCGCCGGCGACCATCCAGATGACCGACCAGTTGATCTCCTCCAGGTCGTATTTCGTGATGATGCCGGCCATCGCGAAGACTGCGAAGGGAATCAGCGCCACCGTATATGTATTGATGCCCGTGACGGTATCCATCATCCACAGGAGGATGGTGACGACGAGGGTCACGATCACCAGGGTGGTGCGCCGGCCCCGCTTCATCTCACCGTCGATCTGGAGCTCGATGGTCTTCTGGGAGAACGGGAACACTTTCTTGAGGATCATCCAGGCAATCAGGATCAGGACGATCACGAGCGGGACCATGAACAGCATCCACTGACCGAAACCGATACCCAGGTTCAGGCCTTCGGGATCGTTCAGGTACTTGAGCGCAATCGTATTGGGCGGCGTGCCGATGGGGGTTCCCATACCGCCCAGGTTCGCCGCGACCGGGATGCTGAGCGCCATGGCGATCCGCCCCTTCCCCGCCTCCGGGAGCTGCTTGAACACGGGGGTGAGGAACGTGAGCATCATCGCCGTGGTGGCCGTGTTGCTGATGAACATGGAGAAGAGGGCCGTCACCAGCATGAAGCCCAGCAGGATGTTCTCGCTCTTCTTGCCGAAGGGCGTGAGCAGGACGCGGGCCAGGTGCACGTCCAGGCCGGCCTTCGTGGTCGCGATGGCCAGGATGAAGCCGCCGATGAACAGCATCACCACCGGATCGGCGAAACTGGCCATCACCTGCTTATAGCTGAGCAGCTGGCCGGCCGTCTCCGGATTGCAGAGCCACTTGACCCCGGAATCTGAAGTAAACAGCAGCAGCAGGACGATGATGGACACGGAGGTGGACCAGGCGGGGACCAGTTCCATCACCCACATCAGCGTGGCATAGACGAAAATGGCGATGATCCGCTGCTGCACCTGGGTGAGGCCGTCCAGTCCGAAACTCTCCGTGGGCAGGAACCACAGCACGAGGAAGACGATGGCGACGAAAAGCAGGCCGAGGGATTTCCTCTTCAGTTTGAGGGGATTGAACCGCTTGGCGTGACGCAGCCGGTGCATCTGCTCGACGAGGTTGAATCCTGTGAAATTCTTGAACATAGCGTTTAGTCTAATGTAAAACCTCGCCCGAAACGCGGCAAGGCGGTACAAAAGTACGAAAAAAAGCCAAGGTTGCCAATACGGATTATTTTAGTATCTTTGGTTTTTGGAATTGACACGAAGCATAATAACATGATTATGAACAAAAAAACAATGATTGCGGCGGCTTCGCTGCTGATTGCCCTGACTGCGTTTGCCCAGCAGTCGAACGTCAACCTCAGCTACAACCCGCAGAAAGACACCGAGGGACTGATTCCCTTCAGCGCGAACCTGAATTCGCCGCAGGTGAATGACGACCATACCGTCGTCTTCCGGCTCAGGGCGCCGAAAGCGGAGTCCGTCGCCCTCTCGGGCGCGATGACCACTGTGATGGGCGTCCGGGGGAACATCCCGTTCACCAAAGGGGAAGACGGCATCTGGACCCTCACCATCGGCCCGCTCCCGGTCGACATGTACCAGTACAATCTCGTGGTCGACGGCGTCAGCATGGCCGATCCCAACAATACCTACGCCGCCTTCACGGCCATGCCGCCCTACAGCGAGCTCATCGTCCACGGCGACGGTCCCTCCTGGTGGGACGCGAAGGATGTGCCGCACGGGGCCGTCACCCGGCATATCTACTACAGCCCTGTGACCCAGGGAGAGCGCGAGATCTATGTCTACACCCCTCCTCAGTACGACCCCAAGAAGGCGTACCCCGTCCTCTATCTCATGGGCGGAAGCGGCGAACTCCCGTCCAACTGGATGTATGACGGACGCGTGAACTTCATCATGGACAATCTGCTCGCCGAAGGGAAGGCGGAGCCCATGCTGATCGCGCTGGTGAACAACCAGGTCATCCATCGCAATCACCCCCAGCACGCCGAACTCACTTTCGACATCATGGAACGGGAGTATCGCGAGGCCGTCATCCCCTTCGTCGACAGTCACTACAAGACCATCGCCAATCCGCACGGCCGTGCCATTTCCGGTCTCTCGATGGGCGGCCGACACACGATGTTCGTCGGCCTGAAGTCCCTGGACCTCTTCGCCAACTTCGGCGTCCTCAGCGCCGGGGACAACACGCCCGAGCAGACCCTGGGCGAATTCCTCAACGACCCGAAGGCCAATGACAAGGTGGACTACCTGTTCATCGGCCAGGGCGGCGCCGAAGAGAAGGGCTTTTTCAACATGCGGGTCAAGGGCTTCCGGGATGCGCTCGACAAGCACGGCATCGAATACGAGTACTTCTGCATCGGTGAAACCGGCCACGACTGGTCCACCTGGCGGCATCTCCTCTACTACGGCTTCCTCCCGAAGCTCTGGAAGAAATAGACCTTCGGCATCAAGGCACAAAAAACCAGGGAATCATCCCTGGTTTTTTTGTTATTAACCGTTAATCAATGGTACTGTCCGGGACTATACCCGGGGAAGGTCCGGTCAGAGGATGATTTCGATCCGGGCGGTCTCGTTGGCCTTGAACGTGTACTGGACATGGTCGCCGTCCTTGGCCAGCTCCTTGCCATTCACCAGGATGCGGCAGCCTTCCCGGCGGTTGCGAAGCGTCAGGGTCTGGGCCTGATTGGAGGTGATGGAGGCACGGATGCCCTTCTCGTCCCAGTCCATATGATTCAGCTTGGCGAAGGTATACAGCCAGACACCGTCAATGGCGCCGTGCATCAAGTTGTCAGGCATCAACGGCAGGAATTCCACCGTACCGGGCTCGCTGAAGACGCACATCTCCACCAGGAACGCCGGGACTGCGCCCGTCAGATCCGGGAACACGCCCCGATAGGGGAAGTGGCTGGTCTGCAGCGTGCGGCGGACGAAGCCGTGGTTGAGCAGCTGGCTCAGGTTCTGCTCGGCTTCTTCCATATCCTTCAGGCGGATGGCCGTGAAGGCGCGGTGGATGATGCCATGGGCGGAATCGTCCTGCTGGGCGCGCTTGCGGTTGGAGATGATGATGGCTTCCGTCAGCGCGGGATCCTTCTCGGGCGTGACCGCGCGGCCGGGCCACACGTCATAATGGTGGGAAACGTGGCGGTGGTTGTAGTTCTCCTCGATCGTGGGCCATGCCCATTCCTTGAGGCCGCCGTCCAAGTCCAGGAGATAAGTGGGAAGGGAGGCGAGCTGGGCTTCCCAGTGGGGGATGTTCTCCTTCTCGATGCCGAGGGTCTTGCAGCCTTCGATCAGGTTCATCAGGATCTCGCGGCAGATGGCGATGTCCATGACGGAGTTGATCCTCGTGGGATTGATGTCCCGGCTGGTGACCGTCTCATAGCCGGGATTCGGGGTCGGGTTCTCCGGGGAGAAGGACGGATAGAAGATGACCTTGCCGTCCGGACCGCGGTCGCACGCGTAATCCTCGTAGAACAAAGCCATTTCCTTGTAGGCCGGAATCAGGCGGGTCCGCAGGAATTCCTTGTCTCCCGTGACGAGGTAGTAGCCCCACAACTCGTTATAGACCCAACCCAGGCAGCCCGTCCAGGCGTAATGCGGATAGGTGCGGGAGAAATGATAGTACAGGCCGGAATCCGGGTCGCAGTGGACGCTGGCCAGCAGGCCGCGGGCGCCGTAGAGCAGCTTCGCGTTGGTGCGGAAGTCATCGAATTTCGTCTCGTAATACTTGAAATACACGTCCATCTCGTCGAAGAGGCCCGTGTTGTTGCCCGCGCAGACCTGCAGGTTCGTGTTGATGTTGTGCTGGCCCGTAAACGGAGGAATAGTCTTGCCCGTCTCGTAGATCTGGAAGAAGCGGCCCATGTCATAGAGCTTCTCCAGCAGCGTGGGATCCAACTCGTTCCTGCTGTGGGCGCGACGGAGCAGTTCCTCGCCGGAAAGCAGCAGGTCTTCGTCGGAGCTCAGATGGATCCGGGAACGGTCCATCCGCTCGCCGATATACTTTTCGTTCCCCTTGAGCAGCTTGTCGAAATCGACCTTCATGGCCAGCAGTCCGTCCCGGACGGGCTTGGCGCAGTCAAAGGTGAAATCGCTTTCGAAGCGCTCGATCTTCGCAATGACCGTAAGGCCGTCCGCGCCGGAAATGTGCATGCCTTTTTCGGTCTTTTTCATGGTGCCGCCTTTGGGCAGGAAGCGGATGACCACGGCGTAGCCCTTCTGGCCGAAGTCCGGATTGTACGCTGTGGCCAGCGTGATCACGCCGTCGTCGATATCCAGCTTAGGGGTGCTGCCGACCAATCTGGGCAACTGCATCTCCACGTCCAGGTCCAGCTGTCCCTTCGGCGCAGTGAAGCGGTTCACGGTGACGTCCCCGTCATAGGCGCAGAAGCTTTCGTTCCGGAAAGAACCTCGCGCATCCGTCCACATGGAGGTGATCATGCCGTTCTGCATGTCCAGGAAGCGCAGATAGTCCCGGGTATCGGGCTGCTCCGGCCGGCGGAAGGTGAGCGTGAAGGCGGTGTGCCTCCGCGGACCGCCGACGGGGTACAGAATCTTGTTGTCGAAATTCATATACTTTTCGAAGCCGGCCTTCTTCTGGGCCTCGTCCACCAGGGCGTCCGCCTCATTCGCCTTGCCCTCCAGCAGCAGCTGGCGGATGCGGGGCAGGTAGGGGCGCATGTCCGGAGGCAGGGGGGTCTCCGCCCATTGCGGCTCATAGAGCAGCTCCTGGGTGTAGGTCATCACCTCGTTGTAGGGCTGGCCGGAAGCCTGGATGCGCAGGAAACCGTTGCCGGTGATGAAATAGTCCGAAGGTTCTCCCGCGGGGGCGATGGAGCAGATATTGTGCTTCGGCAGGATGGCGGCGCGCTTCTCCACCGGGATATAGGGGATGGGATACTCGAGCTTCTTGGTATCTATCCGGGCGGAACTCCCTTTGGGGTTGTCCAGTGAGCCCTGGGCGCCGGTGCTCCCCACCGCAAGGCACAGGAATGCGAAAAATGCAAGAAACTTTTTCATGGCTAGTATATTAGTTCTGTAAAAATACGATTTTCCCCAGAATTAGGCAAAAAAAAGCCAGGGAAATCCCTGGCTTGAGCATAACTGCTTGATGATTAAAACTAATCAGTTGATAATCAGTTTAATATTCTTCCTCGTTAAAGGTGGGTTATTGTTCTTGTATATTCCTTAATATCAAATAGTTAGTTTGTGTTCAAAAACTCTGGGAAGTAACTGGGTAGTGAAGAGCCTATAAAAACGAGCCATCAATACCCAGAGACAAGACTTATTATCTTCCTGTTCCAATGGGCTTGGCTAACAATTAACTATAAGCTGTTTATAAGGAAAAAAGCAGCTATGCATAATAGGATTCCAAGAATCGTGAAAAGCAACTGTTTTCCAATTGACCAAGAAAAAAACTCATCATACTCTACTTCTGAATCCTGATTCCTTTTATTCAGATAGATTACAAGGACAACAAGGATGACTATAATCCACCCTAAAACAGACAGTGTGTTCTCCGGAACACCAAGATTTTTCAAAAGCAGGCATACAGGAATGCTGACAATGATAGAAGTGGCAAGGACGAACAACAAGTCCTGCATTCGACTGCCCATCCAATCCTTGAAGCTCTGCGACAAAGCGCCCTTCCAAGTCCTTTCTTCATGAATTACCTTTTTGAACGCAGCCAGGATGAGAACAAGCGGAAACAGCAATACTGCCGTTAGGAAATTCATAGCTATCCTTATCTGTGAAATAAAACGACAACTCATAAGATCAGTATAACTAAACAAATGCCAACAAAACACTTGATTCTCAAAGATATCTATAATGAGCTAATAAACCAAATGCAACCATGACAATAGAGCAAGGTCAATCCATTCTTGCCACTCCTCTCCTCCCATGGATAGTCCCAAAGGTTATTAAAGCACAATATTGACAATCAAAGCAGAAGGTCTGGGGATAAGGGATTTGTAATAGGTTCAGTATTAGCGAGATACTATTATCAAATCCGCAAACCTTGTGTCTTTTATGTGGGTCAGCGTAACGGTGTTTTATAACATGCTCATCATCAAATAGTTAGAAAAAGTCCTTCCGCAGACATTCGTAAACCTATCTTAGGACGATACAAGAGGTTCGGAACCATCCTTTTCACAAGGAGTTAATAATGAGCAGGTTAGAAAACCAAGGGTTCCGAACCCACAAGAAAAACAGAAGGTTCGGAACCGACCGTTTCCAAAACAATTGTATTACAAAGACTTACAAAGTCAATGGTTCCGAACCTCTCCCACTGGCCTGGTGAAGGCCTTCCAGGACGAAAAAAGGCCCGTAAAAACGGGCCTAAAATCATCTAACTAATTGATAATCAAATCAATATTCCTCCTCGTTAAAGAAGAAATCGTCCTTCGTGGGGTAATCGGGCCAGATATCTTCGATGGATTCGTAGATCTCGCCGTCGTCTTCCAGTTCTTCCAGGTTCTCGACCACCTCGTCGGGGGCGCAGGTGCGGGTGGCGTAATCGATCAGTTCTTCTTTGGTGGCCGGCCACGGAGCGTCGTCCAGGCTGCTGGCAAGTTCAAGGGTCCAATACATATCGTTGTCCTTTTAATTGGTTATTTATCAATCTTTTCGGACGCCCTGGGAGGGCCATCCGCGCATTTGGGGCTGCAAAGATATACAAAAAAACGATAGAATGAATTTTTTTCGTTAATTTTGCAGTCCAAATTTCCGTCGCAGGGCGCAACAAATACAATACCATGGCATACCGAAAGATCGAAGAATACGACGAAAAGACCACGAAAGAGCTGGCGGGGCACGTGAAGGCCATCCTCAAGCTGCTGGGCGAGGACCCGGAGCGCGAGGGGCTGGTCAAGACGCCCGAGCGCGTGGCGAAGGCCTGGCAGTTCCTGACGCAGGGCTATGAGCAGAGCGGCGAGACCATCGTCCGTTCCGCCGTATTCACGGAGCCTTACAGCCAGATGGTCCTCGTCAAGGACATCGAACTGTTCTCCCTGTGCGAGCACCACATGCTCCCGTTCGTCGCCTACATCCCGAACGGCCGCATCACCGGGCTCTCCAAGATCGCCCGCGTGGTGGAGACCTACGCCCGCCGCCTGCAGGTCCAGGAGCGCCTGACCGAGCAGATCCGCGACTGCATCCAGGAGTCCCTGCATCCGCTGGGCGTCGCCGTCGTCATCGAGGCCATGCACACCTGCATGTCCATGCGCGGCGTGGAGAAGTCCAACGCCGTCACCACGACATCGGCCTTCTCCGGGATCTTCCTCAAATCGTTCAAGACCCGGAACGAGTTCCTCCAGCTGATCGGGAAATAATTACTTCCCGCCCGCCATCTTCAAGAAATACCGGAACGGTGCCAGCCAGGTGTCGTCCGTGCGCGCCATGCCTTCCGGATGGAACTGGAAGGCGATGAGGCGGTCGCCGTATTCATAGGCCTCCACGATGCCGTTGTCGGCATAGGCCGTCACCCGGACGCCGGGAGCGACCTTCTTCACGGCCTGATGGTGGAAGGAATTGACGGTCAGGGAATCCTGGCCAAACAGGTCATGGAGCACACTCCCCTTCTCCACGCCGATCTTGTGCCAGGCGCCGCCGCCGTGCTTCACCAGCGTATCCACCTGCGTAGGGATATCCTGATAGAGCGATCCTCCCAGGACGACGTTCATCAGCTGCTCGCCCCGGCAGATGGCCATGATGGGTTTCTTCGCATCGAGCGCGGCGCGCATCAGCATCAGGTCGCTGGCATCGCGGAGCGTATCGACACTGACCGTCTCGTTCCAGACCGTCTCCCCGTAATAGGAAGGGTCCAGGTCCGGACCGCCGGAGAAGATGACCCCGTCCACCTGCTTCAGGAGGGCGGCCGCCAGGGCGGGATCCGACACCGTCGGGAAGATGACCGGGATGCCCCCGGCCCGGGCGACGGCTTCGGTATAGTTCGCGGACAGAGAGGCGGCGCCGGCGGAAGTCCGGCCGCAGGAAATGCCGATGAGCGGCTGCGCAGGCCGGCAGGCCCACAGCGCCGCGACGGCGAGGAGGAGGATGATGATTCGCTTCATAATCACAAAAATAAGAAAAAAAACTCGGAATGACACCGCTGTCATTCCGAGCGAAGCGAAGGAATCTCGTTCCTATTTCAGATAAGCGTCCGTGACGACCTTCTGGCTGCGGGCGATGAAGTCGCTCAGGGCCTTGCCCTTGAGCATGCCGTTCGCCAGGAGGGCGAGATCGGTGATCTGGTGCAGGATCTCGTTCCCGGCCGCGAAGGCTTCCACATCGGCCCGATGGGCCTTGCGGACCTCTTCGCGCGCCTTGCGGGCGGCGTCTTTCTCCGCGTCGGAGGCGTCGGAAGGGGCCTCGGCCGGCAGTTCGCCCTGCGGGGCGACCTCGGCCTGCTTCGCGGCCCAGATCTTCGCCACCAGCGGGTTCTCCATATTGACGGTGATGTTGTAGCTTTCGGGCATCTCGCCGTAGAAATTCATTCCGCCGCCGAGGGCGCTCATTTCGCGGTAACGGCGCATGAACTCGCTCTGGGTGATGAGGATCGGAGCCGCGTCCTCGCCCAGGTTGTCTCCAGTCACGAAATAATCCTTGCCGGCGGGCAGGACCGCCTTGAACAGGTTCTCCAGGTCGTAACGCTCGTCTTCCTTCATCTGGGGCTTCACTTTTTCCTCCTTCGGGATCAGGTTCTCCACGGCGTCGGAGTCCACGCGGGCGAAGCGGGTGTCCTCCAGCTTGCGCTCCAGCAGGTTCACGTAGTGGGAATCCAGTTCGCAGTCCATCAGGAGCACGTCATAGCCCTTGGACTTGGCCGCTTCCACATAAGCGTACTGGCCTTCGACGTCCGTCGCATACAGGTACACGCGCTTCTTGTCTTTGTCGGTCTGGTTGCCTTCCACGGCCGCCTTGTATTCATCGAAAGAGAAGAACTTGCCGTCCGTGTTCTTGAGGAGGGCGAACTTCACCGCGCGGTCGCAGAACTTCTCGTCCGTAAGCATGCCGTACTCGATGAAGAGCTTGAGGTTGTCCCACTTGGCCTCGAGGTCAGCCCGCTGGTTCTTGAAGATGTCCTCCAGGCGGTCGGCGACCTTCTTGGTGATGTAGGTCGAGATCTTCTTGACGTTGGCGTCGCTCTGCAGGTAGCTGCGGGAGACGTTCAGCGGGATGTCCGGAGAGTCGATGACACCGTGCAGCAGCGTCATGAAGTCCGGGACGATGTTGTCCACATGGTCCGTCACGAACATCTGGTTGCAGTACAGGGAGATCTTGTTCCGGTCGATGGCGACGCGCTCCTTGATCTTCGGGAAGTACAGGATACCGGTGAGGTTGAACGGATAGTCCACGTTCAGGTGTATGTAGAACAGCGGTTCCTCGTTCATCGGATACAGTGCGCGGTAGAACGAGAGGTAATCCTCCTCCTTGAGGTCGGACGGGGACTTGGCCCACAGGGGCTCGAGGCCGTTGATGACCTTGTCCTTGTCCGTATCGACATACTTGCCGTCCTTCCACTCCTGCTCCTTGCCGAAGACGATCGGAACGGGCATGAACTTGCAGTACTTGTTCAAGAGGCCTTCGATGCGGGCCTTCTCCGCGAACTCCACGGAATCGTCGTCCAGATACAGGGTGATGACCGTACCGCGGTCTTTCTTCTTGATCTCCTCCATCTCATAAGCCGGCGAGCCATCGCAGCTCCATTTCACGGCCTTTGCGCCTTCCTTCCAGGAAAGGGTCTCGATGGTGACCTTCTTCGAGACCATGAACGCGCTGTAGAAGCCGAGGCCGAAATGGCCGATGATGCTGCCGATCTGGTCCTTGTATTTCTCCAGGAACTCGCCCGCGGACGAGAAAGCGATCTGGTTGATGTATTTGTCCACTTCCTCTTCGGTCATGCCGATACCTTCGTCGATGACCTTCAGGGTCTTCTTCTTCTCGTCCAGTTCGATGCGGACCTTCAGGTCGCCCAGTTCGGCCTTGCAGTCGCCGGAAGCGGCGAGGGCCTTCAGTTTCTGGGTGGCGTCCACCGCGTTCGCGACCAGCTCGCGGAGGAAAATCTCATGGTCGGAATACAGGAATTGCTTGATGACGGGGAAAATGTTCTCGGTGGTTACACCGATCTGTCCTTTGTTTGCCATATCTGTTGTCTGTTTAATGCAAAAAACCGACCCCCGCAGGGGCCGGTCTCAGATACTCAAATTGCAAGCCAGTCCGGGTGGACTGACAAATTGTCACTAGAACCGGTAACCGATGCCTGCCCGGAGACCGACATTCATCGTTCCCACGGAAACTTCGGCGATCCCGTAGATGGTCCGCCCGAACTGGATACCCACCGGAACAGCCTGGATGGCAGGCTCGATATCCGCGCCGCCGATGCCGGCGAAGGCGCTCTTGTCCGCGGAGAATCCGCTCAAGACGCCGAGACCCAGTCCGATGCCGGAGTACATGTTGAACACCTCGGAGCGGACGTAGGTGAAGCGGACGTTCGGAAGCAGATAGACGGCGGTCCCGGAAATCCGGCCGCCTCCCTGGGCGGGATCCGCCCAGAAGTTCGCGCCGGCCAGCTGCACGCCCACGGTGAACCATTTCCGGAGCTTGAAGGCCACTTCTCCCGTCAGGAGGCCCACACAGTGGATCTGGCTGCCCCGGTATCCGGGTGAATAAGGGGAAGAAGATCCCGTAATGGCGTCAAAATGCGCACTCAGGAAATCTTCCGCAGCCAACCGCGGATAGAAGGAATAGGAGACGGAGACTTCCGTCTGGGGATACTGATCCCGGAACCGCTGGGCATACAGGGCCTGTACGCCGAAAAGCAGGACAAGGATAAGAACGAATCTTTTCATGTTGTTTCTTATTTGTAAAGGAAGCGGCGGATGGACATCTTCGGGGTCTTCTCGAAGGGCTTGTCCATCAGTTCCACCTTCGCGATCTGGCTGTAGCCCGGGAACTGGCGGTTGGCGCCGCGGCGGATGTTCTCCGGGATCTCGGCCTTGGCCTCGGGATCGAGCAGGGCCTTGGCGATCGCCTGCTCATCGAGGAAGACGAGGGCGACGAGCTTACCGCCACGGTCCACGACCACGCTCTCCAGCACGTACGGCTGGTTGTTCACCACAGCCTCGAGTTCCTCCGGATAGATGTTCTGGCCGGAAGGTCCGAGGATCATGTGTTCTTGTAGTAGCCGATCATGATGTTCTCGCCGCGGGCCTGGATCTCGCCGACCACGTGCTGCGGGTCGTCGGAGTCGATGCGGACCTCGGCCACGTCGACGGCCTTGCCGCAGGAACCGGCCACATATTTGGTCCAGTGCTCATAAGCGAGCAGCGGGCAGGCTTCCGTCATGCCGTACCCCACGAGGTACGGGAACTTGATGCGCTTGAAGAGGCGCTCGACCTCCGGATTGAGGGCCGCGCCGCCCATGATGAACTCCTCGACGTTGCCGCCGAAGGCCTGCACGAGGCCGTCCTTGACCTTCTTGTAGATGATGTTGTTCAGGCCGGGGATCTTCAGCAGGATCTTCATGATGGGCTTATCCAGGGTGGGCTTCACCTTGTTCTTGTAGATCTTCTCCATCACCAGCGGGACGGTGATCAGCAGGTAGGGCTTCACCTCGGCCAGTAGATGGACGTGCCGTTGCACAGCGGATAGATGAACTCGATCACGAGGCCGTACATATGGGCCATCGGAAGCATCGACACCATCTTGTCGCCGGCCGGGACGTGGCGCTGGCTGTAGTCCACGATGGAGGAGAAGTTGCGGTAGGTCAGCATCACGCCCTTCGGGTCGCCGGTGGAACCGGAGGTATAGTTGATGGTGGAGAGGTCGTCCCAGTTGTCGGTCGGGAAGTTCACGTCGTCCGGGCCGAAACCCTTCGGGTACTTCGCGGCAAAGAGTTCGTCCCAATGGGCGACCGCGTCGGCAATCTTCTCGTCACGGCACAGGAGGACATCCCAGTTGTCCACGTCGAAGACCACCTTGAGGGCGGGCATCTTCTCGGGATCCATCTTCTTCCAGCGCGCGGCGTTGGTGAAGAGGGCGACGGAGTCGGAGTGGTTCACCAGGCCCATCACGCTCTCGGGCGTGAAGTCCGCGAGGATCGGGACGATGACGGTCTCGTATGTGTTGACGGCCAGGTAGGCGAATCCCCAGCGGGCGCCGTTGTTGGCGCAGAGGGCGATCTTGTCCCCTTTCTTGAAGCCGGCTTTTTCGAAGATGATGTGGAAACGGGCGATGGCGGTGGCCATCTCGGCGTAGGTCAGGCTGTCCCCGCCAATGGTGTTGAGGGCGGGCTTGTCCCAGTACTTCCGGGTCGCTGCCTGAAGTCTTTCCAGATAGTGCGGATAAGTGCTCATTCGGTTTGATTTTGGTTTACGCAACCGCAAATGTAGCAATAATTCCCGAAACAATCGTATCTTTGCAGAATAAAGGACAGAACGAGCAGAATATAGGATAGAACAACCATGCGACGCAAACCCATCATCGCCATCATCTACGACTTCGACGGCACCCTCTCCCCCGGCAACATGCAGGAGTTCGGGTTCATCCAGGCCATCGGCCAGACGCCGGAGGAATTCTGGTCCAAGAGCAACGGCATCGCCAAGGGGCAGGATGCCTCCAACATCCTCGCTTACATGAAACTGATGTTCGACGAGGCGCACGCGAACGGCATCCGCCTCACCCGGGAAGGGTTCAAGCGCTATGGGAAGGACATCAAGCTTTTCGAAGGGGTCCGGGACTGGTTCCGTCTTGTCAACGAGTACGGCGAGCGACACGGCGTCAGCATCGAGCACTATATCAATTCCTCCGGTCTGAAGGAAATCATCGAAGGCTCCCCCATGCCAAGACCCAGTTCCTGTTCAAGATCCAGAAGGGCATCTTCTCCTCCCGCGACGCCAAGCGCGTGAACGAGAGCATGGCCGACGAGAACAAGCGCATCCCCTTCACCCACATGATCTATTTCGGAGACGGGGACACCGACGTCCCGTCGATGAAGATCGTGAACATGTTCGGCGGCAACGCCATCGCCGTTTTCAATCCCGAGGACCCGCGCAAGCGGGGCGTCGCGCAGAAGCTTCTCCGCCAGGGACGCGTGAATTTCATCACGCCGGCCGTCTATACGCGGGAATCCAGGACTTTCCGGGTAGTGTGCGCGATCATCGACCGGATAAAAGCGGACAATGAATTGAAATTATTGGCCCGTTATAAATAATTTTTTGTACTTTTGCAGCCGGAACCTAAAGGTTCCACCATGTTTCACCAAATACCATTTTATGCGTATCCAAAATGAAGAGACTCCTGGTTGTTTGCGCAGCTGCGTTGCTGCCTTGCTTCCTTGTGTCCGCACAAGAGGCTGACAACTCCGGCCGCAGCGTCGAGTTGTCCGTTATTCCGAGACTTGACCTCAATCCCGTCTTCTTTACGGAGACCGGCGGAGGCGGAGAATTCACACTCGGCAATACATCTCTTTATTCCCTTTTCGAAGGCAACATCACCGACAATCTCTCCTTCAGCGTCGCGAACCACTGGGCGGGCTTCGATTCCGTCCATGACGTTTTTGCCACGACGAAGGACCTGTATGCTTACACGCTCCGTTCCGACAGCACCAATTGGCTGGACTGGGCGTACCTGACCTACTCGGTCGGCAACTTCGCCTTCACCCTCGGCAAGGACATCATCACCACCGGCGGCCTGGAGTTCGACGACTATGACTTCGAAGTCCATCCGTCCCTGGTATCCAGCTACTGGCAGAACCTGGCCTGCTACCAGTGGGGCGCCAAGGCGGCCTTCACCACCCCGTCCGAAGGGGACACCTTCAGCTTCCAGTTCTCCACTTCCCCCTACGGCGAGCGTCCCTTCGCGAGCAAGCTCTTCAACTACTCCCTGGAATGGCGCGGCGAGCACGGCCCGCTGGAGACCATCTGGAGCGCCACCGCCATCGGCACCGAGCCCGGCGAGTTCCAGCCCGTCTTCACCCTAGGCCAGCGCCTGAACTTCGACACCTTCTCCGTCGGCCTGGATGCTTTCAGCATCGTCGGCGACGAACTCGACATCCTGCGCAAGGGCATCACCCTCATGCCCGTCGTCACTTTCTCCCCCAGCGAGAAAATCACCATCCTTGCCAAGGGCGGCTATGAGAACTATGCCTCCGAACTGGTCGAGGACCTGACCTTCAAGCGCTGGTGGGGCGGCCTGGCTTTCCACTGGTTCCCCATCGAGAACCTCCGTGTCCACGCCGTCGCCTCCTACGACCACGCTTTTTCCTTCGTTTCCCTGACCGCCGGCGTCCTGTACCACATCAGCATCCTCTAGACGCATGGACAAGATCATCGAGATCAAGAACCTCTCCAAATCCTTCGGTGACAAGAAGGTCCTGGAGGACATCAACCTGTATATCCGCCGCGGCGAATTCATCACCCTGCTGGGCCCTTCCGGCTGCGGCAAGACCACTCTCCTCCGGATGATCGCGGGCTTTCTCCAGCCGGATGAAGGCTCCATTCTCATGGACGGCAAGGAACTCGCCGGCGTCCCGCCGCACGAGCGTCCGCTGAACACCGTGTTCCAGCGCTACGCCCTGTTCCCGCACCTGGACGTGTACGACAACATCGC
>ONJB01000080.1 GCA_900318015.1 uncultured Bacteroidales bacterium | reverse complement strand
GATGAGTGAATCCCGGGTGATGAACACCTCCATCCGCATCGCCTCCGACCGCCGGAGCGAGCACTACGCCGTCCAGGCCGCCGAGATGCTGTTCGACGGTTTCATGAAGGTGTACCTGGAAGGCCGGGACGACGAAGAGCCCGAAGAGGGCGAGATGGTCCTCCCGGAACTCCACGTCGGCGACCGGATGCAGGAGAAAGGCGTCTCCGCCCAGTGCAAGTACACCGTTCCCCCGCAGCGCTATTCCGAGGCCACCCTGGTCAAGAAGCTGGAAGAGCTGGAAATCGGCCGGCCGTCCACCTACGCCACCATCATCAGCACCCTCACCACCGGCCGCGGCTATGTCACCAAGGGAGACAAGGACGGCGTGAAGATGCCGGTGACAGACCTGCTCCTCAAGGACGGGGCCATCACGGAGAAAGCCCGGACCGAGACCGTGGGCGCGGAGCGCGGCAAGCTCCTCCCGCAGGAAATCGGCATCATCGTCTCGGACTATCTCGTGAAGAACTTCGGCGAAATCATGGATTACGACTTTACGGCCAACGTGGAGAAAGACTTCGACGAGATCGCCGACGGGAAAAAGGTGTGGAACGAGACCATCGGATCCTTCTATAAACCCTTCCACCAGCAGGTGGACAGCGTTCTCGCCGCACGGGAATACAGCCGCGTGAACCGGGAGCTGGGGACCGCCCCCGACGGGGACAAGGTCACCGCGGCATTCGGCAAGTTCGGCGCCTATGTGCAGAAGGGCGAAGGCGAACACCGCCAGTTCGCTTCCCTGGGCAAAGGCCAGCTCATCGAGACCATCACCCTGGAAGAGGCTTTGAAACTGTTCGAACTCCCCCGCACCGTGGGCGAAATCGAAGGGGTCCCGGTCATCGCCACCAAGGGCCGCTATGGCCCGTACCTCAAGTACGGCGAGCGCAACATCAAACTGCCCCGCAACGCCGATCCGCTCAAAATCAAATTCGAAGAGTGCGTCCGCCTCATCCAGGAGACGCCTGAAACACCGGTTGCGAACGCGGTCATCGCCGAGTGGGGACCCATCCAGATTATCAACGGTCGTTACGGTCCGTATCTGAAATCGGGCGAAAACAACTATCGGATTCCGAAGGGAACCGATGTATCCACGCTCTCCGAGGCTGATTGTCAGGCTATTATCGCGGCTTCAGACCCCACGGCCAAGGGCCGCCGGCGCTTTAAAAAATAAAGTGGACGCCCGGAAACGGGCCCCGTCGCATATTAAAACGGCATCTTCGGGTGCCGTTTTTTTGTGATTCGTTATTTTTGTCCCCGAAAAATGAACAAGTTTTAAAAAAATTTTTTATTTTTGCCGTGGTTAGTTTTAAAAAGTAATCCCGATATCCCATGGCAACTTATCACATCGACCAGATCGACCAGAAAATCCTGTCCTTCCTCGTCAAGAACGCGCGGATGCCTTTCCTGGAGATCGCCCGTGAATGCGGCGTCTCCGGCGCGGCCATCCACCAGCGGGTCAAGCGCCTGGAAGCCAACGGTGTCATTACCGGGTCCCGCCTGCTCGTCAAGCCGCAGGCCCTCGGCCTCAACGTGTGCGCCTTCATCAGCATCTCCCTGTCGGAATCCACCCGCTACCCGGAGGTGATCGCCCACCTGAAGAAGATTCCGGAAATTGTGGAGTGCCATTTCGTGACCGGCCGCTACGCCATCCTCGCGAAGGTGTACTGCCTGGACAACGACCACCTGATGGAAGTTCTCCTGAACACCATCCAGAAGATCCCGTACATCCAGTCCACGGACACGATGATCTCCCTGGACGAGCCCATCGAGCGCCAGGTCTGGGTGAAGGATTTCAAGTCGACGACCTACACCGGTCTCAGCAAGAAAGCCGAAGAATAGCCTCGGCGAGGGAGAGATCCTCCGGCGTCGTGAGTTTGATATTGTTCCGCTCCCCTGCGATGTAGGAGAGCGGAATTCCGTATTTCCGGGCGACGGAAGCGTCGTCCGTGAAGGAAAGGTCGAACCCCTGGGTATACGCCGCTTTCAGGTCCTCCGACCGGAACATCTGGGGAGTCTGGGCCCCGAAGATGCGGGTGCGGTCCACCGTCTCGCCGGAATCCCGCAGGGTGCCGTCCGCATCCTTGTCCAGGACGGCGAGCGTGTCCACGACCGGGACCACCGGGATCAGGGCGCGGACCGTTTCCATGCGGTGGAACATCTCCCGGATGAGGGCCGGGCTCAGGAGCGGGCGGACCCCGTCGTGGACGGCGACCACCACCCCGTCCGGCACGAAGGCGAGAGCGCCCTGCACCGAATGGAAGCGGGTGAAGCCGCCGGAGACGAGCCGCTGGGGGCAGTTGAAGTTCCGGTCGCGGCAATACTGCCGCCACCAGGCCATGTGCGCCTCGGGAAGGACGGTGACGACCTTGATGCCCGGACAGGCCTCCAGGAACTGTTCGATGGTCCGCTGCAGCACGGCCTTTCCCCCCAGTTCAAGGAACTGTTTGGGGAGGGCAGAACCCATCCGGGTACCGGATCCGCCGGCGGTCACGACCAGATACTTTTTTCGCTCCATATCACAAAAATCTTTACGCGAATATAGTTTTTTTTTCGTAATTTTGGACTCAATTCCATTCAGTCAAATTTAAAGAATACGATATGGCATTCCGTTTCCTGAACCAGGAGCTCGCAATGGACCTTGGCACCGCCAACACGGTCATCTTCCAGAACGACCAGATCGTTCTGGACGAGCCTTCCATCGTCGCCATCGACAATACATCCAACAAGTGCATCGCCCTCGGCCAGAAGGCCAAGCTCATGCATGAGAAGACGAACCCCGGCATCCGCACCGTCCGTCCGCTCCGCGACGGCGTGATCGCGGACTTCAATGCGGCCGAGATGATGATCCGCGGTTTCATCCGCCAGGTCAACGCCCGGCACCGCAGCCTCTTCGCCCCGAACCTGAAGCTCGTCGTGGGCATTCCCTGCGGCTCCACGGAAGTGGAAATCCGCGCCGTCCGCGACTCCTCCGAGCACGCCGGCGGCCGGGACGTCTACCTGATCTTCGAGCCGATGGCCGCAGCCCTCGGTATCGGTCTGGACGTGGAAGCGCCGAAGGGCAACATGGTCGTCGACATCGGAGGCGGCACGACCGAGATCGCCGTCATCTCCCTGGGCGGTATCGTCCAGCAGGATTCCATCCGCGTGGCCGGCGACGTCTTTACGGCCGACATCCAGAACTACCTGCGCCAGCAGCACGTCCCTCGTGCGGGGTCCGAACCTCATGACCGGCCATCCGGTCGAGGCCCTCATCCCCTACCAGGAAATCGCCCACTGCCTGGACAAGTCCATCGCCCGCCTCGAGACCTCCATCCAGCAGGTCCTCGAGCAGACCCCGCCGGAGCTTTACTCCGATATCGTGGAGAACGGTATCTTCCTCAGCGGCGGCGGCGCCCTGCTCCGCGGTCTGGACAAGCGGCTCACCGAAAAGGTCAACATCCCGTTCCATGTGGCCGAGGACCCGCTCCGTGCGGTGGCCCGCGGCACCTGCATCGCCCTCAAGAATACCGACAATTACTCCTTCTTGATGCGCTAGGAAGATGCCGAAAGAGCGGAAGTTCCTGCCCCGGATCATCAGTGCGGCAACCTTCATTCTCCTGGAGGTTGCTGCTTTGCAACTGCTCTACCGCAACGCCGAACTCCAGCGCATCTGGATCGCCCGCGCGGCACACGGGGTGATGGGAACCGTCTGGGGCAGCACCCAGGCCATTTCCAGCTATTTCAGCCTGAAACGCACGAACGAGGACCTCGTCCTCGAGAACCAGCAGCTCCGCGAGGAGCTGGACGGCCTCCGCGCCGGCGCCCACGACCTCCGGGTGGATTCGCTCGGGGTGGCCAGCGGGCGCATCCGGGGCTTCGACTACATCCCGGCCGAGGTCATCAAGATCAGCCGCAACAAGCAGCACAACTACATGATCCTGAACAAGGGCTACGAGGACGGCATCCAGGAGAAGTCGGGCATCATCACCCGCAGCGGCGTCGTGGGCATCGTGGACGCGGTCAGCGCCCACCACTGCTACGCCCTCTCCTTCCAGAACAGCGACATCTCCATCAGCGGCCGCTTCGGCGAAGACGGCGCGACGGGCCTGCTGGTCTGGGACGGGAAGAGCTCCCACGGAGCCATCCTCCAGGAAGTGCCGCTCCAGTACAAGTACGCCGTGGGCGACACCGTCTATACCAGCGGCCACTCCCTGATGTTCCCGCCGGACATCCCGCTCGGCGTGGCCGGGGAGGCCCGCGTGATCAACGGCGCCACCAACGAGATTCGGGTGGACCTGTTCCAGGATTTCACGGCCATCCGCTATGTGACCGTCGTCCATAACACGGCCTTTGACGAAGTGGAGGAATTCGAGCTATGAGAAAGGGCGGTTACTACTTCGTCTTCCTGCTGCTGGTCGCGGTGCAGATGCTCATCTGCAACTACCTGAACCTGTCGCCGTACCTGACGCTCACGATCCTCCCCGTGCTGATCCTGTGCGTCCCGCTGCGGCTGCCCACGTTCTGGACCCTGCTCCTGGCTTTCGCCACCGGCAGCGCGGTGGACCTGCTGTCCGAGGGGCTCCTCGGGCTCAACGCCCTCGCCCTCGTCCCGGTCGCCTTCGTCCGGAAGGAGGTCATCCGCCTGATCTTCGGCGATGAGCTGTTCGCCCGCAAGGAGGACTTCTCCGTCCGGAAGAACGGCTTCGGGAAGGTGGCGCTCGCCATCTTCCTCGTGCAGGCGCTGTTCCTCGCGATCTACATCTGGGCCGACGGCGCCGGCACCCGGACCCTCGCCTTCAACGCCATCCGCTTCGGCGTCTCGCTCGCGGCGGGATGGGCCCTCTCGCTCCTCGTCATCGACATCCTGGCCCCCGACAACCGCAAATGAGCATCGATCCCCGCAGCACCCGTCTCTTCATCGGCCTGGGGGTCGTCGCGGCCATCCTCCTGGCGAAGATCTTCTCCATCCAGGTCCTGGACGACCACTACAAGATCGATGCGGACAACAACACGACGGTCCGGGAGATCATCTACCCCACCCGCGGGGTCATCTACGACCGCAACGGCGACATCCTGGTGGGCAACAAGGTGGCTTACGACATCCTGGTGAATCCGCGCGACCTGGAGAAAGTGGAGTTCGACACGGTGGGCCTGGCGGCCGCCCTGGACACCACGGTGGAATTCATCCGCGGAAAGATGCAGGAGTATCGGAAGAACCGCCGGAAGATCGGTTTCCAGAGCGTCACGATGATCAAGCAGATCCCGGCCGAGACCTACAACAAGTTCGCCGAGGTCCAGTACCGTTTCCCCGGCTTCAAGGGCCAGGTACGCGGCATCCGCGATTACCCGATCAACGCCGGCGGCAACCTGCTCGGCTACGTGTCCGAGGTGGACCAGAGCTATATGGACAGCCATCCGGGCGAGTACCGCTCCGGCGACTATGCCGGCAAGACCGGCATCGAGGCGGCCCGCGAGAAGGATCTCCGCGGGGAGAAGGGGTACCACATCTTCCTGCGCAACTCCAAGAACCAGATCGAGCAGCCTTACAAGGACGGCGAGTTCGACAAGGAGGCCGTTCCGGGCCACGACATCGTCACCACCATCGACGCGAAGCTCCAGCAGTACGGCCAGGAGCTCATGCGGAACAAGGTGGGCGCCATCGTCGCCATCGAGCCGGGCACGGGAGAGATCCTGTCCCTGGTGTCGTCCCCGGGCATCGACGTGAGCCAGCTCGCCGACATCGGCAAATACTACCAGGAAATCCTGGCGGACCCGTACCGGCCCATGTACAACCGCGCCGTCCAGGCTTCCTATCCGCCGGGCTCGGTGTTCAAGCTGGTAAACGGACTCGTAGGCCTGGAAGAGGGTGTGCTGCGGCCTGAAATGACCTATCCCTGCAGCCACGGCTACCATTTCGGAGCCGGACATAAGCTGGGCTGCCATGGGCACAAATCGCCCTTGAACATGGAGGAGTCCATCATGATGTCCTGCAACGCGTACTACTGCTACGTGCTCAAGAACATCCTGGACAACCGCAAGTTCGAAGGGGACTACGGCGAGGCGCTGGACCACTGGCACGACATGGTGACGAGCTTCGGCTTCGGCACCAAACTGGGTTCCGACTTCCCGAACGAACTGAGCGGAAGCATCCCCACCTCCAAGACCTACAACCGCGCCTACGGCAAGGGCCGCTGGAACTCCACCACGGTCATTTCCCTGTCCATCGGCCAGGGCGAGATCCTCGCCACGCCGATGCATCTGGCGAACCTGTGCGCCACGGTCGCGAACCGCGGTTATTACTACATCCCCCACATCATCAAGGCCTCCGAAGGCGTGGAGATCGACCCGAAGTACTACGAGAAACAGTACACGAAGGTGTCCCTGGAACACTTCCCGAAGGTCATCAAGGGCATGTGGCGGGCGGTCAATTCCGGTGCAGGCATGGGCGGAACCGCCTGGGTCGCCCACATCGACGGGCTGGATGTCTGCGGCAAGACCGGCACGGCGCAGAACCCGCGCGGCGCCGACAACTCCGTGTTCATCTGCTTCGCGCCCATGGACAATCCCAAGATCGCCATCGCCGCCTACGTGGAGAACGGCGGTTTCGGCGCCACCTACGCGGCCCCGATGGCTTCGCTGATGGTGGAGAAGTACCTCAATGGCGAAGTCAAGCGCACGGACCTCGAGAAACGGATGAAGGAAGCGAACCTCATGTCCCGGGTCAAGAAGGATTAGGAAGATGATCGGCGAGAACACCCATAAGCGCGGCCTGAGACAGTCCATCGACTGGAAACTGATCACGGTATACATCCTGCTGGTCCTCATCGGCTGGGTGAATATCTATGCATCCATCCATTCCGAGAACCCGACCTCCATCATCGACTGGGGCTTCCGCAGCGGCAAGCAGTTCGTGTGGATGCTCACCTCGTTCGGACTCGCCGGCTTCATCCTCTTCGTCCTCCCGCCCCGCTTCTGGGAAAGCGCGTCGGTGCCGATGTACCTGGCGGTATGCGCCTTGCTCGTCCTCGTCATATTCGTGTCCAAGGACGTGAAGGGGTCCCATTCGTGGTTCGAGCTGGGGCCCGTCAAGTTCCAACCCGCTGAAATATCGAAGATTACCACCTCGCTCCTGCTGGCGACCGTGATGAGCCGGCAGAACTTCAAGCTGAGCGAGTGGAAGGATTTCCTGCTGGTGGCCGCCATCATCGCGGTGCCGATGGGCATCATCGTCCTGGAAAGCGAGACGGGTTCCGCCCTCGTGTACGCCGGCTTCATTTTCGTCCTGTACCGGGAGGGCTTCTCCGGCTGGTGGCTCGCCCTGATCGGCCTCGTGATCCTGCTGTTCATCACGACGCTCACTCTCAGTCCGTACACCTCCATCCTCATCCTCATCGGTATCCTGACGGTCTCCAATGCCTTCCGGGGGCCGCGCAAGGAACTGTGGCCGCGGCTCGGCATCGGCCTCGGGTTCGTCACCCTGATGGCGTTCCTGCCCCAGCTCTGGGGGCTGCTCCAGGACGGGATCCAGGCCCATATGGACTGGATGAGCCGGGTGACCTGGGTGCCGAAAGCGGGCGAAAGTGACGCCTACCGGTGGGCCTTCCTCCTGAAGGTCAAGCCCATGTACATCCTGCTGGCCCTGAGTTTCCTGGTCCTTCCCTTCCTGGGAATCCGCGCCTTCAACCGGAAAGACGGCTTCCTGGGCCTGTCCCTCGCCGCTTTCGTCATCGGCGTCGCCCTGGTCTTCTCCACGGACTACATCTTCGAGAACATCCTCCAGGACCACCAGCGCTCCCGCATCGAAGTGCTCCTCGGGATGAAGGAGGACCTGGCGGGCGTCGGTTACAATGTGAACCAGTCCAAGATCGCCATCGGCTCCGGCGGCCTCACCGGAAAGGGCTTCCTGCAGGGCACCCAGACGGCCTTCGGCTTCGTACCGGAGCAGACCACGGACTTCATCTTCTGTACCGTGGGCGAGGAATGGGGATTCTTCGGCTGCCTGGTCGTCATCCTCTTGTATGTATTCCTGATCGTCCGGCTCATCCTGGACGCCGAACGGTGCCGGGAGAGCTTCAACCGCATCTACGGCTACTGTGTCGCCTCGTGCATTTTTATGCACTTGTTCATCAATATCGGCATGACCGTGGGCCTGATGCCCGTCATCGGCATTCCGCTGCCGCTGCTGAGCTATGGCGGCTCGTCGCTCTGGGCGTTTACGATCCTGATTTTTATCTTTGTGGCATTATATCGGCAAGAGAAGAAGTATTTCTAATCCTGTACTGCTATGAGAAAGTGGTTCTTGCTGCTTGTATTGATGCTCCCGTTCCTGTTCTGCGACGGGCATAGCGGGCCTTATGTGACCACGGATCAAGACCGGGCGCTGGCGGAAGAAGTGCTGAAGAAGTTGAAGGCGCATCAGGACGAGGAGCCGGGAAATCTGATGGTACGGGCGGCGAATGCGCTGCTCGGGCAACCGTATGTGGCGGGGACGCTGGAAGAACTGCCGGATGAGAAGTTGTGCGTTTACCTCACGCGGACGGATTGCATCCTGTTCGTGGAGACCTGCCTGGGTCTGGTGCAGGCGGCACAGCGGAATACGGTCAGTTTCGATTATTTCGTTTCCGAATTGCAACAAAGCCGATACCGTGACGGCGTATGTTCCCGCTACGAGGACCGGCTTCACTATACGACCGAATGGGCCCGGCAGGGCGTCGCCCGCGGGGTGCTCGAGGACATGACGGAGGCGCTCGGCGGGGTCCGGTACGACCATCCGGTGCATTATATGTCGATGCATCCGGACGCCTACCCGCGGATGACCGATGTCGATGCCATCAGGGCGGTTGAGGACAGCATCAACGCGGCACCATCGACCTACATTCCCAAATCGGCCCTGAAGGGTGCTCTGGGCGGGATCCGGAACGGAGACATCCTCCTATTTACCACGACGGTGGACGGGTTGGATGTGTCGCACTGCGCCATTGCCAAGGTCGAGGCCGGGAAGCCCGTCCGGTTCATCCACGCATCGACGGGGGCGATGAAGGTGATCCTGGAACCCCGGACGCTGGAGGAGTATGTGATGGGCCGAAAGGCCGTAACGGGCATTCAGGTGTACCGCGTCCATTGACAATGTGCGAATTATTTCGTAAATTTGCGGCGCTCACAGAAAGCAGAACAACTTAATTCCATAAAAATTATGCAGATCATTGAAGTTTTCGGTCGCGAGATTCTCGATTCCC
>ONJB01000079.1 GCA_900318015.1 uncultured Bacteroidales bacterium | reverse complement strand
TTTTTGTTTTAATAAGTCAGGAATCCATGCCGGAGGCGCTCAAGACCTTTCAGCAGTGTCTTTCTGGGGCATGCTATGTTCAGGCGTTCGAATCCTTCCGCATCGGCCCCGTAGATGGTGCCGGTGGACAGGATGAGCTTGGCCTCGTAGCGGAGGTGCTGCGCGAAGCGCTCGGAGAAGCCCTCGAACGGTTCGTCCGCGTGGCGGGCGGCCCGGCAGTCCAGCCACATCAGATAGGTGCCTTCCAGCGGGAGGGCCGTCACCTGCGGGATTTCTTCCTTCAAGTAGGCGTACACCAGCTTCGCATTGTCATGGAGATAGGCGCGCAGGGCGTCCAGCCATTCCTCCGACTCGTTGTAGGCCGCTTCCAGGGCGGCGCAGCCAAACACGTTCACGTCGCAGCATTCGTTGTCGTTGATGGCCCGGTCGATGCGGCGGTAGACCTCGGGGTCGGCCGCGAAGATGTTCGCGATCTGGATGCCGGCGATGTTGAAAGACTTGGTAGGGGAGAAGCAGGTCGCGGAATTGCGCACCAGTTCCGCCGGCAGGGTGGCCCACGGCGTATAGTCGTGGCCAGGATAGGTGAGTTCGCAGTGGATTTCGTCGGAGATGACGAACACACCGTTCTTCAGGCAGATCCGGCCGATGCGTTCCAGTTCCTCCCGGGTCCATACGCGGCCGGCAGGGTTATGCGGATTGCACACCAGCATCACGGTCGTCTTGGGATCCGCCGCCTTCCGTTCGAGGTCCTCCCAGTCGATTGTATAGGTGTTGTCCTTGTAAATCAGCGTATTGCATAGCTCCCGGCAGCCGTTGTTCCGGATGGCGGGGAAGAAGGCGTTGTACACCGGGGTCTGGACGATGACATTGTCCCCGACCCGGGCCATCGCCTTGATGCAGGCGGAATAAGCCGGGATGACTCCTGTCGTGGGGATGATCTGTTCCCGGGTGATGCCTTTCCAGCCGTGCCGGCGGTCAAACCAGCTGCTGATGGCGTCATAATACGACTGCGGCACCAGCTCATAACCGAACACGCCGTGGTCAAGCCGTTTCTGCAGCGCGTCCAGGATGGCCGGCGATGCCTTGAAGTCCATGTCCGCCACCCACAGCGGCAGCGTATCTTCTTCGAACAGGTCCCATTTAACGCTCGCCGTGTTCCGGCGCGGGACGATTTCATCAAAATTGAACTTTTTCATTCCGAGCGAAGCGAAGGAATCTAATATTCAACGATATCAGGATTGGCGGCCAGATCCACATCCGGCGCGGCCCAGGTGCGGATTTCACAGTCGGCGGGCGCCTTGATGTTGCCGTCCAGGATGATTTCGCCGTAGCTGTCGGCGTTGATGCGGCCTGTGCGCGGGTTCTTCACGCTCGTGACCGGGCCGATGAGGCTGGCCTCGACGTCCGAATACTCGAAGGCGAGGTCCGCGTCCTCCTCGAAGACGCAATTCTCGAGGACCAGGTTCTCGCAGTAGCACAGCGGCTGGGTGCCGCCGATCTTGCAGTTCACCAGGTGGAGGTTCTTCGAATACCAGCCCAGGTATTCCCCGTTGATGCGGGAGTCATAGACCGTCACGTCCTCGGCCTCCCAGAAGGCGTCCTTGGTGTCCATGTCCGCGTTGCGGATCACGACGTCCTTCGCGTACTGGAAGGAGTAGTTGCCCTGCAGGCGGAAACCGTCGATCTTGATGTCGGAGCAGTGCATGAAGATGTAGTCGCCCTTGTCGGCCTCGATGTTCTTCGCCTCGATGTCCTTGCAGTCCCAGAAGGTCTCCAGGGCGTTGGGGAACTTCACGTTCTCCAGCTTCAGGTCGCTGATGCGGCGGAACATCTTGGGCGCTTCCACAAGGCAGTCCGCCATCTCGATGTCCTTCGAGTACCAGATCGCCGCGCGGCCCCCTTCCCGGAAAATGCAGTTCTTGATGGTGACATTCTTGCACTCCCAGAAAGGATATTTTCCCTGGAATTCACAGTTTTCCGCCTCCAGGTCGGAACCTTCCTTGAGGGAGGATTCGCCCGGGCCGATGGTGACATTCTCGATCCGGAGGCCGTGACGGGCATACAGCGGGCGTTCGCCCTCGAAGTATTGGTCTTTGATGATTTCCATGTTGAGTGTCTTGGGGTTATCGTACAAAGATACGGATTTCCGTGGTTTTACCGAAAATAAATGGGACTGACATTTTGTCACTCCGCTCGGGTTGGCACGGGCATTGATTCTATGCTGGCCGGAAAATAACTTTAAAAGACACGATAATCATGATCCGTCCGTTAGGAACCAGAGTCGTCATCGAGCCCAAGGAGGCCGAGACGATGACCGCCGGGGGCCTCTACATCCCGGACAACGCACAAGAGAAACCGCAGCAGGGCACCATCGTCGCCGTGGGCCCGGGCTCCAAGGACGAGCCCATGGAGGTGAAAGTCGGCGAAGTCGTCCTGTACGGAAAATATGCCGGTACCGAGGTCACCGTGGACACCAAGAAGTACCTCATCGTAAAACAGTCTGACATTCTTGCAATCCTGTAAGCCATGGCAAAAGAGATTAAATTCAATACCGACGTCCGCGCCGCGATGAAGGAAGGCGCAGACGCGCTTGCGAACGCTGTGAAGGTGACCCTGGGCCCGAAAGGCCGCAACGTCGTCATCGACAAGAAATTCGGCGCTCCCCAGATCACCAAGGACGGCGTGACCGTCGCGAAGGAAGTCGAGCTCGAGGACCGCTTCCAGAACATGGGCGCCCAGATGGTCAAGGAGGTCGCCTCCAAGACCAACGAGCAGGCCGGCGACGGCACCACCACCGCCACCGTCCTGGCGCAGGCCATCATCAACGTGGGCCTGAAGAACGTCACCGCCGGGGCCAACCCGATGGACCTCAAGCGCGGCATCGACAAGGCTGTCGCGGCCGTCGTCGAGAACCTCAAGTCCCAGAGCCAGCCTGTGGGCGAGGACTACTCCAAGGTCGAGCAGGTGGGCACCGTGTCCGCCAACAACGACGCGTTCATCGGCAAGCTCATCGCCGAGGCGATGTCCAAGGTCAAGAAGGACGGCGTCATCACCGTCGAGGAGGCCAAGGGCACTGAGACCGAGGTCAAGGTCGTGGAAGGCATGCAGTTCGACCGCGGCTACATCAGCCCGTACTTCATGACCAACGGGGACAAGATGGAGGCCGTCCTGGACGATGCCTACATCCTCCTGACCGACAAGAAGATTGCGAACATGGAGGACTTGATGCCCGTCCTGGAGCCCGTGGCCCGGGAAGGCAAGAGCCTCTTGATCATCGCCGAGGACGTCGAGGGCCAGGCCCTGACCACCCTCGTGGTGAACCGCCTGCGTGGCACGCTGAAGGTGGCCGCCGTCAAGGCGCCGGGCTTCGGTGACCGCCGCAAGGAAATGCTCCAGGACATCGCCATCCTCACGGGCGGCGTCGTCATCAGCGAGGAGCGCGGCTTCACCCTGGCCAACGCCAACGTGCAGATGCTGGGCCGGGCCGAGAAGGTCACCATCACCAAGGAGAACACCGTGATCGTGGGCGGTGCCGGCGAGGCCGACGCCATCAAGGACCGGGCCGACCAGATCCGCAAGCAGATCGAGACCACCAAGTCCGACTATGACCGTGAGAAGCTCCAGGAGCGTCTGGGCAAGCTCGCCGGCGGCGTCGCTGTCATCTACGTGGGCGCGACCAGCGAGATCGAGATGAAGGAGAAGAAGGACCGCGTGGACGACGCCCTGAACGCCACCCGCGCCGCGGTCGAGGAAGGCTACCTGCCGGGCGGCGGTGTCGCCTACATCCGCGCCGCCGAAGCCCTGAAGGGCCTCAAGGGTGAGAACGAGGACGAAACCACCGGTATCCATATCATCGCCCGCGCCATCGAGGAGCCGCTCCGCCAGATCGCCGGCAACGCCGGTGTGGAGGCTTCCGTAATCATCAACAAGATCCGCGAGGGCAAGGGTGACTTCGGTTACAACGCCCGTACCGACGAGTATGTGAACCTGTACGAGGCCGGTGTCATCGACCCGACCAAGGTGGCCCGCGTGGCCCTGGAGAACGCCGCCTCCGTGGCCGGCATGTTCCTCACGACCGAATGCGGCATCGTGGACATTCCCGAGCCCGCTCCGGCCGCCCCGGCCATGCCCGCCGGCGGGATGATGTAATCCGCTAAACTGACGATTCTTGGGAGAGTTGCGTGGAAAATCCGCGCAACTTTCTTATTTTTGTAGCTATGATGAAGAAAATGATCCTACTGGCAGCCGCTGCGCTGCTTTCCGGGGCGGCCTTCGCCCAGACCCTGTCCCTGAAGGTCCCCGACAGCGTGCCCGAGGCGGCGCGCGAAGTCCTCGTCCAGCGTTTCACCCAGATGCTCCAGGGCGCCGGCGTGACCGTCGGCGAGGGCGGGGAGACCCTGTTCATCGAAGGAAAGGTCACCGACCGGATGGAAACGCCCGGATCGGCCTCCCAGACCGCCTTGAACATCGACATCCGGGCTTATCTGGTCCGGGGCGGCGAAGTCCTGGTGGAGAACACCTGGCCGGTGAAGGGCGTCGGATCCGACGAGGCCGATGCCTGGCTCCGCGCCGCGAAGCAGATCCTCCCGCGTTCGAAGGCTGCGGAGGCGTTCATGCAGCAGTTGAAATCCAAATTCTAGCGTATGAGACATCCTCTTGCCGTCATCCTGCTCGCGGCCGCCGTCATCGGCTGCGGGAAGAAAGCCGCGCCCGAGACCTGGGAGCCGGCTCCGATTCCCATCCAGACCCGCTGGGCTGACGAGGTCTCCCCGGCGAACGCCCATCCCGAGTATCCGCGTCCGCAGATGGTGCGGGAGAAATGGGCCTCGCTCAACGGCCTGTGGGACTACGCCGTGGTTCCGGCCGAGGACCCGAAGCCGAAGCAGTGGGACGGGCAGATCCTGGTCCCGTTCTGCATCGAATCCTCGCTTTCCGGCGTGGGCATGCGGGTTTCCCCGGACCAGGCCCTCTGGTATTCCACCACGTTCAAGGTCCCTTCCGCCTGGCGGAAGCAGCGCGTGATGCTGAATTTCGAGGCGGTGGACTGGTCGGCCGAAGTCTATGTCAATGACCAGCTCGTGGGCCATCATACCGGCGGTTATACCGCATTTTCTTTCGATGTCACCCCGTTCCTGAAGGGTCGCGGCAAGCAGAAGCTCGCCGTGAAAGTCCTGGACGCCACCGACAACGGCGAACAGCCGCGCGGCAAGCAGGTGTCCAACCCCAGCGGTATCTGGTACACGCCGGTGACGGGCATCTGGCAGAGCGTCTGGATGGAACCGGTGCGCAGTGCGGCCGTGACCTCCTACCTGGCCGTGCCCGATGTCGATGCGGGAGCCGTCGATGTGACCGTCTATGCCGACGGCGCCACGGAGAACGACCGCGTGGAGATCTGGCTCCGCGAGGGCGGCGTGGGCTATTCCACCGAGGATCCTGGCGAGACGGCCACCGTTGCCTTCGCCTCCGTCGCGCCCGGCAAGCCGGTGCGCCTGACGGTCGCCGACCCGAAACTGTGGTCCCAGGAATCTCCTTTCCTGTATGAGATGGAGATCCAGCTCAAGCAGGGGAAGAAAGTGGTGGATGAGGTTCGCGGCTACACGGCCCTCCGCAAGTCCTCCGAGGTGGTGGACAGCGAAGGCCATAAGCGCCTGGGCCTGAACAACGAGCCGTATTTCCAGTATGGCCCGCTGGACCAGGGCTGGTGGCCGGACGGCCTGTATACCGCCCCGACGGACGAGGCCCTGAAATTCGACCTCGTGAAGACGAAGGATTTCGGCTTCAACATGATCCGCAAGCACATCAAGGTGGAGCCTGCCCGCTGGTACTATTACTGCGACCAGCTGGGCATCGTGGTCTGGCAGGACATGCCGTCCCTGGGCGCCCACATGGGCAGTCACTGGGAGATGTGGAAATGGGCCCTGCCGGAGTACGACAGCAAGATGACCGAGACGGCGAAGGCTACCTATTATAAGGAATGGGGCGAGATCATCGCCCAACTGCGGAATCATCCGGCCATCGTCGCCTGGGTTCCCTTCAATGAGGCCTGGTCCCAGTTCGATACGCCGAAGGCCGTCGAGTTCACCCGTTCCTGCGATCCCACCCGCCTTATCAATTCCGCTTCCGGCGGCAATTCCTATCCGGTGGGCGACATCTTCGACAGCCACAACTATCCCAACCCGCAGATGAAGTTCACCTCCGGCGGACTGCAGATCGACGTGCTCGGTGAGTACGGCGGTATCGGCTGGCCGGTCGAGGGCCATCTCTGGCAGACCGACAAGAATTGGGGCTATATAGAATATAAGAGTGGGGAGGATGTCCTGAAGCAGTATTCCGTCTATGCGGAGGATCTGAAGAAGATCATCCAGGAGGGCGTCTCCGCCGCGGTCTATACCCAGACGACCGATGTCGAAGGCGAAGTGAACGGCCTGATGACGTACGACCGGAAAATTATCAAAATGGACGAGTCTCGGTTACGTGCTGTCAATCAAGATGTTATCGCGTCGATGAAAAAATAAGTTAAAAAATTTTTTAAAAAAGTACGAAAAAAGTTTGCCAGTTCAAAAATAAAGTGTACCTTTGCAATCCCGTTCGGAAACGAGCGGGAATTTTTACAGCCCAGGCCGAAAGGTGGGTCGGTAAAAATTTAAAAAAGTTCATTGAAAAGACTGAAAGGAAAGTACAAGCAAGTACCGAGAAATTGTAACAGATTTCACTTTAAACGAGCGTCAGTTTCTTAAGAGAAAC
>ONJB01000004.1 GCA_900318015.1 uncultured Bacteroidales bacterium | reverse complement strand
TCCTTCACCGGCTCCTTCATCGGCTCCATCCTCCAAGGCAAGTCGGTGGCGGTCGCCCATGAGACGGCGGTGAAAGTGTCCGCCTATGTCTGTACCCAGCCAGGGGCCATGCCCGTGGTTCCCGAGGAACTGAAGGATTAAAGTGTATCCGGTTCCAGGGCGGGGAAGGCCGCCCGGAGGACGTCGGCGCCTCCGCTGGCCAGGAAACGCCCGTCACGGGTGAGAACGAATACCCGGTCGGCCACTTGCAGGGCGTCGTGCAGGTCGTGACTGGAGAAAAGGACGGCCGTTCCTGTCTTCTGGGCGACCTCCCGCAGCGTCCGCAGCACATCGATCCGGTTCTCCACGTCCAGATGCGCCGTAGGCTCGTCCAAGAGCAGTACCTCCGCTCTCCGGGTCAATCCCGTCGCCAGGCACGCCTTCTGGAACTCCCCGTCGCTCAAGGTCGATATGTCCCGCTTCCGCAGCTCCTCGATCCCCAGCATCCTCAGCGCATCCTCCATCCTCCCTTCGATTTCCTGCGAAATCCGTCCCCGCCAGTCACTCTCCCGGTAGCACCCCGTCCGCACGAACGCCTCGACCGTGAAACCTTTCACCTTAGGGATATTGGTCGGTATGAGGAGGACGCTAGCGGCAGAGGGTGTGTGTTCTGAAAACTGTGCCGCCCTCGGCTCATGAGAGGGAGGGGCCCATTTATGGGAGGGACGGAGGTCGCTTTGCGACCGGAGGTTTTCAGAACACACACCCTCTGCCGCCAATGCTTTCAGTAATGTCGTTTTCCCGGTACCATTGGGCCCCGCCAGCAGCACGCATTCGCCCGGGGCCAGCTCGAAGGAGATGTCCCGGACCAGGTCATGGCCGTCGTGGCCGATGGTGAGATGATCGACCTTAAGCATGGCGCTGGCGCAGTAAGATGAGGAGAATCAGGGGGATGCCGATGAGGGCGAGGGTGGAGCCCACGGGAAGGGGGATGGGCCAGAGGTTGGCGAGGATGTCGGCCGCCAGGGCGAGGGTGGCGCCGGTCGCTAGGGCGCAGGGGAGGACCTGCCGATGGACCGAGGAACCCGTGATGCGGCGGGCCAGGTGCGGGGCGACGATGCCCACGAACCCGAGCGGGCCGCAGAAGGCCGTGACCGTGCCAGTCATCAGGCAGGCCGACAGCATCGACAGGAACAGGATGCGCCGCGTCGAGGCCCCGGAAAGGGTCGCATACTCTTCGCCGAACAGGATGATGTCCAGCCCCTTGCCGTTGCAGAAGGCCAGGATGAGGCCGATGACCAGCGCCCCGGCCATCAGGGCGACCTCAAAGTATCGGCAGCCGGAAAAACTGCCCGCCATCCAGCTGTAGAACAGTTTCAGGCTCTCTTCACCCGCCGTATACTGCAGGACCGAGCTCAGCGCGCTGAAGATGAAGCCCAGCATCACGCCGAACACAAGCAGCGTCGTCACCGACCGGAACCGGGCCGAGACCGCGACGACCAGCGCCGCCGCCACGAAAGCCCCGAGGAACGCGGCCACCGCCACGGTGAAACCCGTGAAAAAGGCCGCGGACGTGCCCAGCGCCATCGTCGCGATGGCCGCGCCCAGTCCTGCGCCGCCGCTCACGCCCATGATGTGCGGATCGGCCAGCGGATTCCGGAACACCGCCTGCATCTGCGCCCCGCTCGCCGCCAGCGCGCCCCCGGCAATGACCGCCGTCATCACCCTCGGCACCCGCAGTTTCCATAGCACTGCTCCTGTCGCCCACGAAACCCCTCCTCCTCCGACCAGCAGGTCTAAAAGGAGAAGACAGGTCAAAACAATACAAGCGACAAGAGAACGATTCATCGTTGTGGTGTTTGTGGAGGAAAGGTAGTATTCTGAAAACCTGTGGCCACCCTCGGCCACATAAGAGGGAGGGGCCCAAACTTGTTTGGGAGGGGTCGCGAAGCGACGGTTTTCAGAATACTACCTTTCCGGAACCGAAAAGGTTTCGGATATTATTCTTCCGGCAGGAACATCGGGTCCCAGGCGGGGAGCATGATGGGCTTCTGGTCGAAGTATTTCATGAGGGAGGCCGGGACGTACTTCTTGTCCACCACGAGGCGGAACATGTACTCGTCGAACCACTCGTCCGTCATGATGATGTTGCCCTGGTAGCCCGAGGTCGCGCCCCAGCTGTTCTCCACCATCCACTTGACCGGCTTGCCGTCCTTGAGGTCCACCGCGATGAGCGTCATCGCATGCGTGGAGGCGCTGGCGTGCGTGTAGATGCGCTCCTTCTTGTCCATGCCGAAGGAAACGCCCATCAGGGACTCGTAGTCGAAGTTGTTCAGGTCCGCGAAGCCCTTGTCGCGGAGGAGGAACTTGCTGACGTCGCAGGAGAAGTAGAGGGCCGTGTTGTCCTTGATGGAGGCGATGGCCATCTTCTTGATCTCGTCCACCGGAAGGTTCAGGTACACCCAGTTCTCGCCGTCATAGACGTGGCGGTCGTAATCGATCTCATAGATCTTGTAGTACTCGTGGCACGGGTCGTTCATGACCATGATGTAGTTGTTCTCGAGGTCCGTGCCGATGTACTCCTCATAGAAGGACTTCGGGGTGTACTTCTTCGTGTTCACGACATTGCCCTTGGAGTCGGTCCGGGTCCAGGTGAACTCGGTCGGCGGGACGCCGAGGCAGAGGGCGAGGATGCGGTAGATTTCCTTGAGCTGGGCCGTCTTCATGGCCTGCAGGTCCGTCCCCTTGGGGGCCTGGCGCAGGCGGAGGCCGTCCTCCCGCAGCTTGTTTGTGATCTGGGCGCGCATCTGGGCGGTGTTGTTGGCGATCATGCTCTCCGGGAACACCTCGGACGGAACGACGCCGTACTTCATGATGAGGTTCGACACGCCGGTGAACTGGCCGCCGTCCCCGATCGGGTGGGCGAAGAGCCAGTCGACGGTGCGGTCGTCGTCCGGAAGGTTCTTGGTGTCGATGATGCCCTGCAGGAACAGGTTCGCCTTCTCTAGCTGGTCATAGAAGAACACATAGTTCTGGGACAGGATGACCGGGCCCATGTCGAACTTGTCGATCATCTTGGCACGCATCACGTTGAGGCCGGTGAACAGCCAGCAGCGGCCGGAGGAGAGCTGGTTGGTGCGGCCCTTGGTCTTCACCACGTCGGAGAAGCGGGTGTCCATCGGGATGTTGTCCGCGTTCAGGGCCAGGGTGTTGATGGCCGTGGTGTTGAGGGCGTTGCGGAGGGCCTTGTCGGCGGCTGTCCCTTCGTATCCCTTGCTGATTTCACCGAGAAGCTTGGCGTCGATGCCGCCCTTCTTGTTCTGGGCGTTGAGCGTCAGGGTGCCGGCGATGGCGGCGAGAATGAGCAGTGCTTTTTTCATGATTCTATTGATTATCAGTTGTTTTGGTCAAAGAGGGGAGGAGGGCGATCAGGTAACCCACCAGGGCGACGCCGACGACCGTCCAGACGATGTCCGACGCCTTCAGGATGACGGGATAGGCGCTGATGATGTAGCTGCCGGGCATCCGGATGAGCCCGTACTTCTGCTGCAGGAGGACGAAGGCGATGCCGAGGACGAGGCCGATCACGAGGCCCAGCAGGGAGATCAGCCAGCCTTCCAGGAGGAAGATCCGCCGGGTCATCGGCTCCGGGGCGCCGAGGCTGCGGAGCGTGCCGATGTCGTCCTTCTTCTCGATGATGAGCATCGTCAGGGAACTGTAGATGTTGAAGGCGATGATGATGACGATGAAGATCAGGATCATGTAGATGGCCAGCTTCTCGTAGCGCATCATCTTGTACAGGGCCTCGTTCTGGCGATAGCGGTCCAGGACCTCGTAATCCGGTCCCAGGCGCTCCGAGAGTTCGGCGGCCAGCCCGTTCAAGGCCTTGTCCGTCGTCCCTTGCTGCACGCGGATCTCCACGGCCGACACCTCTTCGTCATAGTCCAGGAGCTCCCGCATCGTTTCGATGGGGACGATGACCAGGTCGGCGTCCAGCTCCGCATTGATGGCGAAGAGGCCGGCCACGGTCACCTTCGTGCTCCGGAGCGAGGCGGCGGGATTGGACAGGGAGATGGATCCTTCCCGGTCCGGGTAATAGATCTCGAGGGGAGCGATGAACCGGGGGTTGATGTCCATCGACCAGGCGAGGGAACTGCCCACGACGGCCCGCGGCAGCGTCCCCCGGTGCAGGGAGAAGATGCCGTCGGTGATGTGGTTCTGCAGGGGGCTTTCCTCCTCGAAAACGCTGTCCACGCCCTTGACGCGGGCGAGGCTCTGCTTGCCGTCGAAGGCGATGAAGGCCTGCTCCTCGATGACGCTGGACATGTTGTAGACCAGTTCATGGTCGTACAACCAGGCGAAGGCCGTACTGTCCGGGACAAAGGCTTTCCCGGCCGCCGGTTTCACGACGAGGTCGGGCTGGGCGTCCCCGAGGCTGTCGGACACGAGTTTGTTGAACCCGTTGAACACCGACAGGATGATGATGAGCGCCGCCGTCCCGATGGCCATGCCCGCGACGCTGATGCCCGAGATGATGTTGATCACATTGTGTGACTTCCGGGCGAACAGGTAGCGCAGGGCGAATCGTAACGGCAGGTTACTCATGCTATTTCTTCAGCAGTTCCTCGATATGCGCCGCATAGTCCAGGCTCGTGTCCAGGTAGAACACGAGTTCCGGCACGATGCGGAGCTGCTTGCCCACCACATGGCCGAGTTCGCCGCGGAGGGCCTTGTTGTTCTCTTCCAGGAGCGCCATGACGGCTTCCTGCCTGTCGGACGGGAAGATGCTCACATAGACCTTCGCGACCGAAAGGTCGGGGCTCACGCGGACCTCGCTCACCGTGACCAGGGCGCCGCCGAAGGCGGCCATCCCCTTGGCCCGGATGATCTCCGCGAGGTCCTTCTGGATCTCCCGCGCCACTTTCAACTGTCTGGTGGTTGCCGGCTTTTCCATTAGATCACGTTGATGATGAAATAGTTCTTCTTGCCCTTCTGGGCCAGGATGTAGTGGCCGTTGATGACGTCGTCGGCGGTGACCTCATAGTTGATGTCGCCCACCTTGCCCTTGTTCAGGGAGACGCCGCCGCCCTGGACCATCTTCCGGGCTTCGCCCTTGGACGGGAATACAGCGGTCTTGACGGCGAGGAGGTCGAGCACGTTGCAGGGGAACTCGCCGGCCTTCACCTCGAAGGAGGGGACGTTGGCGAAGACTTCGCGGACGGTGCGCTCGTCCATGGACCGGAACACCTCGGCGGAGACGTTGCCGAACAGCAGCTGGCTGGCGGCGATGGCGTTGTCGTAGGCTTCCTGGCCATGGACCATGATGGTCACTTCCTTCGCGAGGACCTTCTGCAGCTTGCGCTGGCCGGGATCCTCCCGGTGCTCCGCGATGAGGGACTCGATGGTCTCGCGGTCCAGCATCGTGAAGATCTTGATGTAGCGCTCGGCGTCGTCGTCGGCGACGTTCAGCCAGAACTGGTAGAACTCGTACGGGGAGGTGCGCTCCGCGTCCAGCCAGATGTTGCCCTTCTCGGTCTTGCCGAACTTGGTGCCGTCAGCCTTGCGGATGAGGGGGCAGGTGAGGGCGAAGGCCTCGCCGCCGTCGATGCGGCGGATGAGCTCGGTGCCGGTGGTGATGTTGCCCCACTGGTCGGAGCCGCCCAGCTGCAGGATGCAGCCGCGGTTCTTCCACAGCCAGTAGAAGTCGTAGCCCTGCATGAGTTGGTAGCTGAACTCGGTGAAGGACATGCCTTCGGAAGAGTCGCGCTGGAGGCGCTTCTTCACGGAATCCTTCGCCATCATGTAGTTCACGGTGATATGCTTGCCGATGTCGCGGATGAAATTGATGAAGGTATAGTCCTTCATCCAGTCGTAGTTGTTCACGAGTTCGGCCTTGTTGGGGGCGTCGGAGTCGAAGTCCAGGAAACGGGCGAGCTGCTTCTTCAGGCAGGCGACGTTATGGTTGAGGGTCTCCTCGTCCAGGAGGTTGCGCTCGGCCGACTTCATGGACGGGTCGCCGATCATGCCGGTGGCCCCGCCCACGAGGGCGAAGGGCTTGTGTCCGCAGCGCTGGAAATGCTTCAGGATCATCACGCTCACGAGATGCCCGATATGCAGGGAGTCGGCCGTCGGGTCGATGCCCACGTAGGCCGCCTGGGGACCTTCCATCAGTTTCTCTTCCGTACCCGGCATGATGTCCTGGATCATGCCTCTCCAAGTGAGTTCTTCAACAAAATTCTTCATCGATGTATCTGATCTTTCTTATATCTGACAAAGATAGGGAAAAAACCGCCCTTCTCCAAAGGAGAAGCTAGGCGAGTTCGATCCCCGCGCGGTGGCATGCCTCCCGCATCGCCTCCGGCCAGATGGAGGACTGGATCTCGCCGATGTGGGCCTTCCGGAGGAGGTACATGCACAGGCGGGACTGGCCGATACCGCCGCCGATGGTCTGCGGGAGTTCGCCCGCGATGAGCCGGCGGTGGAAATAGAGGTCCGCCTTCCACTCCTGCCCGCGTTCCTGCAGCTGCCGGCGCATGGCCTCGGGATTGACCCGGATGCCCATGGAGGAGATCTCGAAAGCGCTCTCCAGGACGGGGTTCCACAGGAGGATGTCGCCGTTCAGGCCGGCGAAGCCGTCGCTGTTCGGGGTGCTCCAGTCGTCGTAGTCCGCGGCGCGGCCGTCATGGATGCTCCCGTCGGACAGCTTCCCGCCGATGCCGATGATGAAAACGGCCTTGTGCTCGCGCACGATGGCGTTTTCGCGCTCCTTCGGCGAAAGGCTCGGGTACCGCTGCAGGAGCTCTTCTGCATGGATGAAACAGATCTCGTCGGGCAGGGCGGGGACCAGCTGGGGGAATTCCACGTACAGCTTGTTCTCCGTCACCTTGACCGCCTCGTAGATGCGGCGGACGGTGCGCTTAAGGAAATCCAGGTTGCGGTCCTCTTCCCGGATGACCTTCTCCCAGTCCCACTGGTCCACATAGATGGAGTGGAGGTTGTCCAGGTCCTCGTCGGGACGGAGGGCGTTCATGTCGGTGTAGATGCCGCGGCCCGGGGTGATACCCAGCTCCGCGAGCTTCAGGCGCTTCCACTTCGCGAGGGAATGCACGACCTCGGCCTGCTGCTCGTCCAGGCTGCGGACCGGGAAGCGGACGGGGCGTTCGACGCCGTTCAGGTCGTCGTTGATACCGGTTCCGGACAGGACCGTCATCGGCGCCGTGACGCGCAGGAGCGCGAGCTGGGCGGAGAGGTTGTCCTGGAACATGTCTTTCACGGCCTTGATGGCCTTTTCGGTCTGCTCGACGCCGCCGAGGAGGTTCCGGTATTTCGGGGGAAGGTAGAGTGACATTTGCTTTCGTTCGTTAATCCTGCAAAGTTAGGACGGTTGGATGAATAATCCAAACCTCCGGCCGTTGTGTTTTTCCCGGGGATTGCGTAAATTTGCAGATTGGAAACATCTTAATACACACATAACATGAGAAAGTACATTGTTGCAGGAAACTGGAAGATGAACACCACCGTTCCTGAAGGCGTCGAACTCGCCAAGGCAGTCGTGGAGAAGGCCAAGGACCTTCCCGCCAACGTTGAACTCGTCGTGGCCCCGCCGTTCACGCACCTCGCCCCTGTCGCCGACGTCCTGAAGGGCTCCAAGGTCGCCCTCTCCGCCCAGAACTGCGCGGACCATGAGAAGGGCGCCTACACCGGCGAAGTCGCCGTGAACATGCTCACCTCCCTGGGCTGCAAGTACACCATCCTCGGCCACTCCGAGCGCCGCCAGTACTACGGAGAGACCGACGAGAAGCTCGTCGTCAAGACGAAGCTCGCCCTCGAGGCCGGCCTGAAGGTCATCCTCTGCGTGGGTGAGAACCTCGACGAGCGCGAGGCCCGCCGTCACTTCGAGGTCGTCACCGAGCAGACGAAGGCCGTCCTGTACAACTTCACCGCCGAGGACCTGAAGAATGTCGTGATCGCCTACGAGCCCGTCTGGGCCATCGGCACCGGCAAGACCGCGACCGCCGCGCAGGCCGAGGAGATCCACGCCTGCATCCGCACCGTCATCGCCGAGAAGTTCGGTCCGGAAGCCGCCGACGACATGACCATCCTGTACGGTGGCTCCTGCAAGCCTTCCAACGCGAAGGAACTCTTTGCTGAAAAGGACATCGACGGCGGCCTCATCGGAGGCGCCGCGCTGAAGGCCGACGACTTCATCGGCATCGCCACGTCGTTCTAATTCAGGATTTTCACGATCGCACCGGTCTTGTCCGTGGCATTCCACAGCCAGACAAGGCCGGTGCCGTCGTATTTCTCCACCTTGAGGGTGACGCCGGAGGTGGTTTTCACGGAACTGCCGGAGGTCCACTGGATGTCGGCCCGGATTTCCTGGCCTTCCTCCCGCGGGAGCTCGCTGCAGGTGAGGACGAAGAAGCTCGTCATGTCGTCGTTGCCCGTGCGGAACTGGCGGAGCGTCCGGTTGAAGCCCAGCTGGCCGTTCCCTTCGTCGAAGGTGAAGACCTTCTTCCCCTTGACCATGAGGCTGACCTGCTCGCTGTTGTACATGTCCAGGTCCATCTCCACCTTTTCCTTGCAACCGGTACAGGCGAGGACCGCGAGGAAGATGATATAGAGATACTTTCTCATTTCACGACGATTTTCTTGGTGAGGATATCGGTGCTGTCCGGATAGGTGACGACCGCTTTCAGTACGCCGGAGCGGGTAAGGTGGTAATAGCCGTCAGCCCCCGGGGCGATGGGCTTGCCGTCGAAATACCAGACGATCCTGACCGCGTCCGCGGCATTGTACACCCGCAGGGCGAGGGGAGCGTCCGGAGCGAAGGAGCCGCCTGTGCCGCGGTTGACGTCCTTCAGATAGATGTAGGGATAGCTGCCCGCCTTCCGGTCGGATTTGGTGGTGAAGGACGCATTGCCGTTGACCGGTCCGGGGATGTTCCCCTTCCGGCACAGCAGTTGGACCTTGTAGGCCGTCGATGGGGTGAGCCCCTCGAGGACAAAGGCGTATTTCCCGGTTTCATAGGGACGGACTTCGACCTCGGTCAGCTGGGCGGCATCGGCCAGGCCATAGCGGATCACGCTGTTCCCGGTAAAGGAAGGGTCCAGGCTGCTCCATTGGATGATGGAGGCGTCCTGGAAGACGACTTGATTGTCGATTTTCACGGCAGGGGCCTTGTCCTCCTGGGCGTTGAATACGGTGAAAGTGACGCTTCCGTCGGCGTTTCTCCTGATGTCCGTGAGGCCCAGGGGCGATGCGGCGTCGCTCCAGAAGGTGAAGGACGGATCCGTATCGCAGGTGTACACGGAAATATCCTCGAAGGGCCAGAAGGCATGGGAGGCCAGGGCGTAAATGGCCGCGTAATTCCGGTTCTTGACGGCGGTCTGGTAACGCTGCCGGGCTTCCGGGTCGGGTTCGATGAGGTCGATGCACTGGTGGTCGGGCCGTGCGTTGGCTTCGTTCATGTCCCACCGGTCCCAGGCCTTGACGACCTTTCCGGCGGACGTGGATTCGCCGGCCGGGCGCATGGACCAGTCGAGGTGGTAGATCAGGAGGCCGCTGCCGCCGATGTGGGCGTCCCAGCCCTCGGCCTTCCGGCACTCGAAAAGGAAGATCTCGCTGTCGTCGTCCGTCTCCATGAAGTAATAGTCGCCGTTTTTGTGGACCGGACGGAGGGTGTGGGTGCCTTCGGTCAGCGGCTTTCCTTCGCTCATTTCGAAGAACCAGCGCTCCACGGCGCTGTAATTGGGCGGGGTCTTGCCTTCGTCGTTGTGGTTGCCGGCATCCATCAGGTCGATGCAGTTCCACATCGCCTCCGAATAGCCGCCGCTGTCCTCGCTGTCGGTGTCGTACAGGTCGGGGATGCCGAAGGTATGGGTGTATTCATGGCAGAAAGTGCCGATGGTGGCGAGGGTGGTGTAGGTGGATCGGTTGCTGTCCAGCCGGAGTTCCGAGGTGCAGGCGTAGTTGTCCACGAGGACCCCGTCCCGGCGGTACGTGATGCCGGCGCCGGACTGGGCGTACCACATATGGGGCCAGACAAAGTTGTCGCCGGCGCCTTCCGATTCGTTCGGCCCCGCGTAGAAGACGAAGACATTGTCCACCTCTCCGTCACCGTCGTTGTCGTAGGCGGAGAAATCGATCTCGGGGCCGAGGGCGGCGCAGGCGTCGATGATCATCTCGGCCGCCTTTTCGTCCTCGCCGTCCTCGTTGTTGGCGCCGTAATAGGCATGGTCATGGGGAAGGGTGACCGGCTCGGTGATGTCGAACCGGAAGGTGTAGCTGTCTTTCCACTGGTCCCTGAAATAGGAAAGGGCCGTTTCGGGGCCGGTGCCGTTGATGAGATTCTCGAAATCGGTCCGGGAGTGGATGAATTCGAGGTCCTGGAACTGGGCCAGGATGATGAGGCCGTGACGGACGCCACCGTTCTCCCCGGAGCGGGTGCGGGCAAGCTCCTTCTGCCGGAGCGGCACCGCCCGCCGGATGCGGGCGTTCCGCCGCTGGCGGATCAGCTGGTAGGGAATGTTCCGGCTGGCGGCGATGACCTCGCCGGGCGTGTCCGGGTCGCCTGCATGCTCGCCGGTGTTGAGCCGGTGGCCGTAAAAGTCATAGCGGGCATAGCACCACCATCCTTCCGCGTCCTGGACGAGGGCGCAGCCGTCGGGGGTCAGGACCAGATGGCCGTTTTCGTCGCCGGTCAGGTAGGCTTGGACGACCGTCCCGTCCGGCTGCCGGAGGTTCAGCAGCCCCTTCCGGGCGGGCGCGGCCAGGAGGGCCGGCGCCAGGCAGAAGCAGATATAGAGTATCAGCGACAGGCGTCGCAGACAGGTCGGTTTCGGTCTCATACTTATACAAATGACGGCATTTTTTCGCGCATTCGCAAGCCTATATGCAAAAAACCGGCCTCACTGAAGTGAGAACCGATTCTTTGACGTGTACTAAAACCTAAACCTGTACTAAAGATGCAGTGACAGAGCGTTTCGTTGCAGAAAAATCAAAAAAAATGAAAAAAAATAACCGACTGTCCAGGACAGCCGGTCAAGCGGTGCGAATTCCGATTATTTCGCAGCCTCGACGGAAGCCTTGCGGAAATCCTTCAGGTCCTTCATGAGGTCGAGGGCGGCCTTGCGGGCACGGGCGCCGGCAGCCTTGTTACCCTTCACAACCTGCGCTTCGGCGTTCTTGGCGAATTCGGCGAATTCGGCATTGATCTTTTCAACAAGCTCTTTCATGATGATAGGTTTTATTTAAATCGTTAAACGTTTATTATCAAAACTTTGTGCAAGATAAGAATAAAAACCCGAAAAATCCAAGAAAAAAACTCAAAAAAAGTTAATTTTCGGGGCTCTCTGCGGGTTTTTCGACCGGTTTGGGCTTCGCATTGACGTAATTCATCGCCCTTTGCGGCCCGATGGTCGAGAAATCCTTGATCCCCTGCACGATCTTTTCCGCGATGGCGGGGATTTGGTCCAGTTCCTCCGGTGAAAGGGGGCCCAGGACATAGTCGACCTGGCCGCCCCGGGAAAAACCGTTTCCGATACCCACGCGGATCCGTGCCCACTGGTCGGACTCCAGGGTCCAGATGATGTTCTCCAGGCCGTTGTGCCCGCCGTCGCTGCCCGAGAGACGCATCCGGAGCGTCCCGAACGGGAGGTTGAGGTCGTCCGAGATGACGATGAGGTTCTCCAGCGGGAGGTTCAGCCGCTGCATCCAGTACCGGACGGCGTTGCCGCTCAGGTTCATGTAGGTGGACGGCTTGAGCAGGGTGAAGTGCCGGCCCTTGAAGGAGATCTCCGCGACCGCGCCGTAGCGCTCCACGGTGAAAACGACATTGGATGCCTGAGCCCAGGCATCCAATATCATAAATCCCATGTTGTGGCGGGTCGATGCGTATTCGGCACCGATGTTCCCGAGTCCGACAACGAGGTAGTCCGCCATTACTTCGCGGCCTTCGCGGCCTCAGCGGCGGCCTGCTGCATGGCACGGGTGGCGCTCACGCGGCAGATGATGGTGTTCTTGTCGGACACGATCTGCAGACCGTCGAACTTGAGGTCACCGGCGACCATGCGGTCGTTGATGTTCAGCGGGGTGACATCGATGTCGAGCTGGTCGGGGAGGTCCTTCATCAGGGCCTTGACCTTCAGGGAGCGGGAAAGCTGGGTGAACTTGCCGCCGGCCTGGACACCCACCGGGTGACCGAAGATGTTGAGGGGAACGTTGATGGTGACGGGCTTCTCCTCATTCACGGCGAGGAAGTCCACGTGGAGGCAGTTGTCATCCACCGGGTGCCACTGGTACTCGTGGGCGATGGCGGTGTACACCTTACCATCGAGGTTGAGGTCCACGATGTAGGAGGCGGGGGTGTGGGTCAGGCCCATCAGCTCCTTTTCGACGACGGTGAACAGGACGTTGTCCATACCGAGACCATAGAGGTTGCAGGGGACGAGGCCCTGGCGGCGGAACGCCTTGATGACGGCCTTGTTGCCCTTCTCGCGGATCTGGCCGTTCAGCTGGAAATGCTTCATTGTACTTTAATTTAAAAATGTGTTACTCAGTCTTCTGTTTCAAAGACCCCATTGCACCAAAAAGCCTTGCGCTTTTTTAAGCGCGCAAAGATACGGATTATTTTTTGATTTCCAAAAGATTCCTTCGCTTCGCTCGGAATGACAGGCTAGCGCCGCGGGTGGTGCGCCAGGACGGCGGCCTGCCAGGTGGAAGAGTCGATGTGGGTGTAGATCTCGGTGGTGAGGATGGACTCGTGGCCGAGCATTTCCTGGACGACCCGCAGGTCCGCCCCGCCTTCGATGAGGTGGGTGGCGAAGGAGTGGCGGAAGGTGTGCGGGGAGATCTCCTTGTGGATGCCTGCGGCCATCGCCTGGTCCTTCACGACGTTGAAGATGTAGACGCGGCTGAGGGGTTTCCCGGATCTGTTGAGGAAAAGGACGTCCTCGAAGGGGCGGGCGGCGGGTTCCGGACGCGCCGGCAGGTAGTTCCGGATGGCATCGGCGGCCATTTCCCCGAGGGGGATGACGCGCTGCTTGTTCCCTTTGCCCACGACATCGACATAACCTTCTTCCAGGTGGACATGCGAGATCAGCAGACCGGCGCACTCGCTCACGCGGAGGCCGCAGCCGTACAGGACTTCCAGGATGGCGCGGTTCCGCAGGCCCGCCGGCGTCCGGGTGTCCACGGAGGAGATCACGGCATCGACCTCCTCCACCGACAGGACGGCGGGGAGGTATTTCCCGAGCTTGGGGGCGTCGATGCGGTCGCAGGGATTGTCCTTCAGGTCGCCTTCCTCGATGCACCAGTTGAAGAAGGACCGGAAGGAACTGAGCATCCGGGCCTGGGAGCGCTTGGACAGGCCTTTTTGGATGCGTTCCGAGAGATAGCGCTCCACTTCCGCCGTGCCGATGTCGGCCGGCCGGTATCCTTCATACGCCGACAGGAGTCCCTCCACGTCCCGGGCGTAGGATGCCACCGTGTTCGGCGACATCCCCCGCTCGATCCGCAGGTAGTTGCGGAAATCCTCGGCGAGCCGGCTCATCAGAGGGTGCCGTACTTGCGGCCGTATTCGAGCATCTGCCCGAGGTAGTCGTCGGTGTACACGATTTCGTAGTCGACGACCTTCCCGTCCTTTTCCACCGGGCGGATCTCCGGGTTGATGAAGCCGCCGTAGGGTTTCAGGCCCAGGGCGTCGTAGCGTTCCTTCACTTCCTGGTGGAGGGCCGGGTCGATGTGGACGGCATAGGTCTCGATGAGGGCCTTGCCGGCGGCGTAGTCGCCCTCGGACTTGATGCGCTGGATCTCGGCGAGGAGCTCGGCGAAGAGGGCGCGGAGCTTCCCGTAGTCATTGACCACGAAATAGGTCTTTCCGTCGCGGACCTTCTTCTCGATGACGTGGTCCGCGGCGCCCTTCTCGAAGCACCATTCGGCGACGAGCTTGCGGTTCTGCATGTGGGCCTCGGTGTTGGGCCGGCCCAGTTCCACACGGTTGAACTGCACCATCAGGCCGTTGCGGATGTAGCTGTCGTATTCGGCCTTGAAGGCCTCCGGGTCGGGCATGATGCCCAGCTCGACCATCTTCGGGTCGGCGGTGTAGTAGAGGCCGAACAGGTCGGCGCGGGCTTCCTCCAGGGCGGAGGCGTATTCGCCCATCGCCGTGGTGGACACGCCCGGGAGCAGCTGGCCGGAGCCGTGGCCCAGGCATTCGTGCAGGTCGGTGTGGATCTCGTCGGCGACGGTGCCCCACTGCTTGCTGCGGGCGACTTCCGCCTCGTCCCAGGCGAACTCGGAGAGCACGCTCTTCGGGAATTCCTGGGCGGAATAGTCATAGGTGTGGGTGATGTTCGCGATCGTGACGCTCTTGGAGCCGTGGTCCTTGCGGATCCAGTCGGCGTTCGGCAGGTTGATGCCGATAGGCGTGGACGGATAGCTGTCGCCGGCGAGGCAGACGGCGTTGATCACCTTCGCGGACACGCCCTTGACAGTGGCCTTCTTGAAGCGCGGGTCCACGGGGGAGTGGTCCTCGAACCATTGGGCGTTCGCGCTCAGGGTCTCGGTGCGGCGGGAGGCGTCGAAGTCCTTGATGTTGACATAGCCTTCCCAGGCGCCCTTGCGGCCCAGCGGGTCGTTGTAGTCCTCGACGAACCCGTTGATGAAGTCCACGGTGCCGAGGGTGTCCTTCACCCACTCGATGTTGAATTCATCCCACTTGCGGAGGTCGCCGGTGCGGTAGTATTCCACGAGGAGGCCCAGGGCGCGCGACTGGATGTCGTTCTCGGCCACGGCACGGGCCTTCAGGAGTTCGTCGCAGATCTTCTCGAGGGCAGGGGAGTAGATGCCGCCCACCTTCCAGGGCAGCTCGCGGACGACGCCGTCCCCGCCCTTGACGACCTTCGTGTTGAGGCCGTAGGAGATGGGACATTCATCTTTCGGGTCCACGAGGCCGGCGTAGTATTTCTCCACCTCGTCGCGGGTGACGCCGTCGTAGAAGTTCACGGCCGACAGGGCGACGATGTCGCCGGACGTCTCCGTGGAGCGGCGCTGGGGATATCTTTCGGGATTGTAGACGATGTCCACCAGGTCGTCATCGTCGATGCCGACCGCCTTCAGCAGCTCCGCGAAATAGGGGGCGGGGCAGGCCGGGAAGAACTTGTCCTCGGCGTAGTGGTGGTGCATGCCGTTGGAGAAGAAGAGACGTTTGGCATAGACCGTAAATGCTTCGAAATCAGCGCTCTTGCGGTCGCCCTTGTAGTTTTCCAGGATATTCTCCACGGCGTGGCGGACGCGGAGGTTGTCCTTGCAGTTCTGGTCCCAGAGGATGTCGCGGCCGTACTTGGCGGCTTCGGCGAGGTGATAGGCGTACTCCTTCTGTTTCAGGGAGAGGCTGTCCCAGCCGGGGACCTGGTAACGCATGACCTTGAGGTCGGCGAACGAATCGACGGTATAGCGGAAATCCGCGATTCCCGCGTCCCCCGCCTTCTTTTCCGAGCAGGCGCCCACGAGGGCGGCGGCTCCCAGTGTCATCATCATCTTGCAGAAACGGTTCATAGGTGTCAATTTGATGCAAAATTATGAAATAAATCATTAACTTTGTCCGACCTATCGGCTTTTTATGGCGAAAGTCCGCCTCATATTCCTGTCCCTTCTGACGCTGCTGTTCTGCTCCTGCGAGCAGGACGGCCTGGACCTGACCATGACCCTCGGCCCCTACGGGAAGGAAAGCCGCCAGGTGCTGCTCCTGTACGGGGCTGGCTTCAATTCCCTGAGCAGCGATATCTGGTCCAACATCGACGAGATCAAGCGGGGGTATCTTCCCGGCAAAGGCCGGAACGACGATGTCGTCCTGGTTTTCAGCCACTTGACCAAGAACAACCGCCGGGTTTACAGCTCGGAGACGGCCCCGGTCCTGATCCGGCTGTACAACGAGCATGGGGAGGCCCGTGCGGATACGATCCGGACCTGGCCTGTCGGGACGCCCGTGGCCAACAAGGAGATGATGACGGAGGTCTTCAACTGGGTCCGGGAGGAATTCCCGGCCGACGGATACGGCGCCATCATGTCCTCCCACGCCACCGGCTATCTTCCGGAAGACTATTACGCGAATCCCAAGAAATATGAGGGAAGGGACCGGGGCAGTTCCAGTTCCTGGAGTCCGCAGCTGCGGTCTTTCGGCCAGGAGTATTACGAGGCGGGGACCAAGACGCAGGAGATGGAGATCAAGGACCTGGCGGCCGCCATCCCCTACAAGCTGGACTACCTCGTGTTCGATGCCTGCCTGATGGGCACGGTGGAAGTGGCCTGGGAGCTTCGGAACGTGTGTTCCTACGTCGCCTTCTCGCCCTGCGAGATCCCGGCGGCGGGGTTTGATTTCCGGAAACTGGTGGAACATCTGCTCCAGCCGGAAGTCCCCGACGTGAAGGCCGTATGCGAGGATTATTTCGCCTTTTACCAGTTCGACTCCACCTACGGGGCGACCATCACCCTCGTGGACTGCAGCCGGCTGGACCGCCTGGCCGCGACCTGCCGCGACCTGTTCGACCGCTACCGTTCCGGCATCCGGAATCTGGACGGAAAGAACGTGCAGGTGTACGACCGCCTAGATTCCAAGAAGTACTACGCCTTCTTCGACCTCAAGGACATGCTCCGGGAGGCCGGCGCTTCGGAGGCGGACCTGGCCAGCCTCCAGGCGGCGCTGGACGAGGCCATCGTCTATGAGGCCCATACCGCCAAGTTCATCAACGTGCAGTTGGACCGTGTCTGCGGTCTCGCGACGTATCTCCCGGCCTATCCCGACTACCGCCGGGACATCTACCACGGCACGGAGTTCCTGGACTACTTCTACCAGGAGAACATCGCCTGGAACCAGGCGACTGCCCTGGTGGTGGAGTAATTCCCTCCTTTCGCTCCTCAAGGCCCCGCCAGGACGCAGCGGGAGAGTTTCGCATAATGGTCCTCCGAAAGGATACCGGCCTTGTGCAGCCCTTCCAGGGTCCAGGCTTCCTGGGGCTGATGCGTCCGGTACAGGACGATGGAATGGGCCTCGTCCCTGGAGATGTGCGGATGGCGGGCCAGGTCGCGTTCGGAGAGCGTCCAGATGGGGTACGGCTCCGGCGGAGAGCAGGTGATGAGATCCTTCAGGGCCTCGTATTTCTCCCGGTCGAAATGGTAGATCTCCAGCAGCTGTTCCGGATGGGAATACCCCCCGAGCGAGGTCCGGTAAGAGACCATCTTCGACGCGAAATAGGGGCCGATACCGGGGAGTGTCTCGAAAGCGGCGCTGTCCGCCTTGTTCAGGTCGATGCGGGGAATGTCGATGTACGGTTCCAGCCGGTCGAAGACGGAATCGGCCACCACATAAGACTTGGCGAAGTCCGAGGGCCGGCGGAACCGGCCTCCTTTGGCGCGGTAGTTCAAGATGGACTGGGCCTGCTTCTCCGAAAAGCCCAGACGCATCAGGTCCTCCAGCGAGGCCGTGTTCGGGTTGAAGCGGAAGGATTCTACCCGGCGTGGGGAAGCTTTTTCCCGGATGCGGACGGCGTCCGGGTTGCGTTCCGCCGATTTTCGAAAATAGACCGTGTCGGATTCCTCTTCCGTCGGCTCCGTTTCCGGATCCGCCTTCGGATCCGCTTTCGGCCGGATCCTTTCGATGACATACACGGTGTCCGGGTGGTCGCGGTCCGCGACCAGACGCGTCACCGCCGCCTTGTGCACGAACAGGGCGGTTTCGAATCCGATGATGAGGAATACGAGGGCGATGGCGCCCGTGGTGAAGCTACTCTTCAGGGTCTTCTGTCTCTTCCCCTCTTCCATAACGCTTCTTCTTGACAGGTTTCACCGGCTCCGCGCCGGCCACGACGATGACGATTTCGCCTTTGGGTTCATGCGCCCGGAACCAGGCGGCGACTTCCTGGAGGGTGCCTCTGCGGTGCTCCTCGTGGAGCTTGGAGATTTCCCGGGCGACGGAACAGCGGCGCTCCGGCCCGAAATGTTCTGCGAACTGTTCCAGCGTCTTCACGAGCCGGTAGGGGGACTCGTAGAAAACCATGGTGCGGGTTTCCGCCTCCAGGGCGGTGAGCAGGGTCTGCCGGCCTTTCTTCTGCGGGAGGAACCCCTCGAAGCAGAAGCGGTCGCACGGCAGGCCGGAGGAGACGATGGCCGGGATGCAGGCCGTGGCGCCCGGGAGGGTCTGGACTTCGATCCCTTCCTCCGCGCAGGTGCGGGCCAGCAGGAAGCCCGGGTCGGAGATGCCGGGGGTGCCGGCGTCGCTGACCAGGGCGACGTTCAGCCCGCCCAGGATGCGCTCCTTCACGAGCTGCACCGTCTGGTGCTCGTTGAATTTGTGGTGCGACTGGAGCGGGCGGCGGATGTCGTAGTGGTGGAGGAGCACCGAGCTGGTGCGGGTGTCCTCCGCCAGGATGAGGTCCGCCTCCTTCAGGACCTGTACGGCCCGGAAGGTCATGTCGTCCAGGTTCCCGACCGGGGTCGGGACGATGAAAAGCTTTCCCGCCATCAGCCCAGTTTCTTGCGGACGGCCATCATGAAGTTGTACACGATGTCGGACTTGAGGTTCCAGTCCGGGAACCGCTCCAGCAGGTAGTCCACCGCCTCGTCCAGGGAGGACAGGGCGTTCAGTTCGCTGATGGTCTTGTCATACAGGGCGTAGTCTTCCTTGAACAGGGTGCCGATGAACAGGGCCCGGTCGTACAGCGAAATGCCGCTCCGGAGGTTCTTCACCGACATCCCCGGCTTGTCCAGCCGCCACGGCAGCCTCTCCGTCTCCGGACGCGGTACGGGCGTGGGCTTAGGCGCTTCGGGTGCTTCGACAGGCTCAGGGATCGATTCCGGTTCCAGGACGGGCTCCGGCTCTTCGACAGGCTCGACAACAGGCTCTTCGACAGGCTCAGGGACCGGCTCGGGTTCCAGGACCGGCTCCGGTTCCGGTTCGACGACGGGTTCCGGTTCCGGGAGGTCGGGGACGCCGATCTCCATGTCGGTGAAATCCGACTCTTCCACGGTTTCCTCCTGGGGGAACTGCCGGAAGGCTTCCAGCTTGTCCTCGAACGCGCGGACCTTCTCCTTCAGCGAAGCGAGTTCGGCTTCGAGTTCCTGCAAGATTTCTGTTCGATTATTCTCCATAATTGACTATCTTTGCAAAAGACTACCTAACAAAGTTAAGGAAATGTTTTTGGAAAACACAAAAAAATCGGGCAGCATCGAGGTCATCTGCGGCTCGATGTTCTCCGGCAAGACGGAGGAACTGATCCGCCGGCTCAAACGGGCCCAGTTCGCCAAGCAGAAGATCGCCACTTTCAAGCCCACCATCGACAAGCGCTATTCGGACCTGGACGTGGTCTCGCACGACTCCCACAGCATTTCCTGCACCCCCATCAAGACCCCTTCCCGGATGCTCCAGATCGACCCGGACATCGAAGTCGTGGGCATCGACGAAGCCCAGTTCTTCGATGACAGCATCATCGGGGTCGTCCAGGAGCTCGCCGGCCGCGGTGTCCGCGTGATCATCGCCGGCCTGGACACGGACTTCCTCGGGAAGCCCTTTGGACCGATGCCCGGCCTGATGGCCATCGCGGAGGACGTCCAGAAGGTCCATGCCATCTGCGTCCGTTGCGGTTCCCTCGCGAACCACTCGCACCGGCTCTCCGCCAGCAAGAAACTCGTCGTCCTGGGCGAGAAGGACACGTACGAACCCCTCTGTCGGGACTGCTACAACAAGGCAGTCCAGGAGGACAAGGAAGCGTGACGGCCTTCGGAAAGCAAATAAAAAGGACAGCCCCTGCGAGCTGTCCTTTTTTCATGTTCCGCGGACTTGCCGTCACAGGATCAGTTCGGCGAAGTCGTAATGTCCGGTGTGGGCGTTGTAGACGACGCCGTAGTCCTCGTCCCGCAGGTATTTCCCGCTGATCTCGTCATAGACGGACAGGTGCAGCACGGCGGTGATAAAGCTGTCGCTGACATTCCGGGTCAGGTCGATGAAGATGGCTTCCAGGTCGTTTTCCGTCAGGTGTTTGTGGTGGAAGCCTTCATAAAGGACCGGGTCGATGCGGATGAGATCGCCGTTGGCATAGGTGAGCGTGGCATCGGCCTCGACGGACAGGTTCACGTCGAAATGGCAGGCGCTCGCGACGAAGAGCGCGCACGCCAGCGAAAGGAGGGCAAGGACACGTTTCATAGGCGGGGTCAGTCTTCGACGTTGTCCAGGGCGGCCCGGATCTTGGCCTCGATCTCGTCGGCGAGTTCAGGGTTGTCCTGGAGGAGTTTCTTGACGGCTTCGCGGCCCTGCGCGAGCTTCTGGTCGTTGTAGCTGAACCAGGAGCCGGACTTGGCGATGATGCCGAGCTCCACGCCCAGGTCCACGAGTTCGCTCGAGTGCGAGATGCCTTCGCCGAAGACGATGTCGAATTCCGCCTTCTTGAACGGCGGGGCCATCTTGTTCTTGACGACCTTCACCTTCACATGGTTGCCGAGGGCTTCCTCGCCGTCCTTGATCTGGGTGGTGCGCCGGATGTCCAGGCGGACGGAAGCGTAGAACTTCAGGGCGTTGCCGCCCGTGGTGGTCTCCGGGTTGCCGAACATGATGCCGATCTTCTCGCGGAGCTGGTTGATGAAGATGCAGCAGGTGTTCGTCTTGGAGATGTTCGCGGTGAGCTTGCGGAGGGCCTGGGACATCAGGCGGGCCTGGAGGCCGACCTTGTTCTCGCCCATCTCGCCTTCGATTTCCGCTTTCGGAGTCAGGGCGGCGACCGAGTCGATCACGACGATGTCGATGGCGCCGCTCCGGATGAGGTTGTCTGCGATCTCGAGCGCCTGCTCGCCGTTGTCGGGCTGCGAGATCAGGAGGGTTTCGAGGTCCACGCCCAGGGCCTTCGCATAGGTCCTGTCGAAGGCGTGTTCCGCGTCGATGATGGCGGCGATGCCCCCGGCCTTCTGCGCCTGGGCGATCGCGTGCACGGCGAGGGTGGTCTTACCGCTGGATTCGGGGCCGTAGATCTCGATGATCCTCCCTTTCGGGTAGCCGCCGATTCCGAGGGCGTGGTCCAGGGCGATGGACCCGCTCGGGATGACCTGCGCCGCATCCCATTCTGGCTGATCTCCCAACTTCATGATGGTACCTTTCCCGTAATCCTTCTCGATCTTGTCGATCGTCGCCTGCAATGCCTTCAGTTTGGCGGCATTGACTTCCGCACCGGTCTTTTCTTCTACTGCTTTAGCCATAATGTTGTTTGTTATACGTTTCCCGGGCGCTGCGGCCCGGTTGGTACAAAGTTAGGAAATAAAATGGTAAATAAAAGGCCTTGTCCCTTTCTGCGTGCAAAGATCGGCACGGCTTGTGCCAGTTTGCGGTACATGAAATGAGTCTTTGCTAAATTCTTGCAAAAATGTTAAATTTGTAGACCTTATGGAAAAGACCAGGCTCCTCGGAAAAACGCCCGCCGAACTCAAGGAAATCGCCCTTGCGGCGGGGCTGCCGGGATTCACGGGCAAGCAGATCGCCCAGTGGATCTACGGCAAGCGCGTGCGTTCCATCGCGGAAATGACGAACATCTCCAAGGCGGGGCGCGAGCGGCTGGAGGAGCAGTACGAGGTGGGCGTCGCCCTCCCGCTGGACAAGGCGGAGTCCGTCGACGGTACCTGCAAGTACCTTTTCCCCGTGAACGGCGATCCCGGCAACGCCGTGGAGGCCGTCATGATCCCCGACGGGGACCGCAAGACCCTTTGCGTGTCCTCCCAGGCCGGCTGCAAGATGGGCTGCAAGTTCTGCATGACGGGCCGCCAGGGTTTCCACGGAAGCCTCTCCGCGGCGGACATCCTGTCCCAGTTCTTCGGCATCGACGAGGCGGCGGAACTCACGAACACCGTGTTCATGGGCATGGGCGAGCCGCTGGACAACTGGGAGGAAGTGAGACGCGCCATCGAAGTCCTCACCGCGGACTGGGGGTTTGCCTGGAGCCCCAAGCGCATCACCCTCTCCACCATCGGCGTCCTGCCCAACCTGAAACGCTTCCTGGACGAATGCAAGTGCCACCTGGCCGTGAGCCTCCACAACCCCTTCCCGGAGGAGCGCCTCGCCCTCATGCCGGTGCAGAAAGTCTATCCCCTCGAGGACGTCATCGCCCTCCTCCGCCAATACGATTTCACCGGCCAGCGCCGCGTGAGTTTCGAATACACGATGTTCGCCGGGCACAACGACACGCCCCGGCACGCCGACGCCCTCCTCCGTCTCCTGCACGGCCTGGAGTGCCGCGTGAACCTCATCCGGTTCCACCGGATCCCGGATTTCCCGTACGGCACCAGCCCGCAGGCTTCGATGGAGGCCTTCCGGGACCGCCTCACCCGGGGCGGGATCACGGCCACCATCCGCGCCTCCCGGGGCGAGGACATCTTCGCCGCCTGCGGCCTGCTGGCCGGGCAGCACAACCACGCTTAGACCATGAAGAGATACCTGCTCATCCTGTTCCTGTTCGCATCCGCGGTCCTGTCGGCGCAGACCACCACGTCCGCCGGTTTCGGCCTGGATCCGTCCGATGAACAGGCCGTCGCGGAGATGAAGGCCCGGATGGACCGGATCCGCAAGCACCGGCCCACGCTGGCCCTCGTCCTGAGCGGCGGCGGCGCCAAGGGCGCGGCGACCGTGGGCGCGCTCAAGTACCTGGAGCAGTACAAGTTCCCGGTGGACATGGTCGTGGGAACGAGCATCGGCGGCCTCATCGGCGGCGTCTATGCGATGGGCTACACCCCGGATTTCCTCGACTCGCTGATGCGGAACATCGACTGGGACCGCACGATGAGCGACCGGGTCGACTGGGAATACATCCCGTACGGCCGCCGGCGGTACAAGGAACGTTTCGCCCTGTCCTTCCCGTTCTTCTACAGTGTCAAGGACTTCCAGAACCAGCTCCAGGAAGACATCCGCTACGCCAATCCCACGGACGGCAAGCTGCATCTCGCGGCCGGTGACGGCGACGCCGACGGCATGGTGCTGAAAAGCCTGATGAGCAGCCTCCCTTCCGGCTACATCTTCGGCCAGAACGTCCAGTACCTGATCTCCAGCCTCACCCCGGGGTATGCCGATTCCACGGACTTCCTCCGCCTGCCGGTCCCGTTCGCCTGCGTGGCGACGGACGTCGTCTCCGGCCGGGCGAAAGTCTGGCACAACGGCAGCCTCAACACGGCGATGCGCTCCACGATGTCCATTCCGGGCTTTTTCTCCCCGGTCCGCACCCGCGGCATGGTGCTGGTGGACGGCGGCATGCGCAACAATTTCCCGGTGGACCTCGCCCGGCAGATGGGGGCCGACATCGTCATCGGCGTGGACCTCTCCGACTCCAAGTCGGGCTATGAGGAGATCCACAACATCGCCGACATCCTCTGGCGCGGCATCGACATGTTCGCCGAGGATTCCTTCGAGCGGAACATCCGGAACGTGGACGTGCGCATCAAGCCGGATCTCTCCGGGTATGGGATGATGAGCTTCGACGCCGTCGCCATCGACACGATGCTCAACCGCGGCTACAAGGCGGCCGAGGAGATGAAGGAAGAACTGGACGCGGTCCGGCGCTGGGTGGGGACCGACACCCTCCGGTACGCCGGTCCGAAGGCCATCGACATCGACCGCACCCCGGTCCTCGTCGACAGCATCGAGATCCTGGGCGTTTCCGGCAAGGAAGCGGATTACCTGCGGGCGAAACTCAAGGTCCATGCCGGCGACCGCGTGTCCCGCGACGACGTGGAGGACGCCCTGAACACCATTTTCGGCAAGGGATCCTACGAATATGTCAGCTACGACATGCTGGGCACGGAGGAGCCGTTCCACCTGCGGATCAACTGTAAGCGCGGCCCGAAGCACCTGCTGGGCATCGGCTTCCGGCTGGATACCGAGGAACTCGTGTCCCTGCTGCTGAACGTGGGCCTGAACACGACGGCCATGCGCGGCTCGTCCCTGGACCTGACGGCCCGGGTGGGCGCGAACCCGTACCTGGACGTGCACTACGCCTACGAAACGCCCCGGTGGCCTACCTTCAACATCCGGGCGGACCTCCGCTGGACGGACCACAACAACTTCCTGATGGGGGAGAACCGGTTCAACGTCGCCTACCTGACCACCAACCAGGAAATTTACGCCTCCAATATGGAGTGGTCGAACTTCGACGTCAAGGGCGGCCTGCGGAATACCTATTTCAACATCGCGCACCTCCTCGCGAGCGACGTGATCGGCGACTATGACCGCTCCCTGTGGCGGATGGACTATCCGGGCGTGTTCATTGACGGAACCGCTTATACGCTGGACGACGGCTACTTCCCGCGCCAGGGCTTCTCTGCGCACCTGCGGTACGACCTGGTCTCCCGCGTGTTCGACGGCCCCGGCTATCCGGGCTTCTTCGGCATCGTCTCGGGATCGGGCCAGATGCCCGTCCCCATCGGCCGGCGCTTCACCCTGTCGCTGAAGGGCGGCTTCCGCTTCATCTTCGGTGACGACATCCCGATTCCGTTCGCGAACGTCCTCGGCGGCGAGATGCTCGGGCGGTACGTGGACCACCAGCTGCCGTTCATCGGCATCAACAACGCCGCTTTCCGACGCAACAACCTCGTCGTCCTCCGGTCGGACCTCCGTTACCAGATCTTCCGGAACAACTACCTCACCGCGGCCTTCAACTACTCCCGCGACTTCTACAGCTTCCGCCAGTTCGAGAACGGCGAGAACCTCTACGGCTTCGGCCTGGGCTATGCCTACGACACGATCGTGGGCCCGCTGAAGGCCATCGTCCACTGGTCGTCGATGACCCGCAAGGTGGGCGCCTACCTGTCCCTCGGTTTCGATTTCTAGGCCCATGGAAGAGCAGAAGGTCCTCGAACGGCTGCAGCGCCAGTGCGCGCGGATGGAGTACTGCGTCTCCGACATCCGCCGGAAGGCCCTGAAGGCGATGGAAGGCGACCCTGACGCGGCCGACCGCATCGTCGCCTCGCTGGTGAAGGACCGCTTTGTCGATGACCGGCGCTTCGCCGCCGCCTTCGCCCGGGAGAAATCCGCCCTGCAAGGGTGGGGGACCGTGAAGATCCGCTTCCAGCTCCGCGGGAAGGGGGTTTCCGATGAAATCATTGCCGAGGCCCTGCAGGAGATCGACCCTGCGAAGGCGGCCTCGAAACTGGATAAACTGGCCGCTGACCGGTACCGCATCCTCAAGGACGATCCCCAGTGCCGCCTGAAGCTTCTGAAGGCGCTCCTTTCCCGGGGATACGGTTACGACGAGGTGGAGGCGGCCGTGAAACGTGTGATGCCATGAAACGATTCTTTTTGACGGCCGTAGCGCTGCTGCTGGCCTTGCCGGGCCTCGTCGCCCGGGACTTCGACCAGGATTTCGAAGATGCGACCCTGCGGCTGGATTATGTGTTCTGCGGGGACAACGCGCACCAGGCCATCTATTTCCAGCAGGCCCTGAGGACTTCCCAGTGGGCCGGCCGTCGGCACAACCTCGCCAGGCCGCTGCTGGAAGGCAACGGCCAGATCCGTGTCCTGGATCCCGAAACGGGGGAGTGCCTGTATGCCAATTCCTTCTCCACCCTGTTCCAGGAATGGCAGGTGGAAGAAGAAGCCACGCGCGTGCAGCGGGCTTTCGAGAACTGCTACCAGGTTCCGTTCCCCAAGCGGCCGGTGGACATCGAGGTTTTCCTCATGGACACGCACCGGAACCGGTCTTCCTACCTGAAGCACCGGATCGACCCGACCGACATCCTCATCCGGAAGGTGGCTGACAACGAATACTCCTCCGCCGTCATCTGGCAGGGCGGTCCGCTGGACGAAACCATTGACATCGTGGTCGTTTCCGAAGGCTACGCCGCTTCCGAGAAGGCCAAGTTCTATGGGGACGCCGAGCGCGTCGCGCAGGCGCTCTTCCACCACGAGCCGTTCGCCAGCCGGCGGAACAAGTTCGCCGTCCGGGCCGTTTTCGCGCCCTCGCAGGACTCCGGCGTCAGCGTCCCGCGGAACGGCAGCTGGAAGCGCACCGTCGCGGACAGCCACTTCGACACCTTCTACACGGACCGGTACCTGACCTCCTCCGCGCAGCAGAAGATCTTCGACCTCATCGGCACCGTGCCGTTCGAGCACATCGTACTGCTGGTCAATACGGCCATCTACGGCGGGGGCGGCATCTACAATTCCCTGACCATCATGAACAGCGACCATCCCACCTTCGTCCCGGTGATGGTCCATGAGTTCGGCCACGCCTTCGGCGGCCTGGCCGACGAGTACGCCTACGGCGACCAGGTGGAAACGCCCTATCCGGCCGATACGGAGCCCTGGGAGCCCAATATCACCACGCTCCACGATTTCGCTTCCAAGTGGCAAGATATGCTGCCCAAGGACATCCGGATCCCGACGCCGGTCGATGAGCTGGACAAGCAGAATGTCCGCCGGCTCTGGCGCACCTTCACCCAGGAGCAGAAGGACCAGCTGAACCTGAAGGTCGGCGTGTACGAGGGGGCCGGCTATCAGCTCCACGGCGTATACCGGCCCGTGCAGGAATGCCGCATGCGCATCAACGAGTGCGAGGAATTCTGCCCCGTCTGCGCCCGCGCCATCGTACAGATGATTGATTATTATACCCGTTAAGCATATGAAACGAATCTTGACCCTGGCCGCGCTGGCGCTCTTCGCCCTGACGGCCGCCGCCCAGCCGGACACCCCGGTGGTGAAGTACCTGAAAGGCGACATCCGCCGCGCCGCGTTCAACACGCATTCCTACGAATTCGAACCCGTCAAGGACACGCCCGCCCCGAAGGGGTACAAGGCGTTCTACATCAGCCACTACGGACGCCACGGCTCCCGTTCGGACTGGGGCGGCCCGCAGTATAAGCTGGTCCGCGACCTCCTTACCCAGGCCAACGAGCAGCATCTGCTGACGCCCGCCGGCGACTCCCTGATGAAGGAGGCCGCCCTCCTCTACAAACTGCACGATGGCATGGACGGCCGCCTGACTCCCCGAGGTGTCCGCGAGCACGCGCAGCTCGCCGAGCGGATGTATAAACGCTTCCCGGAAGTGTTCAAGAACGGCAGCAAGCATATCCGCGCCGTTTCCAGCACCACGCCGCGCTGCATCGTGTCCATGAACGGCTTCACCGCCCGTCTCCAGGCGCTGCAGCCGGACCTGGACATGGACCTGGACACCGGCGAGAAGTACTACGCCTACATCGCCCGCGGTGAGAACAGCACCCTCATCGCCCGCACCAACAAGGCCCTGGACGAATACAAGAAGACCATCCAGTGGGACAACGAGACCGTGTACAAGACCCTGTTCACGGATCCCGAAGCGGCCAAGAAGCTCATCCCGAACGCCTGGGATTTCCAGAACGCCATCTACGACTGCGCCCGCGTCTCGGATCCCTTCGACATCCCGGACAACATGTTCCGTTACCTCCCCTTCGAGAACGTGGTCCATTTCCATGAGCTGAACTTCCTCTCCGCCTACCTGAACCAGTGCGACTCCAAGCTGAACGGGGAGATCCGCATGCCGCGCTCCCAGGAGCTGGTCGACACCCTCATCAGCCAGGCGGACGCCGTCATCGCCGGCACGGTGCAGAAGGCCGCCGACCTGTGCTTCGGCCACGACTGGCCTTTCCTGGGCCTGGTGTGCTACCTGGGCCTGGAGGGCGTGAGCGAGCGTTATACCGTGGAGGAAGCCGCCGCGAACTGGCTTCCTTCCTACTACTGTCCTTTCGCGACGAACCTGCAGATGATCTTCTACCGGAGCAAGAAGTCCGACGACATCCTGGTCAAGTTCCTGATGAACGAGCGGGAGACGAAACTTCCGGCCTTGCAGGCTGTCAACGGCATCTTCTACCGCTGGGACGATGTCAAGGCCTGGTGCGCGAAGCGCATCCCGAAGACGCAGATCGTCGCCCACCGCGGCTACTGGGAGGGCAATGCGGAGAACTCCGTCGCCTCCTTCCGCAAGGCGCAGGAATACGGCCTCTGGGGCAGTGAGTTCGACATCCATCTGACCGCCGACGGCGTGCCCGTCGTCCACCACAACCAGATGATCGGTGAACTGGACATCCAGAAGAGCAATTTCGAGGAAGTCCGCGCGAACCGGCTTGCCAACGGCGAACATATCCCGACCCTGGCCGAGTACATGGCCCAGGCCGCGCGGAGCCGCGAGTGCATGCCCGTGCTGGAACTCAAGCCGCAGACCACCGTGGAACGTGAAGATGAACTCGTGGAGAAGTGCCTCCAGGCCCTCCGCCCGGCCGCTCCGCGCAACGTCCCGCCGGAGTTCGCCTCCTTCGCCCGCCGGTCTTCCGAGCCCACCAAGGTCGTGTTCATCTCCTTCAGCCACCACATCTGCCAGGAACTCGCCAAGAAGGCCCCCGGCTACACGGTCCAGTACCTGAACGGCGACCTTTCCCCGGCCCAGCTGCACGCGGAAGGCATCAATGGCATCGACTACCACTACAGCGTATTCAAGAAGCATCCGGAATGGGTGAAGGAAGCGCACGACCTCGGGATGAGCGTCAATGTGTGGACCGTGGACGATCCGGAAGACATCCGCGCGATGCGCGACCTGGGTGTGGACCAGATCACCACGGACAAGCCCGCCCTGACCCGCGAGATCCTCTGGGAGCGCTAGTTGTTTAATCCCGCCCAAATGCTTATTTTTGCAAGAATATAATTTTAAGACTATGGTAAAAGTTGACGTTAAAGGTTGCTGCGGCTTCGTGGATGGAGCCAAGTATGACGCGTATGTGGGCAAGGCCCTCGATGCTTTCGATGTCCTCGTCGCCGGGAACGGCGCCGGCAATGACTTCCTGGGATGGAAGCACCTGCCGTCCGAAACGCCCGAAAGCCTGATTGCGGATTGCGAGGCGATCTGCGACGACTGGAAGGCCAAGGGCGTGGACCTGGTGATCGCCATCGGCATCGGCGGTTCCTACCTCGGCGCCAAGTGCGCGATCGAGGCCCTCAGCCACAACTTCGCGAAGCAGTTGGCGAAGAAAGACGCCGCCGAGGTGGTCTTCGCCGGCAACAACCTGTCCGAGGAATACCTCGCCGAACTGATGGACCTGGCCGCCGAGCGCAATGTCGCCTGCATTGTCATCTCCAAGTCCGGCACCACCACCGAGCCCGCCGTCGCCTTCCGCATCGTGAAGCAGTACCTGGAGGACACCTACGGCAAGAAGGAGGCGGCCGAGCGCATCGTCGCCATCACCGACGCCAAGAAGGGCGCCCTCAAGACCCTGTCCACCCAGGAAGGCTACAAGACCTTCGTCGTCCCGGACAACGTGGGCGGCCGCTTCTCCGTCCTCACCCCCGTGGGCATCCTGCCCATCGTGGTGGCCGGATTCGACGTGCGTGCCATCCTCGCCGGCGCCCTGGAGGCCGAGAAGGCCCTCGCCGTGAAGTCCGCGGAGAACCCTGCCGTCGTGTACGCCGCGATGCGGAATCTCCTTTATAAGGAATATGGCAAGAAGGTGGAAATCCTCGTCAACTACAATCCCAAGTTCACCTACCTCGCCGAATGGTGGAAGCAGCTCTACGGCGAGTCCGAGGGCAAGGACGGCGTGGGCATCTTCCCCGCCTCCGTCAACAACACGGCGGACCTGCACTCCATGGGCCAGTTCATCCAGGAAGGCGACCGCGTGATGTTCGAGACCGTCGTCCACGTGGAGAAGGCCACCCGCACCGTGGTCATCGGCTCCGACCCTCAGAACCTGGACCAGCTGAACTACCTCGCCGGCAAGAACGTCGAGCACTGCAACCACATGGCCGAGCTCGGCACCGTCATCGCCCACCAGGACGGCGGCGTGCCCCAGATGCAGGTGTCCGTGGAGAAGGTCGACGCCTTCAACCTCGGTTCCCTGTTCTATTTCTTCGAGTTCGCGTGCGGCGTGAGCGCGTACACGCTCGGGGTGAATCCGTTCAACCAGCCCGGCGTGGAGGCCTACAAGAAGAACATGTTCGCCCTCCTCGAAAAGCCTGGCTATGAGGAGGCGACGAAAGCCATCAAGGCCCGCCTGTAGGGAATTCGTCGAAGGAAACGGGCTGTTCGTCTAAAACCGGCGTCAGCCTCTTGCATATTGCGGTACTTTTGCTCTCGGAAATCGAAAACAAAAGTATCGCAATATCATGAAAAAGATCATCCTCCTCCTCGCCGTCCTTTTCGCAGGCCTCGCCGCGAACGCCCAGGAAATCCGTACCGTCAAAGGCATCGTCCTCGACTCCCTGACCCGTCAGCCGGAGCCGGCGGCCATCCTCCAGTTCTTCAAGGTCGGTGACGACTCCAAGGCCGTCGCCTTCACCACCACTGCGGAGGACGGCACGTTCGTCCATACCTTCGACATCAAGGGCAACTATTACCTCCTCTTCGACAACATGGGCCGCAAGCAGGCCCGCCGTTACTTCAAGATCAACGGCGAAGAGGTCATCGACCTGGGCGAGATCCTCGTCGAGGACGCCGCCGAGGTCCTCAAGGCCGGCACCGTCACCGCGATGCGTCCGCTCGTGAAGATGGAAGTGGACAAGATCACCTACAACGTGGAGGACGACGTGGACTCCAAGACCTCCACCGTGCTGGACATGCTCCGCAAGGTCCCGATGGTTTCCGTGGACGGCCAGGACAACATCTCCGTCAACGGCTCCTCCTCCTTCGTGGTCTATGTGGACGGCAAGCCCAACCAGATGATGTCCCAGAACGCCTCGCAGATCTTCAAGATGATGCCCGCGAGCTCCGTCAAGAACGTCGAGGTCGTCACCAACCCGGGTGTCCGCTATGACGCCGAGGGCGTGGGCGGCGTGCTCAACATCACCACCAACAAGGCCGTCACGGGCGGTCAGAGCGCGGCCGACGGCATGTACGGCACCCTCCGTGCCCAGGCTTCCACCCGCGGTTACGGCGGCGGCCTGTTCGGCAGCATGCAGCAGGGCAAGTTCGCCCTGACCGCGAACTTCAACGGCATGCAGCAGGGGAGCAAGGGCACCGTGATGGACATGACCCGCAAGCAGGACAACGGCTTCTCCACCTCCACCCACACCGAGTCCACGATGTCCATGCCGATGCTGATGGGCAACATCAGCGCCTCCTATGAGATCGATCCCCAGAACCTCGTGTCCGCCACCGTGGGCCTGATGCACTTCGGCACCAACAACACCGCCGGCACCACGAACACGATGCTCTTCGCCCCCGGCGCCGACGCCTTCACCTACACCGGCACGACCGAATCCTTGATGACCCGCAACAGCATCTCCGTGGGTACCGACTACCAGCACACCTGGGCCGATTTCCCCGGCCGCACCTTCACCCTGTCCTACCAGTACAACGGCGCTCCGTCCGTGAATAACACCCTGAATACCTTCAACGCGGAGAGCATCCCCGGTTTCGACCTCACCGACCGCAAGTCCGACGGCCGCACCGGCTCCACCGACCACACGGTCCAGGCCGACTTCACCACCCCGATGGGCCTGTACTACAGCCTCTCCACCGGCGCCAAGTACATCGACCGCCACAACTCCTCCAGCCAGCAGGACTACCTCTGGAACGGCTCCCAGTTCGTCATCAACCCCCTGAGCAGCCTGGACTATGACTTCTACAACCGCATCGGCGCGGCCTATGCCGAACTCACCGGCAACTTCGGCACCGTCGGCGTGAAGGGCGGCGTCCGCTACGAGCACACCTGGCAGACCTACAACTCCACGGCCCAGACGAAAGCGTTCAGCACCGACTACGGCAGCCTCGTCCCGACCGCCAGCATCCAGTGGAGCCCGTCCATGACCCAGAACATCGGCATCAGCTACAACATGCGCATCTCCCGCCCGGGCATCTCCTACCTGAACCCGTACGTGGACACCACCGATCCGACCGCCCTCACCTACGGCAACACCGACCTGGAAGTCGAACGCGGCCACAACATCTCCCTCGTGTACAGCGCCTATACCCCGAAGGTAATGGTGAACGCCACCCTGCGCTACAGCTACACCGGCAACGGCATCTCCGCCTACAGCTTCTTTGACGAGAACAACCTCCTGAACACGACCTACGGCAATATCGTCACGAGCCAGAGCACGGGCCTGAACGCCTACATGATGCTGAATCCCACCAACAAGACCCGCATCATGATCAACGGCGGCCTCACCTACAGCGACATCGCCAGCGCGCAGCTCGGCCAGCACAACAGCGGATGGGCCTACAACCTCATGGTGGGCGGCCAGCAGACCCTGCCCTGGGACATCCGCCTCTCCGCGAACGCCATCATGATGGGCAGCCAGGTGACCCTCCAGGGCCGTACGACCGGCATGTCCATGGCGATGGTCGGCCTCACCAAGTCCTTCCTCAACGACCGCCTGAGCTTCTCCGTGAACGGCATGCTCCCGCTGGCCAAGGGTTTCGAGATGTCCATGTCCTCCCATACCGTCGGCAAGGGCTTCGTCTCCGACATGAGCACCACCATTCCGATGCGCCAGATTACGTTCCAGGTCAGCTGGACCTTCGGCAAGCAGGGCAACTACTCCGCCAAGCGCGCCTCCCGCACCATCCAGAACGAGGACCAGCTGAACAGCACCACCACCGCCGAAAGCATGGGCTCGATTATGATGCAATAATTTACTATATTTGCAATATGCAAAATCTCCGGCGCAGAAATCTCATCCTGAACACCACCCAGATTGTCATCTGGGCTGGTGTTTTTCTTGTTCCGGCCCTCGTCACCTGGACGACGACCGGCCATATGCAGCAGGCGCTTTTCGTCTTCCGCCACACCGCGCGGATGGTGCTCCCGCTGTTCGTCCTGTACGGCTTGAACTACTATTTACTGGTCCCGCAGTTCCTGTATGGCGGGAAAGGGAAGGTGAAGTGGTTCTACATCCTCAATATCCTGCTGCTGGTGGGCTACAACCTGTACCGCTTCTGGCCCCGCGGACCGATGACTCCGCCGGAGGAAGTCGTGCAACAGATTGGGCTGAGGAACATCTGGGCCTTCTTCCTGGGCGGGATCATCGCCGCGGTCTTCTTCCAGGTCCTGATGATCCTGCTTGCGGTGGGACTTCGCCACCTGATGCGGATGAACGACCGGGAGATGCAGTTCGAGGAGGAACGCCGCAAGACGGCCGAGGCCGAACTGACCTGGCTCAAGCATCAGCTCAACCCGCATTTCCTGTTCAATACCCTGAACAACATCTCGTCCCTGACGCAGATCGACCCGGACAAGGCGCAGGAGAGCATCGGCCAGCTGAGCGACTTGCTGCGGTACGCGCTGTACGACAGTGAGGCGGAGAAGGTCCAACTTGCGTCGGAAATCGAGTTTATGGACAATTACATCGACCTGATGGCCCTCCGCTGCAACGAACTGACGACGGTGGAGAAGCATCTTGAAGCTCCTTCCCGCCCGGTGGAGGTGGCGCCGCTGCTGTTCATCTCCCTGATTGAGAACGCCTTCAAGCACGGGGTCAACGCCCGGCATCCTTCCTTCGTGAAGGTGTCGATGCGCATGGACGGGGACGACCTGGTTTTCGCGTGCGACAACTCCCTGTTCGAGAAGCAGGGGACGGACCGGATCGGCTCCGGCATCGGCCTGGAGAACATGAAGCGGCGGCTCGAGTTGCTGTATCCCGGCCGCTACACCTATGAGCAGTCGGCCTCCGACGACACGTATCACGTGCAAGTTACCTTGAAATCCTTATGACCTCCCTGCGCTGTTTCGTCGTGGACGACGAGCCCCTCGCCGTCAAGATGCTGGAGAATTTCATCGCCAGGACGCCCTTCCTGGAGCTGGTAGCCTCTTTCACCGACCCGGTCCTGGCCTTGTCCGAGATGCGGACACAGGCGCCGGACCTGGTGTTCCTGGATATCCAGATGCCCGACCTGAGCGGGATGGAACTGTCCCGGATGGTCCCCGCCGGCACCCGCATCATCTTCACGACGGCCTTCAAGCAGTACGCGTTCGAGAGTTATGAGGTTTCCGCCCTGGATTTCCTCCTCAAGCCGATCCGCTACCAGAAGTTCCTGGAGGCGGCGGAGAAGGCGCGGGAATGGTTTGCGCTCAAGGAGGCGGCAACGGCTTCGGCAACCCCGGCGGCTCCGGCTCCCGAAGCGAAGACGTCCACCTTTTTCAAGGTTGACGGCGCCCTCCGGAAGGTGGAATATGATGACATCCTGTTCGTCGAGGGAATGAAGGATTACGTGATGGTGTTCCTGGCTTCGCAGAAACAGCCGCTCGTCACGCACGTGACGATGAAGGGGATGGAAGAGATGCTTCCCGCCGGGCAGTTCATGCGGATCCACCGGTCTTTCATCGTCGCCCTGGACAAGGTCGCCTCGGTGAGCGGCACCGGCGACGTGAAGGTGGGGGACCGGCTGCTGCACGTGTCCGACGCCTATCGCGAGGCCTTTGATGCATATCTGCGGGAATATTCGATTGCAAGATAATACACTGTATATGAAGCCTGTACGAGTTCTGTCGGCCCTTTGCCTGGCCGTCGTTTCCTGTGGCGGTCCCGTCTCCGAGACCGCCGATTTCATCGGTAATCCCTACCTGCCTTTGTGGGAGCACGTTCCTGACGGGGAACCGCGGGTGTTTGAAGATCCGGACAATCCCGGTCATTACCGCATCTATGTGACGGGCTCGCACGATACGCGCGCCGAAAGCTACTGCGGGCAGGATGACCGGCAATGGTCCGCGCCGGTGGAGGATTTGACCGCCTGGCGGGACGAGGGCCCGGTGTTCACTTACTCTCAGAACGGAAACCTGAGTACGATCTATGCGCCGGACCTCGTGGAGGTGATGCGCAGGGATGACGGTTCACACAAGTATTACCTGTATCCGCACGCTTTGATGCATACGCCCATGGTGTGCGTCGGCGACCGTCCGGACGGCCCGTTCACGATTCTGAACATCCAGGACGGCCGGCTTACGCCCGGCAGTATCATGGGCTTCGACCCGGGCGTGCTGGTCGAACAGATCGACGATCCTTCCGATCCCGACTATGCCATCGGCTTCCGGGCCTACGGCGCCTGGGGTATTCAGCGGGCCAGTGCGACGGAGTTGGATCAGAACACGATGTATTCTCCCCGCTACGGGAAGCCGGACTACCCGTTCTGGGTTCCTTCCATGATTACGTCTTATCTGGCGAATCTGCCGAAGGGACAGGCCGTGGCGGACGACCTGAAGCAGCACGTCCAGTGGGCTGGCATCCGTGAGGGCGAGATGATCGACTTCCCGGCCGTGGCGGAAGGGGAGGACTTGGACGACTTCCAGTTCTATGAGGCTTCCTCGTTCCGGAAGATCGGGAACAAGTACATCTACCTGTACAGCGGCTTCTCCGGGCAGGAATACGGCCTGACGCAGAGCAATGCGACCCTGCGGTATGCCTATGCCGATACCCCGCGCGGGCCCTGGAAGAGCGGCGGCGTCCTCGTGGACGCCCGCGGCCCCGTCCTGTCCCGCGACGGCTCCGCGCTGGAAACCCATTTCGGCGACAACAACACCCACGGCTCGCTGGCGGAAATCAATGGCCAGTGGTATGTGTTCTATCACCGCGCCCCGCGCGGCTTCGGCTACGCCCGCCAGGCGATGGTCGCCCCGGTGGCCGTCCAGGCCGATGAGAAGCCGGTTTCGGAAGGCGGCGTGGTGCGGATTACCGCCTACGACCCGTACCAGGGCGCTTTCACGGTGAAGGCCTCTGACGGCTCGGAGTACCGCGGCGCAGAAGTGACGTCCGAAGGCTTCTTCATCTACGGCCTGCCGCCGTATCGCTACTATTCCGCTGGTTACGCCTGCTACCTCTCCAACCCGAATTCGATCCAGGACAACTATGATGTCTGGGATAACCGCATGGACATTACCGAGGTCCGGGCCGGAGATATCCTGGGGTATAAATACATCGGTTTCGGCGGCCTGCCCGAGGGCGCGCCCGGCCTGCCGGCTTTCGAGGGCGTGCGTCCAGGCAATGGAACGGCGTTCAATCTCTTCGTCGCCGCCCGCACGGCCCAGGCCTTCAAGGTGGGCGTCTGGATCGACGGCCCCTGGGAAGGCGGCGCCTGGAACGGCACGAAGGTCGGCGAGGTGGTAATCCCCGCCGGCGCATCGGCCGAAGTCAGGAAGTATACGGTTTCCTTGGGTGACGCCGTCGACGGTCTGACTGGTAAGCACGCCCTGTTCCTCGTGGCAGAGGGATCCGCAGAGGAACCTCTGTGCGACATCGTCGGTTTCGGCTTTAGCAAGAAGGGGCAGAAGATGGCATTCCCCGTCCCGCCGGCCGTGAAGATTTCCGTCGGCGGCCAGGCACTGGAAATGCCCGCCCATCCCGTCTGGACGACGGAACAGAACGGATTGACTGACAATACATTCTATGAGGTGGCCGTGCCTGATGGCGTCACGGGCAAGATTGCCGTCAAGGCGCCGAAGTCCGTGGCGGTCGCCATCGACCAGGACGCCCGCGTCGTGCGGTGCACGTACAAGGGTAAAACGAAGACCTTTACACTGAAATAGTGCTCGTACAGGTCCACTGTTTGGACCTATACAAGCGTTTTGGGGGTGTTTTTGACCGTACCGGTCCATGGAATGGACCTATACAAGCATTGATTATGAGGAATTGGGTTTTATTGCTCGCGCTGCTCACGGCATTCTCATGCCAGCGCGCCGCGAAGGTGGAATGGGTATCGACCACGTTTGAGAATCCTTGGCAGGTGATGGAAGCGGTCGCGGCCGATGCGCCGGCGGAGGCTTCCGTCGTCGTGGACCTCCAGGCCGTGAATCTGGCGGTCGAGGGGTTCGGCACTTGCTTCAACGAACTGGGATGGACCTCGCTGTCGGAGCTAGCCGAGGCGGACCGGACGGCGATCCTCGAGGATCTGTTCACGCCTGCAGGCATGAATTTGACGATGGCCCGGATGCCGGTTGGCGCCAATGACTTCAGCGTAGAATTCTACTCCTATGACGAGGTCCCCGGCGACCTGGCGCTGGAGCACTTTTCCATCGACCGGGACCGCCAGCGGCTGATCCCGTTCATCCAGGCGGCGAAGGCCGTGAATCCTTCCCTGCGCATATGGGCCTCGCCCTGGTGCCCGCCGGAATGGATGAAAGTGAACCGCCATTATGCCTCCCGGACCGCCCCTTTCAATGGCCTTCCGAAAGACCGGGAAACCCCGGAGGGAACGGATGCCTTCATCCTGGAACCGGCTTACCTGAAGGCCTATGCGCAGTATTTCGGCCAGTTCATCGACGCGTACAAGGCCGAAGGCATCGACATATTCATGGTAATGCCGCAGAACGAACCCAACTCGGACCAGGTCTTCCCCTCCTGCACCTGGACCCCGGAAGGTTTAATTGCGTTCTTGAAGTACCTGGAGCCGGAGATGGCCTCCCGTGATGTCGATGTATACCTGGGCACCATGGAACGGGCCGACCCCGAGCTCTGGGACCGCGTCCTCGCCGATCCGGAGGTGGGACCGTCCATCAAGGGCATGGGCTTCCAATGGGCCGGAAAGGATGCGCTGCCGGAACTGCATCGGCGGCATCCTTTGCTGCCCTGCTACCAGACCGAGCAGGAATGTGGCGACGGCCGCAACGACTGGCGCGGCGCCATGCACAGCTGGGACCTGATGAAACACTACTTCGGCAACGGTGTCCAGAGCTATTTCTATTGGAACACCTCCCTGCTGGATGGCGGCATCAGCACCTGGATGTGGCGCCAAAACTCCCTGGTGGTCGTGGACAAAGAGAAGGGGACTTATCGCTACTCGCCTGAGTATTATGTCCTTAAGCACGCCAGCCACTACGTCCAGCCTGGCGCTCGTGTCCTCACTCTGGGCGGCACCTACGCGGATGCTTTGGGCTTCCTGAATCCCGACGGCCGCACGGTTTTGCTTTTGGCGAATCAGAGTGACACCCCGAAGACCGTATCTGTGGAAGGCCTCCCCGGCCGCCCCCGCGTGGTCACCCTCCCGGTCGGGTCAATCAATACGCTGGTGCTATAAATTCGCCGGCCTCCCGGGCCTTCCTATCCGCTAAGTGCTCGTATCGGTCCCGACGATGTACCTGTACGAGCATTTAAGGGGTGTTTTTGCTTGTATAGGTCCCGTCCATGGACCTGTACGGGCACTTGGAGGTTGTTGAGCTTTCTCTGACAAACTGCGGAAAGGGGTTGTGGGATTTCGGGCAATTCCTTATTTTTGTGGAGATAGATTTTGAGGCGTATGAGAAAATATTATCTGGTCACGACGGAACATCTGAAAGAGGGGCTTTGGTTTCGGGACGAGAACGATTTCCGGGCCGGGATGAATTTCGTAGCCATCCAGGCGTATCAATCCAAAGTGACGGTTCTTGCATTCATTCTGATGTCCAATCATCTTCATTTTGTCGTCCAGGGAAGATGGGCGGATGTCAAGGCTTTCATCGACGGTATCAAAAGCCGTCATTCCAAGTATCTGAACCACAAGTACGGCACTGCTGAATTCCTTCGTCGGAACAAGGTCACCATCGAAGAGGTGTCTACGCTGAACGAGGGGTTGGAGAGGGCGATTGCCTACACGCAGATGAACAGTGTGGCGGCGAACATCTGCTCGCATCCATCGCAGTATCCGTGGGGGACGGGTCCGGTGTTCTTCAATGCGTCCAAACGGTCCGGGAAGCCTCTGGGGAGCCTGTCGAAGCGGGCCCGGATCCGGCTGCTTCATTGCTGCAAAGAGGGTTTTCCTGCCGATTGGCTGGTCTCCGAGGAAGGGTATGTCCTTCCCGAATCGTATGTGGCTGTGGGGTTTGTGGAGGGTTGCTATCGCCGTGCCAGCCGGATGAACTATTTCCTGGTGAACTCCTCCAAGGCCAAACGGAAGATCGAGAATGCCGATGACCACCATCCTGCCTTCAGGGACCAGGTCATCCTGACGGCCCTGCCGGACCTCTACCGGAGCCTGTTTGGAAAGCAGAGTTTCGAGGAACTGACTCCTGCGGAGCAGATAGAGTCCCTCCGCCAGATCCAACGGCGTTTCTGCTCCAATGTCCATCAAATTGCCCGCGTGACCGGCCTCACCTATGAAGCAGCCGCCCGGATGATGGACAGCGTTTGAAATCTCGCATCCGCGAAGGTCTCAGTGCTCGTACAGGTCCCGCTCATGGACCTGTACGAGCATTATAGGGGTGTTTTCGCTTGTATAGGTCCCGCCCATGGACCTGTACGAGCACCTGAGTCGGTAACCTGCTACGGCAGCGCCTCGATAGCCTCCTCCAGCGACCCATAGACGGGGACGCCGTAGCGGTCGCAGGTGAGGCGGACGTTGTCGTAGCGGTAGAAGCTGGGGGTGCAGACGACGAGGAGTTTTCCGCTGCGGGCGTGGAGGCCGAGTTCGAGGAGGGTGATGGGGGACTGGCTGCCCGGGAGGAAGACCATCAGGATGTGATCGGCCTTTTCCATGTGCTCGAGTTCCCAATGGACCTGATACATCTCGCCCTCGCGCTCGGGATGCCATTCTTCCTGGCGGGGGTTGTAGAGCAGGTACCGTCGATCCCGCCCGGCGAGCTTCGCGGCGACCGTCTGCTGCCAGTCCTCGCTATGGCCATTGTCGATGGTGCCGGCCAGGAAGACGGTGGTCCAGCCGCGGAGGTCCGTGGGCTCGTACTCGTGCGGATGGATGACATTGTCAATGCGGACTTCCTCGCCCGTGGACAGCACAAAGAAGGCAAGCTGCTCATTCTCAAGGGCGAAGGAGACGGCCTCGCCGGCGGCGCTCTCCGGGAGGATCCGGACGCTGTCGAAATAATACAGGCTGTCCTCGCTGTTCCACCAACCGCCCACATAGCCGTCGTGCGCCAGCGCATGGGAAACCACATCCCCGAGGTCCTCCTTCGAATGCTTGTCCTGCGTCGCCGCGTACGCGACGGAAATCCCTTCCGTGGGTGCCTTCCGATCGCGAATGTCCACGGTGAACCCGTCCGGATGGGCCTGGCTGTAGGTCCATACCCAGTCGGCGGTCGCGGCGGTCGCCTCCTGCGCGGGGCCCGCGGCCTCCTGCCGCGCGGTACGCGCCATCGGCCCGCACGCCGCCAGCACCGTCAGGCACAGGGTGAAAAGGAAGGATCTAAGTCGCATCTACTCTTGGGATTGGTCGTTTTTCTCCGGAACTTGCATGCCGAAGTAGAAAAAGACGCCCAGGACGAGGCAGATCAGAATCATGAGACCGGCATTGATCAGCGTGTCGCCCCAGTCGAAGTCACCCTTGATCAGATGAATGATGGGGAATACGACGATGGAAGTAATCGCATAGAAGACCATTCCTTTGGAAGCCTTCTTGAAGTCGTCAGTCATTTTCAATTTCATGATAGGCAAATGATTGGTTATTGAATCAGTTCTTGATTTGACCGGTGGTCACAGGCCGGACAGGGCGGCCTCGATTTCTTCGCGGGTGGGATCGACCTTGATGACACGTCCGTTCCTGCCAGGGCGATTCTCACATCCCTGGGGGACAGATTCTCGACAGTGCCGCTGAAATGGACCGTCCTGTCGTTGTCCGGATCGTTCTCCCTCTCTCATTGGAATGGGAACAGGCCAGCAGCGTGGGGAGCAGGATGGCGGAAACAAAGCAAACGGGTTGCTGTCATAATTCTATCGTAATTACTGTTGACCGGACAGGTCATCGGCAACCAGGTCCGGCTCTTGGGGGATGTAATGCTCATTGACCTGACGGACAATGGCTTTGACGACGACGATGCAGATGAAGAGCGATCCGGCGACGGCGAGGAATTCCAGGAAGGGGGAGTCGAACATTTCGGCGACCGTTTCGGGACTGCCTTCCTCCTCCGGGAACATTTCGAGAATGCAGGCCAGAGAGTTGTTGAAGATATGGCCGATAATGCCGGGGAGCAGACTGCCGGTCCGGTAGACAAGCCAGCCGTAGAGCAGGCCGATTGCGATGGCACCGGGCATCTGCGCCGGGTTCATGTGGACGAGACCGAAGATGGCCGCGGAAAGCACAATGGCGATCCAGGGCATCGACCGGATCGGCTTCCACTCCAGCAGCGAGCCGAGTACGGCGCCCCGGAACAGCAGTTCTTCCGCAATCGGGCCTAAGATTCCGATCGAAATCAGCCCCAGGACCGTGCCGCCCACATCATCGAGTTCGTCTCCCAGGTTGTTGGGCAGGTCCAGCCGTTCAATCAGTTCCACCTCCGGCAGGATGAAAAAGAAAACGGCGAGGATCGTGAGCAGGAGCATGGTCCAAGGGCGTATTGTGAAGGACTGTTTGTCGAGACGTATTCTGTCTTTCCGGGAAATGTATAGGCAGAAAAGCAGGTTCGCAACGGCCAGGGCGCTGACGAGCATCACGGCTTCATCCGCGTCCAGGATATGACACGGAATCATGACGATCACCACGCCAAGCACTTGAAATGCCAAATAGATGAGGATGTATTTGATGGCTTTCCACATGGTTCGACGGTGTTGGGTTCCCTAACCTTATTCTTTGATCCTCTTAAACAGTTGAATACTCCTGGTGCAGGATGAAATGACCATGAGCCCCGAGACTATACACATCCACAGATTCTTGACTGCGATGAAATAGCCCAGCATACCCGCAAAGAAAAGGGCAAAGACGAGTGCGATAATCAATCCTACTTTCAGTTGCTTATCGTTTTCCATAGGTTCCTGTGTAAACTTTGACTTGACCGACAAGATGTGAATCTACTGATCTAGCCTTACTCTTTCTTCGCGCCCGAAGCGGGGTTGTTGAAAAACAGGTTATAGAGACAGACAAGGCACAATGATAGGGAAAAGGGTAATTTCGCCCATTCCTTGCCCAGGATCAGATATGCAAAAATGGAGAGTAAAAACACGCTCCCCAAGACGATCTGGATGGTTTTCTTTACCTTCGGTTTCATAAGAAATCTTTGATTGCTGTTCTTTATTTGTCCAGCCGCCTGAGGTTCTGGATGGTCAGGATCAGAATCCCGCCGAAACAGACGGCGCAGAACAGGAAGAAGATATCGAGGGCGGCCGGACCTTTGATGAGGATGGAGTGAATCAGGAAAAGCAGCAGGCCAAGCAAGGCCGTAGCATTGCTGAAGAGGGTGATGATGAGGCCTTGGCGACGCTCGGCATGGATTAATTGCCGTTCGTCCGTGATACTCTTCTCCAATCGCTTCAGCTTCGCATAGGCAAACACCCGGAACGTGCAGTTCACAGCAAGTATTAAGAACAGCAGGTAACCGATGCCTTTAGAATGACCCGTCAAACGGCTATGGAGTTCATAGGCGAACAAGACATAAAGCAGGGCGGCGCAAATCACATTGGCCCACAGCTTGGGTTTGGTATAGGTGTAGTAGTCCATCACGAGAAGAATCTGACAACATGGACAAAAAGTAACCAGGGTGAGATGTTTTCATCATCCTTATGCTTCCGATAGTCAGCGATAACGGCAATCGATGCGGCCAGAATCACCAGAATCAGGAAAGAATTGACAATAATCTTCCAAGTTGCCATATGTCCAATCCGTTAAACTTTAGATATTTTCGCTGTGAGGTTATTCCTCGAACAGTCCTACCGCACAAAGATATAAAAAAAGTGGGAATTGTTTGAATGTCAGAGGAATTCCGCGGAACTGCACGTGCCCGTACAGGTCCAGGGAATGGATCGGTACGGGCATTTCGGGGGTGTTTTTGCTTGTATGGGTCCCGTCGATGGACCTGTACGAGCACTCGGATGACTTGGAGATTGAATTATCGCTCGCAACTCTCATCATCCTGCTTGCGAGCCCCTTTCAAGGTCAGGTACAACTGAGCGGCAAAGATGAGGAGCAGGATAGCTGTCAAGATGATGGAAATGGGCCGGTCATGCTGGCAGATGCTGCTGATCAGCAAATACACGCCGAAAAGCACTCCAATTGAATAAATGACGATGGCACCTATGGGTTTTTTCATGATGCTTATTGTTTATCCTGATTCGATTGCGATTCATCGGCGAAGCAGCAACGATAATCTTTGATCCAGTGGATCACGACTTACGGAAGTAACTCGGACAGGATGGCATCAAGGTCCGGATGGCCTTCGTGGACCAGAATTTCCCCGGTCTTGCAGTCGATCAGAAAGACGGTCGGGATATACTGGATGCCGTAATCCTTATATACCTTGCCTCCATGGGCCAAGACATTGATCCAGGTCATTCCATTCTCCGCCACAAAGGTCTTCCATTCCTTGGCTTTGGAATCCTGGGAGATGCTGTAGATTTCCAGACCCTTGTCGTGAAACTTGGCATAAACCTCCTTCAGCGTGGGAATGGATTGCACGCAGGGGGCGCACCAGGTCGCCCAGAAATCCAGGATGACATAGCGGTTTGCGGGATTGTTGACGACCGAACTCAGGCGGACGGGGGCGTTGTCCGTATCCGGATACTCCATGTCGATGTACGGCTGATGGACGAGACTCACGGCTTCTTCGGCGGCTTTTTTCCTTCTTTCTGCCCTTTGGGCTCTGAGGACCCACCTTTTTTTCAAGGTCGAGATCGTTTTCTTATAGTTCTTGGCCAAGTCCGGGGACAAACGGTCAAGGATCTCCGATGCCTTGTCGAGATCGTCGGAATGTCTGTCGGCATATACCAAAGCCAGGAGATTCGTCCGTTCATCACGGACCGCTTCTTCCCAAAGAGCATCTCGGGCATCCACATCCGCAGCCTGGATCTTCCGGTAGGCGTCGTTCAGGACCGTCCCTGACGCGCCCGTGACCATGTCCATCTCATCCTCGGCATGGACATCGACGATAATGGTACCGGGCTCCAGGAAGAAATCCTTCAATTGACCTCCGTCATATGGATTGGCATAGACATCCTCAGGAACCGTGGCATACAGGAACACGCGGGTTGGGGTCGAGATGCGGGGATGAAACTCGAAGGTCCCGTTCTCGACCGTCGTCGTGGAAATGACCTTGTTTTTGTTCCAATCGTCCTGCAAAACAAGTTCCGCCCCGTCTTTGACACCTTGGACGGTACCTTTGACGGTGCAGTATTCGGCTTGGGACTGGCATGCAAAAAGGCATGCAAGAAGCCAGCACAAACCGGGGAAAAGCCGTTTATTCATGATACCCACAAATGATCTGCTTGAACAATAAATCTTTGATAATCGCACAACACAAAGATAGTCAAAAAGTTGGAATATGCTATACCACAATATGCACAGAGTGCCCGTACAGGTCCATTGCCTGGACCAGTACGGGCATTTAGGGGCGTTTTTGCTTGTATGGGTCCATTCGGTGGACCTGTACGAGCACCAAGAGGGGGTTACTCCAGCGGCCGGCCGCCCAGGAAGACTGTCCGGAGGAAGGGGGTCTGGTAGAGGTAGGGGAGTTTGGTGAGGGTCCAGCCGGGGCGGGTGAGGAGGAGGTCGGCGCGCTTGCCGGGGGTGATGGAGCCGGTGATGTCGCTCAGGCCCATCGCGTAGGCGCTGTTCAGGGTGACGGTGTTCAGGGCCTGGACGGGGGTGAGGCGCATGCGGATGCAGCCGAGGGCCATTACGAAGCGCATGTCGCCGGAGGGGGAGGACCCGGGGTTGTAGTCCGATGCGAGGGCGATGCCGAGGCCTGCGCCGATGAATTCTTTCGCGCGACCGAACGGGATGCCGAGGAAGAAGGACGAGCCAGGCAGCATCGTCGGCATGGTCGACGAGCCCCGCAGGACTTCGATCTCCACGTCCGTCGTCCGCTCGAGATGGTCCACGGACAGGGCGCCGTGCCTCACGCCCACCTGCACGCCGCCGCTGACGGCGAGCTCGTTGGCGTGGATCTTCGGCCTAAGGCCGCAAGCCGCACCGGCCGAGAGCAGGCGGTCCGTATCCTCGACGGTGAAGAACCCTTCGTCGCAGAAAACGTCCACGAAATCAGCGTATTCCGCCGCCTGCGGCATCATGTCGACCATCACCTGCACATATTCCTCGTGCGTGTAGCCGCGGCCGACGGCATGGGCCCCGAGGAAGGTGACGCGGACGAGCGCCGGGACGGACTCCTTGATGCGGCGGATGACGCGCAGCATCTTGAGTTCGTCCGCGGGGTTGAGACCATAGCCGCTCTTGATCTCGATGGCGCCGGTGCCCTTGCCCATCATCTCGCGGACGCGGGCTATCGACTGTGCGTAGAGCTCGTCTTCGGAAGTTTCGTGCAGCAGGTCGGAGGAGTTGAGGATGCCGCCTCCGCGGGCGGCGATCTCCTCGTAGCTGAGCCCGTTGATCTTGTCCAGGAACTCGCCGTCGCGGCTCCCCGCATACACGATGTGCGTATGACTGTCGCAGAAGGCGGGCAGGACCATGCCGCCCCGGGCGTCGATGGCGGTTGCTGAGCCTGTCGAAGCAACCGCCAGATCGGCCATCTGGCCGAACCCGGCGATCTTGCCGTCCTCGATGGCGAGCCAGGCGTCGCGGAGCACGCCCGTCTCCGCCATCTCGGCGCCCTGCTTCCGCAGGACGCCCGCCGGCACGATCCCGACGAGTTCGCCGATGTTCTTGATGAGAATCATAGATACTGCTCCTGACGGAGGAACTGGACGGATTTTTCGATCAGTGGGTGCATGTAGGTGTCGTTGTCGATGAAGGGGACGACCTTGCGGTAGTCTTCGAAGATGCGCTCCAGGATGGGGGAGGTCTTCGCCGGGCGGCGGAACTCGAGAGCCTGGGCGGCGTTGAAGAGTTCGATGGCCAGGACGGTTTCGGTGTTGTCTACGACGCGGACCAGCTTGGTGGCGGAGTTCGAGCCCATGCTCACGTGGTCCTCCTGGCCCTGCGACGAGGGAATGGAGTCGCAGGAGGCGGGCCAGCAGAGGCCCTTGTTCTGGCTCACGATGTTCGCGGCCGTGTACTGCGGAATCATGAAACCGCTGTTCAGGCCGGGGTTGGCAACCAGGTACTTGGGCAGGCCGCGAAGGCCGTGGATGAGCTGGTAAGTGCGTCTTTCAGAGATGCTGGCGAGTTCCGACATCGCGATGGCGAGGGCGTCCATCGGGATGGCGATGGGCTCGCCGTGGAAGTTGCCCGCGGAGATGATCATGTCCTCGTCCGGGAAGATGTTCGGATTGTCCGTCGCGGAGTTGATCTCGTTCTCGATCACCGACTTCACGTAGTTGATGTTGTCCTTCACGGCGCCGTGGACCTGCGGGATGCAGCGGAAGCTGTACGGGTCCTGGACGTGCTCCTTGGGGCGGCGGATGAGTTCGCTGCCTTCCAGGGTGGACATGAATTTCTTGCCGGTCTCGATCTGGCCCGTGTGGGGGCGGATGAGGTGCGTCAGCGGCAGGAACGGTTCGATGCGGCCGTCATAGGCATCCAGGGACATCGCGGCGATGCGGTCCGCCCAGGCGGAAAGCCGCATGCTCTTGAGGAGGGAATAGACCGCGTGGGCGCTCATGAACTGGGTGCCGTTCAGCAGCGCGAGGCCTTCCTTGGACTGGAGGCGGATGGGCTCCCAGCCCTTTTCGGCCCATACATCCACGGCGGGGCGGACCGCTCCCTTGTACAGGACTTCGCCCATGCCGATGAGCGGGAGGCTCAGGTGGGCGAGGGGGGCGAGGTCACCGGAGGCGCCGAGGGAACCCTGCTGGTATACGACCGGGAGGACATCCTCGTTGAACATGTCGATGAGCCGCTGCACCGTGATGAGCTGCGCGCCCGAATGGCCGTAGGACAGGCTCTGGGCCTTCAGGAACAGCATCAGCTTCACGATTTCCGGGCGGACGGTCTCGCCGGCGCCGCAGGCGTGCGACATCACGAGGTTATGCTGGAGCTGGGAAAGGTCGTCCTTCGGAATGGTGACATTATAGAGGGAACCGAAGCCCGTGGTGATACCGTACATCGGTTTCTCCGGGTCTTTCATCTTCTCGTCCAGGTAGCGGCGGCACTTGAGGATGGCCATCTTCGCCTCTTCCGAGAGGACGAGGGTGGCATGGTTGTCGATGATTTCTTTCAGCCGCTCGAGGGTGATGCGGCCGGTGGAGATGGTATGGATCATAGTTCGTTCAGGGTTTTGCGGAGAAGGGTTTCGTCGGCGAAGTTCGGGAGGGTGACCCGGAGGCCGGGGGTGCGGGCCATTTCGCGCTCGATGGCGAAGCGGGCGCCCTCGTTCCGGGCCCAGCTGCGGCGGGCGATGCCGTTGTTCACGTCCCAGAACAGCATCTCACGGATGTGGCGGGCGGAATCTTCGCTGCCGTCGATGACCATGCCGAAGCCGCCGTTGATGACTTCGCCCCAGCCCACGCCGCCGCCGTTGTGGATGGACACCCACGTAGCGCCGCGGAAGCCGTCGCCGATGACGTTCTGGACGGCCATGTCGGCGGTGAACTGCGAGCCGTCGTAGATGTTGGACGTCTCGCGGAACGGGGAGTCCGTGCCGGAGACGTCGTGGTGGTCGCGGCCCAGGACGATGGGCGCGGTGATTTCGCCTTTGCGGATGGCGTCGTTGAAAGCGAGGGCAATCTTTGTGCGGCCTTCGCAGTCGGCATAGAGGATGCGGGCCTGGGAGCCCACCACAAGGTGGTTCCGGCCGGCTTCCTCGATCCAGTGGATGTTGTCGCGCATCTGGCCGGCGATCTCCTCGGGGGCCGTGGCGGCGATTTCGCCGAGGACCTTCACGGCGAGGGCGTCGGACTTCGCGAGGTCCTCAGGCTTCTCGCTCATGCACACCCAGCGGAACGGGCCGAACCCGTAGTCGAAATAGAGCGGGCCCATGATGTCCTGCACATAGGACGGATACCGGAAGGTACCGTCGGCCTTGAGGACGTCGGCCCCGGCGCGGGAGCTTTCCAGGAGGAAGGCGTTGCCGTAGTCGAAGAAGTACATGCCCCGGTTGGCGAGGCGGTTCACGGCGGCGACGTGGCGCCGCAGCGACGCCTTGACGGCCTCCTTGAAGCGTTCCGGCTCCTCGGCCATCATCTTCTTGGATTCCTCGAGGCTGTAGCCCACAGGGTAATAGCCGCCCGCCCACGGGTTGTGGAGGGAAGTCTGGTCGGAGCCCAGGTCTACATGGATGCCTTCGTCTGCGAGGCGTTCCCACAGGTCCACGATGTTGCCCACGTAGGCGAGGGAGACGACCTCCTTCGCGGCCACCGCCTTGCGGATGCGAGGGATGAGTTCGTCCAGGTCCGTGTGGAGTTCGTCGACCCAGCCCTGCGCGTAGCGCTTTTCCGCGGCCTTGGGGTTGATTTCGGCGGTGACGCTCACCACGCCGGCGATGTTGCCCGCCTTCGGCTGGGCGCCGGACATGCCGCCGAGGCCCGCCGTCACGAACAGCAGCCCGCCGCGGTCGTCGCCGTCGAGGCCTTTGGCCTTCAACTGCTTCCGCGCGGCGTTCATCACCGTGATGGTGGTGCCGTGGACGATGCCCTGGGGGCCGATGTACATGTAGGAGCCGGCCGTCATCTGGCCGTACTGGCTTACGCCGAGGGCGTTGAACTTTTCCCAGTGGTCGGGCTTCGAGTAGTTCGGGATGACCATGCCGTTGGTGACGATCACCCGCGGGGCGTCCTTGTGGCTGGGGAAGAGACCCAGCGGATGGCCGGAATACATCACGAGCGTCTGCTCGTCCGTCATCGTGGCGAGGTACTGCATCACGAGGCGGTACTGCGCCCAGTTCTGGAAGATGGCGCCGTTGCCGCCGTAGATGATGAGTTCGTGCGGATGCTGGGCCACGCGCGGGTCCAGGTTGTTCTGGATCATCGCCATGATGGCCGCCGCCTGCCGGCTCTTGGCCGGGTACTCGTCGATGGGCCTGGCATACATCTCATAGGACGGGCGGAAACGGTACATGTAGATGCGGCCGTACTTGTGCAGCTCCTCGGCGAACTCCTTCGCCAGCACGGCGTGATGCTTGGCCGGGAAATAGCGCAGCGCATTCTTCAGCGCCAGTACCTTTTCCTCGTCGGTCAGGATATCCTTCCGCTTGGGGGCGTGGTTGATCTCCGGATCATACGGTTTCACCTCCGGCAGCTCCGCCGGAATGCCCGCTAAAATCTCTTCTTGGAATCTGTTCATAGTTCAGGCTTCGATATGCTTGTTCACTTCGGCGAGCACCTGGTCCTGCAGGGCAAGGGCTTCGGAGACGATGGCGTCGGCGCGCTTCAGGAGCGGTTCGGCGGGCGTTTTGTCCGTGAGGCCGGCGGCGTTGATGCGGACGTTGAGGGCGGCGCCGCGGATGCCGGCGACGGCGGCGAGGGCCGCGACGCCCGCATCGGAGGCCGATGCCGGGTTGCCCTTCTGCGCCATCTCCAGCGCCAGCGGGAGGGCCTTTAGGGCCGCTTCCATCGTCTTCAGGGGCACGGAGGCGGCGTAGAGCGTCGCCTCTTCGAGCGCGGCGGCGCGGGCGGCCTTCTCCTCGGGCGTGCCCTTCGGCATGGAGAAGCAGTCCATGATGCGGTTGAAGGCGGCCGTGTCCTCGTCGACCAGGGCGAGGAGTTCCGCCATCAGGGCCTGGCCCTTTTCGGCGACGTCGGAGAATTCCTTCCAGCGGTCGTCCCAGCCGCGCTTGTGCGAGGACAGGTTCGCGACCATCGTGGCGAGGGCGGCGCCGAGCGCGCCCATATAGGCCGATATCGACCCGCCGCCCGGGGCGGGGGACTCGGAGGCCGTCTCGGCGGCGAAGCCCTTGACGGACATCCGGACGAGCTTCTCGCGGACCGCGAGTTCGGCCTCGTCCTCCATCAGGTATTCGATGACCTTCTCCTTCGGGTTGAAGGGCTTGAGGTCGTCCAGGGACATCGACTTGACGGCGATCTTGAGGATTTCCTCCTCGGAAATGCCCAGGGACCGCTGCTGCTTGGCCAGGTAGAACTTGCCGGCGTCGATCAGGACGCGCTTCGGGACCAGGCCGACGATTTCCACGCCGGTGACCTTGAGCCCGCGGGCGGCCGCGGCGCGGCACACTTCCTCGTAGGCGACGTGCAGGGGCACCGTGTCGGTGTCGGTAATATTCATCGACACCTGCGCGATGCCGTATTCGTCGATGTACCAGCCGATGGCCTTGCAGCCCTTCAGCGTGCCGGGAATCCAGATCTGCTCGCCCTTCTCATCCTTCAGCAGCTTGCCGGTGAGGGAGCCGCCCTCGCGGGCCTTGCGGCCCTTCTCGCGCACGTCGAAGGCGACGGCCATCGCGCGGCGGGTGGAGGTGGTGTTCAGGTTGTAATTGACCGCGATGAGGAAGTTGCGGGCGCCCACGTTGGTGGCGCCGGCGCGGGCGGCGACTTCGTCCCACGCGCCGCCGAAGTCCGGCTTGCGGGCCGGATCGGCCATCTTCTCGGGCAGGGCCTCGTATTCGCCCGCCCGGCACACCGCCAGGTTCCGCCTTTCCGGCTTGAAGGCCGCGGCCTCGTAGCAGTAGCACGGGATGCCCAGTTCCTTATACATCCGCTCCGCCAGCCCGCGGGCCAGCGCAGCGCATTCTTCCAGCGTAATCCCGGACACCGGGATGAGCGGCAGCACGTCGGTGGCTCCGCTGCGCGGGTGCGCGCCGTGATGCTGGCGCATGTCGATCAGTTCCTGGGCTTTCGCCGCGCCCCGGAAAGCGGCTTCGACGACTGGCTCCGGCTCGCCCACGAAGGTTACGACCGTCCGGTTCGTCGCCTCGCCGGGATCCACGTCCAGCACCTTCACGCCTTCCACCGCGGCAATCGCCGCCACGATGGCGTCGATGACCGACTTGTCCCGCCCTTCGCTATAGTTGGGCACGCATTCGATGATTCTTTTCATAGAAAAAGGTTATCAGTTTATCTTTCAAAGATAGCAATTTGTTTTTAAATTGTAACAAGATTCCTTCGCTTCGCACGGAATGACAAGAAAAAAGCCCGGCGGACCGGGCTTCTGTTATTTCTTGAAGTATTTCCCGATCACGGGGATTTCCGCCAGCGGCAGGTCCTTCTTCACGATGTAGGCGAGGAAGACGACGACCAGGACCGTGTTCACGAGGATGGCCGGCCAGAAGCCGAGAAGCTTGTTGGAGTAGGTGATGCCCACGAAAAGCACCGCCGCCAGGAGCGTATAGACGAGCATGTCCTTGATGGGATAGTCGATGGGATAGTACTTCTGTCCCACGAAATAGGACAGCAGCATCGCCACGCCGTAGCCGGCGAAACCGCCCCAGGCGCAGGCCATGTAGCCGTATTTCGGGACCAGGAGGACGTTGATGCCGATGAGGACGGCGCAGCCGATGCCGGAGAAGATGGCGCCCCAGATGGTCTTGTCCGTGAGCTTGTACCAGAAGGACAGGTTGAAATAGATGCCCATCATCATCTCCGCCGCCATCACGATCGGGACCACCTTCAGGCCGTCCCAGTAGTCGCTCTTGATGATATAGCGGAGAACGTTCATGTAAGCCATCACGCACAGGAAGGCCAGCAGCGTGAAGATGACGAAGTATTTCATGCCCTTCGCATAGGTTTCCTTGTTGTCCTTCTCGCGGGAGTTGCCGAACACGAACGGCTCGTAGGCGTAGCGGAAGGCCTGCGTGATGAGCGCCATGATCATGGCGATCTTCACGACGGCCCCGTAGATGCCCAGCTGGACGTTCGCATCGGCCCCGGGATAGACCTTCGGGAAGAGGATCTTGTCGGCCGTCTGGTTCAGGATGCCGGCGATGCCGAGCACCAGGATGGGCCAGCTGTAGGAGAGCATCCGCTTGCACAGGTTCCAGTCGAAGCCATAGCCGATTCCCTTCAGTTCCTTTGCGAAGAAGAAAGTGACGAGGGAAGTGCAGAACAGGTTGATATAGAAGACGTAACCGACACCGACCCCGGGGTCGTACAGCTTGCCCCACACGGCCGGATTCCCGTCGTACAGCTTGGGAAGCAGGACGAAGTACACCAGGTTCAGGGCGATGTTCAGGCCGATGAACAACAGTTTCAGCGCGGCGAACTTCAAAGGCCGTTTCTGGTACCGCAGGTAGGAGAACAGGATGGCCTGGAAGGCGTCCAGGGCCACCACGATGGCGAGCGACCAAATGTAGGACGGATGCTCCGGATAGCCCATGGCCGAGGAGATCGGGCCGATGAAGGCGAACACCAGGCCGATGAACACGAGCGAGGTGAGGCCGACCATCCGGAGGATGGAGGAGTACACCAGCTTCGGGTCCTCGCCCTCCTTGTTCGCGAAGCGGAAGAAGGTCGTCTCCATCCCGTAGGTCAGGATGACCAGCAGGAGGGCGGTGTACGCGTACAGGTTCGTGATGACCCCGTAGCCGCCGCTGGCCGCCGCGATCTTGTAGGTATAGAGGGGAACGAGCAGGTAGTTCAGGAACCGCCCGATGATGCTGCTGAGTCCATAGATGGCCGTATCCTTGGCCAGGGTTTTCATGTCTGCCATAGCAACTACAAATTTACGGAAATTCCCTTTTTATTCCGTCCGTTTTTCTTATTTTTGTAAAACTAACCTTGCCAACAACGATATCTGCCTGATAATGAAACGACTGACCACGATCCTGATGCTCTGCACCATGACAGCCGCCCTGTCGGCTCAACCCTACAAAGACCGTTCCCTTTCGCCCGAAGAGCGGGCGGCGGACCTCGTGTCCCGCCTGACCCTGGAGGAAAAGATGTCCCTGTCCATGAATTCGTCGGCTGCGGTGCCCGCCCTGGGCATCAAGGCCTACAACTGGTGGAGCGAGGCCTTGCACGGGGTGGCCCGCAATGGAGCCGCCACGGTGTTCCCGCAGCCCATCGGCATGGCCGCCTCCTTCGATGAACCCCTCGTGTACGAGGTCTTCACGGCCGTCAGCGACGAGGCCCGGGTGAAGTACAACCAGGCCAAGGAGACGGGCCAGGTGCGGCAGTACCAGGGCGTCACCTTCTGGACGCCGAACATCAACATATTCCGCGACCCGCGCTGGGGACGGGGCATGGAAACCTACGGCGAGGACCCGTACCTGACAGGCCAGCTGGGCATGGCCGTCGTCCGCGGCCTGCAGGGTCCGTCGGATTCCCCGGTCCTGAAGGCCCACGCCTGCGCGAAGCATTACGCCGTCCACTCCGGCCCGGAATGGAACCGCCACAGCTATGACGCCGTCGTCTCCGAACGCGACCTCCGCGAGACTTACCTCCCGGCTTTCAAGGACCTGGTGGTCAAGGCCGATCTTCCGCGGCGTTCCCTGCGGCGCCTCCGACGAGCTCATCAACAAGATCCTGCGCGGTGAATGGGGCTACAAGGGCATCATCACCTCCGACTGCGGCGCCGTCGACGATTTCTACCGCAAGAACCACCACGAATACGTGCCCGACGTCGCCGCAGCGGCGGCTTTGGCCATCCACTCCGGCGTGGATACCGAGTGCGGCGGAACGTATCGCCACATCCCGGAGGCCGTCGAACGCGGCCTGCTGGACGAGAAGGACCTGGACCGGAACCTGATCCGCCTGTTTGCGGCCCGTTACCGCCTGGGCGAAATGGACGACATCTCCCTCTGGGACGACCTCCCCGCTTCCATCGTGGAAGGAGAGGAGCACCTCGCCCTTTCCCGGAAGATGGCGCAGGAGACGATGGTTCTCCTGCAGAACAAGGGCGGCATCCTGCCGCTGGCGCCCGATGCGCGGATCGCGCTGGTGGGCCCCAACGGCGATGACGCGAAGATGCAGTGGGGTAACTACAATCCCGTCCCGAACCGGACGGTCACCCTGTACCAGGCCCTCAAGGAGCGGATTCCCGGCATCCAGTACGTCCGCGGTTGCGGCCTGATTTCGAATGAGTTCATGCCGAAGCCCGATCCCAACAACCCGCTGGAGAAGGCCCGCCACCTGACCGGCGCCGAACTGGAGGCCGTTGCGAAGCAGTACGCCATCGGCGTCCAGGATGTCCAGAACTACATCCGCCGCCAGGATGAGCGGCAGAAGGACTTCCTCCCGGCCCTGGATGTCAATGCCGTCCTCGAGAGCCTCAAGGACATCGACGTCGTGATCTTCGCGGGCGGCATCTCGCCCCGCCTGGAAGGCGAGGAGATGCCGGTGCAGCTGCCCGGCTTCAAGGGTGGCGACCGGACGGACATCGAGCTTCCGCAGGTGCAGCGCGACCTCATCAAGGCGCTGCACGACGCCGGAAAGAAGGTCATTCTCGTGAACTTTTCCGGCTGCGCCATCGGCCTTGTCCCGGAGACCGAGACCTGTGAAGCCATCCTCCAGGCCTGGTATCCGGGCGAGGAGGGCGGTCTCGCTATCACGGACGTCCTCTTCGGCGACGTGGCCCCTTCCGGCAAGTTGCCCGTCACCTTCTATCGCAGCGTGGATGACCTGCCCGATTTCGAGAACTACGACATGAAGGGCCACACCTACCGTTACTTCCAGGGAAAGCCCCTGTATCCGTTCGGTTACGGCCTCAGCTACACGACGTTCCGCTACAAGCGGGCGAAAGTGAAGAACAACTCGCTCATCATCCCGGTGAAGAACACCGGCAAGCGCGAGGCCACCGAGGTGGTCCAGGTCTATGTCCGCCGCAAGGACGATCCGAACGGCCCCGTCAAGACCCTCCGCGCATTCCGCCGCGTGACCATCCCGGCCGGGAAGACCGTCAAGGTGTGCATCCCGCTCGAGGATGAGACCTTCCTCTGGTGGTCGGAAGAAAAGCAGGACATGGTCCCGCTTCCGGGCAAGTATGAGCTGCTCTACGGCGGCAGTTCCGACCAGGTGCGGTCGAAGCGGTTCCGTTTCAGGAAATAGGTTTCTCGACTTCGCTCGAAATGACAAAGGTCATCTTGATCACAGGCGCGAGCAGCGGCATCGGGTTCGATGCCGCTGCGACGCTTGCGCGGCAAGGGCACCGCGTGTATGCGGCGGCCCGGCGCGTGGAGCGCATGGAGCCACTCAAGGAATGCGGCGTGGTCCCGCTGCAGATGGACGTGACGGATGAGGCCTCCATGGAGGCGGGTGTCCGGACCGTCCTGGCGGCGGAAGGCCGCATCGACGTCCTTGTGAACAATGCCGGATACGGCTACTTCGGCGCCATCGAGAATGTGTCGATGGAGGAGGCCCGCCGGCAGCTGGAAGTGAACGTGTTCGGCCTCGCCCGCCTGTGCCAGCTGGTGCTTCCGTCCATGCGGGAGCAGGGGAGCGGCCGCATCGTCAACACCTCCTCCGTGGCGGGAAAGACCGTCCTGTATTTCGGCGGATGGTACCATGTGTCCAAGTATTCCGTAGAGGCGCTCAGCGATGCGCTCCGGATGGAATTGAAACCTTTCGGCATCGATGTGTCCATGATCGAGCCGGGTGGCATCCAGACCAACTGGGGCCTCATCGCCGCAGACCATCTGGCCGAATCTTCGAAAGGGACGCCCTATGAAGCGGAGGGACTCCGCGAGGCGGAAACGATGCGCAAGGCCTATTCCATGCGTCTTCTCTCGAAGCCCGCGGTCGTGGCCCGCGCCATCTCCAGGGCCGTGAACAGCCGCCGCCCGCGCGCCCGCTACCGCGTCGGCTTCGGCGCCGGCACCCTCGTCTTCCTGCACACGATCCTTCCCGCCCGCTGGTGGGACGCTCTCTTCCGCCTCGGCGGAAAAGTCAAATTCTGATTATCCGATGATGGGCTCCGAGGTTGCGGACGGTCTTTTCGATGTCGTCCTCGATGATGCCGTCGGTGGAGGGGATGCAGGTGCCGCGGAGGGCGAGGACGGCGGACTGGATGGCGCTGGAGACGCCGGAGGCGACTTTCATCGCGCAGCCGACCTTGGCCCCGTCGCACACCATCCCGGTGATGTTGCCGATCATGTTCTTGATGGCGGCGCACACCTGCTGGTAGGTGCCGCCCTGGAGGTAGACGATGCCGCAGGCGGAGCCGGTGGAAGCCACCACGCAGCCGCAGAGGGCGGAGAGCTTGCCCAGGTATCCCTTGATATGGATGGCGACGAGATTGCTCAGGATGAGCGCCCGGGCGAGGGGTTCGTCGGCGATGCCGTACTTGAGCGCGTAGGCGATGATGGGCATCGACACGGTGATGCCCTGGTTGCCGCTGCCGCTGTTGCTCATTGCGGGGAGCGTGCATCCAGCCATGCGGGCGTCGGAAGCTGCGGCGGTAAGGCCCATCGCATAGCTCATCAGGTCGTCGCCGAACACTTCCAGCTGGTTCTCCCGGATGGCCTTGCCCACGCGGAGACCATAGTCTCCGTCCAGGCCTTCTTTCGCGAGGGCGAGGTTCAGCGTGCGGTCTTCCAGGATGAACCGGATGTCCTCGAAATCGGCCGTGCAGGCGAAGTCGTAGATCTCCCGGACGGTGAGCCCATAGTCCAGCGTCGTGCGGTCCTTGACGGCGGCGCCGGATTCGGAGCTCATCAGGATGCGGTCCGCGAAGCTGGTTTCCACGATCTTGTCATGGTCGTCCTCGATGACGGCATAGGCATGGGGATGGACTTCCGCCGAGGCCCGGATGCCTTCACCCATCGACACGGTGGCCTTCACGTACAAGAGGTGGTCCGTATCGGCCACGGAGATGGCGACGCGCTTGGCCGCCACCAGTTCCTTGGCGCGGGCGACCGCGCTGTCGGTAACGCCCTGGAGGACCTCCAGCCCGCGGCCCGGGTCGCCGCACACGGCGCCGAGCGCGGCCGCGATGGGCAGGCCCACCATGCCGGTCCCGGGGATGCCCACGCCCATTCCGTTCTTGAGGATGTTGCCGCTCACTTCCACCGCGATGCGGAAATCGGCGGTCTGCCGCCAAAGGGGGCAGTCGCCGCAATGCGTGCAGTTCTCGGAGATGATGTCCACGGCCTTCGCGACGGCGAGGGCGACGGCGATGGGTTCGGTACAGCCCAGGGCGGGCTTCACTTCCTTGTGGATGAGTTCGATGAGTTCGGCTTGGCGGTCAGTCATGGGTTCCATGGGTGGGGACAAATACAAATGTAGTCCCTTTTTGCACGAAAAACAAATAATCCGTATCTTTGAGAATTCGATAATAACCGAAACAGCATACCATGAACCTGCTTAAAAACATGCTGAGGGCCGTGGCCTTCGCCCTCGCCGCCGCGACCGCCGTCGCCTGCGGAAACAAAGCTCCCGCCGTCAAACCCGCCATCGCGCCGGATGCCGCCGTGGAGGCCAAAGTCGAACAAGTCCTCAAGGGAATGACCCTCGAGGAGAAGGCCGGCCAGCTGGTCCAGCTTTCCATCGGCGTCATCTCGGCCGAAGGGAAGGATGATGTGGATCCTGCGAAGATGGACGTCATCTTCGGCAAGTACAAGGTCGGTTCCATCCTGAACGTGATGAACGACCACGCCCTGGACCGCGAGCAGACCGCCGCCTTCATCTCCAAGATCCAGGAAAGTTCGATGAAGCACATCGGCATCCCATGCATCTACGGCCTGGACATGATCCACGGCGCCTCCTACCTGACCGACGGATCCTTCTATCCGCAGGAAATCAATCTCGGCGCGACCTTCAACCGCGAATATGCCGCGATGATGGGCCATGCGATGGCCTATGAGACCCGCGCCGCCCAGTGCCCGTGGGTGTTCTCCCCGGTGATGGACCTCGGCCGGGATCCGCGCTGGCCCCGCCAGTGGGAAAGCTGGGGCGAGGATCCGTACCTGCAGTCCGAGATGGCCCGCGTCGAGACCGTGGCCATCCAGGGCGGGGATCCCAACCACATCGACCTGGAGCATGCGGCCGTGAGCATCAAGCACTTCATGGGCTATGGCGTGCCGCACACCGGCAAGGACCGCACCCCGGCCTATATCGCGGAGAATGACCTTCGGGAGAAGTATTTCCGCCCCTTCAAGGAGTGCTTCCAGGCCGGCGCCCTCACCGCGATGGTGAATTCCGCTTCCATCAACGGCGTCCCGACGCACGCCAACCAGCTTCTCCTCACCGGCTGGGTGAAGGAACAGTTGGGCTGGGACGGCATGCTCGTCACCGACTGGGCCGACATCGACAACCTCTACACCCGCGACCATGTGGCCGCTGACAAGCGCGAGGCCGTGGCGATGGGCATCAACGCCGGCATCGACATGATCATGGACCCGTACGATCCCGAGTGCTGCAACGTCATCGTGGACCTCGTCAAGTCCGGAGACATACCGATGGCCCGCCTGGACGACGCCGTTCGACGGGTGCTCCGCCTGAAGGTCCGCCTGGGCTTGTTCGAGAACCCGACCTGGGAGCACGAGTACCCCGAGTTCGCCTCCGAGGAATTCGCGAAGCAGTCCTACGCGGCCGCCGTCGAGTCCGAAGTCCTGCTCAAGAACGAGGGAATCCTCCCGCTCAAGGGCAACGAGCGCATCCTCGTGACCGGTCCGAACGCCAACAGCCTCCGGACGCTCAATGGCGGTTGGTCCTACACCTGGCAGGGCAATGCCGATGCGTTCGCCCCGCAGTACAACACCATCCTGGAGGCAATCCAGAAGCGGTTCAAGAATGTGACCTACGTCCCCGGCGTGGAATATGACAACGCTTTCGGAAGCTGGCAGTCCGAGCGGGTCGTATCCGGTTCTTTATTCAGTTCGATCGAGGTGGCCGCCCGACGGGCGGATGTGATCATCGCCTGCATGGGTGAAAACTCTTACTGCGAGACGCCCGGCAACATGAATGACCTGAATCTCTCCGAGAACCAGAAGGAACTCGTGCGCAAGCTCGCATCCAGCGGCAAGCCGGTCATCCTCGTGCTGAACGAAGGCCGTCCGCGCATCATCGGCGACATCGAGCCGCTCGCGAAGGCCGTCGTGGACGTGATGCTCCCGTCCAACTACGGCGGCGACGCCCTGGCCGCCCTCCTCGCCGGCGACGAGAACTTCTCCGGCAAGCTTCCGTTCACTTATCCCAAGTACATCAACTCCCTCCATACCTACGACTACAAGGTCTCCGAGCACCGAGAGGTGATGGACGGAGCCTACAATTACGACGCCGTCATGGACGTGCAGTGGGCCTTCGGCTCCGGCCTCAGCTACACCAGCTTCGCCTACAGCGACCTCGTGCTGGAGAGCCCGGCGGACTTCAAGGCCGGTGACGACCTGAAGGTGTCCGTCAAGGTCACCAACACCGGCGACCGCGCCGGCAAGGAGGCCGTCCTGCTGTACAGCTCCGACCTCGTGGCCTCCCTCATTCCGGACGTCAAGCGCCTCCGCGGCTTCGAAAAGATTTCGCTGGAACCGGGAGAAACCAAGACCGTCTCCTTCGTGATCCCGGCCCACGAGCTCGCCTTCGTGGGCGCCGACGGCAAGTGGCGCCTGGAAGCGGGCGACTTCCGCCTCTCCTGCGGCGGCCTCGGCGTGATGGCCCGCTGCACCGAAACCAAAGTTTGGGAAACCCCGAACATCTAAGGTTATGAAATCCATCGAAGAACTCAAAGCCATCGTCGCCCGCTTTGAGGTGAAGGGGACGATCCGGGAGATCAAGCCCCTCGGCAACGGGCTCATCAACGACACCCTGCTCGTGAAGATCGACGGGCCGGACAACTATGTCCTCCAGCGCGTGAACAACGCGATCTTCCAGGATGTGGACCTCCTGCAGCACAACATTGACTGCGCCACGGCCCATATCCGCCGGAAGCTCGCCGGGGACCCGGACATCGACCGGAAAGTGCTCACCTTCATCCCCTGCAAGGACACGGGCAAGACCTACTGGACCGATGGGGAAACCTATTGGCGGGTATCCGTTTTCATCAAGGACGCCTATACCTATGAGACCGTGAATCCGGAGTATTCGTACTACGCCGGCAAGGCCTTCGGCCAGTTCGAGGCCATGCTCGCCGACATTCCCGACACGCTGGGGGAGACCATCCCGGACTTCCACAACATGGAACTCCGCGCCCGGCAGCTCGCCGAGGCCGTGGCCGCCGATCCCGTGGGCCGCATGGCGGAACCCGAGGTGCAGGCCATCCTGGCGGACCTGAAACCCTACGAGGAGGAAATGTGCAAGGCGGAGCGCCTCTATCGCGAGGGCGTCCTCCCCAAGCGCATCTGCCACTGTGATACCAAGGTGAACAACATGATGTTCGACAAGGATGGGAACATCCTCTGCGTCATCGACCTGGACACCCTGATGCCGTCCTTCGTCTTCTCCGACTTCGGCGACTTCCTCCGCACGGCCGCGAACACGGTGGCCGAGGACGACCCGGCCGTGGAGAAGGTCGATTTCAAGATGGACATCTTCGAGGCATTCGCCAAGGGCTATGTGGAGTCCGCGAAAGTGTTCCTCACGCCCGTCGAGAAGGAGAACCTTCCGTACGCCGCCTGCCTCTTCCCGTACATGCAGGCCGTCCGCTTCTTCGCGGACTACATCAACGGGGACACCTACTATAAAATCAAGTATCCGGACCATAACCTGGTCCGGACACGGAATCAAGTCGCCCTCTTCCACGCGGCCTATGCCAAAGTGCCCCAGATGAAGGCGTTCATTGAAGGTCTTGGCGCGTAACTCGTTGAATACGAGCGATATGACAAAAGTCCTGTGTTCCGTTTGGAACACAGGACTATCTTTAAATCCTTGTAAATCAGTTGATTGACTGCCAGCAGGCCTATTCGGCAAAAGCGTAGGAGAATCCTTTCAGCTGGTCCCAGGCGCCGCGGGTGAAGTCGGGGACTTCCACCGGCATGCTCCCGTTCTCGAGGGAGAGGCGGGAGAGCGGGGTGATGCAGCACCATTCGGCGAGGTCGTACACGTCCATGTCCAGCGGCAGGCCGTTGCGGAGGCAATAGACCAGGCGGTAGTCCATGATGTAGTCCATGCCGCCGTGACCGCCCACTTCCTTGGCGAGGGCCTCGAGCTCGGGCGTGAGGATGGGGCTCGGGTACTTGGCGAGGATCTCGTCCACAGCCGCGTTGCGGTACACCTTCTCCGTGCCCACGGTATGGGCGTCCACCGGCTGGTTTTCGTCGAACTCGCGGAAGCACAGGATCGGGACGGGGTACTTGGCGGCATAACCGTCGGTGCCCACGATCTGGTACATCCGGCTGTAGGGGCGCGGGGTCATCACATCGTGCTCCACAAGGATGGTCTTGCCCTTTTCGGTGCGGATGAGCGTGGAGGTCTGGTCGCCTGCCGCGAAGGTAGCATCGGGCGTGCCGTACAGTTTCTCGGACAGTTTCGCGCCGTTGAACGGCTCCGTGTCCATCGCCACGAGGGTCTTCATCCGGTCGCCGCGGTGGATGTTCATCACCTGGCACACCGGGCCGAGTCCGTGCGTGGGATACAGGTCGCCCCGGTTCTTCTGGTTTTCCTTCAGGCGCCAGTTGTCCCAGTAGGCCTTCCAGAAAGGATCCAGGTTGTGTTGGTAGGAACCTTCGCCGTGGATGGGTTCGCCGATGGCGCCGGCCTGGACCATCGCCAGGGTGGCCATCTCGAAGAAGTCATAGCAGCAGTTCTCCAGCATGATGCAGTGCTTGCGCGTGCGTTCGGACGTGTTGATGAGGGCCCAGATGTCCTCCAGGGTGCCGGCGGCGGGCACTTCCACGGCGGCGTGTTTGCCGTTTTCCATCGCGCAGAGGGCGACGGGCACGTGGTGGCTCCAGTCGGTGCAGATATAGACGAGGTCGAGGTCCTCCTGCTTGCAGAGGTCCTTCCAGGCGTCTTCGGAGCCCGTGTATCCCTTCGCGGCGGGCAAGCCGCGCTTGGCCAGGGTTTCCTGGCTCTCGGCCACACGCTCGGGGACGACGTCGCAGAGGGCGGTGATGGCGACCCCGGGAACGTAGGTCAGGCGTTCCACGGCGTCGCTGCCGCGCATGCCGAGGCCGACGACGCCGATGCGGACGGTCTCCAGGGGCTCGGTCCTGAGGCCGATGACGTTTTCCTGTCCGGCCGGGCGTGCGGGGACGTCCGTCTTCAGGACGGTAGGGGAGGTCTTTGTCTTGCACGCGGTGGCGAGGAGCGCACCGATGGCAAGCAGGATGAGTAAGATCTTTTTCATAGAATGGAGGTCTTTGAAAACCAAAGGTAAGGTTTTTCGGTGAAAAATAGCTAACTTGCGGCCACGTAATTCCAAATTATTCCAAATTATGATGGACACCCACGTCGTCATCATGGCCGGCGGCATCGGCAGCCGGCTGTGGCCGCTTTCCACCCCGGAACGCCCGAAGCAGTTCATCGACGTTCTCGGGGTGGGGAAGTCGCTCCTCCAGCTGACGGTGGAGCGTTTCCTGCCCGTGTGCGCCCCGGACAAGTTCTGGGTGGTCACCTCCGAGAAGTATGTGGACATCGTCCGGGAACAGCTGCCGGACATCCCCGCCGAGCAGATCCTGGCGGAGCCGGAGGCCCGGAACACGGCGCCCTGCATCGCCTACGCCTGCTGGAAGATCGCCCAGCGCTATCCCGCCGCCAACATCGTCGTCACCCCGGCCGACGCCCTGGTGCTGAAGACCGCCGAATTTGCCGACGCCATCGCGAAAGCGCTCGCCGTGACGGACGGGACGGACGCCATTGTCACCGTGGGCATCAAGCCGACACGCCCGGAGACGGGTTACGGCTACATCTATGCGTCCGAAGCCGTGCCCGGGGAGGTCGTGAAAGTATCGGCCTTCAAGGAAAAGCCCGACGCTGCGACGGCGGAAGCCTATCTCGCCGACGGGCACTATTTCTGGAACGCGGGCATCTTCATCTGGAACGTGAAGACCATCACCCGGCAGTTGCGCGCCTATGCGCCGCAGATTGCCGGCGTCATGGACACCATCGCTCCCGCCCTGTTCTCCGATGCGGAGGCCTCCGTCCTGCGGAAGCTATTCCCCACCTGCGAAAAGATCTCCATCGACTATGCCGTGATGGAGAAGTCCCGCAACATCCATGTCATCGCCGGGGACTTCGCCTGGAGCGACCTCGGAAGCTGGGGATCCATCAAAACGCACATCAAGCCCGACGCCGACGGAAACACCGTCGTGGGCGGCGACATCCGCCTCTTCGGCTGCAAGGATTGTTTTGTCCATGCGGCCGGCGAAAAGACCGTCGTGGTGGAAGGCCTTGAAGGATATATCGTTGCGGAATCGGCGGAGCGCCTGCTCGTTTGCCGCCTCTCCGAGGAGCAGCGGATCAAGGAATTTTCTTCTGAAAAAAATTAAAAAAAACCTTGCGGATTCAAAAATAGTTACTACCTTTGCAATCCCGTTTGGGAAAACAAGGAGGACTCGTTAGCTCAGTTGGTAGAGCACAACACTTTTAATGTTGGGGTCTCGGGTTCGAGCCCCGAACGGGTCACAAGAGGAAGCGAGTCTTCCGGACATACTGAAATGCACTCTTAGCTCAGTTGGTAGAGCAGCTGACTCTTAATCAGCGGGTCCAGGGTTCGAGCCCCTGAGAGTGTACCAGAAAGAAAGACAGCCGAAAGGTTGTCTTTTTTTTTGTATCCTGCGGAGAAAGTGTTTGTTTTTTCATTATATTTGCCTGACTGAAAACACAAAACACTAATTCCAATACAGTATGAATCTCAGCGACATCATCCTCCAGCAGGTGACCAAGAACGTGTCTGGCAGCAACCTCCAGATCCCGTCCAACGTCCAGCAGCAGGTCCTCGGCGGCCTCTCCGACTCCATCCTCGGTTCCCTGACCAAGACCGCGGCCGCTCCCGGCGGTATCGATCTGATCAAGAACCTCCTCACCGGTAAGGCCGATGCGAACACGAGCCCGATCACGGCGATGGCCGGCAACCTGTTCAAGAACAATTTCTTGTCCAAGCTCAACCTCGGCAGTGTCCTCAGTGGCGGCCTCCTCGCCCTCATCCCGAAGATTTTCGGCGGCCTCAAGGGCATCCTCAAGGACCAGGACGGCGACGGTGACGTGGACCTGAACGACATCCTCATCGTCCTCAAGGGCGGCAAGGGCAGCGTGCTCGGCGGCCTCGGCAGCGTGCTCGGCGGTCTCGGCAGCCTGGCTGGCGGCGCGGCTCCCGCGCAGAAGACCTCCAACGGCAGCGTGCTCGGCAGCATCGCCGGCAGCGTGCTCGGCGGCATCTTCGGCAAGAAGAAGTAATCCGGTTCCCTGAGAATCTGACGGGCGGCCCTTCGGGACCGCCCGTTTTTTGCATTTGTGAGGGGGATTCCGTATTTTTGTATAATTATGTGGAAACTCGTCATCCTTGCCGTCACGCAAAGCGTGTTCCTCTGCGGGGGGCAGGTCCTGCTGAAGCTGGGCCTGGCCGCGTCGGGGCCTTTCAGCTGGACCTGGTCTTTTTTCAAGAGCCAGCTCACCAACTGGTGGTTCCTGTTCTGCGGGATTTCCTTCGGCGTCGCCACGGTCCTGTGGCTGTACATCCTGAAGCATTTCCCCTTCAGCATCGCCTATCCGCTGTCCTGCCTGAGCTATGCGTTCGGGATGGTGGCGGCCATCCTCGTGTTCCATGAGCAGGTGAACTGGGTGCAGTGGATCGGCGTGTTCCTGGTCATTTCCGGCTGTGTCCTGATCGCCCGATGAAACGCTGGCTCCTCATACTGGCCGGCCTGGCGCTGGCGCTGGCCGCATCGGCCCAGGAGAACATCCTGGACCGCCTGAAGGCGGCCAATACCTACGAGACACTGCAGCTCTCCTTTGTCCAGACGCGGCACAGCGCCATGCTGACGAAGGATCTCCGGAGCGAGGGCCGGATGGTTCTGGCGAGCCCCGACCGCATCCGCTGGGAGGTACTCAAGCCCTATCCGAGCGTATTCGTCTCCAGCGGAGAACTGGCCATCGCCGGCCGCCGCTTCCGGATGCCCACGGAGAAGGACTTCACCGCGACAGTCTTGGAAGGAGAGGACCTCACCGTGAAGCTGGTGCCGGTCCGCCGGGACCTCAAGTCCCTGTTCCGGGAAATCATCGTCCATGCCGACAAACAGTCGCTCCAGCTCCGCTCCGCCCTCCTCATGGCGCCGGACGGCGACTGGACGCAGCTGGAGTTCAAGGACCTCGTCGTAAATCGGCCGGTGGATGCCAAACTGTTTGAAAAAGAATAAGATGCTGCAGGGAATCCTCTACGAGACCATCGCGGTCGACGCGGCCGGCGCGACCATCCGCCTGCTGCCGGAAAGCCCCGTTTACCAGGGGCATTTCCCGGGGTATCCCATCACGCCGGGCGTGTGCCTGGTGGAGATAGCGCTGGAACTGATCGCAGAGATGGCCGATCAGGTCGGCCATGACGAGAAAGTTCAACTGGTGGGGGCGAAGAACATCAAGTTCACGAGCCCGATCATCCCGGTCGAAGGAATGGAACTCCGGTTCAACCTGGGCGGGGAAGGGAGCGAACGGACCGTGGAAATCCTGTCCGGAGAGACCCTCTGTGCTAAAATGAGCCTGTCCGTGGCGTGACCGATCCCCGTCATATCTGCGCCGTCATCCCGACGTTCAACAACGGCGGGACGGTCGCGGACGTGGTCCGCGGCGTCCTCCGGCAGGGACTCCCGGTGATCGTCGTGGACGACGGCAGTACGGACGATACGCAGGAAAAGCTGAAGGACCTGGACATCCGGGTCTTGCGGCACGAAACCAACCGGGGGAAAGGCCGGGCCCTCAAGACCGGCCTGGAAGCCGCCCGGAAGCTCGGTTATCGGTTCGCCTTGACGCTGGACGCGGACGGCCAGCACGATCCCGCGGACATCCCGGCGCTCGTCGCCGCGGCAGGGGAGCGGACGCTCGTCGTGGGCAGCCGCAACCTCACGGCCGACGGAATGCCCTCCGGCAACACGTTCGCGAACAAGTTCTCGAATTTCTGGTTCACCGTCCAGACCGGACGGAAACTCCCCGATACGCAGACCGGTTTCCGCGTCTACCCGCTGGAAGACCTCCCGTCCCTGAAACTCCTGACCGCCCGGTATGAGGCGGAACTCACGCTCCTCGTCTTTTCCGCCTGGAAGAACCTCCGGATCGTCCCGGTCCCGGTGCGGGTGTACTATCCCGAGGACCGCGTATCCCATTTCCGGCCCTTCGCCGATTTCTTCCGGATCAGCGTGCTGAACACCGTCCTGTGCGTGCTTGCCCTGGTCTATGGTTATCCCCGGATGCTCCTCGGCCGATGAAAGGGATCGTCCTGCATATCTACGACTGGCTGTCGGCGCATAAGGGCCGCGCGGTCCTCCTCCTGGTCTTCATCCTGGGCCTCTGCGCCTTCTCCGCCCTTCGGGTCCACTACGAGGAGGATATTACGGCCTTCCTGCCGCAGAGCGAGGAAAGCAGGCGCTATTCCGACGTCTACAACCGCCTCGGACAGGACCGGATGGCCGTTTTCTTCGAATCCGACGGGGAGGATACCGACCGCCTGATGGACGCGATGACCGCCTTCGGCGAGAACTGGGCCGATGTCGACACGGTCACCGCCACCACCGACGGCCGCCACGCTACCGTCGGCCGCCTGGTGCCGGACTTGCAGGTAGCCGCCGACGCGGGCGCCGTGGAGGAGGTCTTCGGTTTCATCCGTTCCCATTGGCCCTATTTCCTGACGGAGGCCGACTATGCCCGTATGGATTCCCTCCTGGCTATCCCTGGCTATGTGGAGGAGCGGATGACGGAAAACGAGCGGAGTTTCTACTCCATGGGCTCGAGCTTCACTTCCCAGTATCTCCGCAGTGACCCGCTGGGTCTGTTCTCTCCGGTTCTGCAACGGTTGGAAGCGCTGAATCCGGCCACGAAGAGCCGCGTGGAGGACGGCTTCCTGTTCACGGGCGACGGCCGCACCGGCGTCGTCCTGTTCAATTCGCCGTTCGGCGGTAGCGAGTCGGGGAAAAATGCGCAGCTGGTTGCCCTGACGGATACCGTCAAGGCGCGGACGGCGGCCCAGTTCCCGGACATCCGCATCTTCTCGAGCGGCGGCCCCGAGGTGGCCGTAGGAAATGCGTCCAGGATCAAGAAGGACTCCTTCCTGGCCCTGGCCATCGCCGCCCTGCTGATCTGCATCGTCCTGTGGCTCAGCTATAAACGCTTTGCCGACGTGTTCTGGATCCTCGTGTCCATCCTCACCGGCGCCCTGTTTGCCCTCGGGATCATCGCCTGCTTCAAGAGTTCGGTATCGCTCATCGTGCTGGGTATCGGTTCCATGATCATCGGCATCGCCGTGAACTACCCGCTCCACTATGTGGACCACCTGAAATACCAGCCTGACAAGCGCAAGGCCCTCGCGGACCAGGTCAATCCGCTGCTGGTGGGCAACATCACCACCGTGGGCGCCTTCCTGTCGCTGCTCCTGCTGAAGGCGGGGGCCCTGCACGATTTCGGTTTCATCGGCGCGATGATGCTGGTGGGGACGATCCTGTTCGTGCTGGTGTTCCTGCCCGTATTCGTCCCGGCGGCCACCCGGCCCCGGAACACCTTGAAACTGGACTTGGACCGGCACATCCACCTTTCTCCCAAGGCCCGGAAATGGGTTTTCATCGGCTTCCTCGCCGTGACGGCCGTCCTCTACTGGCTCAGCCGGGGCATTTCCTTCGACGCGGACATGCACCACATCAACTACATGACTCCAGAGCAGGAGCGTGGTTTCGCCATCCTGGAGGAAATGGGCGCTTCCGCCGATGGTGCATCGACCGTGTACGTGGTGGCCTCCGGCGCGACGGCGGAGGAAGCGCTGCGGTGCAACGAAGCGCTCCAGGCCGCCGTGGATGCCGGTGCTTCGACAGGCTCAGCAACCGGCTTCTCCGGCCTGGGCACGTTCCTGCCATCGAAGCAGGAGCAGGCGAAGCGCCTGGCCCGTTGGAACGCCTTCCTGGAGGCCCGTCCCGACCTGTCGGACCGCATCATCGACGCCGGTCTGAAGGCCGGTTTCACGGCCCATGCCTTCCAGCCTTTCTTCGAGGTGCTGGACGAAGGCTGGGCGGTGCAGGATGTGGACTATTTCGCTCCGATTACCGGGACGCTGGGAACGGCGATGTACCTTCCGGGGGAGGAAAAGGTGCAGGTGGTCAATTATTTGAAGACGGATGACCTGGAGGCGGCCAAGGCGGCCCTGCGTACGGCCCTGCCCGACGGCGCCTTCTGCTTCTCGATGGACGACGTGTCCGGCACGCTGGCGCGGATGCTGTCGGAGGATTTCGACCGGATCGGCCTCCTGTGCAGCGTCATCGTCCTTTTCTTCCTGTGCCTGTCCCTGGGCCTGACGATGGGTGTCACCGCTTTCCTGCCGCTCGCGGTGGGCTGGATCTGGATCCTCGGGACGATGCGCCTGTTCGGCCTGCAGTTCAACATCGTCAACATCATCCTGGCCACCTTCATCTTCGGCCAGGGGGACGATTATTCCATCTTCATCACCGAGGGGCTGATGTACGAATATGCGACGGGCAAGAAGATCCTGCGGTCGTTCAAGAACGCCGTGGTCCTCTCGGCCCTCATCATGTTCATCGGCATCGGCGCCCTCATCGTGGCGAAGCATCCGGCCCTGCGGTCGCTGGCCGCCGTGACCATCGTGGGCATGTTTACCGTGGTGGTGATGGCCTACTACCTTCCGCCGCTGGTGTTCCGCTTCCTGACGACGAAGAAAGGCCAGCCGCGCAAACTGCCGTGGACGTTGGGCAGTTCCCTCCGGACCGGCTACATCTTCATCGTGTTCCTCCTGGCCATGCTGGGGCTGACCGTGTGGACCTTCTTCCTGTTCCTGGGCGGTCCCACGCCCCGGAAACGGGAACGGTATCGCAAGGCGCTGACCAAGACGGCCCGGCTGGCGCTGAAGGCCATCCCGGGCTGTCCCTACACGCTGTCCAACCCGCACGGGGAGGATTTCTCCAAGCCGGCCGTCTATATCTGCAACCACCAGTCCCATTTCGACGTCCTGCCCATCATCGCCCTGCATCCGAAGGTGATCCTCCTCACGAACGAATGGGTCTGGAACAGCCCGTTCTACGGCTATCTGATCCGGAAGGCGGAGTTCTACCCGGTGATGGAAGGACTGGAAAAGAACCTGGCCCATATGAAAGACCTCGTGGCGCGGGGCTATTCCATCGTCATCTTCCCGGAGGGAACCCGGAGCCTGGACTGCCGGATCCAGCGTTTCCACCGGGGCGCCTTCCTTTCCGCCCGGGCGCTGGGATTGCCCATCCTGCCGCTCTACATCCACGGTTTCGGTTACGCCCTGCCCAAGCATGACTTCCTCCTGCGGAAGGCCGGGCTGTTTATGGAGGTGGGCAAGCGGTTCGAGGTGCCGGAAGGCGATATCGCCGCGTTCACCCGGAAGGTCCGTCACGACTATGAGCGGGAGTACGCCCGCATCCGCCGCGAACGCGAGACGGCGGCGTACAATGCCTGGTATGTGCAGTCGCTGTACCGCTACAAAGGGGCGGACGCCGGTCGTGAGATCGGCCAGTCCCTGCAGCCCAAGGTTCTGGAGGGGATCGACGCCTTGACCGGCGAATCGATGGTCATCCGGGAGGCAGGATGTGGCGTGCAGGCACTGCTCATCGCCCTGACGCATCCTGACATGCAGGTGACGGCCTATGAGGAAGACGAAGACAAGTACCTGACGGCCGTCCGCTGTGCGGGCGTTCCGGAGAATTTGACGTATATTTGTGGGAAATGCGAAGATTCCTGACCCTCCTGTTACTCGTGCTGTGCACGGCCTTGCAGGCCCAGACCGTGAAGATCTGGGAAGGCACGTCCGTGCGGGCCGGCTCCACCCTGACGGCCTACCTGCCGGAAGGGGAGCCGAAGGCCGCCGTGGTCGTGTGCCCGGGCGGCAGCTATTTCTGGCTGGACAAGGAGGGGGAAGGCGACCGGGTCGGCGATTGGCTCGCCGGGAACGGCATCGCCGCTTACGTGCTCCTGTACCGCACGGGCGGCTGGTTCAACTTCACCTTCCACACCCGGGCCCTGTTCGGCGGCAACCGGCATCCGGACATGATCGCGGACCTGCAGCGGGCCATCACCCTGGTCCGGCGGCAGTTCGACGGCCCCGTGGGCGCGATGGGCTTCTCCGCCGGCGGGCACCTGGTGATGTCGGCGGCGGAGTTTTTCGGGACGGATTTCACGAAGCGCGCGGCGGGAACTCCGCTGCGTCCGGATTTCGTGGCGCCCGTCTATCCGGTCGTGTCCATGCGCGATTCCTGCACCCACGCCCGGTCCCGGCGCGGCCTGCTGGGCGATGGTAGGACCGGGGACCAGGCCTTGCGCGATTCCCTTTCGCTCGAGTGCCACGTGCGGCCCGATACACCGCCCGTGTTCCTGCTCCGCTGTGACGACGACCCGGTGGTGGACCCGCACAATGCGGACCTGCTGGACGCCGCCTTGACGGAAAAGGGCGTGCCGCACCGCACCATCCGTTACCGGACGGGCGGGCACGGATTCGGCGCGGACCCGGAGAAGTTTACGGAGGAAACGGCCCGTTGGCAGGCCGAATTCCTCGATTGGATACAAGAGATCAACTATGGAAGACATTGAGTTCCAAAGGCCGGAAGCCATCAAGGCCTATCAGGAAGGCCGCCTCGCGGAGGCCCTGCGATACCTGGCGGAGCATTCGAAGTATTATCAGCGGATGTTCGACAGCTACCATATCGACATCACGAAGATCCGGACGCTGGAGGACCTGGTGAAGATCCCCTTCACCGAGAAGAAGGACCTGCAGCTGTTCAACGACGATTTCCTGTGCTGCCCCAGGGAGAAGATCGTGGATTACGTCACGACCTCCGGCACCCTGGGGGATCCCGTAACCTTCGGGTGCACGGACAAGGACCTCGAGCGGCTCGCGTTCAACGAGGAGAAATCGTTCGCCTGCGCCGGCGTGAAGCCCGGGGACATCGTCCAGCTGATGACCACCATCGACAAGCGCTTCATGGCGGGACTGGCCTACTTCCTGGGAATCCGCAAGCTCGGCGCCAGCATCATCCGCGTCGGAAACGGCATCCCGGAACTGCAGTGGGATACCATCCAGCGGCTGAAGCCCGACACCATCATGTGCGTCCCGTCCTTCATCCTCCGCCTGATCCAGTATGCGGAGGAACACGGCATCGACTACCGGAACTCCTCGGTGCGGCGGATCATCGGCATCGGCGAGGGCCTTCGGGACCAGCACTTCGACCTGAATCTCCTGGGCCGCCGGATCAAGGAGAAATGGGACGTGGAGCTGTTCGCGACCTATTCTTCCACCGAGATGGGCGCGACCTTCTCCGAGTGCCCCTACGGCTGCGGCGGCCATGTCCATCCGGAGCTCATCATCGTGGAGATCATCGGCGAGGACAACCTGCCGGTGCCCGACGGGGAAGTGGGCGAGATCGTGGTCACGACGCTGGGCGTCGAGGGCATGCCGCTCCTGCGCTTCCGGACGGGCGACATGGCCGCGAAGGTCACCGAGCAATGCAAGTGCGGCCGCTGGTCGTACCGCCTCACGCCGCTCGTGGGCCGCAAGAACAACATGATCAAGCTCAAGGGGACCACCCTGTATCCGCCGGCCGTGAACGACGTGCTGGACAATGCGGACTATGTGGAGAACTACCTCGTGAAGCTGGGCCTCAAGTACCAGCCGGAGTTCGACGCCGTGAAGGACCTCAAGGACCGCTTCCGCTCCCGCATCCGGGTGGCGCCCCGCATCGAGATCTGCCCCGCGGGCGAAGTGGCGGCCATCCTGTATCCGGCCAAGTCCCGCAAACCTGTGAAATTCATCGACAACCGACCCAAGCATGTTTGACGATATCCGTCCCTATACCGATGCGGAGATTCCCGCCGCCATGCAGCGCATGGTCGCCTATCCCGAATTCCGGGTGGTGTGCGGCTATCTCTTCCCGGACAAGCCGTTCGAGGAGGTGACTTCCGTCGTGACCTCCTGCCGGAACGTGGAAGAGTTCCAGGTCCGTTTCATGATGCCCGTCGTGGAAGCCCTGATGGCCAAGACGACCGACGGGGTGACCGTGGAGGGGATGGAGAAGCTGGACCCTGCGAAGGCGTATCTCTTCGTTTCCAACCACCGCGACATCGTGATGGACGCCGCGTTCCTGCAGGTGCTGCTGCGCCGGGCGGGCCTCCGGACCTCTGAAATCACCTTCGGGGCGAACCTCATGCAGGGCGGCCTGGTGGTGGATTTCGGCAAATCCAACAAGATGTTCAGGGTGGAGCGGCCCACGACGGTCTCTTCTCCCCGGGCCTTCCTCACCAGTTCGGTGCGCCTGTCGGAGTACATCCGGTGGACCATCCTCGAGAAGAACGAGTCCATCTGGATCGCCCAGCGGAACGGCCGGACGAAGGACGGGGTGGACGCGACGGACCAGGGCATCATCAAGATGTTCTCCCTGGCGGGCGACATCCTGGACCTGCACATCGTACCGCTCGCCGTTTCCTATGAATGGGAACCCTGCGACGTGCTGAAGGCCGCGGAACTGACCGCCCTGGAGCGGGACCATCACTACGAAAAGAAGCCCGGGGAGGACTTGCAGAGTATCCTCACCGGCATCACCCAGCCCAAGGGCCGGGTCCACTATACCGTCTGCGACCCGGTGATGGCGGAGGACCTCGCCCCCTGGCAGGCCCTGCCTGTCAATACGTTCTGCCGCGAGACGGCGGCCCTCATCGACCGCCGCATCCGGGCCGGGTACCGGATCTGGCCGAACAACCGCATCGCCGCGCACTACCTGGAGAGCAATCTGTCCGGCGGCTATACGCCCCGGGAGAAGGCCGCCTTCGAAGCCCATCTCGCCTCCATTCCGGAGGAACTGCGGAACACCGTCCTGAAAATCTACGCCGGCCCCCTGTTATGAAAAAGATCCTGACTTTCCTCGTGACCGCCTGCCTGGGCCTGAACCTGTCCGCCCAGGTGTTCACCGATGCCTCGGCCTTCCCCGTGTACGGAAAGGTTTCCGACGCGACGAAAACCCGCTACCAGCGGCTTCCTGCCGCCCTCGAGGGCGTGTCCCGCGACCCCGTCTGGTATCTCGGTACCCAGAGCGCGGGCCTGTACATCCGCTTCCGGTCCAACTCCACGGCCATCCATGCGCGGTGGACATCGACCTACGGAAGCTGGCTGTCGAACATGAATCCGACGGGCGTCCGGGGCCTGGACCTGTACATCCTGGTCGATGGCGCATGGAAACATGCCGGCGTCGGCCGGCCCTCGCAGGAGAAGACGAGCACCGACTGCCTGGTCAGGAACATGACCCCGGAGTGGCGGGAGTACATGCTGTACCTCTCGCTGTATGACGGCGTGGACTCCCTTGAAATCGGGATCGACGAGGGGGCTTCGCTGGCGCAGCCGGTCGCCGCGGCTCCCGGCACGGAACGTCCTGTGGTGATGTACGGCACCAGCATCCTGCAAGGGTGCAGCGCCAGCCGTCCGGGCATGGCCCATACGAACATGATTTCCCGGGCCCTGGACCGCGAGGTGTTCAACCTGGGCTTCAGCGGGAACGCCCTGCTGGACCTGGAAATCGCCCGCCTGATGGCCTCCGTGCCCGATCCGGCCGTCTTCGTACTGGACTATGCGCCCAACGCGTATGCTCCGCTGATCAAGGAGCACGGCGAGGAATTCTTCCGCATCCTCCGCGACGCGCATCCCGACGTGCCGGTGATCTTCATCGAAGACGTCATCTTCCCGCACACGCTCTTCGACAGCGAGATCCGCAAGGAAGTGGAGGACAAGAACTTCGAGCAGAAGGCCCTGTTCGAGCGCCTGAGGAGGCAGGGAGAGAAGCGGATCTACTACATCCCCGCCGCGAAGATGACGATGCCGGACGGCGAGACCACGGCCGACACGATCCACCTCACGGACCTGGGCATGCAGCGCTACGTGGACCTCGTGCTCCCCGTCATCCGCAAGGCCCTGCGCAAAGCGCACAAATAATTGCTATCTTTGCAACGGATGCCGATTCACAGTGATATGGTCTGGGACCCGCTCCGGAAAAAGAGCGTCCGGCTGACCCCCGAAGAAGAGGTCAGGCAGTGGTTCATATCCGTCCTGCACGAAGGGATGAAGGTCCCCGAGCACATGATGGGCAGCGAAGTCTCCCTTACCTGGAACGGAATGGACTACCGGGCCGACATCGTCGTCTATGACCGGCAGGCGCAACCGCTCCTCGTGGTGGAATGCAAGCGGCCGGAAGTGGAGCTGACGCAGGAGGTCGTGGATCAGGCCATCCGCTACAACCACGCGCTGGACGTGCGTTATATCGTGATTACCAATGGGTTGAAAACCTTCATGTTCGAGCGTCACACGGACGGGTTCGTCTTCGTGGAAAAAGCGCCGCTCTGGGAGGATATGCTATGTCGACGATAACGGAAGGATACCTGGACGCACCGGTCTTCAAGCTGGTGTCGGACGTGGCGGCGGACCTCGGGGTGCGCGCCTTCGTCATCGGCGGCTATGTCCGCGACTGCTTCCTGGGCCGCCCCAACACGGATATCGACATCGTGGTGGAGGGGAGCGGCATCGCCCTCGCGGAAGCCGTGGCGGCGAAGGTTCCTACGAACGTAAGCGTATTCAAGAACTTCGGTACCGCGATGCTGCACTACAAGGGCATCGAGGTGGAGTTCGTGGGCGCGCGCAAGGAGTCCTACCACCGCGATTCCCGGAAACCCATCGTCGAGGACGGAACTCTCGAAGAGGACCAGCTCCGGCGGGATTTCACCATCAACGCCATGGCCTTCAGCCTGTGTAAGGAGGACTTCGGCGCCCTGGTCGACCCGTTCGGCGGCATCCGCGACCTCGCGGCCGGCATCATCCGCACCCCGCTCCAGCCCGAACAGACCTACAGCGACGACCCGCTGCGGATGCTCCGCGCCATCCGCTTCGCCGCGCAGCTCACCACCCCCGAGCACGCCTTCACCATCGTCCCGGAATCCCTGGAGGCGATGAAGGCGATGAAGGACCGCCTGAAGATCCTCTCCTCCGAACGCATCGTGGAGGAGGTGAACAAGATGCTCGTCACCCGGAAGCCGTCCATGGCCTTCCGCCTGATGGACGAAACCGGCCTCCTGGAGCAGTTCCTCCCGCAGCTGGTGCAGCTCAAAGGCGTGGAAACCGTCGAGGGCAAGGGACACAAGGAGAACTTCTCCCATACCCTGCAAGTGCTGGACAACGTGGCGGAAAGCGAGGAAGGGGAACCCAACCTCTGGCTCCGCTGGGCCGCCCTCCTGCACGACATCGGCAAGCCTGCCTCCAAGCGCTATGCGCCGGGCCAGGGCTGGACGTTCCACGGGCACGAAGTCATCGGCGCCCGTATGGTCCCGAAGATCTTCCAGGGCCTGAAGATGCCCCTGAACGAGAAGATGTGCGCCGGCTCCTGTTCGACGCCGGCGACGACATCGACGACCTCATGCTCCTCTGCCACGCGGACATCACCTCCAAGAACCCCGCGAAGGTCGCCCGCCTTCACCGCAACTTCCAGCTGGTCAAGGAGAAACTGGTGGAAGTGGAGGAGAAGGACGCCATCCGGAACTGGAAGAACCCCATCACCGGCGACTACGTGATGGAGGTCTTCGGCATCGGCCCCTGCAACACCATCGGCCAGATCAAGGAGCACGTCAAGAACGCCATCCTGGACGGCGACATCCCCAACACCTTCGAGGCCGCCGACGCCCTCATGCGCGAAAAGGCCGCCGAACTGGGGCTCACGCCGGTGAAATAATACTCCCGCCATGATCGACGCATACCTCGCATACATCCGGGATATCCGGCGGTATTCGCCGCGGACGCAGGCCATCTACGGGGATGTGCTGGCGGATTTCTCGCAGTTCTGCGAGGGAGAAGCCGTGGCGTCCCTGACCCCGTCGATGCTGCGCCGGTATGAGGCGGACTGCATGGGCCGGGGCCTGAAGCCGCGGACGGTGCACCAGCACATGTCGGTGCTGAGCGGCTTCTGCCGGTTCCTGATGCAGAAGGGCGTCCTGAAGTCCAATCCCGCCCGCAGCGTCAAGCGTCCCAAGATGGAGAAACGGTTGCCGGAGTTCTATCAGGAAAAGTCGATGGATGAATACTTTGCGGCTACCGACCACTGGGCCGGGGAGGACGAGCTGGCCATTTTGCGAAGCTATGGTCCGGCGCCCGCGGACAAGACTGCGGTGGAAATCTACCGGGCCCGCCTGCGGCGGCTCATCGTCAGCCTGCTGTTCGGAACGGGCATCCGGCGGGCGGAACTCATCGGCCTCCGCGTGGGGTCGTTCAACCCGGCCAGGCAGGTGCTCCGGGTCCTGGGGAAAGGCGATAAAATGCGAGAAATTCCGGTGGTCCCTTCACTTTGTCACGAAATTTGCTTATATTTGAATGCAGTTGAGTCGATGAGAGGCAGCGCGCCGCCCGCGGACAGCCCCCTCCTCGTGACGGAAAAGGGCAGGCCCCTGTATCCCAATTACGTGGACCGGACCATCAAGGCGGAACTCGACGGCTACGGCATCACCGGGAGGAAATCCCCCCACGTGCTCAGGCATACGGTCGCCACGGCCCTCCTGGACGACGGCGCCGACCTGAACGCCATCAAGGAAATGCTCGGCCACGCGAACCTCGCCGCCACGCAGGTGTACACGCACAACTCCGTCGACCGGCTGAAAAAAGTGTATAACAACGCCCATCCCAGGGCAAAAAACGGAGGCTCAAATGATTAATGTGAAGTCCCTGAAGCGGCGACATCGACGTCACCCTCTCTCTCTCCCCGGAACCCGAGAACAAATGTGTCCGGCTCCAAACCCGTTTCCCCGGTGAAGACCTCGTGATCGAGCGGCATGCGCATTCTTTCGAAGAGGCCGTTACCGAAGCGGCCGACGCCATGAAGGAAAAGATCGTCCGCGCCAAGGAAAAACGGTTCGAGAAATAATCCTTTGATAACCTTGTGGGCGGCCGTCCGGCCGCCTTTTTTCGTGGAAAAGCTATGAAAAAAACATTCGCCTGCCTCCTGCTGGCCCTGCTTCTCTGGGCGCCGCTGGGAGCCCAGGGTTTCCTCAAGGGGAAAATCCTCTATTTCGATGCGGGGAACAATCTGAGCGAACAGACGGGAAGCAGTTTCCGGTTCTCCCTGCTGGGCGGCCTGTCGATCAGCAATTCCTTGTCCATCCTGTCCGTAGAACGCGCCCTTGAAAAGGCGGCGGAGGACGACGACATCGCGATGGTCTTCTTCCGGCCAGACAAGATATCGGCCGGCATGGCCGCGCGGGAGGAACTGCGGCAAAGCCTGGCGCGTTTCGCCGCGAAGGGGAAACCGGTCGTCTGCTACGGCATCTCGTTCGATACGGGTTCCTATTACCTGGGATCCGTGGGCGACCGCGTCTTCATGCATCCCGGGTCCAGCGGGACCCTGGTCGGCCCGTCGTCGACCCAGCTGTATTACAAGGACTTGCTGGATTCCCTGGGCGTGAGGATCCAGCTGATCCGGCACGGAAACTTCAAGTCGGCCGGAGAACCCTATGTCCGCAGCGAGATGAGCGAGGAGAACCGGCAGCAGTACCAGGCCCTGCTCGGGTCCGTCTGGGAGCCGATGGTGGAGGAGATGGCCTCCTCCCGGGGCATCGCCGCCGATTCGCTCCGCGCCTGGGTCACCGGCCTGAAGCTCTCGACTTCCCGCGACTGGCTGGAAAAGGGACTGGTGGACGGCCTGAAATACCGGGATGAGATGGAGGACTACCTGTGCCATCTCTTCGGCAAGGCCGATCTGGACGACCTGAAGAAAGTTTCTATGTCCGAGTATGTCGAGTCGTTGAAGCAGAGCGGTTCCAAGAAGGTCGCCGTCCTGTATGCGGAAGGGGAGATCGTCCGTTCCGGGAGCGGAATCGCCGGGGAGAAGTTCGCCCGGGAGATCGCGAAGGTCCGGGCCGATTCTTCCGTCAAGGCCGTGGTCTTCCGGGTCAATTCTCCCGGCGGGGAAGTCGTGGCCGCGGAGATGATCCGCCGCGAGATCGAAGCGCTGCGGAAGGACAAGCCCGTCATCGCCAGCTATGGGGACTATGCCGCCTCGGGCGGCTACCTGATCTCCGCAGGAACGGAACGGATCTTCTCGGACAATGCCACCCTGACCGGGTCCATCGGCGTGTTCGGGCAGGTCATCTCGTACGGGGAGGCGCTGAGCAGGAAGCTCCACGTCCATCCTTATACGGTCGGGACGCATGAACACAGCGACATGGGTTCCGGCATGCGCCCGCTGGACGAATTGGAACTGGCTCGGTACCAGCAGGATATCGACGGAATCTACGACGAATTCGTCCAGGTGGTGGCCACCGGCCGCGGCATGGACCGCGACGCTGTCGAGGCTGTGGCGCAGGGACGGGTCTGGTCCGGGGGGGATGCCCTGAAAAACGGCCTTGTCGATGAAAAAGGCACCCTCCTGGATGCCGTCAAATATGCGGCCTGGCGGGTAGGCTTGGACAAGTACGGCATCGTGACATATCCCGAGAAGAATGACCTGCTGGGAGAGCTCCTCTCCCTGGCCAAGGAAGTGGACCAGCCGCTCATCCGCGTCCGGGACATCCTTCCGGCCGGTTTCTCCGTCATCGCCCGTATGCCTTATGTCGAACTTGACCAGAAATGAAGATGAAATACTTGAGAATCATCCTTTGGGCGGCCCTGACGCTGGCGGCGTCCGCGGCCTTCGCCCAGAATGAGGCCAACCGCAGCCGGCTGTCCGAAATCGAGAAAATGGAAGTTACGGCCAAGAAGGGCGGTCCGAAGTTCGACCGGTTCGGGATCCGGCTGGTGCCGGAAATCGGATACGGAGCCCATCTGGTCAAGTCGGAGGACTTCCGTTCCCAGGGGCTGGACTCCGGGCAGGCGTACCTGCAGGCCCTGGACGTGTTTTACCGGCCGTTCGTGTGGGGAAGCGTGCATATAGGCGCCGCAATCGGCATGGACTGGTTCAAGATCCGGGATATGCTCTTCGTGCAGGATGATGAGCACAACGTCATGGTCGCGCCGTTTCCGGAAGACATAGAAGACATAGAAGGCAAAGATAAGGATTCGAAATACCGTTCGTCCGTCACAAAGTGGACGGTGACGGTTCCCGCCACCCTCCAGTTCCATTTCGGGAAAGCCACCCTCCGGCTGGGCGCCGAGGCGCAATATTCCTTCGCGCCCCGAGTCCGGCTCGACATCACGAGGAAGGATTTCCGGGAGTTCACGGAAAGCAAGGGCGCGCGGATCCGGGCCTTCGGCTACGATTTCCTGGCCGCTGTCTCTTTCGGGCACTTCGGGGTCTATGGCAAGTTCCAGCCCGCTTCAGCCCGGCGTTTTCCGGAGCCAGGGCCCACTTTTTCCACCTGGACGGTGGGCGTCTGCCTGACGACCTTCTGATCCGAATCTGCGGAAGTGATTTCCGCAGATTTTTTTTATATTTGTAAGTTATTAAAACGCTGAACGAATGAACTGCAGATCCCTCCTCCTCGGCCTCGCCCTCGTCGCTGTCGCGTGCGGGCAGGCCCCCCAGAAGAAATCGAACCTTCCCGTCTATCTGGACGACGCCCAGCCCCTGGAGGCGCGGGTGGAAGACGCCTTCTCGAAGATGACCCTCGACGAGAAGATCGCGATGGTCCATGCGCAGTCCAAGTTCAGCTCGCCGGGCGTGCCGCGCCTGGGCATCCCGGAGGTGTGGTGCACCGACGGCCCCCACGGCATCCGCGCGGAAGTGCTCTGGGACGAGTGGGACCAGGCCGGCTGGACCAACGACTCCATCACGGCGTTCCCGGCCCTGAGCGGCCTGGCGGCCACCTGGGACCGCGAGCTCTCCCGCCTGTACGGCAAGAGCATCGGCGAGGAGGCGCGCTACCGGAACAAGACCGTGCTGCTGGGCCCGGGCGTGAACATCTACCGGTTCCCGCTGAACGGCCGCAACTTCGAGTACATGGGCGAGGACCCGTATCTCGCGGGCGAGATGGTGGTCCCTTACATCGAGGGAGTGCAGTCCAACGGCGTCGCAGTGTGTGTGAAGCATTACGCGCTGAACAACAGCGAGGTGAACCGCCACACGGCGAACACCATCGTGGATGACCGCACCCTGTATGAAATCTATCTCCCGGCCTTCAAGGCGGCGGTCCAGAAGGGCCACGCCTGGTCCATCATGGCCGCTTACAACCTGTATAACAACGAGCACCTGTGCTCCAACGAGGTCCTGCTGGACAAGATCCTCCGCGGGGAATGGGGCTTCGACGGTGTCGTGATCAGCGACTGGGGCGGCGTGCACAACACGCTCCAGACCGCGAAGCACGGCGTGGACCTGGAATACGGTTCCTGGACCGACGGCCTCACGATGGGCAAGACCAACGCCTATGACAATTACTACCTGGCCACGGCCTACAAGGATGCCATCCTGAAGGGCGAGATCGGCACCGAGGAGCTCGATGCCCGCGTGAAGCGGCTCCTGCGCCTCATTTTCCGTACCTCCATGGACCGCAACCGCCCGTTCGGCAGCCAGACCTCGCCGGAGCATTACGCTGCGGCGCGGAAGATCGGTGCCGAGTCCATCGTCCTCCTCAAGAACGACGGCGGAATCCTGCCGATGGCCACGAAGCCGGGCAAGATCCTCGTCGTGGGTGAGAACGCCGTCAAGATGATGACCGTGGGCGGCGGCTCCTCCTCCCTGAAGGCGAAGCTGGAAGTGTCCCCGCTGGACGGCATCAAGGCCCGCTGGCCCGAGTCCGAGGTGGTCTGGGAGCGCGGTTACGTGGGCGACGTGGGCGGTGAATACAACGGCGTGTCCACCGGCCAGGATCTCCGCGAATCCCGCGATGCGGCCACGCTCATCGCCGATGCCGTGAAGGCGGCGGAAGGCGCTGACTACGTGATCTTCATCGGCGGCCTGAACAAGGCCGACCGGCAGGATTCCGAGGGCCTGGACCGCGTCCAGTACGGCCTGCCGTACGGTCAGGACGCCGTGATCGAGGCGCTCGCCGCCGCGACGGACAAACTTGTCGTGGTGAACATCTCCGGCAACGCCGTGGCGATGCCGTGGGTGGAGAAGGTCCCCGCCCTCTTCCAGGACTGGTACCTGGGCACCCAGGCCGGCCATTCCCTGGCCGATGTCCTGTCCGGCGACGTGAACCCGTCCGGCCACCTGCCGTTCACCATCCCCGTCTCCTATGCCGACAATCCGGTGCAGACGGAAAAACAGTATCCCGGCATCCTCCGGGACGGGACGATCGACGGCATGCCGGTCCTGGACATGGAATATACCGAGGGCATCTATGTGGGCTACCGCTGGTATGATCTCCACGGCGGCGTCCTCTTCCCGTTCGGCTACGGCCTGAGCTACACCACCTTCGAATTCGGCGAGCCGAAGATTGACAGGAAGTCCATGAAGGAGAACGGCACCGTGACGGTGACCGTGCCGGTCAGGAACACCGGTTCCGCCGCCGGCGCCGAGGTCGTCCAGCTGTACATCACGGACGTGGAAGCCTCCGTGGGCCGTCCCGCCAAGGAACTCAAGGGCTTTGCCAAGGTGTGCCTCGAGCCCGGCCAGAAGGCCGACGTGAGCTTCACCATCGACCGGGAAGCCCTCAGCTTCTTCGATGCGGACAAGCACGCCTGGGTGGCTGAGAAGGGCACCTTCCGCGCCCTCATCGCCGCTTCCGCGCAGGATGTGAAGGGGACTGTCGAATTCGAACTGAAATAGTGGCCGCGAAATCTTATACCGAGACGGACCGGCAGGTCCGGGAACTCATCGGGGAGGTCAAGTCCGGCGTCTTCAAGCCGGTGTATCTCCTGATGGGGGAGGAACCGTACTATCCCGACCTCCTGTGCCAGGCGATCATCGACAACTGCCTGCAGGACTGGGAGAAGGACTTCAACGAGCTCATCTGTTACGGGGCCGATGTCGATGCCGACGCCGTGATCACCGCGGCGCGGCGGTTCCCGATGATGGCGGAACGGCAGCTGGTCGTGGTCAAGGAGGCGCAGGCGATGAAGTCTCTCGAGGACCTCGCCCTCTACTGCCAGAAACCGCTGGACTCCACCGTGCTGGTCATCCTGATGCACGGGGCTTCCGCCGACAAGCGCAAGTCTCTCTATAAGACGGTCCTGAAACAGGGCGTCATCGTGGAGTCCCTGCCGCTGCGGGATTACGAGACGGAGAAATGGGTCATGACCTATTACTCCGAGCGGGGCCTGCAGATCGACCCGGAAGGCGCCCGCCTGCTGGTCGAATCGACCGGGACCGACCTCGGCCGGATCGCCGTCGAGACGGAGAAACTCCTGAAGAACCTCCCCGAAGGCGTGAAGGCCATCACGCCGGAGGACATCGAGAAGAACGTAGGCATCAGCCGGCAGTTCAGCATCTTCGAGCTGACGAAGGCGCTCTCCTTCCGCGACGCCGCCCGGGCCGTGAAGGTGGCCCGGAACGTCGGCGAGACCCCGAAGTTCGCGATGCCGATGGCCGTGAGCATGCTGTACACGCATTTCAACCGCATCCTCCGCTACCACGCCCTCCTCCAGGCGGGGCAGGGCGGCGACGGCGCCGCCAAGGCGAAAGTCCTGGGCGTGAATCCGTATTTCTTCAAGGAATACGATGCGGCCGTGAAGAAGTACTCGCTGAAACAGGCGATGCGCGTCATCTCCCTCCTGAACGACTACGATTTCAAAGGAAAAGGCGGCGAAGTCGGGGAAGCCACCCCGGCGGACCTCCTCGTGGAGTTGACGACAAAAATTCTGAATATTTAGTAAATTTTTATTGCAATTCAATAAATTATTTCTATATTTGCAGAAAACAACACCGTTATGGCACTGATAGAAGTCAAACATGTGACCAAGCACTTCGGGCCCAAGGTGGCGCTGGACGACGTGTCCATCGACATCCCCGAAGGAAAGATCTTCGGCCTGCTGGGGCCGAACGGGGCGGGCAAGTCCACGCTCATCCGCATCATCAACCGCATCACCATGGCGACCGGCGGCGAAGTCTGGTTCAACGGCCGTCCCATCACGGACGAGGACGTCGCCCACATCGGCTATCTGCCCGAGGAGCGCGGCCTGTACCGCAAGATGAAGGTCGGCGACCAGGCGATGTACCTCGCGCAGCTGCGGGGCATGTCTTCCCGCGACGCCGCCCGCGCCCTCAAGGACTGGTTCGTCCGCTTCGGCATCCAGGACTGGTGGAACAAGAAGGTGGAGGAACTCTCCAAGGGCATGGCCCAGAAGGTCCAGTTCATCACCACCGTCGTGCACAAGCCGTCCCTGATGATCCTGGACGAGCCGTTCTCCGGCTTCGATCCGGTCAATGCGGACCTCATCCGCAAGGAAATCCTCCGGCTCAAGGAGGAAGGCGCGACCATCATCCTCTCCACGCACAACATGGAGTCGGTGGAGGAGCTCTGCGACGAGATCGCCCTCATCAACAAGGCCCGGCTGGTCGTCACCGGCGGGACGGACGACATCCGCCACCGCTTCGGCGAGGACAACGTCGAGATCGAGTACACGGAGGATTTCGTCCGCAAGCAGGAGGTCCTCTCCCGCGAGAAGGCGCCGGCCCGCCTGACCGAACTCATCGAGGGCGGCATCCGGATCAACGCGTACCGCGAGCTCGTCCCGCGCATGAACGACATTTTCATCAAACTCGTAACTGAAACGGAAGGGGAGGGCAAATAGTATGAATCTCAAGAAATTAGGCATCATCATCCAGCGGGAATACCTGAACAAGGTCAAGAAGAAGTCCTTCCTGCTCACCACCTTCGGCGTTCCGATCCTCATCGCCGGCATCTATGCCGTGATGCTCTTCGTGATGCTCAAGGCCGAGGGCGATTCCAAGCGCATCGCCGTCATCGACAACTCCGGCATCGTGATGGAGAAGCTCGAGGACACCAAGCTGGTTACTTTCAAGCAGCTTTCCGAAACCGATCCCGAGGCGGTCAAGAACCGGCTGGGCGAGTATGACGCGGACATCCTCCTGTACATCTCCCCGCTGGACAGCGCCACCAAGTCGGTGACGGCGACCACCTATGCCGACAAGCCCATGGGCATGGAGACGGCCGAGGTCATCGAGCGCCGCATCAACGACGCCGTGGAGGCGTACCGCATCGACTCCTATGACATCCCGGGCCTGGAACAGATCATGGAAGACGTCCACTTCAACATCCATCTCACGTCCTACACCGTGGACGAGGAGGGCAAGGAGACCATCTCCCAGAGCGAGGTGTACATGATCGTCTCGATGGTCCTCGCCATGGCCCTGTACATGTTCATCGCCCTGTTCAGCGGCATGGTCATGTCCAGCGTCATCGAGGAGAAGACCAGCCGTGTGGTGGAGGTGCTCGTCTCCTCCGTGAAGTCCACGGAACTCATGTTCGGCAAGATCATCGGCGTCGCGCTCGTGGCCCTGACGCAGTTCCTCCTGTGGATCGTCCTCACCGGGCTGATCATCGGCATCGTGGGCGGCATCATCGGCATGGACAAGATCACGGGCACCTTGAGCCAGAACCAGGTAGAGACGATGCCGGGCATGACGTCCATGAACGACGCGATGGGGAACACCCTCAGCATGGAACAGCTCCAGGCCCTGACCGACACCACCGCCGTGGCCGAAGGCCCGACCGGCATGGAGGCCGTCCTGGGTACGCTCGGTTCCCTGAACTACACGCAGCTCATCGTTTCCTTCCTCCTGTTCTTCCTGTTCGGCTATCTGCTGTATGCGTCGCTGTTCGCGGCCATCGGCTCGGCCGTGGAAAACGAGGCGGACACCCAGCAGCTCCAGCTGCCGGTGACGATCCCGCTGCTGCTCGGCTTCTTCATCGCCTTCTACGCCTTCCGTGCCCCGGAAAGCACCATCGTCTGGTGGGGTTCGATGATTCCCTTCACCTCGCCGATCGTGATGCTGGCCCGCCTGCCGTTCGGCGTCCCGATGTGGGAACTCATCCTGTCCATCGGCCTCCTCATCCTGACCTTCTTCGCCTGCGCCTGGGCGTCTGCGAAGATCTACAAGGTGGGCATCCTCATGTACGGCAAGAAATCAACCTTTAAAGATTTGTGGAAATGGTTAAAGCAAAAGTAGCCGCACTTTGTCTCCTCGCCGCGGTCTCCTGCGCCCAGCAGGGGCCGCGGATGGAGTGGAAGCGCGTCGCGATGGACGGCAGCCGGACCGGCGTGGTCCCGGTGAACGCCGAGAACGTGGATACGGCCCTGGGCGCGTTCGAGGATGATTACATCGCCCCGAACGGGCGGCATTTCACGGACGGGGCCACCCCGGAAGTGGCCGCGATGCTCATGGAAGTCCAGCCGAAGATGGCGCACCTCAAGGAAGTGGTGGGCCACAACGCCCGGTTCATGGACAATCCCCGGACCGAATGCGACCTCCCGATCGGCAACCTCGTCGCGGACGCCCTCCGCGCGAAGGCGGCCGACTATTTCCAGATGCCCGTGGAATTCGCCCTCACGAACTACGGCGGCATCCGCATCCCGATGCCGGAAGGAGCCGTCACCCTGGACGACATCGAGTCCATGTTCCCGTTCAAGAACTACATGTGCCTGGCGAAGCTTCGGGGGAGTGAACTGACCCGCCTGCTGGAGCAGCTCGCGAAGACGCCCGCCTTCCAGGCCGTGAGCGGCTGCCGGGTGAAGGTCAAGGCCCATGAACTCGTGGAGGCGGAGGTGGATGGCGCGCCCATCGACCCGAAGCGCCTGTACAACGTGGTCACGATCGACTTCCTGCTCTCCGGCGGGGACGGCATCGCCGTCGGCGCCCGGGCCGAGGACGTGAAGCTCACCCCGGTCCTGATGAAGGACGTGATGCTGGACTTCATCCGCGCCAAGGAAGCGGCCGGCGAGATCATCGACTATCAAAAGGACGGACGCGTCATCATGGAGGACTAAGGTATGGACAAGACAGCAAGAATCCTCTTCATCTGCCTCTCCGTGGCCCTGGCCGCGGGGGTGGGCTATTACTGGCAGAAGCGCAGTGCGGAGCCTCAGACCCATCTGGTCATCCTGCATGCCAACGACACGCACAGCCATTTCGAGCCGGTGCGGGACGAGGAATATCCCGGCATGGGCGGCATCATCGAGCGGGCCGCCTATCTGGACAGTGTCCGTGTGGCGGAAGGCCCGGAGAACGTGCTCCTGCTGCACGCGGGTGATTTCAGCCAGGGAACGACCTACTTCTCCGAACTGGGCGGCAACCTGGAGGTCCAGGCCCTGAATGCCATGAAGTATGACGTCGTCACCCTCGGCAACCACGAGTTCGACAACGGCCTGGAGGACCTGGGCCGGCGGCTTTCCTCGCTGGAGATGCCGGTCGTGGTGTGCAACTACGACTTCTCGCCTTTCGAGGCGGGGAAGTACATCAAGCCGTATGTCATCGTGGAGAAGGCCGGCCTGAAGATCGGCGTGATCGGCGTCCTGTGCGACCTCAAGTCGATGGTGGCGGCCGACATCGCCGAGCGTGTCCCCGAGTTCCCGATGGTGGAGACCGTACAGAAGTATGCGGACCTCCTGAAGGTCGACGAGGGCTGCGACCTCGTGATTGCGCTGACGCACATCGGCTACGAGGAGCACACCCCGGGCGACATCACCGACCCGATGCTCTGCTCCGGGACCCGGAACCTCGACCTCATCGTGGGCGGCCATTCGCACACGTTCCTCGAAGAGATGGTGTATCTGCCGAACGTGGACGGCGTTCCGACGCCCATTGTCCAGGACGGCTGCTACGGCATCTTCTGGGGACGCATCGATTATACTTTGTAAGCCATCCGGACCAATCCGATTTCAATCGGGAGGGCAGAAAGCCCTCCCGATTTTTGTTTTATTGTGAAAAGAAGGCGGCCGGGAAGCGGATATCATTAATAATTTTTACGGTTTTTTCGCATAATTAAAATATTTTATTGTATATTAGCACTTTAAGAAACCTGAAAAAACTGTTATTTTCTTCTAATCCTTATCTAATGAGAACCAAACTGTTAACCTATCTGCTCTGTGCAGGTTCCCTCCTTCTCGGCATGGTGACCGCCTCCGCGCAGACACGGGTGGTCCGCGGTACGGTCGTCTCCGCCGATGACGGAGAACCGGTGACGGGCGCCTACGTGTACGTGGAGGGCGCCAGCTCGGTCGGAACCATGACAGACCTGGACGGTAACTTTGTCCTGGACAAGGTGCCGCAGACCGCGAAGAACCTCGTGGTCTCGTTCCTGGGCTTCGAGGAACAGACAGTTCCCGTGCGCGACAACGTCCGCATCGCCCTCCAACCGGATTCCGAGGTCCTAGAACAGGCCGTCGTGACCGGTATGACCTCGGTGGACCGCCGCCTGTTCACGGGTTCCACCGTCAAGCTGGACGCCGACGACACCAAGATCAGCGGTATGGCGGATATCTCCCGCTCCCTGGAAGGCCGCGTAGCCGGTGTCACGGTCCAGAACGTTTCCGGTACGTTCGGTACCGCCCCGAAGATCCGCGTCCGCGGCGCGACCTCCATCTACGGCTCCTCCAAGCCGCTGTGGGTCGTGGACGGCGTGATCATGGAAGATGTCGTCGACATCGATGCGGAAGACCTCAGCTCCGGTGACGCCAACACCCTGATCTCGTCCGCGATCGCCGGTCTCAACTCCGAGGATATCGAGAGTTTCGACATCCTCAAGGACGGTTCCGCGACTTCCATCTACGGTGCGCGCGCGATGGCGGGCGTTATCGTCATCACGACCAAGAAGGGTAAGGCGGGTCACACCAGCCTCACCTACACGGGGGAATACACGGTCCGTCTGAAGCCCATGTATTCCGAGTTCAACATCATGAACTCCCAGGACCAGATGTCCATCTACCAGGAACTGGAGCAGAAGGGTTTCCTGCAGTATGCCGGTACGGCCAACGCCTCCGACAGCGGTGTCTACGGCAAGATGTACCAGCTCATCACCCAGTTCGACGAGACCAGCGGCCAGTTCGGCCTGCCGAACACCGACGCCGCCAAGGCCGCCTATCTCCGCGCGGCCGAGTACCGCAACACGGACTGGTTCGACCGGCTGTTCACCTACAACATCCAGCATAACCACTCCGTCTCCATGGCGGGCGGTACGGATGCGGGCAACTACTACGCATCCCTCTCCGTGATGGACGACCCGGGCTGGACCCTGCAGAGCGCCGTCCGGCGTTTCACCTCGAACATCAACGCCACGTACCGGCTGTTCGAGAACGTCTCCCTGAACCTGATCGGAAACGCTTCCTACCGTACGCAGCGTGCGCCGGGTACCCTCGGCTCCTCGCTGGATACCGTCTCCGGTGAAGTGAAGCGTGACTTCGACATCAACCCGTACTCCTACGCGCTGAACACCTCCCGCGCCCTGGATCCGGACGAGTTCTACACCCGGAACTACGCGCCGTTCAACATCATGAACGAACTCGAGAACAACTACCTGGACCTGGACGTGACGAACATCCGCGTACAGGGAGAACTCAAGTGGAAAGTGTTCCGGCAGTTTGAACTGTCCGCCCTCGCGGCCTACAAGTATGCGGGCACTTCGCGTGAGCACTACATCCTGGACGGCTCCAACCAGGCCCAGGCCTACCGTGCCGCCTACACGACGACCATCCGGGACAACAACTCCTTCCTCTACACCGACCCGGACGTGAAGTTCGCCCTCCCGGTGACGGTCCTGCCCTATGGCGGTATCTACCAGAGCACTTCCAACAAGATGAAGGGCTGGGACATCCGTCTGTCCGGCAACTTCACCGAGAACTTCGGCAACCACATGATCAACGGCTACGGCGGTATGGAAATCAACTCCGTGGACCGTCACGAGATCTGGTTCCGCGGCTGGGGCATGCAGTACTCGATGGGTGAAATCGCCAACTACGACTACCGCATCTTCAAGAAGGGCGCGGAGGAGAACACCCAGTACTTCACGATGGGCAACACCCACGGCCGCCAGGCGGCGTTCTTCGCCACCGGCACCTACGCCTACAAGGGCCGTTACAGCTTGAACGGCACCATCCGGTACGAGGGTTCCAACCGCCTGGGCAAGTCCCGGTCCGCCCGCTGGCTCCCGACCTGGAACGTGTCCGGCCGCTGGAACATCAGCGACGAGAAGTGGATGCGTCCGCTCCAGCCTTACCTGTCGCACGCCGCCCTCAAGGCTTCCTACTCCCTGACGGCGGAAAGCGGCCCGTCCTGGGTGACCAACTCCAACGTGGTCATCGCGGCCACGAACCGCTGGCGCCCGTCCGCTTTCGACAAGGAGACCATCCTGTTCATCGACGACCTGGCCAACCCGGATCTCACCTTCGAAAAGAAGCATGAGCTCAACCTGGGCGTGGAACTCGGTTTCTTCGACAACCGCGTCAATTTCCTGGGTGACGTCTACTGGCGCAACAACCACGACCTGATCGCCATCACGAACACCCCGGGCGTGGGCGGCCAGATCCAGAAATACGGTAACGTCGCCGCGATGAAGTCCAACGGCTACGAACTGTCCCTGACGACCACGAACATCCGCTCCCGCGACTTCAAGTGGACGACGAACCTCATCTACTCCCATTCCAAGAACCTCGTGACGAAGCTCCTCACCACCAAGCGGGTCATCGACCTGATCCGGGGCACGGGCTTCGCGCTGGAAGGCTACCAGAACCATTCCATCTTCTCCATCCCGTTCATGGGCCTGAACGACGAGGGTCTCCCGACCTTCCGCGACACCGATGCGGTGTATGAGAAGGATGCGAACGGCGTCTATCAGCTGGTCAAGGAGAGCATCTCCACCACGGGCGTCTATTTCCAGACCTCCGCGTCCGACATGGCGAACGTCGCCTTCCTCGAGTACTCCGGTACGGCCGATCCGACGGATGTCGCTTCCATCGGCAACACCTTCGAGTGGAAGGGCCTCCGCCTGAACGTGTTCATCACCGGTTCCTTCGGTAACGTGGTCCGGCTGGATCCCGTCTTCAAGGCCCGCTACAGCGACCTGACTTCCATGCCGAAGGAATTCAACAACCGCTGGGCGGTCCCGGGCGACGAGGAATTCACCACGATCCCCGTCATCGCGAGCCGTGTCCAGAACAACAACAATACGTCCCTCAGCCACGCCTACAACGCGTACAACTACTCCACGGAGCGCATCGCGAAGGGCGACTTCGTCCGTCTGAAGGAAGTCTCCCTGAGCTACGACCTGCCGAAGCGCTGGGCCGAAGCGATCTCCTTCGCTTCGATGTCCCTCAAGCTGCAGGCCACGAACCTCTGCCTCCTGTATGCCGACAAGAAGCTGAACGGCCAGGATCCTGAATTCTTCAACACCGGCGGTGTCGCCGTCCCGGTCCCGAAGCAGTTCACCCTCACCCTGAAGCTCGGTCTCGGCGGCGGTTCGAAGAAGGCCGCCCCGGCCGCTCCCGCCTTCGTCCCGAGCACGGAAGTGGTCGAGAAGGTCGTGGAAAAGGTCGTCGAGAAGGTGGTCGAGAAGGAAGTCGTCAAGGAAGTGGTCAAGGAAGTTCCCGCGTCCACGCTCAAGGACATCTATTCGGATGACCTGTTCTTCCTGATCGGCAAGTCCGAACTCCGTCCGGAAGAGGCCTTCAAGCTGGGCCGCATCTGCCAGCTCCTCACCGACAACCCCAAGGCGAAGATCGTCATCAAAGGCTTCGCCGACAGCGGCACCGGCACGAGCGAAATCAATGACCGGCTTTCCCGCGAGCGCGCCCAGGCTGTCGCCTCCATGCTGCAGTCCGGCGGAATCGACGCCAGCCGCATCTCTATCGAACATCTCGGCGGCGACCGCAACGCCAGCGCCTCTCCGGAGTCCAACCGCGTCGCCGTATGTATCGTCGAATAATCAAAAGACCTGACTTATGAAGCACAAATACATCATTGCGGCCGTAGCCGCCCTTGCAAGTCTGGTTGCCTGCGACAAGTTCCTGGACACGATGCCGGATAACCGGACCGAGATCGATTCGCCCGAGAAGGTGAAAGCGCTGCTCGGCGCCGCCTATTCGGACCATATCTACTCCATGGTGACGGAGCTTCTCTCCGACAACATGGACAACAACCGCGCGGTCGTGACCGCCGAGGCCGGCCGCCTCTACCAGCAGATCTGGCGCTGGGAGGATGTCTCCGAGACCGGCAACGATTCCGAGGAGAACATCTGGTCCTCCTTCTGGATGGCCATCGGCGCCGCGAACCAGGCCCTGGAAGCCATCGAGGAAATGGGCGGTCCGTCCAATCCCGAGCTGTCCGAATCCTATGGCGAAGCCCTGCTGGCCCGCGCCTATGCCCATTTCATCCTGGTCAATGTCTTCTGCCTCCAGTACAACGAGGAAACCAGCGTCTCCGACCAGGGCCTGCCCTACATGGACAAGCCGGAACAGGGCCTGAACCCGAAGTATGACCGCGGCAATGTCGCCCAGGTCTACAGCCGGATCGACGAGGACATCCAGGAAGGCCTGAAGTATGTCGGGGACAACTACGACGTCCCGAAGTACCATTTCAACAAGCAGGCCGCCCTGGCGTTCGCCGCCCGGTTCTACCTGTATTACGGTCAGTACGAAAAGGCCGTCAAGTATGCGACGGACTGCCTGGGCGACACGCCCAAGACCTTCCTCCGCGACTATGCCGACCTGCAGGCCAACTACTCGGAAATCGGCACGGCCCGGCTCGCCTACAACAGCACGGACCAGAAGGCGAACTTCCTGATGATGACCGGCTATTCCAACATGGGCCTGTTCTGGGGCAACTATTCCGGCAGCAACAAGCATTACGCCTTCACGGAGTACATCGCCCAGACCGAAAGCTTCCTCGCCCCGGTTCCCTGGAACCGGACGATGCTGACGGAGTCCGCCTTCATCTGGCGTCCCCGCACGTACCCGGTGGGCATGCTCCGCTATCCGATCTTCTGGAAGATCGACTACGAGTTCGAGTACACCGACCCGGTGGCCGGCATCGGCTACCGCCACACCGTCTATCCTTGCTTCACGGCCGACCAGACCCTCCTGGACCGCGCCGAAGCCCTCATCCTCCTCAAACGGTATGACGAAGCCCTCGAGGACCTGAACCTCTGGGCCGACAACATGTACGTGGACAAGGTGGAGATGACGCTGGACATGGTGCACGATTTCTACTCCAACATGGATTACTACCAGTGGGACCAGCCTACGCAGAAGAAGGAGCTTGCGCCCCGCAAGCCGATCGTCGTGGACAAGGGCACCCTGCAGGAGAGCATGATCCATCTGCTGTTGAACTGCCGCCGGACCGAGACCATGGGTCAGGGCATGCGCTGGTTCGACATCAAGCGCTACGGCATCACCATCTATCGCCGCGCGGTCAATTCCAACGGCGACGTGGTGGAGATCACCGACACGATGGGCCCGGACGACCTGCGTCGCGCGGTCCAGATTCCCCTGAAATCCCGTGATGCGGGTTTTGAACCCAACAAACGCTAAAAACGCACGGCCATGAAAAGAATATATCCTGTCCTTTTTGTCCTGGCGGCATCCTTGGCGCTCGTTTCCTGCCGGGAAGAGGTCCTCGACCCGGTGAGCGTGATCACGCTCGACCAGCGGACGCAGAATGACTTCGACAAGTGGCTGGACGCCAATTATGTGACGCCCTACAACATCCTCGTGAAGTACCGCTACGAGAGCAACGAGTCGGATCTCAACTACTGGACGATCCCGGCCCGGCTGGACTGCTCCATCGTGATGGCCCACCTGGTGAAGTACCTGTGCATCGACACCTATGACGAGGTGGGCGGTGTCCGGTTCACCCAGAAGTATTTCCCGAAGGAATTCTTCTACATCGGCGAGTGGGAGTACAAGAACAACGGTACCTACATCCTGGGTACCGCCGAAGGCGGCAAGAAGATCCTCCTGTCCGGCCTGAACTACCTGCCCCAGGTCCTGACCGGCGGCTACCAGGGTTACAACGACCCGGCCTCGGCCCTGAACCACTTCTACATCAAGACCATCCATCACGAGTTCACGCACATCCTGAACCAGACGAAGGATTTCCCCGTCGAGTTCACCCAGGTGACGCCCACGTCCTACGTGACGGAGTCCTGGAACACTTCCGCCTATGGCTCCTTCTACCGACAGCGCGGTTTCCTCTCCACGTACGCCCAGCATTCCGACCGGGAAGACTTCGCCGAATGCCTCTCCCTCTATGTCACCAATACGGACGAGACCGTGCAGGGCTGGCTGGCAGCGGCTGGCCGGGAGGTGACCGAGGCGGATGTGAAGAGCGATGAATTCAAGGTCTCCTTCCCCAACCTGGAAGTGGGCCAGCATTTCAACGGGGACCAGCTGATCCTCGCCAAGCTCGCCCAGGTGCGCAAGTACATGGCGGATACCTTCAACATCGACATCGACCAGCTCCGCGCCGCGGTGCTCCGCCGCCAGGCGGACGTCGTCGCGGGCGATGTGGACCTGACCTCCCTTGACGTCAACTAATCCAACAAGGTTATGCGTATGAAAAGAATAATACCGATCTTGGCGACCGCGGTCCTGTCCGCCTTCGTCATCTCTTCCTGCGTGAAGGACGAGGAGCATATCTTCGACAAGTCGGCCTCGCTCCGCGTGAAAGAGGCGATGGACAATGCGCAGAAAGTGCTCACCTCCGCATCGAACGGTTGGAAAATGTACTATTATCCCCATCCCAACCAGGATTACGGCGGATACATGTATGCTCTCAAATTCGACAATGAATCCGTGACGGTCTGGAGCGAAGTGTTCTACGGGTCGTCCACGTCTCTCTACAAGATGACCAACGACGACGGTCCGGTCCTCTCCTTCGACACGAACAACTATGCCTTCCACTATTTCGCGACCCCTTCCGGCTCTTCCAAGAACCTGTACGGGGAAAGCGGCCTGTACCAGGCCTACAAGGGCGACTTCGAGTTCATCGTCATGAGCGCGAAGCCCGAGGAAGTGGTCCTGAAGGGCAAGCGGAGCGGCAACAAGATCCTGATGTATCCGCTGGACGAGTCCCCGGAGACCTTCATCGAGAAGGCGGCCCAGAATGCCGAAGACATTTTCGTCAGCAGCTTCGCCGGCACCATCGGCGGGGAAGCGGCCACCGCTTACATGGACGTCGGCTCCCGCTGGGCGACCCTGACGCTCACCGGCAGCGAGACTACCGCGGAAGCTCCTTACATGGTCACGGACCGGGGTGTACGCTTCTACAAGCCCGTCAAACTCGGCTCCTATACCCTGGAAGCCCTCGACTGGGACAACAGCACCCAGAGCCTTGTGAGCGTGAGCGGAGATCCCGTCTCCGTCTCCCTCAAGGGACAGCTGCCCCCGGGCTGGCGTTCCTACAGCGACCTGCTGGGCGATTATGACCTGGTGTACAACGACAGCGGCGAATCCTATTACTCCGCCCCCCGGACGGTCCCGGTGTCCCTGGTGCAGGACGAGTACAAGAAGACGATGCTCCTCAAGGGCGTCAACGACCTGTACGACCTCAAGGTGAACTACGACCTGGCTTCCGGCAACATCTTCATCATGGGCCAGATCATCGGCACCTGGGAACCTAACGGCAACTCCATCTACTGGGCGCCTTGCTTCGCGCGTTCGAACGCGGCGGGCACGGGCGTGACCTGGTCCGGCTGGAGAAGCACCAACTACGGCATGAAGGGATATGTCGATGAGGAAGCCTCGGCGGCGGCCGGTAAGAACGTGTTCAAGTTCACGACCGGACCCGCGGCCTCCGCGGCCCAGCCCATCACCGGTTTCGCCCTGATCATGCAGACTCCGGCCGGTTCGTCCGGCGGCTGGATGAGCAGCGATACCTACAAGGACTGGTTCCCGTTCAATTACCGGTACTATGCCCACTTCTGGGTGACGATGACCAAGAAATAGGGGAGGAATGGCCATGAAAAGAATCATTACCATTGCATTGCTTTCTGTCCTGGCGGTCCTTGCGGCGGTTTCCTGCCGCAAGGAGCCGGAGCAGACCATCGACTGGCGGACCGAACTCCAGGTCGTCAAGAGCAACCTGGTCTTCCTGCCCGGCGGCGGCACGGAGACGCTGGAGGTGAATCTCTCCAACGTGAGCGTGACAGCCGACAAGTCCTGGTGCAGCGCTTCCGTCAGCGGGAACACCGTTTCCGTGACCGCCTCGACCAATGGCGGGAAGCAGTCCCGCTATGCCAAGCTGACCATCACGTCCGGTTCCGAGAGCGTCACCGCGGCCGTCATTCAGTACGGCGAAGTGTTCGACGGACTGGAGCTCGCGGATATGGAAGTCCCGAACAGGGGAGGGCAGTTCGCCTATCCCTATACGACCAACCTGACGGTCGATGTCAAGGCCGACCAGCCCTGGGTCCATATCTCCTTCGATGAGGAGAATCCCATCGTCTATGTGACGGTCGACAAGCACGAGGGCTTCGGCACCCGTGTCGCGACGGTCACCTACACGGCCGGTTCCAACAGCGGGTCGGCCCGGGTGATCCAGGAACCCACCTATGGCGCGGTATCCGGCTGGAAGGCCGAGGATACGGACGGCCGATACGTCTTCCCGGACCAGATCGACGAGGTCACGGTGACGCCGCCGGCGGAGATGGCCTCGGCCCCTTACTTCTGGGCGCTGGGAGATCCGAGCGAACTGCTGGGCAAGGACATCCCGACCTACATCCGGGAATCCGCGGCTGAGGTGAAGGCTGCCGTCGAGTCGGGCGTGGTCACCCTCTCCAAGGGGACGGATGCCAAGGAGTATACGAACCTTCCTTCCACCGCCACGGCCGTCATCATCCTCTTCGATGACCAGAACTATCCGACGGGCCAGTATGTCGTGATGGATGTCGCCATTCCGGACCGCGGTCCGAAGAAGACGCTGGTCGAAGGCTGGGATATCGCCCATGCGGGCGGCACCTATGCCCATCCGGACCAGACCGACCAGTTCACGATCACGCCCAAGGCCGGCTTCGAGGATGTCAAGTACATCGCCACGGCCGTGAACAAGGCGAGCGTCGCTTCCATCGAGGACTACGCTTTCTCCACCTTTGCCATGGAAACCCGCGAGGCCATCCTCGCCAAGGTCGCCAGCGGTGAGCTGCCTGACTTCGACGCGGGCCTGAGCAAGGGCGAGACGACGATCGAAGCGGAAAATGTCTCGCCTGACGCGTATGTCGTGGTGATAGCCTTCAGTGACAACCAGTTCTACACGGGCGAGTATCAGGTGGCCGAAATCGCTGTGCCCGACTTGGCCTATTACGCCTGGCTGGGCGAGTGGACGGTCCCTCGCGCCAACGCGGTCGATACCTGGATCGTGACCGAGAACGTCCCTGGAGAGTCTTACAAGGTGAGTGGCATCGCCGGCTTCAACGCCGATGACCGCGCCCCCGGCGCCTTCGTCGCCATCGTCCCTTACGATGCGGCGACCCGGGAAATGGTCTTCAAGGTGTATGAGAATACGGCCGTAACGTGGCAGGACAGCAGCCGTGGCACGATGAACGGCCTGCTCTCCGGCCAGTACACGAATGTCGAAGGCAAGACGTACTACAATTCCGGCGTCGGCAACACCATTGCCCGGGCCAAGATGGCCGATGGCGGGCAGACGGCGGAACTGACCCCGCGCGCCGTCACTTCCGCCGGCGCTCCGGCGTACTTCTACAACATCCGGTGGTATGGACGGTACACCACCTCCACCGGATCCCGCTCCGGCGTGTCCTATTCCGGTCTTGAGACCGCCCTTCCGAACGTGATGACGAAGAAGTAGTAGCGCGCTGTCTGCAACGAATCGAGGCCGTCCCTTGCGGGGCGGCCTCGTTTTTTACAGGATGTTCATCGACTGTTCCCGGATCTTCTCCAACTCGTCCTTCATCCTCACCACCAGGCGCTGGATGCCGGCGTGGTTCGCCTTGGAACCGGTGGTGTTGATCTCGCGGCCCATCTCCTGGATGATGAAGCCGAGCTTCTTGCCGGGGTAGGGCTCGCCGTCGATGGTTTCCATGAAATAACGGCAGTGCTGGCGCAGCCGCACCTTCTCCTCGTTGATGTCGTACTTCTCCAGGTAGAAGATGAGTTCCTGCTCGAAGCGGGCGGGATCGGGCTTCTGCGAGAGCTCCTCGAGGTTCTTGAGGAGGCGGGCCTTCACGCCTTCGATCCGTTCGCCTTCCAGCTTCTCCACCTCGTCATAGAGGCCGAGAATCGTCTGGACGCGGCCGGTGACGTCCTTGTACAGGGCGACGCCTTCCTGGCTGCGGAAAGCCTGGAGATGGTCCAGGGCCTCGTCGATGGCGGCTTCCACGGCCGGCCAGTCCTCTTCGCCGATGGCATCGGCCTTCTTCGTGTCCACCACGTCGGGGAGGCGGAGGAGGGAGGCGAGCAGTTCGCTGTTGGCCTCGTCGCCCGGGGCCGTGAAGCCCGGAAGCTCCCGGCGCACGGCCATGAGCTGGTTGTAATAGGCCTTCAGCGCCTCGGCATTGATGGGACGCGCGGCCTCGGCGGCGCCGGCCTCATAGGTGAGGAAGAAGTCGATGGTGCCGCGCTGCAGACGCTCGGCGAGCTTCTTCCGCACGGGGATGTCCTTCTCCTTCGGGAGGATGGACGTCTTGATATTGATATCCGCACTCTTGCTGTTGAGAGTGCGGATTTCGACGGTGAGTTTTCCACCTTGCAGCTGGGCTTCGGCCTTGCCGTAGCCGGTCATCGACTGGATCATTTGATGATGTCTAGGGACTTGAATACCTTGGTGAGGGCGGTGACGGCGCGGTCCACCTGCTCCTTCGTATGGGTGGCCATGAGCGCGAAGCGGACGAGGGTGTCCTGCGGGGCGCAGGCCGGCGGGATGACGGCGTTGATGAACACGCCCTCGTCGAACGCCATCTTCGTGACCATGAAGGTCTTCTCCAGGTCGCGGACGTACAGCGGGATGATCGGGCTCTCGGTGTCGCCGATCTCGAAGCCGGCGGCGCGGAACTTCATCAGCGCGTAGTTCGTGACGTCCCAGAGGGACTTGATGCGCTGGGGCTCCTGCTGGATGATATGCAGGGCCTCCAGGGCGCTCGCGGTCGCGGCCGGGGTGGCGGAGGCGCTGAAGATGTAGGTGCGGGCGGTGTGCCGCAACCAGTTGATGATGATCTTGTCCGCGGCGACGAAACCGCCGATGGAAGCGAGGGACTTGGAGAACGTCCCCATGATGATGTCGATGTCCTTGGTCAGGTTGAAGTGGTCGCAGACGCCGCGGCCCTGGCGGCCGAAGACGCCGAGGCCGTGGGCCTCGTCCACCATGATGACGACGTTGTCATACTTGTGCTTGAACTCGACGATCTCGGGGAGCTTGCACAGGTCGCCTTCCATCGAGAAGACGCCGTCCACGACGATGAGCTTCACGGAGTTCTTGGGGCAGCGGCGGAGGCAGCGCTCCAGGTCCTTCATGTCGTTGTGCTTGTAGTGCAGCGCCTTGGCGAAGGACAGGCGGCGTCCGTCCACGATGGAGGCGTGGTCGCGGTCGTCGCAGATGATGAAGTCGTCGCGGGTGAGAAGCTGCGGGATGACGCCGGAATTCACCGTGAAGCCGGTGGAGAAGCACAGGGCTTCGTCCTTGCCCACGAAGGCGGCGAGCTCTTTCTCGAGCTGGACGTGGATGTCCAGGGTGCCGTTCAGGAAACGGGAACCGGCGCAGCCGGAACCATATTGCTTCAGGGCCTTGACGCCAGCCTCGATGACGCGCTCGTCCCCGGTGAGGCCCGTGTAGGCGTTGGAACCGAACATCAGGACCTTGTGTCCTTCCATCTCGACTTCCGTGCCCTGTTTGCTCTCGATTTCACGGAAATAGGGGTAAACCCCTTTCTCGATCATTTTTTGCGGCAGGTCGTACTTCGCCAGCCTTGCATGCAGTAAACCCATTTACTTGTTCGTTTTAGTACGGTGCGAAGTTAGTAAAAATAATTTAAAATGCGTACCTTTGCCACCTATAAGGTAACAAACCATGGAAGAACGCAAACTGAATTTCCTCGAAGAGATCATCGAAGCCGACCTCGCGTCGGGCAAAGTGGATTCCGTCATGACCCGTTTCCCGCCGGAGCCGAACGGCTACCTGCACCTGGGACACGCCAAGTCCATCTGCCTGAACTTCGGTCTCGCGCAGAAGTACGGCGGCAAGACGAACCTCCGCTACGACGACACGAACCCCACGAAGGAAGACACCGAGTACGTGGACTCCATCAAGGAGGACATCCAGTGGCTGGGCTTCCATTGGGACAAGGAACTCTACGCTTCGGATTACTTCGACCAGCTGTACGAATGGGCCGAGGACCTCATCAAGCGGGGCCTCGCCTATGTCGATGACCAGAACCAGGAGGAGATCCGCCTGAACCGCGGCACCGTGGACAAGCCCGGCACCCCGAGCCCCTGGCGCGACCGCACCCCGGAGGAGAACCTGAAACTCTTCCGTGAGATGAAGGCCGGCAAGTACGCGGAAGGGGAGAAGGTCCTCCGCGCGAAGATCGACATGGCCCATCCGAACATGATGTTCCGCGACCCGCTGCTGTACCGCATCAAGTTCGCGCACCATCACCGCACGGGCGACAAGTGGTGCATCTACCCCATGTATGACTACACCCACGGCCAGTGCGATTCCATCGAGCACATCACCCATTCCATCTGCACCCTGGAGTTCGACGTGCACCGTCCGCTGTACGACTGGTTCATCGAGACGCTGGGTATCTATCCCTCTCACCAGTACGAATTTGCGCGCCTCAATCTCACGTATACCCTGATGTCCAAGCGCAAGCTCCTCGAGCTCGTGCAGAAGGAGCTCGTGAGCGGCTGGGACGACCCCCGCATGCCCACGCTCTGCGGCGTCCGCCGCCGCGGCTACACCGCCGAGGCGCTCCGCATGTTCTGCGACAAGATCGGCGTCTCCAAGCGCGACCAGCTGATGGACATCCAGCTCCTCGAATGGTGCGTCCGCCAGGACCTGAACGCCCGGTCCAACCGCTACATGGTGGTCCAGGATCCCATCAAGGTCACCCTCACCAACTATCCGGAAGGCCAGGTCGAATGGTTCGACTGCCCGCTGAACCCGGCCGAGCCGGAGGGCGCGACCCGCAGGGTCCCCTTCAGCGGCGAGCTCTACATCGACCGCGCCGACTTCATGGAGGACGCCCCCAAGAAGTTCTTCCGCCTCAAGCCGGACGGCGAGGTACGCCTCAAGTACACCTACATCATCAAGTGCAACGAGGTGATCAAGAACGAGGACGGCGAAGTCGTCGAGCTCAAGTGCACCTACGATCCCACCACGCACCCGACCACGGGTGAATGGCGCTCCGTCAAGGGCACGATCCACTGGGTCTCCATCCCGCACGCGAAGGAGATCGAGCTCCGCAACTACGACCGCCTCTTCACCCTGGCCGACATGTCCCAGGTCCCCGAGGACAAGGACTACAAGGACTTCCTGAATCCCGATTCCCTCATCGTCGGCGACGGCTGGGCGGAACCCGCCCTCCTGGACGACGCCTCCGGCATCGCGGTCCAGTTCGAGCGCACCGGCTACTACGTGAAGGACAAGGACTCCACACCGGAAAAGGCGGTGTTCAACAAGACCACCGCCCTCAAGGATTCCTACAAACCGGAATAATCCGCTAGATCACCTTCCGGTGCACCCGGAGTCCGTAGATCGCGATCACCACGAAACAGAGTGCCGGCAGGATGAACGACAGGTTCACCGCCGGCATTCCCAATAAGGTGCCCTTGTCGATGATCATGGCTTGGAACGGCGGCAGGACGGAGCCGCCGAGGATGGCCATGATGAGGCCGGCGGCGCCGAACTTGGCGTCCTCGCCGAGCCCCTCGAGGGCGATGCCGTAGATGGTCGGGAACATCAGGGACATGCAGGCGGAGACGGCGACGAGGCAGTACAGGCCCACGATTCCCTGGAAGAAAATGACGCCGAGCGCGAAGGCAAGCCCTGCGAAAGCGAAGCAGTAGAGCATCTTCCCGGGCTTGAAGTATTTCATGAGGTAAGTGCAGATAAACCGGCTGCAGCAGAAGAGGATCATCGCGGCGATGTTGTACTTCTGCGAGAGGACTTCCGCATCGATCTCGCTCATCCCGCGCTCCATGAAGATCCGCGTCCCGTACTGGATGATGAAGGTCCAGCACATGATCTGCACGCCCACATAGAAGAACTGCGCCAGCACGCCCTCGCGGTAGCGGGGGATGCCGATGAGCCGCTTCAGCGAGGCGCCCACCGTCTGGGAGCTCTCCTCGTGGACCGCCGGCATCTTCTTCAGCAGGATCAGCAGGAACATCGCCACGATGACGATGCCGATGACCACGTACGGGGTGATGAGGATCCCGAGGTCGGACTGCTTCATCGCCTCGAACTCCGCGTCGGACAGGGTAGCCCGGGCGGCGGAGTCCATCGGGTTCAGGCGCGCCTGGATGAAGTTCATCGCCACATACATCCCGCACAGGGAGCCGATGGGGTTGAACGACTGCGCGAAGTTCAGCCGTCGGGTGGCCGTCGCCGGGTCGCCCATCGCGAGGATGTACGGGTTCGCGCTGGTCTCCAGGAAGCTGAGGCCGCAGGTGAGGATGAAATACGCGATCAGGAAAGGCCAGTACGACCCCGTGGACCGCGCGGCGATGAACAGGAACGCCCCCGTCGCGTACAAGCCCAGGCCCATCAGGATGCCGCTCTTGTACGAGAAGCGCCGGATGAAGAGGGCGGCCGGGAGGGCCATCGCGAAGTACCCGCCGTAAAAGGCGACCTGCGTCAGGGTACCCTGCGTCACGCTCATCCGGAAGATCTTGGAGAACGCCTTCACCATCGGGTTCGTGACATCGTTCGCAAAGCCCCACAGCGCGAAGCACGCAGTGATCAAAATGAATGGCAGTAAATAATTTACGCCCTCGTACTTGAAGAAACTGTTTTTCTCTTTCATATCTATTTCTTAAACAGCGGGCCGTAGGCCGCGCAAGCTCTATAGTCGGCGCCCTCCGGGTCCATGCCGAAGGCGCGCCAAGTGGAGGGACGGAAGATGTCCTTCTCGGGAACGTTGTGCATGCACACCGGGATGCGGAGCATGGAGCAGAGCGTGATGAGGTCAGCGCCCACGTGGCCGTACACGATGGCCCCGTGGTTCGCGCCCCAGTTGTCCATCACGCTGTACACGTCCTTGAACGGGCGTTTGGACAGGTCCAGGCGCGGGGCGAACCAGGTCGTCGGCCAGCCCTTGTCGGTGCGGTCGTCCAGGATGCGGAACTGCTTCTCGGACACGTCTACCGTCCATCCTTCCGCGAGCTGGAGCACGGGACCCAGGTTCTTGACGATGTTCATCCGGATCATCGTGCAGGGCATGCCGCCCTTCGAGAGGAACTTGGAGGAGAAGCCGCCGCCGCGGAAGTATTCGCGGTTCGCAGGCACCCAGACGGTGGCGTCCAGGCAGGCGTCGGCCTCCTCCGGGGAAATCTCCCAGAAGGGCTTCATCGCGGGTTTCCCGTCGATGGAACACTGTCCGCTGCCGTCCAGCGAGGCGGCGCCGGAGTTGATCAGGTGGATGATGCCGCCGGCCGCCGGGCCCGTGAGCGGCTCGCCGGTGACCCGCTGCACGGCCTCCGGGCTCCAGTAAGTGCGGACATCGGCAAAGATGGCCGGACCCTGGGAGACGAGGTGGCCGAGGAGCATCGCGACGCCGTTCAGGGAGTCGTTCTCCGTCGCGAGGACGAAGGGCTTGCGGATGCCGTTCCAGTCGAAGGAAGAGTTCAAGATGGCCTCCGCGAAGTCGCCGTTCGGGTAGAAGTCCGTCCACTGGCGCTGGCCCTGGAAACCGCCCAGGATCGCGTTGTGGCCCAGGGATTCCTCCCCGAAGCCCAGTTCCTTGAGCTTGGGATTGCCCTGCAGGAGATCGCGGATGATGAGGGCCATCTTCACGACGAAGGCCCAGTCCGCGTCCTTCTCCTCCCGGGTCTTCTTGAGGTCGGGCCGGTTGCAGACGTCGTCGTACTCCTTGCAGTGGGCCTTGGCCCAGGCGAGGGCCTTCTCGAACTCCTCGTGGTCGTAGATGCCCCGGTCCATGCGGCGGATGATCTCCACCTCGTCGATGCCTTCGCAGCGCATCCCGAGGTAGTCCTCGAAGAAGTCCGGATTCACGATGGAACCGGCGATGCCCATGCAGACGGCGCCGATGGACAGGTACGACTTGCCCCGCATGGAGGCGGCGGCGACGGCGGCGCGGGCGAAGCGGAGGAGCTTCTCCTCGACGTCGGCCGGAATGGTCTGGTTATCCGCGTCCTGCACGTCGTGGCCGTAGATGCCGAAGGCGGGCAGGCCCTTCTGCGCGTGCGCGGCGAGGACGGCGGCGAGGTACACCGCGCCCGGCCGCTCTGTGCCGTTGAAGCCCCACACGGCCTTGATCGTGTGCGGGTCCATGTCCATGGTCTCGCTGCCGTAGCACCAGCAGGGCGTGACGGTAATCGTGATGGCGACGCCCTCGCGGGCGAACTTCTCCGCGCAGGCGGCGGCTTCGGCCACGCGGCCGATGGTGGTATCGGAGATGACGCATTCGACGGGGGACCCGTCCGCATAGCGGAGGCGGCTGGACAGCAGGGCGGCGACGCTCTGCGCCATGCCCATGGTCTGGTCTTCCAGGGATTCGCGGACGCCGTTCATGCGGCCGTCGATGGTCGGACGGATGCCGATCTTGGGATTTTGGCTCATAGTATTCGTGTGGGTTATGTGTTCTTGTGGATTTTGTTGCGGAGGAAGTCCAGGGCCGTCCGGCGCTCCGCCCGGCTGAAGCCCAGGAAGCCGATGCAGACGACCGTGACGATTCCGACGACCATGAAGCCGGCGAAATGCTGCCAGAGACCGTCCAGGGGAATCATCCTGTACAGCAGCAGGAACCCGCCCATCAGGACGGAGATCAGCAGGGGGCGGGCGTAGGCGTGACGCATGAACCGGAATACGTCGAACCGGAACTGCACCCGGAGCAGGATGAACTGGATGATCCGGCTCAGGAAGTCGGAGACGACGAAGCAGGTCAGGATGGTGTAGGCCGGGGCGCCGTTCTTGAACAGGATCCAGCCGGCCGGGAGGCACAGCAGGAACAGGACCGTGATCTCGATCTTGTACCACTTGATGCGCCCCAGGGCATTGATCAGCTGTCCCAGGCCGGCGGACGTGGTGGCGACGGCGGCGATCAGGAGGGTCCAGCGGGCCATCACGACCGTCTCCGGTGGCATCTTGCTGCCCAGCCACAGGCCCATCAGGAATTCCAGTTCGCTGAGCAGGGGGAAGAACAGCAGGAGGAACAGCAGGAGGCAGATCCGACAGGAGCGCCGGGCCAGCCGCGTGGCCGTTTCCACCTGGCCGGCGCCCACGTTCTGCGTGATCTGCGGGGCGGAGGCCTGGTCGAAGTTGTTGACGAACTGGTTGACGTAGTTCTGCAGGGTGAAGGCGTAGAAATAGGCCGCGTTGGTGGTGGTCCCGAAGAAGGCGTTGATGAGCATGTTGGAGCCCTGGGACCGGGCGATGACCGCCGAGGAGGACAGGAGGTTGTAGTTGTTGAACGTCATGACCTCCCGGTAGGCCGATTTCTCCCGGACGGGCTTCCACCGGACGATGTCCGGCCACCGCCGGGCGCTCATCCAGTGGTAGGCGATGAACGAGATCCAGGTGCTGGCGCTCATCATGACGGCGTAGATGCGCAGTCCGTCAGGATGCCCCTGCATCAGGTACAGCAGGGCGACCAGCCCCAGCTTGAGCAGGGTGTTGAAGATATCGACCAGGGCCACCGTCCCGAACTGCTCGTGGATGGTGAACAGGCTCTGGAAGGGGGTGTTGGCGATGGCGAGGCAGGCGACGATGGTGGAAACCTGGAACACGAACATCGCGTCCGACTCCTTGCCGGGCGGGACATTCAGGTGCGTGTGGATGTACCAGAGGCCGATGCTCTCCAGCAGCAGGAGGATGACGGCCGCGCCGCCGAGATGGATTGCGTGGCAGATGTTGAACATCCGGTTGGGGTTGCCGTCCACCTTGCCGATCTCGATGTTCATGAAGCGGATGGTCGTGGAGGAAAGCGCCCCGGTGATGGCCCCGACGAGGGCGACCGTGCTGCCCACGGCGCTGTAGATGCCCACGTCCGATGCGCCCAGGGCCTGCAGCACCAGCCGGCTGGTGATGAGTCCCACCAGGATGGTGACCGCCATCCGGATATAGATGATGACCGTATTTCTGGCGATGCGGATGTCGGAGTTCGATGCCATAATGCAAAGATAAAAAAATTCCTATCTTTGCAAAAGGGAAAAGGTCTCTGTTTTTGCTTGAAGGAATGCCAGCGGTCAGCGTCATCATACCGGTCTACAAGGTCGAACCCTACATCGCCCGCTGCGCCCGGGCGCTGTTCTCCCAGACGATGGAGGACCTGGAGTTCATCTTCGTCGACGACTGCGTGTACCGCATGCCGCGGAACAGCGGCCAGGCGGCCGTCCGGATGCAGGGCCTCGCCCTCGCCCGGGGCGAGTATGTCATCCACTGTGACAGTGACGACTCCGTGGATCCGGAGGCGTATCAGTTGATGTACGGGAAGGCGGTCGCCGAGGACCTGGATATCGTCACGTGCGATTTCCGGATGGTGAACCTGAAGGAAGCCCGCGTACAGTCAACCGTCAGCGAACCGGGCCGGGAAATCTCGGACATCCTGTCCGGGAAGGTCTGGGCCTCCCTCTGCTGCCGCATGGTCAAGCGGGAACTGTGTGAGGACATCGCCATGCCCGAAGGTGGAGACATGTGGGAAGACGTCGTCTTCGCCGTGCAGGCGACGCGCCGCGCCCGGCGCATCGGCCACATGGGCATTCCGTTTTACACCTATTACCGCAGGACTACCTCCATCAGTTTCGAAGAGGGACAGGCGGCCGCGCTCAAGCGCTGGGAAGCCATCCGGGGCAACGTCCAGCAGGTGCTGGACTATCTTTCCCGGAACGGGGTGGCGGTCGATGCCGACGACATCGTCTCGTTCAAATACCGCAGCCGCTACCCTTTGATCCCCTATGTGCAGATTCCCGAATACTATCGCAAGTGGCGGGATACCTTCCCGGAGATCGACCGGGTGTTCCTGCGGACGAAAGGCATCCCGGCGGATACCAAGTTCTGGTTCATCCTGATCCATCTGCGTCTGTACTACCCCTGGAAACGCCTGACGGGCGTCTTCCGCAAACCGGAATCGCAACGGTAATGCCAGCAGTCAGCGTCATAGTCCCCGTTTACAAAGTCGAGCCGTTCGTGGCCCGCTGCGTGCGCTCGTTGTTCGCCCAAAGCCTGGCGGACATGGAGTTCATCTTCATCGACGACTGCACGCCGGACAGGTCCATGGAGGTCATCCGGGAGGTCCTGGAGCGCGAGTTCCCCGCGCGGGAACCCCAGGTCCGGTTCTTCAAGATGCCGGAGAACAGCGGCCAGGCGAAGGTCCGGATGCAGGGACTGGCCCTGGCGACGGGGGAGTACGTCATCCATTGCGACAGCGATGACGAACTGACCTCTCCGGATGCTTATCGTCTTCTGTACGAGAAGGCCGTTTCCGAGCGGCTGGACATCGTCACCTGCAATTACCTGAAGGAGGAACCGTCCGGCCACCGCGTGCTCGTCAAGGAGGAATGCCAGGGCGTGAGCGACCTGCTGCTGGACAAAGTCCAGGGCTCCCTGGTGTGCCGGCTGATCCGCCGGGCCCTCCTGCAGGAAGGCCTCCTGGCGCCGCAGGGGAACATGGGCGAGGACCTGGTCCTCGCGCTGCAGGCCACGCTGCGGGCCCGGTCTTCCGGACATATCGACGAACCCTTCTATCTGTACAAGTACCGCCCGGCGTCCATCAGCAAGTCCCAGGGCAGGGAATCCGCCATCCGGCGGCACCAGGCCCTGACGGCCAACGTCCGGATGCTCGTCGGCCTGCTCACGGGCTCGTACGGCTATAAGGAAAACGACCCGGAAATCGCCTGCTTCAAGTATTACGCCCGGCATTGCATTGAACCCTATGTGGGGGACAAGGCTTGCTATCAACTGTGGCGGGAAACCTTCCCGGAGGTGGATGCGAAGCTGCTAGCGAATCCTTATCTGTCACTTGAGAAGAAGGGCTGGTTCGTGTTGATTCATATACACTTATATGACCTAGTCAAGCGGTTGACCCGCCGGCTGGGAAAAAGGAGGGAACAGGCATGAAACGCACCTTGATCGACCAGTCGGTCAGCGACCGCGTGTTGACCGTAGGGGAGTGCTATTGGGCCCCGGTCTATGGCGGCATCGTCTCCGTCATCAAATCCTACCGCGACTGCTTCGAGACCTTCCCCTTCATCGCGTCCTCCGGCCAGCCCACCTGGAAGGATAAACTGCGGTACGACCTCGGCGGGCTCTTCGCCCTGGGCTGGCGCCTCCTGTGGGACCGGAAGATCCGGATCGTCCATATCCATACGGCCGCGGGCGGCTCCTTCGACAAGCACGCCTACTATGCTTGGCTCGCCCGGCTGATGGGCCGGAAAGTCGTGATGCACAGCCACGCTTCCCGTTTCAAGGTGTGGTATGAAGGGCTGACGGAGCGCCACCAGCGGCGGGTCCGGAAGGTGCTCGCCCGGCTGGACCGCCTCATCGTCCTGTCCGCATCCTGGCGCGATTTCTTCGTGTCCATCGGCGTGTCCCCGGAGAAAGTCCGCATCCTGAACAACATCACGGACCCGGCCGACCGGGAGAAGGTCGCCCGTGCGCCCGGCGGGCCCGTCCGCCTGCTTTTCCTGGGCGAGATTGGCCCGCGGAAAGGCGTCTTCGATCTGCTGAAGGCGATGGCCCTCCTGCAGGGAACTGACCCCGGGAAGGCCTGGCTGGAAATCGGCGGAAACAAGAATGAGGAGGCCCTGAAAGAGGCCATCCGCGCGCAGCATCTGGAGGACTGCGTGCACTTCAACGGTTTCGTGTCCGGCGACCTGAAAAAGGAACTGCTCAGCCGGTCAGATGTCTTTGTCCTGCCCTCGTACAACGAAGGCCTGCCCATCAGCATCCTGGAGGCCATGAGCTATGGCTGCGCCATCATTTCCACCCCGGTGGGCGGCATTCCGGAAGTGGTCAAGGATAACGGAATCCTGGTGCAACCCGGTGATGTAGAAGGAATTGCGGCGGCCATCGCCCGGTGCGGCGATGAGGACGCCTGCCGCGAGATGGGGCTTTCCAGCCTGAAAATGGTGGAGGCCTTCCACCCCGAGGCCGTCATGGCCAGCCTGAAACAGATCTACGAATCGCTCCTCCGGTGATTCCGGAACCAGCCTGTGATTCGTTTGACCGGATGGTAGAGCCGCAGGTGGATGAGCACGAACCAGAATTTCTCTTCGAGGGAGCAGGAGCGCGAGAACAGGACTTTCCTGTCCACCTCCGGGAAAGTCTCTTTCCAGCGTTGATAATACTCGGGAATGTGCACCAGGGGCGCAAGCATCCCCCTGCACTTGTACTTTAAATGGACGATCTCAGGTTCCTCACCTGTATAGCCGTACTGTTCCTGCAGAAGGCCGATGAGCAGGCGGGCGTTCTTCATCACGGATTCCCAGCGGGCGACCAGGGCCTCCTGCCCTTCCGCAAGGGTGATGGAATCCCTGCGTAAGCAATAAAAATACAGCGTCTCGTCCACGTGCCCGGTCCGCCGGGCCCTCAGCTGCGTCTGGACGGAAACCACCATGTCTTCGCCCATGTCGGATACCGGGGCGGTCAGGCCCTCGCACAAAGACCGGCGGGTCAACCGGCACACCAGGTTCCACCGCTCCTTGCCCTTGAGCATGCGGGCGACGGAAGTACATTTCCCGGAGACTGTCTCGATTAGGCGCCCGTCCTGTTCCACGGTCGCCAGGTTGCACGTGACGACATCCAGGTCCTCCGCTTTGGCTTTCCCGTAGTCACAGTGGATGACATACTCGCCCCGGGCGAGGGCGAGGCCCTGCATCCGGACGGCCGCCTGGCCGCTGTTCCGCGGCATGCGGTACACGACCACCTGGTCCTTCCGCTCCGGGAACTCTTCCAGGACCTCGCGCATCACGTCGATGGACCGGTCCGGCGAGCAGTCGTCGATGAAGATGAACTCCAGGTCCTCCATCGTCTGGGAGAACAGCGACCGGGCGCATCGGGCCATGTAGGGCTCGACCTTGTAAACCGGTATGATGACACTGACAGCGGGCATCCCTGCAAAGATATGAATAATTGTCGGTTTTTTCCTATCTTTGTTCCATGCAACAAAACCCGCTGGTCAGTATCCTCACCCCGATGTACAATACCGAGAAGTATGTGCACCGGCTGCTGGATTCGGTCCTGGCGCAGGACTATCCTGCCATCGAGATGATTGTCATCGACGACGGCTCCACGGACGGTTCCCGGAAAGTGGTCGACGGGTATGCCGACCGTTTTGCGGCCAAGGGATATACGCTCCGCTACCAGTATCAGCCCAATGCCGGCCAGTCGGTCGCGATCAAGAACGGGTTGCAGCTGGTGACGGGGGAGTACCTGACCTGGCCCGACAGCGACGACTTCTATGCGGCGGACGACGCCATCTCCAAGATGGTCCATGCCCTTGCCACCGCCCCGCCGGAATTCCAGCTGGTGCGCACCCAGTCCCGGTATGTCCAGGACCCGACCCTGGAACTGTCCAGGCTCGCCGGCGCGGACGCCCGGGAGGAAGAGGATCCGTCGCTCTTCGAGGACTGCCTGTACAGCATCAACGGCTTTTACTTTACTTCCGGGGCCTTCCTGGTCCGGACGACCGTGCTGAAGGAAGTGACGGGCGGCTTCGATATCTACACGGAGAAAAATGCCGGACAGAACTGGCAGCTCCTCGTCCCGGTCCTGTACCGGTACCGCTGCAAGACCATCCTGGAACCGCTGTTCAACGCCGTCGAGCGGGCCACGTCCCACAGCCGCGGCCAATACAGCGGGTATGAGCGGGAAGTCGTCAAGAAACAGACCTATCTCCGGACGCAGATGGCGACCGTGGAACGGATCGAGGATATCCCGGAAGAAAAACTGGCCCACTACCTGAAACAGCTGCAGGCGATTTCCGACGAGCGCATGCTCGGAATGGCCCTCCACCTGAACCACCGCGCCGGCGCCCTGGAATGGCTCCCGCAGTGCAAGGAAGACATGGGTAAGTGGGAGTACCGGGCCAAGAATTTCTGCCTCCACCTGCCTGGTGGAACGTATCTGTTGAATGCCTACAAGGACCTCCATCACCGGATGCATCTATTGAAGAAGTCCTTGAAGAAACGCCCGTAAACCCTATGATTCACATTGAGAACCGGAATCAATGCTGCGGCTGCTCCGCCTGTGCTGACGCCTGTCCGCACAGGGCCATCAAGATGGTCCCGGACGGGATGGGATTCCTGTACCCGGCCGTGGATAAGGACCTGTGCGTGGACTGCGGCATTTGCGATCGCGTCTGCGCCTTCCATCCGGTCGAGGAGCCTGTCCAGAAAGCCATCGCCATCCGGTTCCCGGAGTATCTGGACCAGAGCCAGAGCGGGGGACTGGGCTATGCCCTGATGCGGAAGGCCGTGAAGCAGGGAATGGTAGTCTATGGCGCGGCGATGGATCCGGATCTCGTGGTCCGGCATGTCCGGGTGACGACGGAAGAAGGCCTGGAGCCCCTGCGGCTTACCAAATACGTCCAGAGCGACATGACCGGCGTCCCCGGTCAGGTACTGGCGGACCTAAAAGCCGGGCGGAAGGTCCTGTTCACCGGCACCCCCTGCCAGTGCGCCGGCGTTGGATCCCTCGCGGGCACCCATCGGAAAGACCTCCTGCTGGCCGATATCGTCTGCCACGGTGTCCCCGCCCCGTATGTGTGGCGGGACTATCTGAAATACGTGGAACAGCGGGAAGGGGAGCCGCTGACCGGCGCCCTTTTCCGCGATCCGTCCCTGGGCTGGCACGGAGCCCGGGAAAAGCTCTGTTTCGCCTCCAAATCCCTGGTGACGAACGATTACGCCCATCTGTACTTCCGGCGCTACATGATGCGCCCCTCCTGCCTGGCCTGCCCCTTCGCCAGCCTTGCCCGGCCCTCGGACCTGACGATGGCCGACTGCTGGGGCGTGGAAAAGGCCCTGCCTGGCTTTGCCGACGACAACCGCGGCTGCTCGCTCCTTCTGGTCAGCACCGAGGCCGGGCGCGCGTTTGCGGCCCGTTTCGACGGGAATCCCCAGGTTCAGGAAGTGGACATCCAGGCCGTGCTGCAGCCCAACCTCCAGACCCCGACCGTGGCCCACAAGTACGCCACGCGCTTCGAGCGGCTGTATCTCAAGCATGGCTTCGACTACGTGCTGCGGAACTTCGGCAAGGATTCCTGGAACCACCACATCGCCGAAAAGATTGTGAAATTCAAGAAGAAATGGCAAAGAAAGTAGGCATCCTAACCTTTCATGCGGCCGACAATTACGGCGCCGTGCTGCAGGCCCGCGCCCTGGTGGAAGTCCTGCGCTCCCTGGGCCATGATGCCCATGTGATCGACTATGCGCCGGAGTTCCTGACCAAGCCCTTCCGGCTCTGGCGGAAGGACTGGTGGAAGCATCCCGTGGGCACGGCCAAGAATCTCGCGAACAGCTTTGCCGTGGCGCGGCGCAAACGAGGCTTCCGGGCGTTCCGGGAGGGCATGCATCTGATGCCCTTCCCGCCGGAAGGCCTGGACGCCGTGGTCTTCGGCAGCGACCAGATCTGGAACCACATCCTCAACGGGGAAGAGTCTGTCTGGTTCGCCCAGGACCCCGCTTTCGACCATACCCGCAACATCTCCTATGCCGCGAGCACCGGCTCCGTACCCCTCCCGGAAGGGGTCGATTTCAGCCGCTTCTATCGGCTGAGCGTCCGGGAACCCCAACTCCAGGCCGAGCTCGCCGCCCGCGGCGTTGCATCGACCCTGGTGCTGGATCCCGTCCTCCTCGCCGGCAAGGAAGTCCTGGAGACCATGGCGTCTCCCTGCCCGGTCAAAGGCCGGTATGTCGTTGCCTATGAGGTGATTGACAATCCCCAGGTCCTGCAGATCGCAACCCGCTTCGGCCTGCCGGTCGTGCGCATCGCTTCCAACCCCTGCTTCGCCGGGTCCAAGCGGTTTGTCCCCGGCGAGTTCATCTCCCTCATCCGTGGGGCGGAACATGTGGTTGCGTCCTCCTTCCATGGCATCGCCGTGGCCAAAATCTACGGGGTCGACTTCGTCTATCCGCCGTCCGGCACGCCCAAGGACGACCGGATCCTCCATCTTTTCGCTTCTGACACCGATCTGGATGCCCTCCGCGCCCAATCCCTGACATTTTTGCAGGAATCTCTGGCATAACCCGTCCCGTCGGGAGGTGGCATCGGATTTGCGAATCCGCCGGAAAATGCGTAATTTTGTGAGATTAAGTTTTTAACTGAAAATTGAGAAGCATTCTATGGCACTCGCAGATATACTGAAGAAAGTTTTCGGCTCCAAGTCCGACCGGGACATGAAGCAGGTGAAGCCCATGCTGGACAAGGTCCTCGCGGCCTATCCCGGCATCGACGCCCTCTCCGACGATGAGCTCCGGGCGCGTTCCGCAGCCCTCCGGGCCAAGATCTTCGCCGTGGAGAAGCCCTTCGAGGACCGCATCGCCGAAATCAAGGCCGAACTCGAGAAAGACATCCCGATCTCCGAAAAGGAAGACCTCGCCACCGAATCCGACAAGCTCGTCAAGGACGAGGACGACGCCATCGAGCAGTGCCTCGACGAGATCCTCCCCGAGGCCTTCGCCATCATGAAATCCACCGCCCGCCGTTTCGCCGAGCACGAGACCATCACCGTCACCGCGACGGACTTCGACCGCGACCTGGCGGCCCGCGGCCGCGATTTCGTCCACATCGAGGACGACAAGGCCGTGTGGCAGAACCACTGGGTCGCCGGCGGCAACGAGATCACCTGGGACATGGTCCACTACGACGTGCAGCTCATCGGCGGCATCGTCCTGAACGGTTCCCTCAAGACCAACAAGGAGCAGCGCGGCAGCATCGCCGAGATGGCGACCGGTGAGGGCAAGACCCTCGTCGCCACCCTCCCGGTGTTCCTGAACGCGCTCGCCGGCAAGGGCGTCCACGTGGTCACCGTGAACGACTACCTGTCCAAGCGTGACTCCGAGTGGATGGGCCCGCTGTACCAGTTCCACGGCCTGAGCGTGGACTGCATCGACAAGCACCAGCCCAACTCCGACGCCCGCAAGAAGGCGTACGACTGCGACATCACCTTCGGCACCAACAACGAGTTCGGTTTCGACTACCTGCGTGACAACATGGCCACCCGGATGTCGGACCTCGTCCAGCGGAAGCACCACTACGCCATCGTGGACGAGGTGGACTCCGTCCTCATCGACGACGCCCGTACCCCGCTCATCATCTCCGGCCCGATGGCGAAGGCCGCGGACGACGAGCAGTTCATGGAGTACCGCCCCTACGTGGAGAACCTGTACAACAAGCAGCGCGCCCTCGTCAACACGACCCTGAACGAGGCCAAGAAGGCCATCGCGGCCGGTGACGAGGCCGAGGGCGGCAAGCTCCTCCTCCGCTGCCACAAGGGCCTCCCGAAATACCAGCCGCTCATCAAGTTCCTGTCCGAGCAGGGCATGAAGGCCCTCCTGCAGAAGGCCGAAAGCTACTACATGCAGGACAACGAGCGCGAGATGCCGCAGGTCACCGACGAGCTCTACTTCGTCATCACCGAGATCCAGAACAGCGTGGACATGACCGACAAGGGCCACGAGGTCCTCGCCAACGCCGTGTCCGACCCGAACTTCTTCGTCCTCCCCGACATGGGCTCCGCCATCGCGGAAATCCAGAACGACGCCTCCCTCACCCCGGCCCAGAAGGCCGAGAAGAAGGACGCCCTGATGGAGGACTTCTCCCTCAAGAGCGAGCGCGTCCACACCGTGATCCAGCTCCTCAAGGCCTACGCGATGTTCACCAAGGACATCGACTACGTGATCGTGGACAACAAGGTCAAGATCGTGGACGAGAGCACGGGCCGTATCATGGAGGGCCGCCGCTGGAGCGACGGTCTGCACCAGGCCGTGGAAGCGAAGGAGAACGTGAAGGTGGAGGCCGCGACGCAGACGTTCGCGACCATCACCCTGCAGAACTACTTCCGCATGTACCACAAGCTCGCGGGCATGACCGGTACCGCCGAAACCGAGGCGGGCGAGTTCTGGAGCATCTACAAGCTGGACGTCGTGTCCATCCCGACCAACCGGCCGGTCATCCGCGACGACCAGGATGACATCATCTACAAGACCAAGAAAGGCAAGTTCAACGCCGTGATCGACCGCGTGGTGGAACTCACCAACGCCGGCCGCCCGGTCCTCGTGGGTACCACCGACGTGGAAACCTCCGAGCTCCTCGCGCGCATGATGCGGCTCCGCGGCCTGCGTCCGAACGTCCTGAACGCGAAGGAGCACGCCCGCGAGGCGGAAATCGTGGCCCAGGCCGGCCAGGCGGGCAAGGTCACCATCGCCACCAACATGGCGGGCCGTGGTACCGATATCAAACTCACCCCGGAGGTGAAGAAAGCCGGCGGTCTCGCCATCATCGGCACCACCCGGCATGACAGCCGCCGCGTGGACCGGCAGCTCCGCGGCCGCGCCGGCCGTCAGGGCGACCCGGGTTCCTCCACCTTCTACATCTCCCTGGAGGACGACCTCATGCGCAAGTTCGGTTCCGAACGCATCGCGGGTGTCGTCGATAAGCTGGGCATGGCCGACGACGAAGCCCTCGTCTCCGGCATGCTCTCCAAGAGCATCGAGACCGCGCAGAAGCGCGTGGAAGAGAACCACTTCGGCTGGCGTAAACGCACGCTCGAATACGACGACGTGATGAACTACCAGCGCGAGGCCGTGTACGCCCGCCGCCGCAACGCCCTCTCCGGCGAACGCATCGAGATCGACGTCCAGAACATGATGCAGGACACCGCGACCATCATCGCCGAGAAGGCCGAAGGCATGGACTACGCCTCCTTCGAGGAATACGTGATCGCGACCCTCTCCATCGACCTGGGCTTCGACGAGGCCTTCTACGAGCACGCGAAGCCGCAGGACATCGCCGAAAAGCTTTGCGCGCACATGCAGGAGGTGTACGACCGCCGCATGGACACGATGGTGGAGAAAGTGAACCCGATCATCAAGCAGGTGTACGAGAAGCAGGGATCCATGTACGAGAACATCGCCATCCCCATCTCCGACGGCAAGCGGATGCTGAACCTCTCCGTGAACCTGAAGAAGGCCTACGAGACCGAGAGCCGCGAAGTGGCCAAGTCCCTGAGCCGTTCCGTGATCCTGTACGAGATCGACGAATACTGGAAGCAGCACCTGCGCGACATGGACGACCTGCGCCAGAGCGTGCAGAACGCCGCCTACGAGCAGAAGGACCCGCTCGTGGTGTATAAGCTGGAGAGCTACAACCTCTTCTCCCAGATGCTCGAGGAGCTGAACGAGGCGGTCCTGACCTTCCTCCTCCGCGCCTTCATCCCGCTCCGCGACGCCAACGAGGCCCGCGCCCCGCGTCCGGCCACCCAGCCGCGCCGCGACCTGAGCCAGATGCGCACCAACGATCCTTCCCAGCTCACCACCAACGGCGAGCAGAAGGGCCACACCCCGGTCCGCGTGGACAAGCGCGTCGGCCGCAACGACCCCTGCCCTTGCGGCTCCGGCCTCAAGTACAAGAACTGCCACGGCAAGGGCATCGTGTAGACAACAACAATTACAAAATATGGCTAAACCAATGGAACCTGTCAATGTGAATGAAGTGAGCCGGATCTCCGCCGGCACCACTTTCAAGGGTGAGATCACTACTCCCACTGACCTCCGCGTCGACGGCATCTTCGAGGGCAAGATCTGCTCCAAGGGCCGTGTCGTGGTGGGCGAGAAGGCCCAGATCAAGGGCGACATCATCTGCCAGAACGTCGACTTCACCGGGACGATGCACGGCAACTTCTACGTCAAGGACACCCTCTCCCTGAAGGGAGGCTGCACCGTCGAAGGCGACCTGAACATCAAGCGCCTGCAGGTGGAGCTCGACGCCAAGTTCAACGGCAACTGCCGCATGATCTCCGAGGCGGAATTCGACAAGATCGTGGCCCAGATGACCGGCCGCCCGCTCCCGCAGGCCCCGGCTCAGCCCGCTCCGGTCCAGCCGCAGAAGTAAGCTCTTAATTCGTTGAAAGATAAGTGGTGAAACAATACTGTTTTACCACTTAACTTTTTTGTTATCATGGAAAAGACCGAGAAATACCGCCTGCTGGAGCGGCAGGTGGCCGCCCTCGTGGAAGGGGAGACGGACACGATCGCGAAGATGGCGAACCTCGCCGCCGCGCTGCACGAAACCTTCGGATTCTGGTGGACCGGCTTCTACCGCGTGGTGGGTTCGGATGCTGAGCTTGTCGAAGTACCGAGCCCTCGCGAACTCGTCCTCGGCCCGTTCCAGGGCCCCGTCGCCTGCATGCACATCCCGTACGGGAAGGGCGTGTGCGGCACCGCCTGGAAGCGGAACGAGACCGTCGTCGTCCCGGACGTGGAGGAGTTCCCCGGGCACATCGCCTGCAGCAGCGCGTCCAAGAGCGAGATCGTCGTGCCGGTGCACGGAGCCGGCGGCGAGGTGGTGGCCGTGCTGGACATCGACAGTGACCGGCTGGCCACTTTCGACGACGAGGACCGCGTCTGGCTGGAGCGGATCGTGACCCTCCTGTGATTTGCAACTTTCGCTTTTTCAGCGTATCTTTGCAATCCTTTTCGGGCGATTAGCTCAGTTGGTTCAGAGCACCTGCCTTACAAGCAGGGGGTCGACGGTTCGAATCCGCCATCGCCCACACCGCAAGGGGGTGTTTTGGTTTTGACAGCGTTGATGTCGGACGGTAAGCACGCCGGGCGTTGGGACCTTGCCCGTAAATCTCAGATCCCGAAAAATCAGTTGCCAACAACAACTACGCACTCGCTGCCTAATTTGGCCAAGCCAATTAGCTTAATCCGCGACGCCTAGGCTGCGCCGCCGACGAGTATCCCTCGGACGTTCCGCCCGGTATCGGCCGACCCAGGGGTATCATTCCGACCGGGACGCTCCGGTGGACGCCTTTCAAACCGGCTAAGATTCAAAGGCTAAGGCCGTCTTCGCCCGCCATCCGGCAGGGGCGGCACGAAAACCAAAGGACGGATAAGCGTGTAGAAAGCCGCCTGGTGCGGCGTTTGGACAGCGGTTCGAGTCCGCTCACCTCCACAGAAAAGGTCAGCCATCGCGGCTGGCCTTTTTTTGTGGAGGCGTGGCCGGTTCCTGAACCGGTTGCTGAGCCGGTCGAAGCAATCGAAGGACCGGCGGGCCAGGGCGGGACGGCTGATGAAAAGCGAGAGCGGGGCGAAGGGCATTGAAGGGGCCTAGGAAGGGGGGCGGCCCGCTTTAGGGCCCTTCTGGAAAGGCCCTAAAGCGCCCCACCCCCTCTCTCACGCCCCCAGTGCTACATCCCTCCGCGCTCGCTTGGGAGATGGGATCAGAGCTGGATGAGAGGGTAGGGAAGGGGAAAAACACGAGACAGGGAGGAAGGAATGGTATGGGACAATGGAGTGAGAAGGGACTGGAGGCGGGTGGAAAGATTGAAAGTTGGGCAGGGAGAAGGTTATTTGGAATAAAATCATTATCTTTGATTGTTTAAGGCAGTACGCATTGATTTCGTACGGAATTCGCCCGGCGGGGGTCCTGGACAGGAGGTCCGGCCGGTGCGGATAGTTCCTTGCTACAACGTCAGTTGGGCGAGGAATGGAAGATATTGTCTATTAATAACTATCAACGATATGTCCATTTTCAAAGACAAGACACTGATGATTACCGGGGGAACCGGGAGTTTTGGAAATGCGGTGCTGCGGAGGTTCCTCAGGACCGACATCGGCGAGATCCGGATCTTCAGCCGGGATGAGAAGAAGCAGGACGACATGCGGCACGAATATCAGGCGAAGTACCCGGACGTGGCGCACAAGATCAAGTTCTATATCGGCGACGTGCGGAACAAATCGACCTTGAAGAGCGCGATGCGCGGGGTCGATTACATCTTCCATGCGGCGGCGCTGAAGCAGGTCCCCAGCTGCGAGTTCTTCCCGATGGAGGCCGTGAAGACCAATGTCGTCGGCACGGACAACGTGCTGGACGCGGCCATCGACGAGGGCGTGAAGTGCGTGATCTGCCTGTCGACGGACAAGGCGGCGTACCCGATCAATGCGATGGGCATCAGCAAGGCCCTGGAGGAGAAGGTCGCGGTCGCGAAGAGCCGGAACTCCCTGGGCACAAAGATCTGCTGCACCCGCTACGGCAACGTGATGTGCTCCCGCGGCAGCGTCATCCCCCTGTGGATTGACCAGATCCGCGCCGGGCAGCCGGTGACCTTGACCGAACCGTCCATGACCCGGTTCATCATGTCGCTGGACGAAGCCGTGGACCTGGTCCTGTTCGCCTTCGAGCATGGACAGAACGGCGACATCCTCGTCCAGAAAGCCCCCGCCTGCACCATCCAGACCCAGGCCGAAGCCGTCTGCGAGCTCTTCGGCGGCAAGAAGGAAGACATCAAGGTGATCGGCATCCGCCACGGCGAGAAGATGTACGAGACCCTCCTGACCAAGGAAGAGTGCGCCAAGGCCGAGGACATGGGCAACTTCTACCGCGTCCCCGCCGACAACCGCGACCTCAACTACGACAAATACTTCGTGGAAGGAGACCCCCGCCGCGTCACCATCGAAGAATTCAACTCCAACAATACCCGCCGCCTCGGCCTGGAAGAAACCAAAGCCAAGATCGCGGCGCTGGAGTACATCCAGGAGGAACTGAAGAAATAGCCCTATGTTCACCTTAATCGACCTACCCTATCCGATCGACGCCCTCGAGCCCGTCATCAGCGCGCAGACCCTGTCCTTCCACCACGGCAAGCACCTGCAAGCCTACGTGGACAACCTCAACAAACTTATCCCCGGCACCGAATACGAGTCGATGACCCTCGAGGAGATTGTAATCGCATCGTCCAAGCCGGTCCCTGAGCCTGTCGAAGGGCCGGCGCGCAAAGCCATCTTCAACAACGCCGGCCAGATCCTGAACCACAACCTCTACTTCACTCAGTTTGCCCCTCGTCATTCCCGGCTTGACCTTTCCCGTCATTCCCGGCTTGACCGGGAATCTGCCCCGACCGGCCCCCTCAAGGCCCAGATCGAATCCCAATGGGGCACCCTCGAAGCCTTCCAGAAAGAGTTCGTCGCCAAGGGCGTCGGCCTCTTCGGCTCCGGCTGGGTCTGGCTCCAGGCCGATGCCGCCGGCACCCTGTCCATCGGCCAGTACCCTGGCGCCGACAACCCCGTCGCCCACGGCCTCCGCCCCCTCCTCACCTTCGACGTCTGGGAACACGCCTACTACCTCGACTACCAGAACCGCCGCGCCGCGCACCTCGAGGCCCTGTGGGGGATTTTGGATTGGAGCGTGGTGGAAAGAAGATACAATAAACAATAGACAGAATAGTGCCCTAACATACTATTAAAGAACGGTTTGCCCAGATGAACGATATGAGCTCGTTCGATAAGTATATACCTTACACGAGTATATTCTGGCACGATCTGGCAAATCGCAGCTTTTTTGGTGTGTTTAAAAGAAAGCACTCCGCAGATGATTGAAGCGGCGGCCGAGGGGAAATGATATGATAGTTTAATGAGGCAAGTTTTCTTGTAGGAAGATTTCTTTTCTTATGCTACTTATGTCTTATAATTTTTATCAATATGAAATCCATTGCAGTTTTTAACAACAAAGGAGGAGTTGGAAAAACGACTCTGCTTTGTAACCTCTCTTCTTTTTTTCAATTCAAGGGGAAGCGTGTTCTTGTTGTTGATGCAGACCCTCAGTGTAATGCCTCGACATATCTTCTTAAGGAAGATGATTATTTAAGGATTCTACTTGACGATAAAACGACGATTTACTCTATTTTTCAACCAGTTAAGGAAGGACGTGGCTATATTTCAAAGGATAGTATTCCTATTCACGAGTCTTTTGGATTTGATGTTGATCTGATTGTTGGAGATCCAAAATTATCCTTATTAGAGGATCTTTTGAGCCAGGATTGGGTTTCTTGCAAAGGAGGAGATTCTAGAGGATTAAGAACAACGTTGATTCTCTATGATTTGCTTTTTAAAGTCAAGGACGATTATGATTATGTCTTTTTTGATGTTGGCCCATCCTTAGGCGCGATTAATCGCGTGGTCCTTATGGCTTGTGACTTTTTTATAATGCCAATGTCAACGGATATATTTAGCATACAAGCAATCAGTAATATCGCAGAATCTGTTCGTAATTGGAAGTCTGATTTTGAGAGGGGACTTAGTGATTACAGCGCTAAAGAGAAATGTGATTTCCTCATTGACGGTAATAGAGTTGCTCCGAAATTGAGTTTTCTGGGCTATGTTTTGCAACAGTATGTCGCAAAAACGGTTAGTGGAGAGGTACGTCCAGTCAAAGCTTATGAAAGGATTATTGAGCAAGTTCCAGAAAGGATTAAAGCCGAGCTAGCGGATCTTTATGATGATTCTCTATCAGGGAGTCTTCTTTTGGGAAGTATTCCGAATTTTAATAGTTTGATTCCCCTCTCTCAAATGGCGAATAAACCAATATTCAAACTCTCAGGTAGTGACGGAGTAGTTGGTGCGCATTTTATTAAGGTGAAGGAATTTGGAGAGGTGATTGAACAAATTGCCAATAATGTTACAAGTAATATAGACTGTTATGATAAGTTGGCCCGATAGTTTAATAAAGGATATAGCCCGTCGTAGAAGTGTAGTTTATCTTGGATCGGGCATTTCAAGAAACTCATCTAACGCGAAAGGAGAATCCCCTAAAACATGGAAGCTTTTTTTAGAGTTTGCATCAGCTAATGGCGGCTTTACTAAAGATGAGAAGGATGTAATTGATACGAAAATAGCCAAGGGCGATTATTTATTAGCTTGTGAGCTTATCAGGGAGTTAATGGGGCATGATAGGTATATCAATTTGCTTAAAGATGAGTTCCAACGGAAGAAATATGATCATGCTCCTATCCATGAAGCCATCCAGAAACTCGATTCGCGTTTGGTTGTTTCTGCAAATTTTGATCAGATTTACGAAAATTATGCAAAGGGAATAACAAAGGGTGCTGTATCGGTTAAGAATTACAATGATAGTGATTTGGCTAGCTGTATTCGTGATTCTGATGATATGATTTTGAAGATTCATGGATCGATTGAACAGCCAAATGAAATGATTTTTACTCAGTCCGAATATGCGGTGGCAAGAAATATGTATCCTGCATTCTATCAAATATTTAATGCCTTATTTGTTACTCGTACATTTCTATTTCTTGGCGCTGGTCTAAATGATCCCGATATTAGATTACTTCTTGAAAACTACTCTTTTCAATATCGTTGGTCCAAAAAGCATTTTTTTGTAATACCATTTGATCAATTATCTGAAATCGAGCGAAAAATACATTCTGATGTGTTGAATCTTGATTTTTTATTGTATGACCCTGCCAATAATCATGAAGAACTAACAGATTCTTTATGGGATCTAGTAAATAAAGTTGATACGTATAGAAATAAGCTAGCTGGTACTCAAGATTGGTAATGATTGAGTATGCTGATTGGGATGAAATGCAGAGAATGGGTTTTAATTGTGACTAATTCTAGATGATAATAATTTACTATCTTTCTATACCACGTCTCTTCTGACGTTGGACCTACGTTTCTTGTTGGTGGAGATGGTGAATGTCAACGACCGGCCAGGGTGCAGGATTTAATGTTTGTACAAAAAAACTGTTTTTGCTGCCTACTCGTTTGAAGAACCTCTCAATTCATGATTAAAGCAATTACCTATGGCCCCTACGACCCCTACGACCTTTTCGACTGGGGAAGAGGGAAACTCAATGTCCGATATTTTGTCCACGAATGCGTCGAGGACGGGGGCATCGACCAGGTCGGGGGCGGGAATGTGCCGATGTCCGCTTTCCTCCATGGGCCGATGGTGACAGCTGCGCAAGGGTTATCTGACAGCTGAACTGGACAAAGGCAATCAAGAGAGCCTCCAAGTATTTATCCCCATGAAAGGCATCGTCCTCGCCGGCAGCTCCGGCACAAGATTATACCCCATTGCCAAGGGAGTCAGCAAGCAGCTTCTGCCCATCTATGACAGGCAGATGGTGTATGAGCCCATCAGCGGGCTGATGGTGGTGTGAGACCGATAATCTGGATTATTGATCTGCAGATAAGATAAATACCCAAATCACATTCTTCCCATGAAAGGTTCTGATATCATAAAAACAATTGTCAATTCTCCTTCGATTCTCGGTCAGATATACTCTGACCTGGCCAGTCCGAGTGTCAAGGCTGTTGGAGATGCTCTTGGAACCGTGTTCGAGTATGGCACCAACTTCTTGTTGCCGTTAAAGCTCCAGAATGAGAAGGCGAAAGCCACATTTGCCCATAATCTTGAGGCTTACAAGAAGAAGTTGAATTCCATTCCCGAAAAGGAACGCTGCGAGGTCCATCCTCAGGTTGGAACACCGATTGTCGATAAACTGACGTATACGACCAGCGAGGAAATTGCCGACATGTTCACATCCTTGCTGGCAAGCGATTCGGACAATCGCACGAAGCAGTATGTGCATCCTTCTTTCGTGGGCATTATTGAGAATCTTTCTCCCGACGAGGCGCGTATCATCAAGTACTTCAAGGGTAAAGAGACAATCGAGTTTTGTTCATTCAGAGGAATCTTGAAGAGCAATGGCGGCTTTTTGACCCTGCTTGATCATGTCACCAATATTCTTACAGATGTCAAACTATTGTATCCAGACAATACTGGAGCTTACATCTCAAATCTTGTTCGTTTAGGGTTCCTGGTAGAACCACAGGGAGTTCATCTTAACGATAAGACAGGGTATAATCGGATTCGCGAGACATACGGACTAGAGAAGTTGAGAAAAGAGTTAGTCCCGAGTGAGTATAAGTCTCTTGAGTGCAAAGAAGGATATTACCTGGTAACACCTTTCGGAAAGCTATTCATTAAGGCGGTTTTTCCTGACAGAAAGGATTAATAATAAGCAATGCGGGTCCTGGAATAACGATCAAACTCCACTTAACTCATGAAAGGCATCGTCCTCCCCACCGTCTCCGGCACAAGATTATACCCCATCACCAAGCTCGTCAGCAAGCAGCTTCTGCCCATCAAAGACTAGTATGTCACAAAATCCCCAATCCCTCCTCATCACCGGCTCCGCCGGCTTCATAGGCTCCAACCTCGTGCTGCGGCTCCTGGATTCCCAAGAGCCCCTCAGCATCGTTGGCCTTGATAACCTAAACGACTACTATGATCCTTCGCTCAAGGAGTACCGTCTGCGCAAGATCCAAGAGAAGGCCGCGACCGCCCCGCACCATACCTACAAGTTCATCAAGGGCGACCTCGCCGACAAGGCCCTCATCGACAGCCTCTTCGAGGAAAACCACTTCGACATCGTCGTGAACCTCGCGGCGCAGGCGGGTGTCCGGTATAGCATCGAGAACCCGGATGCGTATATCCAGAGCAACATGATTGGGTTCTACAACATCCTGGAGGCTTGCCGGCACTCGTATGACGGCATTCCCGGGTCAACCGAGACCGGGAATCCCGGATACCAGGGTGTCCAGCATCTGGTCTACGCCAGCTCCAGCAGCGTCTACGGCGGCAACAAGAAAGTCCCTTTCAGCACGGACGACAGGGTGGATAATCCGGTGAGCCTGTATGCCGCAACCAAAAAGAGCAACGAACTCTTTGCCCATTGCTATTCCAAGCTTTACAATATCCCGTCCACAGGCCTCCGATTCTTCACCGTCTACGGCCCCGCAGGGCGTCCGGACATGGCCTATTTCGGCTTCACGAACAAATTGCTGAAAGGCCAGACCATCCAGATCTATAACTACGGCAACTGCCGACGGGATTTCACCTATGTCGATGACATCGTGGAAGGCATCGTTCGGGTTATGCGCAAGGCTCCGGAAAAGAAGAACGGCGAGGACGGGCTTCCCATCCCTCCGTATGCCGTCTACAACATCGGAGGCGGCCAGCCCGAGAACCTGCTGGACTTTGTCAATATCCTCCAGGAGGAACTCGTGCGAGCCGGAGTGCTTCCCAAGGACTACGATTTCGAAGCCCATAAGGAACTCGTGCCCATGCAGCCGGGAGACGTCCCCACCACCTATGCCGATGCATCCGCACTTGAACGGGATTTCGGTTTTACGCCGAAGATCACGTTGAGGGAGGGGTTGAGGAAGTTCGCGGAATGGTATAAGGTATATTTTCAATGAAATAATGATGGCTATGGATTCGTATGAGAATCCTCCATTGTATGTTTTATCAGATTGCTTGTGATGTTTTGTACAAGTGAAATAACCAATTGATTAGAAGAACAATAAGACAATAATGGTTTAATGAAAGCATTAATCTTAAACTCGGGCTTAGGCTCTCGCATGGGCGTCATAACCAATGAACATCCGAAGTGTATGACGGAGATTTCATTTAAGAATACGATTCTAAGTCGGCAGTTACGTATTCTTGTCTCGTTCGGAGTGGAAGAGGTGGTTATGACTACTGGTTATTACGACAAGGTTTTGGTTGAATACTGCAACGCCCTTCACCTTCCGTTGAAATATACCTTTGTTAATAATCCTCTTTACGATAAGACTAACTACATCTATAGCATCTACTGCGCCAAAGATCAGTTGAAGGATGACGACATCATCCTAATGCATGGCGATCTGGTTTTTGAGAGTCGTGTTATGGAGGCTGTGATTGATAATGATAATAGCTGCATGGCCGTGAGCAGCACCCTGCCCCTCCCGGAAAAGGATTTCAAGGCTGTCATCAAAAATGGTCGCATCAATAAGGTAGGCATCGAATTCTTTGAGAGTGCAATGGCGGCCCAGCCTCTTTACAAGATTAAAAAAGATGACTGGCTGGTGTGGCTTGCTAACATAGAGAAGTTCTGCGAGAGCGATAATCGTAAGGTGTATGCTGAAAACGCTTTCAATGAAATCTCTGGCCAGTGCAAGATCTATCCATGTGATGTACAAGATATGCTATGTGCAGAGATCGATACCCCTGAAGACCTGAAGGTGGTGAGCCAGAAGGTGGCGGAGGTGAACGAGCGTACGGTGTATATGTGCTTCAGCACGGAGTATCTTCATAGTGGCCATATGGCCATCATCAATAAGGCTCGCCGTCTTGGCCGCTTGATTATAGGCGTCCTTTCTGATGAATCAGTCAGCAGTTTCAAGCGTTATCCTCTGATTCCGTTCTCGGAGCGTAAGGCCCTGTTCGAGAATCTGGCCGGCGTAGAGCGCGTGGTGACCCAGGATGCATTGAGTTATGCCAAGAACCTTCGAGAACTGAAACCAAACTATGTGGTTCACGGCAACGACTGGTGTGAGGGTTTCCAGAAACCCATACGCCAGGAAGTATGCGAGGTGCTTGCCGAGTATGGTGGTCAGTTGGTCGAGTACCCCTATAGCAACAACCCTGTATATAAGGAGCTGGATGCCAACCATCGTGCGGAGGCCGCAATGCCAGATGTCCGTCGTGGTCGCCTGCGCAAGCTCATCAATATGAAGGGATTGGTAACTGCTATGGAGGCCCATAGCGGCATCACTGGCTTAATCGTCGAGAAAACGACCGTCCTCCAGGAAGGCAAAACATATCAATTCGACGCCATGTGGGTGAGCAGTCTTTGCGATTCTACAGCAAAGGGGAAACCGGACATTGAGCTGGTTGACATGACCAGCCGCTTCCGCACGATTGACGATATCATGGAAGTCACCACCAAGCCCATTATCTTTGACGGGGACACCGGCGGTTTGACCGAGCACTTTGTCTATACGGTCCGCACCCTTGAGCGTATGGGTGTAAGCATGGTTATCATTGAAGATAAGACTGGCCTGAAGAAGAACAGCCTGTTCGGAACCGAGGTGAAGCAGACCCAGGACAGCATCGAGAACTTTTGCGAGAAGATCCGTGCCGGCAAGCATGCCCAAAAGACCCGGGAGTTCATGATTTGCGCCCGAATCGAGAGCTTGATTCTGGAACGGGGTATGGAAGACGCGCTAGCCCGTGCATTTGCGTTCAGTGAGGCAGGTGCCGACGCCATCATGATTCACAGCCGCAAGAAGGATCCCGCGGAGATCTTCGAGTTCGTGGCTAAGTTCCGTGAGAAGAACACCTCGACTCCGATAGTTGTCGTTCCGACCTCGTTCAATACGGTTACGGAACAGGAGTTCAAGGAAAGGGGGGTCAACGTGGTTATCTATGCCAATCAACTAACTCGCACCGGCTTTCCGGCCATGCAGAACGCTGCCAAGACAATCTTGGAGCACCACCGAGCCAAGGAATGCGACGACATGTGCATGTCCATCGAGGAAATCATCAACCTGATTCCAGAGGAATAGTCCCATGATCAGTCCCAAGTTCTTCATCGACACCCTCCGTTCCCACGGGATCGATTTCTTCGCCGGCGTTCCGGACAGTCTGCTAAAGAATGTCTGCGCCTATATTTCCGATAACCTGGATGGGCGACACAACATCATCGCCGCGAACGAAGGCGGAGCCATCGGCCTTGCGGCCGGCTACCATCTGGCGACGGGCAAGATTGGTTGCGTCTATATGCAGAATTCCGGCGAAGGGAATGTCATCAACCCGCTTGCCTCGCTGACAGACAAGGACGTCTACAACATCCCGGTATTGCTTCTGATTGGCTGGCGGGGCCGCCCCGGCGTCCACGACGAGCCGCAGCACGTGAAGCAGGGAAAGGTTACCCTTGCGCTTCTTGAGACAATGGGCATCGCCCACGCCGTCTTGAGCAAGGACGTAAAGGAAGCTGTGAGGCAGGTGGACGAGGCTGTCGCCCATATGGGGGCAACGAATGAATTATATGCACTTGTCATAGAGAAGGATACATTTGATGCTTATACGCTTCAGAATGTCCGCAAAAACGACCTGTCGCTGAGTCGCGAGGAAGCCATCCAGACCGTGGCTGCTTCCCTGTGCGGAAGAGACGCCATCGTTTCCACCACGGGGATGATCAGCCGAGAACTGTTTGAATACCGGACCTCTAAGGGTGAAGGGCACGAGAAGGATTTCCTGACGGTCGGTTCGATGGGTCATGCCTCCCAGATTGCCCTGGGGATTGCGCTCGAAAAGCCCGATCGCCGGATCTGGTGCTTCGATGGGGACGGCGCTGCCATCATGCACATGGGCGGGATGGCTATCGTGGCTGAGAAAGCGCCGAAGAACTACATACACGTTGTCTTCAACAATGGCGCCCATGACTCCGTAGGAGGACAACCCACCGTGGGGTTAGACATCGACCTTTGCGCCATTGCCAAGGCTGTTGGCTACAAAGCCACCTTCAGTGCTGACAACAAGGAGGAACTCACTGCCATTCTGAACAGAGTGAAGAATCTCGAAGGTCCCGTCCTCATCCAGGTCTGCGTCAAAAAGGGCAACCGGAAAGACCTGGGGCGCCCCACGACGACGCCCATCCAGAACAAAGAAGCCTTTATGGGTTTCCTCAAGGATTAGGTTATGCAAAAAATTGTCAATGGGATAAGTAGCCTTCCAGACCTCCTCCGTGAGGTCGGTTGCCGGAAACTGTTCCTGGTCGTCGACTCGTCATATCCCTTTCTCAACATTAAAGATTCGATCGAAAACCTTCCTGTCGATGACAAGGTCGTTTTCTCGGATTTCACACCGAATCCGCTCTATGAGCAGGTGTCCCGGGGGATCAATTCCTTGAAGTCATCCGGTTGCGACACAATCCTCGCTGTCGGTGGGGGTAGCGCCATCGACGTCGCCAAGTGCATCAAACTCGCGGTTCTCGCTGAAGAAGGAAATGATGCAATCATTCCTCCTCTGGTGACCAAACAGCTTTCGATCGACAGGGCGAAGATTCCCTTCATCGCAATCCCTACGACCGCTGGTACCGGGAGCGAATCCACCCACAATGCTGTGATGTATTATGAAGGCGCAAAGCAGACAGTCACCAATGACGGTGTCCTTCCCGATTATGCCGTTTTGGAGCCTTCTGTGTTGAAAACGCTCCCCCTATACCAGAAGAAATGCACGATGATGGATGCGCTCTGCCAGGGTATTGAGTCTTGGTGGAGTGTCAACTCTACTGAAGAGAGCCATGAGTATAGCTGCAAGGCCGTTGATCTTATATTGGCCAACTGGCGCAAGTATATTTTCGAGAATAATGATGCTTCTGCATTACAGATTATGATAGCTGCTAATTATGGTGGACGCGCTATCAATATCGCGCAAACTACAGCTGCCCATGCATTCAGCTATAAAATCACCTCTCTTTTCAAGTTACCCCATGGCCATGCCGTAGCAGTTGTTCTGCCCGAGATTTGGGAGTATATGATGGACAATATGGATAAGTGCATTGATAGCCGTGGGCAGGAGTATTTGCATAGCATTTTCAATCAAATTGCTCTAACTATGGGATGCAAAACCCCTGCCGATGCCATTGCTCTATTCCGCCAGATGATGGTAGATATGGAATTGAAGAATCCTGTCGCGCTGACGAGAGATGAAAGTATTGAGCTTCTAGCGTCTTCCGTTAATCCCATAAGACTTAAAAACAATCCAATTGAGTTGAGTCGAGAAGCCATTAAAGAGCTTTACTCAATAATAATTCATTAATCAGAATTGTCGCTCTATGGATGTGAGAAATAGAATCAAATCAATTATGTTAGGTATGGCTTTTGCCCCTTTACGCCATATCTTCAAGCCGAAAAAGAACTTATGGTTGTTTGGATCTGATGTCGGTAGAAAATATGCACAAAACTCTAAGTACCTCTTTGAATATGTGAGGGATACTCATCCGGAAATCGAAGCATATTGGATTACTTGCTCACCAGATGTATTTCAGGAGTTGAAATTAAGAGGAATACCCGTTCTCAATAACCTCTCTATTAAAGGAGCATATTATTCTCATATCGCAGAGATTAAAATAGTATCATCATGGTTTAATGATATTCTCTTCACTTTCCCTCATCAAAAACTCGCATACTTAATGCATGGGATTGCAGCAAAGAAAGTGTATTACGACAACGTGCTAAAGAAGTCTGTTAAAATAAGTTTCATCTCGCGTGTCAAATCACTTTTAATAAAGTGGTTCGTATATAATTATAAATTAGAGTATTCATGCTTCTCCCCGGTGACATCTGAATTCTTTAAAGAGAAGATGGTGCAAGCTATGAGGAATAACAATGTCTTCGTGACGGGGCAGCCAAGAACAGATGCGTTTCTGCATCTTGACGCAAAAGCTATTAGATCAAAATATGGCATAAGTAATGATCAGACAATTGTATCATATATGCCAACCCATAGATCTTATGGTTTAGGCGATCCACCGCCTCACGTATTCATAGATAATCCCGAGGCAATTCGTTTCTTCCAAGAGAATAATATCGTTTTTGTTTGGAAGCAGCACATTAATATGTTGAAGAAATATCAATGCAGGGAAGCCCCAGACTGTTTCAAAGAAATGTCTTTTGACTATTCCGTTGATCCGCAAGAGCTTCTTTTTGTTTCTGACGTTCTTATTACTGATTGGTCAAGTTGCTTCATCGACTATATGCTTCTGAAGAAGCCTATTTTGTTTTATCATTATGACGATTATGAAAAGGAAGATAATGATGTATATTTTGGCGCAGATAAATTAGCGAAGGTCGGCACAATATGTAAAACGGAGCAGCATCTGCTATCAAGTATTAGACAATCCCTCGATAAGAACAGTGCTTTCATTCCGAATATCAGTGAATGGCGTTTCTTTAATGAGTTCTATGATGACAAGTCGAGTGAGCGAAGTTTTAAGATTCTTCAAGGAATGCTTAGTAAATGAGTGAATCTCTGACGAATAAGACCGCTAACGGAGTTGTGTGGAGCGTCATTGATGCTGCCGCTAATTCCGGAATAACATTTTTGGTCGGAATCATCTTGGCAAGGATGCTTACTCCGGAAGAGTATGGATTGATAGGTATAATAGCCATTTTTATAGCACTGTTTCAATCGGTCGTTGATAGTGGATTGACAACAGCCATCATACGAGATAAAAAAGCTGGGCAGTTGGATTTCAGTACCGCTTTTTATTCTAATGTTGTATTGGGCATACTGATGTCATTTTTGCTATTCACTCTTGCTCCGTTAATAGCCTCCTTTTTTAAACGCGAAGAACTCCTTTGGCTAACGAGGGCAATGAGCGCAGTTCTGCTTATTAACTCTTTTTCAGCAGTACAAAGAGCTTTGCTTGTCAGAGCAATTGATTTCAAAAGTCAGGCATTAGTATCTGTTATCGCATCAATAACAAGTGGAGTAGTAGGTATTGTGATGGCCTACTATGGGATGGGAGTGTGGAGTTTGGTCGGGCAACAGTTGTCAAGGTATTTGCTTCAATCAATTATGTTGTGGGTTCTATCCAAGTGGCGGCCATCTTTACAGTTTTCTGCGGTTTCTTTTAAAAGAATGTTTAAGTTTGGCTGGAAAATAATGGTCTCCGGTATTATCGGTTCTATTTGGAATGAATCATATCAGATTGTTATTGGCAAGTTTTATACGCCAGCATCTTTGGGACAATACACTCGCGCCAAACAGTTTTCTGATATTTTTTCGACCCACATTACTTCTATAATGCAAAGAGTTACATTTCCTGCATTATCGACAATACAGGACGAGTCGGAACGATTAAGAGAATCGTTCAGGAGGCTAATTAAGTTATTAATGCTAGTGACATCATTACTGCTTTTAGGAGTTGCTGCTTCTTCAGAAGCACTTATTTTCTCAATTATTGGTCCCCAATGGGATGTCGCAGTAAAATATCTTCCGATTCTGTGTCTACAAGTTTTATTCTATCCAGTAAGTTCCTTGAGTTTAAATATCTTAATGGTGAAGGGACGTTCTGATCTCTATTTGTTTTTGGAAATAATAAAACGAGTTGTTGCCATAATCCCCTTGATTGTAGGTATTTTTGTCGGGATTTATGCGATGTTGTGGTCTAGCGTTTTGTATGGTTTCTTTGCCTTCTTGCTTAACACAGGTTTTTCTGGTCGTCAGATAAACTACTCCATAAAAGACTTGTTTTATGATATTATTCCTACTCTGGTTATGGGGGGTGTAGTGGCTGGTTGTGTTTACTTGGTTGGTAAGGTAGATGTGGGCTATGTTACTAAATTGCTTTTGCAGATTTTGACAGGGACGCTTTCGTCAATAGTTGTCATACGTTTGTTTTATTACAAAGAGGTTTGCCCATATATCGAGATGGCCAAAGATTTCATAAAGAGAAGGATTCTCACTAGTAACAAACACGATGGAGAGAGATGAGAAAATGGATTTCTTTAAGGGAATCCTTATGTTTGGAGTTATATGGGGGCACGTGATTACCAACCTGCTTGTTGATGCTCCAAATAATGTTGCTATACATTGGATAATTCGCACATACGATATGCCATTATTTATGGTTATATCAGGGTACTTTCTGTATTTTTCTTTGTCGAAAAGGAATCTTGGTGTCATTCTGACCGATAAAATTACCTCAATCCTTGTCCCAACGGTCATTTGGGATTTGGCGATTAGTTACGGGAGGTCTTTAGGTTCTCTATATTTCCTCTGGGCGGTTTTCTTAAGTTCGGTCATCCTTTCAATTATCGTCAAGTGTATCAGGAGTAACAGGATCCGGATTCTAATCTGCATTCTGATTACAGTGGGTTTGAACTTCGTGCCATTTCGACTAAGTAACCTCTCTTATCTATTCCCTTTTTTCGCTTTGGGCTATTTTATTAGTGAGTATAAGATGGCTATTTTCAACAAGGTTTCTTTGATAACGGGGGGGGGCTTTTTTATTATTCTTCTTTGCTTCTGGAAAACAGGTTTTACAATTTGGAACACGGGAACATACTTCGCGAAGCTAACGCTTAGCAGTATAATGATTGTGGCATTTCGATATGTGATAGGTTTGGTGGGTAGCATTGCCTTTATTAGCGTGTTCAATATCATCTATGAATACTATGCTGCGCATCGCACGAAACTGTTTGACTTTATCGCGGTGTCGGGAAAAGAGACTTTGGCAGTTTATATTCTTCAAATCTTCATTATCTGTAAAGTGATGAAGAACTGCATGAATTTGATTACCGGGATGATAGGCTTTAATCCGTTGATTTGGAATGAAGGGTTATATGGCTATGTTATTACTCCTCTGATTTCTTTGGCTGTGCTATATGTCTCCTATGAGATGGCCTTGTTAGTAAGGGGAAATAAGTGGACGAGATGGTTGTTTGGCTTCAAACTTCCTTTCTATAGCGTCCGATAGAGTAATGAATTAATACCTTCACAAGAATCATAATGACAACACCCAATAAGAGATTTCTGTTTATCGCTTATCCATTTGCCGGAACAGGAGCTAATATGCTTAGATATCGAAGTCTGGCCAATTACTTGGTGTCTAAAGATCATAAAGTAGATGTTATTGGATACTATGATCTCGAAAATGAGCTAGAGAATGGGATTTGTTATATCCAGATAAAAAAGCAATTCTCATTTGGCGCTTTGGTCTGGTTTCTTCGTCTTCTAATAGCGCATCTGTATTTGTTTAAGAATATGAATTTGTCAAGATACCTAAACAGAATAGGTTTAGCTGCGATTACTTTGGCTCTGGCAAATAAACTCAATAGAGCTAACAGATATGAATCCTGTCTTATAAGTATTGCCCCTTGGGCATATTATATGATTGTTGACCGGATTCGGAAGGATACCAGGGTAATTGTTGACATCTGTGATCCTTTGTATAAGAATGCAATCTATCCCGGCAGCGATAGTGATGCAAACTTAAGATTGGAGAAACGAGCATTAGAGGTGGCAGGTTTAATCATAACTGTAAATGAACCGTCTATTACTATTATGACTGGCGAAATGAGAATTAATCCCAACAAGATACGTTTTATTTCTCCCGCCATTCATATTGATCAGTATTTGTGCGGGGGAAAAAAACAATATTGTTTTTGTAATCCAATTTCTATGATCTATTCCGGTAGCTTATATGAAGGTTATCGAGATTTAAATGAGTTTATTCCCGCCCTAGAGTCCTGCGGGGGGATAACACTAGATGTTTATACTGGTTCAAAGTGCCGTCCAAAAGATACTAGTATTGTAAGAGTTCATGAAATCATTCCTCATCAGGAAATCGTACACTTGTACCAAAAGTTTGATTTACTTCTTTTTGTGGACAATTTTTACGGATATCAGGTTCCGAGTAAGATTTTCGAATTAATAGCCCAGAATAAACCTATTATCTTTGTCTATGACAAGAGGAATGTCTACTTCTACAATTTGTTAAAGAATCAAGAAGGAATAGTATTCGTTGAAAACGATCGTAAACGAATAAAAGAAGCGTTACAGATAATCCTCTCACAAAGAAATCAGGTTGTGAATTATACGATTGATTTATCTAAATACTCTGAGGAAACGATCAATAACCAGCTGTATAATTGTATCATCTCATAGGCCTCTGATGAATAGTTCTTTGCTTCACATTGTTTATCATTTTGTACGCCTGCTACCAGACACGAGGTGTTTCGGACTGAAAAGGACTCTATATCGCATGTGTGGTGCGACGATAGGGAGAAATGTTAGAATATGTTCTTCCGTTCGGATTCTTGGCAATTCCTCCCTGTATTTAGGAGAAAACGTTTGGGTTGGGCATGAAACAATAATCATTTGCAGTGCTCCAGTTATAATAAAAAAGAATGTGAATATTGCGCCAAGAGTATATATTGGTACCGGAACACATAGCATTGATATAGAAGGACCCAGTATAGCCGGTGAAGGTTTATCTCTACCCATCACTGTTGGAGAAGGATCGTGGCTGTGCGCTAATTCTCAAGTTCTTGCAGGAGTAAGTATTGGAGAGCATTCAATAATTGCTATGGGTGCTGTTGTTGTGAAAGATGTCCCCAATAAGGAATTGTGGGGAGGAGTGCCGGGACGAAAGATTAAATCACTATAAGCATTGATGAAGATAGTATATTATGGGAATACTCTAAATCGTCACCAAGCGTACTTGGCTGATGCTTTATACGATATAACAAATGGGGACTATAAATATATAGAAACTGTTCCTCCAACGAGTGCCAATAAAACGGAAGGGAAGAAAGCGGTAGAGAGATCATATGTTTTTCGAGCCTATGAGAGTCAGGAAACCTGGCAAGAGGCTATTCGGATGGCAAAGGATGCCGATGTCGCGCTTTTTGGAGCATGCTCGCTGCAATTTGAAGTAGCGAGGATGAATCTTAACGAACCGGGTTTGGCTTTTGAAGTATCCGAACGGTGGCTAAAGAGAGGATGGGTTAACTTATTTTCACCTCGTTTATTAAGTAATATGTGGCATTATCATGTTGGGAGGTGGAAGAAGAAACCTATATATAAGTTGTGTTCCTCAGCTTATGGCGCCGGTGATCAGTATAAGTTGTTTTCTTTTAAAGATCGTTGTTATAAATGGGGATACTTTACCAACGTAGTTGATGCCCTTGATGTTCGTCGTTTGCACCGGGAGGCGAATCCGGAGATCACTTCGATAATGTGGTGTGGGAGGTTCCTAAAATGGAAGCATCCAGAGATTGCGCTTAAGTTGGCTTATAGATTGAAAGAAAGTGGTTATTTTTTTATTCTTAATATGTATGGAGATGGTGAAGAATTCTCACACGCTCAAGCACTTGTAGAACAACTTGGTATACAAGATGTCGTTAGATTCAAAGGGAATAGATCTAACGATGAAATACAGGAATCAATGCGACATAGTGATATTTTTCTTTTTACAAGCGATCAACGTGAAGGTTGGGGTGCAGTGGTGAATGAGGCTATGAGTAATGGTAGTGTGGTAGTGGCCTCCTCTGCTGTCGGGTCGGCCCCCTTTCTAGTTAAGGATGGGATAAATGGATTTGTTTTTAATCTAAATGATCTTGATTCTTTATTCGAGAAAGTCACTTACTTGATTCTTCACCCCCGGGAAAGAGAACAAATGGGAAGCAATGCGTATTCATCAATGCTTCACATATGGTCTCCTCAGCGGGCTTCGTTGAATCTGTTAACTCTTATTTCCGACTTGCAAAAAGGCGATGATACGTCTATCGTTGAAGGCCCATGTAGTAAGGCAATAGAACTGTACTAGATATGAAATCGTTGCTCTGTTTATTCGATCCTAGAGAAGATTTAGTATGTAAGGCGATAGCTATACTAATTGTCCTGTCAAGTATTACTGGTGGCATCCTTTTGCCTCAACCCTTTTATTTCGGCTCCTTGGCTGTCTTAGGATTACTCATAGTTTTTAATCGTCCTCGGCTTACTATTACAAATGGCTACGTATTGACACTTTTAGCAATTTGTGCATTCAGCTTGTTGATGAATAATCCTCCATTCTATTTTCGGGCGTGGCAGAGGCTAGGCGTTTACTCTATGGTGGTTCTTACTGCCGGTCCCATTATCGTCGGGAGCAAGGCAACCATTTTGCGGATGAAGATTTTACAGTATTTTATATATTTGGGCGCTTTATTATCGATAGGTTCTTTTTTTGCATATTTCCTAGGAATCAACCTTTTTGTAAGAGATGGTGAATTTCTTGAAATCTCAGCAGGTAGATTTTCCGGCTTGATGAATCATTCGATGGTTTTAGGTCCTATTGCGGGGCTTTCATGTATCTACCTTTTCATCAGGACCATTAATACTAGAAGACCGGCCTACAAATATGTGGATGCAGTATTAACTATCCTTTGTTTGTTGGCATGCTTCTTATCCGCGTCTAGGGCGGCGGTCGGAGCAACTATAGTTGGTATAATGGTAGTTCTATTTCGATTATACTACAAAAGAATCAGTAAGTTTTATCTACTTCTATTTGTAATTATCAGCGTAGCAGCAGCTACATTTCCAATTTGGGGTGGAATGACTGATTTTCTAGTAGAGAAACAGTTAGGAAATGAAGCTATGGGAAGTGTTATCTATTCCCGTGAACAAAAAATTGATGCAAGAATTCAGGAGTTTTTGAGTAGCCCAATATATGGAATAGGATATAATGTTGTTGACCCTAAACTAGATGGTGTTATTATAGAAAACGGTCAGATCGAACCAGGATCATCATGGTTTGCGGTTGCATCAATGACAGGGATCCTTGGTTTAATTTGTTTTTCCATAATATGCTTTAGAGCTTTGAAGCGTGCATGGGGAATTGAATCACCTTTCATCTCAGGATTATTAGGAGGATGTTTGGTTTTCTTCTTTATTCATTTGCTTGGTGAAGGCTATATTTTTGCTCCTAAGAATTGCCTTAGCTTATTGTTCTGGTTAATTATAGCAGTAATAGACGGATGCTGGATTGACAAAGGCGCTATAGCAAAATTGGCTTTGTAAAGATGCTGATTCTGCTTTCTATATAGTATTATCCTTGCTGTAAATTGCTGATTATGAAAATACTAACCTTCTTGACTAATATTGATCAAAACAAAGGGGGGCCATCCCGCAGTGTCCCTTTGTTTGTAAAAGGTTTGGTAGAGCTGGGTGTTGATATAACCTTAATGGTTATTGAGTCTGGGGATATGAATCTTCACGTTTTGGAAGGGACGTCTGCGAAGTTACACTTGATCCCAGAAGATTATAAGCGTCGTGATCTCGAGTCATTTATCCTGAGGGAGAAGTTTGATGTAATACATGGACAATGTATTTGGGAGCCTTTGTTCCATAATGTCCGGGTAATTGCAGATAAGAATCATATCCCGTTTTTGCTAACACCCAGGGGGACTTTGGAGCCTTGGAGTTTGAAGCAGAAAAAGTGGAAGAAGAAGATTGCGCGCTGGCTTTATCAAGACAAGGATTTAAGGAGTTGTGCGTGCATCTATACGACGGCAGATATGGAAGCAAAGCATGTGCGAGAGCTTGGGTTCGAAAATCCTATTAGTGTGATTCCCAATGGAATAGAAACGTCTGGCTATCCTTGCCGTCTGGACCCGGCTGTTGTTAAGAAGCAGGTTTTGTTTTTGTCGCGAATCCATCCTAAGAAGGGGATTGAGGTACTGCTGGCGGCTTGGAAAAGAATCATTGATGCGCATTCTGGTTGGTCGCTAGTGATTGTAGGCAATGGGGAAGAAAGCTATATCCAGTCCTTGAAAGAGATAGTTAAAGACATGTCTCTTTCTGATACTGTGAGGATTTCTAGACCGGTTTTTGGGGAAGAAAAGATCGCCTTGTACCAAAGCAGTTCGTTGTTCGTTCTTCCGTCTTATAGCGAGAACTTTGGGATGGTGATTGCTGAGGCGTTGTCATGTGGTGTGCCGGTCATCACGACTGACAATACTCCTTGGGAGTTGCTCAATGAAACCAAGACAGGATGGTGCATTCCCTTGACTGAAGACAATCTGGTCAAGGCATTGGAGGAGGCGCTTTCACTGGGCGCCGAAAAGCTGTATCAAATGGGGCAGAAGGGAAGTAGGGAGGTTTATGAACGGTTTGATTATCATTCTGTTGCAAAACAGAATGTGGAGCTGTACAATTGGATTCTAGATGGGGGAACACCGCCGTCATTTATCAAGGAATAAAACGCGAAAGCATGAACGGAACCAAAAAAGGATCCATTACGGCCATCATCCTTACAGGAAATGAAGAACTCCACATTGCCCGTTGCATTAAGAATGTGCAGCAGGTTTGCCAGGAGGTATATGTTGTTGACTCTTTCTCCCAGGACAATACTTGTGCGATTGCAAAAGAATGTGGAGCTATTGTCTTGCAACATGAGTATGCCAATCAGGCGCAGCAATTTCAATGGGCATTGGATAATTGCCCGATTGATACAGAGTGGATTTTACGCCTTGACGCAGATGAGTATTTGACTGATGGGCTCATTCAGGAAATTGATGCGAAACTAGCCAATCTTCCAGCAGGGATCAATGGCGTAAATATGAAGCGTCACGTACGGTTCTTGGGTAAGACGCTCCGGTTTGGTAGTCTTAAGCCTGTCTGTCTTCTTCGCTTATGGAGAACGGGTACTGCCTATATGGAGCAGCGTTGGATGGATGAACAGATGGTTCTCAAGGAAGGCGATTCTGCTGTTTTTGACAATTGGTTTGTTGACGATAATCTCAACGGTCTTACCGCCTGGACGCAGAAGCACAACAGTTACTCAAACCGTGAGATTGTTGTTGAACTGGATAAGAAGTACCACCTTTTTAGTGCAAGAGAAACCCCGAAATTGACGGGGAGAAACAATCGAAGAGGCTTCTATTATAAATTGCCGCGTTTCTTTAGAGCGCTGGCATACTTCACGTTGCGATACATTATCTTCCTCGGTTTTTTAGATGGTTTACCGGGACTAGTGTGGCTTACTCTTCAGTCTTATTGGTATCGTTTCCTGGTGGATTCAAAGATGTATGAGATGGAGAAACAGTTGGGGAAGAATCCTTCAAGGGAAGCTGTTATCGAGTATGTCCGACGTTTCTACAATATAGATATACCCGCATGAAGATCCTTATCCACTCTTTAATTTTCTCACCCGACGGTGTTTCGACGGCATATCTGTACAATGATATCGCGTTGAGACTTCAGGAACGGGGATATGAAGTAGTGGTGCTGTCAACAACCCCGCATTTTAACATAGTCCCCGAGCAGGTCGAGAAGCAGCCTATGCGATGGAAGGTTTGGGGATTCTGCAAGGAGAGCAATTATCACGGAATCAAGGTGTTGCACGTGCCTCAGAAGAAGTTCAAGAGTACGGCTTTGCGGCTGTTGGGGTTCGTGTATTGGCATATTGTCTCGTTCTTTATCGGCTTGTGTATCAGGCACGTTGACCTGATACTTTCTCCTTCGCCGCCACTGACCATCGGCTGGCTGAATCTTGGCCTTGCCAAGCTGAAAGGTTGCAAGGTGGTCTATAACGTGCAGGAAATCTATCCGGATATCTTGAAACTGAAAGGCGGATTCGTGCTGAAGTTCCTGCGGTGGATGGAGATGAAGGTGTACAACGGATCGGATGCGGTGACTACGATTGACAAGGTTTTCCATGATACAATTGCGCCTAGGTTTAAGGACCAGAGCAAGTTGCACATCATTCCGAACTTTGTGGATACGGAGCTTTATCGACAGGTGGAATGGGAGGGGAAACTGGATCGTTCATTGTTCCCGAAAAGCGACAGCATCAAGTTGCTCTATGCCGGTAATATCGGCCTTGCGCAGTCATGGGAACCTTTGATCGCATTGGCGGAAAAGACTCGAGATTTGAATGTGGAGTATGTGGTGATTGGGGAGGGCGCCAAGCGAGGATATGTTGAGGAAGAAATCAAGAAACGCGGCTTGGAGAAGTTGCATTTGCTACCTTACCAGCCTCGCGAATTGATGCCGGCCATCCTGTCGTATTCCGATGCTTCGTTTATCTTCATGGCGCCAGAATCGGATACGGATGGATTCCCCTCCAAGGTTTATACGATTATGGCTTGTGAGCGTCCTCTGCTGGTCCTTTCCGGGGAGAATACGCCTATTGTTAACTTCCTGAAAGATAAGGGATGTGCGAAACTGATTACTGAGCAGGATTTTGACAAGAAGGTAGATGACGTTGTGGCTTGGCTGGCTTCCGTGAACAAGGAGGATTTGGCGGAGATGGGCAAACGTGGACTACAAGCAATTGAGGAGCACTACACAAAGGAGAAGGTGACAGACATGTACGTTGATCTGATCGATACGTTGACAAAATGAAGATTCTGATTACGGGGATCCACGGTTTCGTCGGCAGCAACCTGGTTGCGGCCTTGAAGGAGAATCATACCATCTATGGGGTGGATATCGTTTCTCCCGTGAAGAATGGGGTTTTCTACACGTTCAGTTGGGATGACCTGGATGCCGGTCAGGTTCCAGCCGTCGATGCCATCATTCACCTCGCAGGTAAGGCGCACGATACGAAGAACCAGGCTGCGGCGGAGGTGTATTTCAAGGTGAATACAGGATTGACACAGACGATTTACGACTATTTCCTGCGGTCATCTGCCCAGAAGTTCATCTTCTTCAGCACGGCAAAAGCAGCAGCTGATAGGGTAGAGGGCGTCCTTACGGAGGAAGTGACGCCGTCGCCTGTCGGACCCTATGGGGAGAGCAAGATCAAGGCGGAGGAGTATATCATATCGCATCCGGCTGACGGGAAGCAGGTGTATATCCTGCGCCCTTGCATGATTCATGGACCGGGGAACAAGGGAAATCTGAATCTGCTGTACAGCGTTGTCAGCAAGGGGATTCCGTGGCCATTGGGTGCCTTTGAGAACCGTCGGACGTTCACAAGCATCGACAATCTTTCCTTTGTGGTTTCTGGACTCCTTACGAAGGATGTGCAGTCGGGGATTTACAATATGGGCGACGACGAGGCGTTGTCGACGAACGAGCTGATCGAAGTGATTTGCGAATCCCTCGGCAAGAAGGCGCACATCTGGAAGCTCCCGAAAGGACTGATGAACGGCGTGGCGAAGTTAGGAGGCTGTTTGCATCTGCCGCTGGATCCGGAAAGATTGAGGAAGTTGACGGAGAATTATATCAGTTCCAATGCGAAGATTAAGGCGGCGCTGGGAATTGAGAAGATGCCGGTTGATGCGAGGGAAGGGTTGAGGAGGACGTTGGCGGCGTTTAAGGAGAAATAGTTATGATTTCTGCTATCAAGTATATCACGATTGCGATTCTGCTGTTGCTGGCTGAGTTAGTATACTTTAGCATCGCCGACCACTTCAACATTATTGACAAACCCAACGAGCGTAGCTCACATACGAAGGTTGTCCTGCGCGGTGGCGGCATCATTTTCTTGATTGGAGTATGGATTTGGGCCATCTGGCAGTGGTTCGGGATGCCCGATCAGGTCGGGCATGACGGTTATCCGTGGTTCCTGATCGCGGTGACGCTGGCGGCGGGGGTGAGCTTCATTGACGATGTCCATTCTTTGCCGGATTCGGTGCGGCTGGTCGTGCAGTTCGTCGCGATGGGCTTGATGTTCTATCAGTTGGACATGATCCATGCGAGTTTGTGGTGGGCGGTTATACTGGCGCTGATTGTGTGCGTCGGGGCGACGAACATATACAATTTCATGGACGGGATCAATGGGATTACGGCGGGGTATTCGTTGGCGGTACTGATTCCTTTGCTGCTGTTGAATGAGATTCCCGGTCAAGCCGGGAATGACGTGAGCGGTTTCGTGGAGACGAGTTTTATTGTCGTGATGATTCTGTCGGTGCTGGTGTTCAGCTATTTCAATTTCCGGCCGAAGAATAAGGCGAAATGCTTTGCGGGAGATGTGGGAAGTGTGGGGATCGCGTTTATCCTACTGTTTTTGATCGGATGTCTGATTATGAAGACGGGGGATATTACCTGGCTGATCTTCCTGATTGTTTATGGCGTGGACGGTTGCTGCACGATTGTGCATCGGATTATGCTGCATGAGCATCTAGGAGAGGCGCATCGGAAGCACGCGTACCAGATTATGGCGAATGAGTTGGGGATGAGTCATGTGGTGGTGTCGCTGGTTTATATGGGGATTCAGCTCGTGATTTCGCTGGTGATGGTGTACCTGATTCCTAATACGTTGCTGGCGCATTGGATCTATCTGGTGGTTGTGGGCATGGTCTTAGTGGCTGTCTACGTGTTGTTCATGAAAAAGTATTACCATCTGCACGAGGAGTATTTGAAGAGCCTCCAGACGAAATGAAGGTAGAACAGGAATTTTTGTTGAACTTAATCCGGGCCGATGTCCTTGGCACCACGGGTTTCTCCGTTCCGACGTCTTTGGATTGGTCTCTCCTGATCGATGAGGCGAACCGGCAGAATGTCTCGGTTCTCGCGAGCGATGGACTGCAGAAGTTGTTCGATGCCGGGGTGTATTCGGTGTTAGGGGACAAGGAGGAACGGTGGACGAAGGCCCAGTGGTTCGCCAAGACGATGCAGTTTGAGCAGCGCTATGCGTATCAACTGGTTGCGGCGAGGAAGATGAGGAAGTGGTTCGCGGCGGAAGGGATCCAGACGGTTGTCCTGAAGGGCTTCACGGTTTCGGAGTGCTATCCTGTCCCGGCCCATCGATATAGCGCGGACCTGGATTGTTTCTTGATCAAGGATGGGGAGCATTTTGAGGCGTATGAGCTTGGAAACCAAGTGATTGAGAAGCGTGGTGGGGAGGTGTCCCGCCACTATTATAAGAACAGTTCCTACGATCTTCCGGGATTGCATGTGGAGAACCACAAGTTCTGCACCCCTTTCCGGGGGAACAAGACCTTGAAGCGGTTGGAGCAGCTGCTGCAGGAAATGATCGTGGCTGGCCCATGGACGGAGTTCGAGGACACGGGGCTGCTGATGCCGCCCGTGTTGGCATCGGCCCTGTTCCTGATCGAGCACGCTTATTCCCATTTCCTGCACGAGGGGTTGAACCTGAGGCACATCCTGGACTGGGCGCTGTTCAAGCGCAAGCATCAGTCCGACTTGGACTGGCCCGCCTTTGACGGGTATGTCGACGAATTCGGATTCCGGCGGTTCTATGATGCCTATTCGCACCTGGGCGACTACATCCTGGGCTTTTGCGAATACTCGTCCTTGACGGATCCGGAGCGACGGATGATGGATTCCGTCTGGGCCGGAATGGACCTGCACGAGAGCGTCCGTGGCTTCGCCGGGAAGTTGAGGTTGACAGGGAACACCCTGCGCGCTGGCTGGAAGTACCAGGAGTTCGCGTCGATTTCGATGGCGAAAGCATTGGCGATACAAGTGAAAGGGTTCTTTTTTGAGCGGAATCCGGCTTTGTGAGTGTGTTGCCAGGATGGAAGAACGACTTTGCATGTTAAACCATTTTTTCAAAGACTATGAGATACCTTGAACTTTGCACCTTGACCGGTTCCCAGATTGATGATCTGCTGGGACTTATGAAAGAGTTGAATGCGGAAATCCCCGTGAACGCGCAGATGCAGCAGCGTGCCGTGGCTTCGCCGGGAACGCGGATCTTCGTCGCGGAGAATGATGAAAAGCACATTATCGGTTGCGCCACCCTGTGCGTCTTTGAGTCGCCCACCGGGCGAAAGGCGAGTGTGGAGGATGTCGTTGTTCTGCCGGCCTATCGGGGCCAGGGAATCGGCCGCACCCTTTTGGAGCGCATCATCAACTTTGCCAGAACCAAGCTCTCTCCCATCGACCTTCGCCTTACCTCGAATCCCACTCGCACCGAGGCCAATGCCCTTTACCAGGCGCTGGGCTTCGAGAAGCGGGATACGAATGTGTACAAGATGGAGATTAAGTAATTAATAATCATTCATAACTATGAAAAAAGCTTTTTACCTTTTACCCCTCGCCCTGCTCGTCGCGGCGTGCGGCAATGAGGCTCCGAGCATCGACGATCTGAAGGAAGACTCCTATCCGCTGGTGGAGCAGGTACTCACGGAGGATGACACCGATGCTTTGTCCCATCGCCTGGACCGCTACACGTTGGACAAGCAAACGGATGAATTGACCTACACCGGCACCGCCAAAGTCACCGAGTTCAAGAAAACGACCGCCGAAGACGGCACCGTGAAGGTTGACAGCACGAAGTACTATGTCGACGTCGAAATCAACTTCCACGGCACCGATTACGACAAGTACACGGTGAATGTGTATAAGGACGAGTAGGGGAGTCTACTTGTCCTGAATTAAAAGGATTCGTAAGCGTTGAAAGAGACGCAATCGGGCCAGCAACCATGAAAAGGTGCTGGCCCGATTGCGTTTACTTGATAGGGACCGGTTTGGCACCCTTGAGTTGGTAGATCTGGCTTTCGAACTTCCATCGCCAGACGACGATGTTGTAGTCTAGGTGGTTCTCTTCGGAGAGAGTCTTGAGCCGGTCGACAATATTGCCGAAACGGAGGCCGTTCACGGGTCCGCATCTCATCATGGAGTTCCAAAGGGACTGACTGATGAGCATGTTTTGGGCGAATTCATTCGCTTCTCTTTCACAGGGGGAATCCATGGAATAGGAATCTCCGGAGACAAAGACGTCTTTTGACTTGCCGTACATGTGTATCTCGATGTGCCCCAACTCGTGCAGCACATTGAAAATCAATCGACTCATGTCATTGTACCGATGGGTGGTAATGATGGCCGGATAGTCTCCGAGGTTCATGGAGGCGGCGTCGATGGGCGTTTTGTCCAGCTTGGTGACCACGGAGTATGCGATGCAATATTTGTTCAGGATGTCCTTGATTTCGGCTTCTCTCAGTCCTCCTGCATGGGCGCGGGACGCAATGTCGCGGGCGGCGAGCCGGGCGTTTCCGGGGATGAACTTCTTGCCGGGATTGTTCTTCCTGGATTCGATGTATGCAAGGGTGAGCCAGGTGGTCTGGTTCTTTTCGTCGACCTCGCTTTTGTCGCTTTTTTTGTAATTGTGGCTCAGCTCTTGGACGAAGTCTAGTTCTCCGATCTTTATCGGGTCGAACCCTAGGAATTCGGTCAGCCGATAATGCTTTTCCTGGACGAACATGGCGGTGTTGATTTTCAGCCTTTTGTATATCTCGTTCAGGTTGAGGATGCCGGCGAGTGTTTTCTCAGCTACGATGGCCTCTTTCTCGACTTCGTTCCGCGCTGCTACGGATTCGATATCTCTGTCGTACTGGGTCTGCAGTCTCATCCAGAAATCGGCAGGAATGTCCAATGCGGCCTCCAACTTCCGGGCAATGGAGGTCGTGATGTTCTCTCCTTTGAGGAGCCTGGTCACATTGGGCGCTTGTAATCCCATCCGTTCAGCCAGTTCCTTCTGGGACATGGACCTTGCCTTGAGTTCATCCTTGATGATCTCGGTAGGGTGCACAGCCCGGAAGGGGGTCGTTTGAATTTCATTTGTCGCCATAGTGTTCATTGATTTCGATTAACTTGATGCGTATCCCGCTGTCGAATTCTTCAAAAATGAGTCTGTATTTGCTAGTAAATCCGATTCTCACGCTGCTGTAGCCTGATAAACCGTACTGGAGTGGTTCGTAATGGAGTTTCCCGAAAAGCGTTAACTCGGACGTGCTGGTAACTGCCCGCAAAATCGCCATCACGTTGTCCAGGTCGCGGAGAAACGTCGCATTACTCTTGAGTTTCTTGTAACGCTTGTCGTTGCTTTTGTGGTATTTGATCAAGGCCTCGAGTTCTTCATCATCACACTCGATGACCAGTGTCTTCATTTCCATATCTGCAAATATAGTGCAAAATTATCAAAAATGATAATTTCCTTCATTGCTCTTATACAGATGTCGAGATAAACTTCCACGGAAAAGATTATGACAAGTACACGGTGAATGTGTATAAGGACGAGTAGGGGATAGCGCAAAAAAAATGAGGGCCGATCTCGTGGGAGACCGGCCCTCATTGTATTCAATCAGGAAGCCTGTTATTATTCGACTTTCTTGTAGATGTAGACGGGTTCAAGCTCGTCGTTAAAGCGATCGGCGTACTGCTTGTACACATTGCCAATGGCAGCGAACTTACCGCCAGCGGCCATCTGCTGAAGCATCGCCAGCGTGGTAGAATCCAGTTCGCTGAGCGCCCGGCGGGAAGCCCGCTCGAAGAAGTTCGGAATGCCAAGGTTGTACTGGCTGTCAAACTGTTTCCAATAAGCGACACATTCTTCGACTTGGAGGACACCGTCGTTATTCAGGTCATTCTTGAGGGAAGCCTCCAGGCGATTGAACCAACCTGCCTGAGGAAGACCTACATTGAACGTGAAACCCTTGTCATAGGCGTGATAACCCAAGGTGGCAAGACCAAAGCGCTTCTGGGGGGCGATGGACCAAGACATTTGCGTGGCATTGTCATAATAACGACCGACGACATCGAATACGTTGGTGGAGAGGTTGATATCCATCAACGTTCCACCCTGGAATACTTCAGGATGGCTGGCGACCATCGACTTGGCCAGGACACAGAGATGCTCGAATCCACTCTTCAAGCGGGCAATCTGTGCGGGCGTGAACGTGATGCCTTCCTTCATGGCCTGGGCGACGGCGAGGTTGATCAGGTAATCGAAGTCAACGGGGAGATCGGTGCCGCGGATGGCCTTCATAGCGTTGATGACGTCGGGGGCATTGAATGCAACCACAACGTCGGCATTGCCATTGACGTTGACGACCGCGTGATCGACACCGATCGAATAGGATTTGCCTTTCTGTGTAGTGGCGGAAAGCGTTACTTTGCCGTCTACGAGGTCCCAGGCGTGGTCCGCATCCAGGAGGGAAACATCAAAGGCGGCCTCTTTCTCCTGGTCCGGGGTGAGAATCAGCGATTCAGCATTCGCGGGACCTTCCACGTCGATGCAGTTGTTGGCCACCACGGTCGCATACAACTGGGAACCCATCGCGAGAATGTTCTCGAGTCCGTGGGTGTCCTTGGCCAGCTCACCGGCGGCTTCAGCGTTCTCCATTGCCTTGGTGAAGCTGAAAGCGCGATAGGTAGTACCGTTGGGATAGACCAGGATATACTTACCGGCGGCATCGGCCTCGGGATCAATAGAAGTAACCTTCACGTACTCTCTCTCTTCGCTTTCGGCAGTGAAACGAAATGCGGCATACTTACCATCGTTTGCGGGGCGAGCAGCCTTCTCAAATTCAGGGCTGACATAGACTTTGCCATTGTTGTCTTCGATTCTGATGACATACGTTGCCGCATCCACAGGAGCACTCGCAAGATAAGCAGTCAGAACATTACCGTCGACAGTGACGTCATTTAGATTCATCGTAAGAGTTTCAGATAGCTGGCCAGTGGGCGTGAACTCACCTGTGGTCACGTCGGCGGTTCCGTTAAGAGCAAACAGAGGCTTGTTCGCAGTAATGGTGATTTTACGGATGGTCATACCCGTCCGAGGAAGGGTTGCTTCCACTAAGAAGAATGTGGAAAAACGCTTAAATGAAAATTGGGTTTTTCCGTTTTCACTCGTGGCTTTTGCCCAGCTGTAGTCATATTTTCCTAATTCCCTTAATTCGGTTTTACCACCATTCTGGACGGCATTAACGTTGGTCTGAGTTTGTCCTTCCCACGTTAATTTCTGTGCAGTGAGGGGCTCTACAACATTGGGGATCACAAAAGGATAAAAGGCGTAATACTCTTCACCATCATTGAGTGAAAAACCACTGGCTTCAATCTTGGCCACGAAATGGTCTCCGGATTCTAGTCTTTCTGTAACCAAGAAAATCTGCTGAGTTCCTTGAGTAGACCAAACACTAATTCGATCTCCTACCTCGACATCATACGCAAAGTTGGTCAGAGAATAGCCACGGGTTCCCGGGGTGTCTTCTTCAAGGAACGGAGCGAAATGGGCATAAACTCCCGGCTCGTTTTCATCAATCACTTTGTTGAAGTCAATTTCGGTCTTAGAGCAGGCAAGGCAAGCAAGCATGCAAGTTGCGACCGCAAATAATCTGTTCATCGAGTGTTTCATGTAAATCAAAAAATTTAGTCGTCAAACTCATCTTCAGGCATAGTTCCCTCTTCAAGGCCACCGCCGCCACTGATAATAACTTGGAGAAGCCCATTACTCAACTCCGTGTAGATAACTTCCGCTTCGGGAATTTCATACTTCTTTTTCATGGTCAAAAGAGTTTTGAATTATTGTATTAATTAATTGTTGATTTCCTTATACTTAAGATAACTCACGGCTTTTATGCCTTTCTTGTACAGCCAAATGGCTGCCGGCGCCGGAGAACTGCAGATATGATAATTCTGGATCATGTACATATTGTTCATCTTGTCCCCAGCATTGGTTGTTTGTTCCACCGTGCAGAATCCGACCGTCGTGTCCTTGTCGCATGCTTTCTTCGCGGCTGTCAGAGCGTCGGCCTTCGATGCGAACATTGTGAAACTAGAACCCTTGGAAATGTAGAAGATGTCAATCAGATTCTCAATGGACTGTTCCGTGATGCGGCCGACGACCTTTCCTCCGCCATTTTCGTCCAAGTTCAGGGTACAGCCGGAAAGTTGTACATTCTTATATTGCTGGCCGCCGGACTTGTACCCGAGTTTCATCGAAAGCGTATTGTCTGCATCGACCGGAAGGCGGAACTTGTCATTCGGGTTCAGAATCAGATCATCGCCCACATAGGTGAACCCCGTGACGCTTGTGCCGCTGTCGGTGTCGACATAGGCGTTTCTGAAAGCCCACATCACATAATGGCGCATAATGGTGGGGGATTCCCCTCCCGCAGTCCACCGATTCCAGACCGAGAGTAATGAATAAAGAGAAACATTAGAGAACTTGTTGACGAGGTCTGTTCCGCCACTGATGAAACAGTCTGTCTTGGACTCGTCGAAGATACGGATGTTGCCATCACCCATCGGATAACCGAACAGGTAGGACCCTTCTCCGAACTCTTCTTGGGAAGTCAGCCTCCAGTAGCCCTCGAGGGGTGTTTCAAATTTGTCCAGATTCTTCTTCCCCACCGGGGCGATGTTGTTGCGCTTGAAGGTGGCGGCGTTGTAGGTGGAGCCGGTGTAGTCCTTGGAGAAGGTGAGGCCGTCGGAGGTGGCGAATTCGATGCTGTAGCCGCTGGTAAGGGCTGCGGGGGCGACGACGATGTAGTAGTCGGTGTCCGGGGTGAGGGTCGTGCCGGCAGGAGCGACGACGGAGGCGTAAGGGACGCCGTCCGTGACAACGGTAGCAACATCCGTGACGGCATCGTCCAGGATGGTCGGGGTCAATGTGACCGTTCCGGAAAGAAGGATGCTCTCATCGACGCTGCGGATAGTGATTTTCGTCACGGCTGCATTCTGGTCGGTCGTCTTGAAACTCACCTTCGCATAGGCGGCAGCGTTCTTGAAGGACATCGGCTGACGGAAGGGGGCGTATGCTACGGCCAGGTTCGCGTCCTTGCCGAATGTTCCCGCGGCGGCAGTCTGCTCAGTGGGGAGGACCGTGGTGATTACGCCGGCGGAGGACTGGCGTGCCTCCGCATTGTAAGGATATAGGGCCAGGAAATCGCCGTCCTCGGCTTTCAGCTCGCCTTGGTAGGTGAAGCTGCAGGAAAGGCCTTCCTCTTCGGTGACGAACAGGTAGGGCTCCGCCTTGGAGCCTTGGAATACGGCCAAAGCATCTCCCTCGTTCCAAAAGATGTCGCCGGTCTCATCCAGGAAGGCTCGGGTGTCGTTGACATCCACGGATGCTTCGATGGTGAATTCGGCAGGAACCGGTTCCTCCACGACGGATTCGTCCTGGAAGGAAAACTCTTTCTGGCAAGCGGTTGCAGCGAACAGGACTGCGAGGACCGCGAATATTGCTTTTTGTTTCTTCATCGTCCTTCGCAATTAATCTTCGTCTCCTCCGGGGAAATCGGGATCCGGAACCGGCTTTTCATTCTGCCCCTGGGAAAGAATGCACTCTTCCAGAGCCAATGTCAATATTTCCGCTTCGGGAGTGGAATAAGTAACTCGAATTTTCTGCACTTTTTTCGTGTTTAATGGTCAATTCATAATTGGATGCAAATTTACGAAAAATGCACATAAAATGCAAAGAATTCTCTTTTATTATATATGTCTTTGACAATCTGTAACTGGCCGCGGGTCTGTTGCTGCACAATATGATTAAATCATTATCTTTGCAATATGAAGATTATGGTAACCGGCGCGAAGGGTTTCGTGGGCAAGAACCTGTGCGCGCAATTGAAGAATATCCGGGACGGGAAGGCCAGGAACTACGGGTTCCAGATGCCCGATCAGGTCGGGCATGACGGACGCTGTATCGAAGAAGTGTTCGAGTACGACATCGATTCGACGCCGGCGGAACTGGACCAGTGGTGCGCCGAGGCGGACTTCGTGTTCAACCTCGCGGGGGTGAACCGGCCGAAGGATACCAGCGAATTTATGGCGGGGAATTTCGGGTTTGCTTCTACACTTCTTGAGACGCTCAGGAAGCACGGCAACACGTGCCCGGTGATGCTGGCGAGCAGCCAGCAGGCTTCGCTTGCGGGCCGCTTCGGGAATTCCGAGTACGGCCGCAGCAAGAAGGCGGGGGAGGATCTGTTCCTCCGGTATGGGGAGGAGATTGCCGGTCAAGCCGGCAATGACGAGCGAAGCGCAGGCTTGCGCCCCCGGGTGCTGGTGTACCGGTTCCCGAACCTGTTCGGCAAGTGGTGCCGCCCGAACTACAATTCCGCCGTCGCGACCTTCTGCAACGCGATAGCTAATGACCTGCCGTATACCGTCAATGATCCGTCGGTGGAACTTGAGTTGCTGTACATTGATGACCTGGTGGACGAGATGATCGCCTGCCTGCGCGGCGAGGAACACCGGTGCGACTTCGACGGTCTGGGCGTGTTCCCGATGAAGAACGGCCCCTATTGCTATGTGCCCACAACGCACCGGGCCACTCTAGGCGAGATCGTAGATTTGCTGGACAAGTTCGCGGCGCAGCCGAAGACGCTGATGATTCCGGAGATCCCGGAGGGGAGCTTCGCGAAGAAGCTGTATTCGACCTACCTGAGCTATCTTCCCAAGGAGAAGGTGGCCTTCCCGCTTAAGATGAACGTGGATGACCGCGGCTCGTTCACCGAGCTTGTGCATACGCTGAACGCCGGCCAGGTGTCCATCAACATCTCCAAGCCTGGCATCACGAAAGGCCAGCATTGGCATAACACCAAATGGGAGTTCTTCATCGTGGTTTCCGGCCATGGGCTCATCCAGGAGCGCAAGCTCGGCACCGACGAAGTCATCGAGTTCGAGGTCTCCGGCGACAACATCCAAGCCGTCCACATGCTCCCGGGCTATACGCACAACATCATTAACCTGAGCGAGACCGAGAACCTTGTTACGGTGATGTACTGCAACGAAATCTTCAATCCGAATAAACCCGATACCTACTTTGAGCCGGTTTAGTAATTTGCTTTCTAGTTTCGAATAAATTGAGTATTTTTGCAGAAAGATTTGAGTAAAATCATTGATAGAATTGAGTAAAATGATCGTCGAATCCGAGCAAAATGGAGTACATTCGCAAGCAGTTTAGAACGCTGAAGGAACGCATCCTGGAGCCCCGTAAGTTCATGCAGGTGCTGGCTGGCCCCCGCCAAGTGGGCAAGTCGACGCTGGTGTGGCAGGTTCTGGAGCAAGTAAGCATCCCTCATGCTGTGGAAGTAGCGGATGCCATCGATCCGAAGGATAGCGATTGGATACGCCGTGTCTGGGAGGCGGCCCGAATGACGATGATGCTCCGGAGTCTTGATGAGTACTTGCTGGTCATCGACGAAGTGCAGAAGATCGAGAACTGGAGCGAGGCGGTGAAAAGGGAGTGGGATGCTGACACTCGGAACAAGGTAAACCTGAAGGTGGTGCTGCTGGGAAGCAGCCGACTGTTACTGAGAAAGGGGCTGACTGAGTCTCTGGCCGGACGCTATGAGCTGATCCGGATGCCGCATTGGAGCCTTCGGGAGATGCAGGATGCCTTTGGCGTGACGCTGGACGAGTATGTCTATTTTGGCGGTTATCCCGGTCCGGCACACCTGATGAAGGATGAGCGCCGCTGGCGGAAGTATATCAAAGATTCCCTGGTGGCTCCGGCCATCGAGAAGGACGTGATCATGACGTCGAACATCTACAAGCCGGCCTTGATGAAGCAACTGTTTGAACTGGGTTGCGGCTACTCTGCGGAAATACTGTCGCTGACAAAACTGATGGGACAGTTGCAGGATGCGGGAAATGTGACGACCCTGGCAGGGTATCTGGAGATTCTGGATGAGTGCGCCTTGCTGACAGCCTTGCAGAAATATGCGAACGACGACGCTCGTAAGCGTGGGTCCATACCTAAATATCAGGTGTATAACAATGCGCTGCTGACGGCTTTCAGGGGGCGGGGTTTTGTGGCTGACCGGACAGATACGCAGGCCTGGGGCCGGTGGGTGGAGAGTGCCGTAGGTGCGCACCTGCTGAGCATGGCGGATGAGTTGGATTATGAACTGTACTATTGGCGCGTTCCGTCGCGGAGAAAAGATGAGAAGGACAAAGAGGTGGACTTCATCATCGACTGCGGCGGTGAACTGACTGCGATCGAAGTGAAAAGCGGACGCAGGGGAATGAATTCCGGGCTTCCGGCCTTTGTAGAGGCATTTAAACCCAAGCGCTCGTATGTCGTTGGGGCTGGCGGCGTGAATTTGGAGGACTTCTTGAGATGCGAGGTGGATGCCCTTTTATAGAGGTGGATGCCCTTTTATAAATGAAACAAGAAATAATCGATATGGCAGAATTCAAGAATAACGGGAAGCTGAAGCTTCTGATCATCGTCGGCACCCGCCCGGAAATCATCCGTCTGGCGGCGGTCATCAACAAGTGCCGGGAGTATTTCGACACGATCCTGGCACACACGGGCCAGAACTATGACTACAACCTGAACGGGGTGTTTTTCAAGGACCTTAAACTCGCAGACCCTGATGTGTACATGGACGCCGTGGGCACGGACCTGGGCGAGACCATGGGCAATATCATCGCGAAGAGCTACCAGCTGATGGTGCGGATCCAGCCCGATGCGGTGCTGGTGCTGGGCGACACGAACTCCTGCCTGAGCGTCATCGGCGCCAAGCGCTTGCACATCCCGATCTTCCACATGGAAGCCGGCAACCGCTGCAAGGACGAGTGCCTGCCGGAGGAGACGAACCGCCGGATTGTCGATATCATCTCCGATGTGAACATGGCTTACAGCGAGCACGCGCGTCGCTACCTGGCCGACACGGGCCTCCCGAAGGAGCGCACGTACGTGACCGGTTCGCCGATGGCGGAGGTGCTGCATAACAACCTCGCCGAGATCGAGGCCAGCGACATCCATGCGCGCCTCGGCCTTGAGAAGGGCAAGTACATTCTCCTGAGTGCCCACCGCGAGGAGAACATCGATACGGAGAAGAACTTCCTGAGCCTCTTCAACGCTATCAACGAGATGGCGGCGAAGTACGATATGCCCATCCTGTACTCCTGTCACCCGCGCTCACGCAAGCGCCTGGAGGCCTCTGGCTTTAAATTGGATCCGCGCGTCATTCAGCACGAGCCGTTGGGCTTCCACGATTACAACTGCTTGCAGATGAACGCGTTCTGTGTGGTATCAGATAGCGGTACCCTGCCTGAGGAATCGTCCTTCTTCACCTCCATCGGTCATCCCTTCCCGGCCGTCTGCATCCGGACTAGCACCGAAAGGCCTGAGGCCCTGGATAAGGGTTGCTTCGTCCTCAGCGGCATCGATACCACAGGCCTTCTCCAGAGCGTTGATGTCGCCGTCTCCCTCATCCGTGACGGATTCCCGGGCATCCCCGTGCCGGACTATGTGGACGAGAACGTCTCCACCAAAGTCGTCCGCATCATCCAGAGCTACGTCGGGGTGGTGAACAAGATGGTCTGGCGGAAATTCTGATGCATAACCTTGAACTGATAACGCTATATGATTTACGACCACATCAAGAACATCGGCCTGTACAAGGGCCTGACGCCGGCGCTGGATCTGGCGCTGGAGTATATTGAAACTGTTACGCCCGACGTGGAGGTGGGTTCGCACCAGCTTGACCTAGGAGTCAAAGCCGTCGTGAGCGAGGGCACCACGAGCCTCGTGAACCCGAAAGGGTACGAGGCACATCGGAAGTATGCGGACGTCCAACTCGCGCTTGTCGGCACAGAATTGATTCGCTGCAAGCCGCTCCCGCAAGTGACGGAGACCATTCCTTACGACGAGGCAAAAGACGCGGCCCGTTATGCCGATTGCCCTGGCGCTGACCTGGTCATCGGCGAAGGCTATTTCCTTGTGGTTTTCCCTGAAGATGCGCATGAGCCAGGCCTGGCTGTAGGCGATGTCTGCGCCCCCGTGAAAAAGGTGGTTATGAAGGTCCCGGTGGAATAGGTTAGGATAGTTCCTGCGACAAGGAACCCTATCTTAATCACTTTCCTTCTCGTCATTGGATTGCTCCAGTTTCTTCTGTTCTACCTTTCCAAGTTTTCGCTGTTTCGATTCTATCCTTTTGATGCTTTCGGCGGTAGGGAGGTCTTCGGGCATTGTGCCGCCGATATCTGCGATGGCCTTCCGGACTTTCTGTCCGACTTCATAATGGACATGATTGGCGTTGGCCTTTCCTTGCACATGGTCTTTATTCAACTTTTCAGCTGCCTGGGTTGCTCGGAAAAGGTTCGCGGCCAGTTCGGTACTGCCCATGTGGTCAAGGATCTTCTGACTCTTTGTGAGCCCTTTGTGAGAGTGGATGGCATCTTCGTCCATGCCGTTGTAAAGCCCCTTGTATCCGGCATTCTGGAAACGTGCATAGTCCCATGGTTCTTTGACACCGGCTTTCTGGGCAGCTTCCGCTAATTCGGTATTGTGCTCACGCATTTGCTGACGCAGGAACAGGCGCATCTCCTCTTCTGTAGAGAGACGTTGGTACTCCTCCATTTGCTGGATTTCGGCGTACCGTGTTTGGATGGCGAAGTATGTTTGTGCCTGGGCAATCTCGGTTTTGCGAGGATCGCCGTTTTGCGCGACGAGATAGCAGGCATAGCGAGTAAGGTGGATATCAGGGATTTCTTTTGTTCCACCATTAGGCATTGGGGATGTTTTGCCGGCGTCGGCAAAATGTCTCTCAATGGGCTGGGAGGCCGATTTGCAGGATTCTTTAGCCCTTTCGATGGCGTCTTCAAACCTTCGCCACTGTGTGTATCCCAGATAGGGGTAAATCTCTCGGGCGGACCAATATTCCCCCCCGCTCTCATTCACATGCCTCAAGGTCTCGAAGAGTGAGGCAACCTCTTTTGTCAATTCGTTCATCGCTCCAAATCTTCTATATGCGAATATACGAAAAATACGGCAAGGACAGAATTGTTGTTGATAACTTTCTTTTAGCTTTTGCTGGAGGTCTCTCCAATAAACTTTTAGGTAGACGCAAGCATTACCCTTTTTTCTTATCTTTGCATTGACTACAAAACTGAAGATGAAAAAAGATACACTCATGGACTTCAACACCCTCATCCAGAACCGGTATTCCTGCCGGGCGTTCTCCGCGAGCCCGGTGGAGCAGGAGAAGGTCGACCGGATCCTTGAGGCCGGCCGCATTGCCCCTACGGCCGTAAATAAGCAGCCTGTCCATGTCTGGGCGGTCACTGCTCCGGACACGCTGGAAGCCATTAAAGGTGTTACGCGCTCGAACTATGGGGCGCCCTTGCTTTTGATCGTGGGTTGCCGTCCTGCCGATGCCTGGGTTCGCCGTTACGATGGCAAGAATGGGGCTGAGGTCGATGCTTCCATCGTCGCCACATACCTGATGCTTGCGGCAGAGAATGAGGGCTTGGCGACCCTGTGGGTAGGTTCGTTCGATCCGGCCCTGCTTTCCGGCTTACTCCCTGGCACCGAGGGGTATGAACTTGTTGCGATGATCAATGTGGGGTACCCGGCGCCCGAGAGCGCCCCTTCGGACAAGCATGGGCATCGAATTGGGATGGACGGCTTCGTGACGAAGCTTTGAGCACGGGAGAGGGAACGATAAGAGCCCAAAGTGTAACTTGCGCCGTGCTGGAGCACGGGAGAGGGAACGATATGAGGCAAAAACGTGACTTGCGCCGTGCTGGGGAGAATGGGATCAATCCTTTAACACTCTTCCCGCTCCCATGTATCTCATCATGAAATAGGGAGAGGTGGAGCGTTGAATCTCAACCCCATTGGAGGTAGAGGCGTGAATGAAGCGGAACATGCCGCGCTCAAGATCCACATCCACAACGATTCCCACATGCCCGATATTGCGGATGTTGTTCCGCGCCCCAAAGAAGACGAGGTCTCCTTTCCGTAGTTCCGAAAAACTCTCCACCGGGGTGCAATCTTTGAACTGCATCACGGAGTTGTGGGGCAGGTTGTAGCCGAATTCCCGAAAGACATAGCTGGTAAAGCCCGAACAATCAAAGCGTTCCGGGCCGGAGGCGCCGAGCCTGTAGGGAACGCCGATGAAGGTCTTGGCATAGTCCAAAAGCTCATCCACGAGCTCGCGGGGTTGAGCGGGTTGGGAGAAAACTTCGTTGGAGGAAGTGCGTATTCCTTCATTCGATCGAGGGACTGTTACGCCCGACCGAACCATATCAATCGAATCCATCACCGCTTGCGCCCGCGCCCGTGACTTAGCAATCTCGGCGGAATCCGTGAGGGGCGGAATGATCTTCCCGGCCGGCTCCCGCGCCCCCGAAGCCCTCTGCGAAACAGACGCCCGCTGCAACACCGGTTCGCGCCGCGTGATACCACACGACGCGACCGCCAGGAGGGTCAACAGGAGGATTCCGAATCTTTTCACGGGTGCAAAGTTCGCAAAATCCTCCCATTTTGCAAAAATCGAGCCTTCCTAAGGCCACGACCCGGCCGGGTGCCTACTCCCTCAGCTCCAAGAACACATCGTGCACCAGGAACCCGTTCCCCCCGAACAAATCGGCATAGGCGCAATACGAGAATCCAGCATCGTCCTTGTCCGCAGCCAGGCGGAAATGCCGGAGCTTGCCGTTCAAAGCCCCTTCCGCATAGCGGGGCTCCAAAACCCCGTCGCATTCAAGTGCCGCGTCGATGATGCCTGCGCCGTGATTCCGCCAGATGGACCCGAACTGGAATTCAAGCACGTCGGTCCCCAAAGGGTACGCCCCTACGTGAATCCGGTAGGAGTTCAGATAGGAAGTCTCGCCCTTTTCGGCGAAACGGTCGATCCCGAAATCGTCGATTTCCACGGTCTGGTGGTACACTTTGTACTGGTTGTATGCATTGCCGGCCTGCGTCAGGTAGAAGCCGGGCAGGCTGGTGACGGCGATGTTCTCCCAGAAGTAGGCGACCGGGGTCAGGAGTTCCTCGATGGGAGAGCGTCCTCCCGCCGGAACCGCCAAGCCACCAACCTTGTAACCAGCCCCATCTGCGTGGATGTACGGCCCCACAGCCCCAATCAAATAAATCTCCAGATAGCCCATGTCCACTGGCGATGATTTCTCGCCGGTCTCCGCGTGGACGATTCGCGCCTTGAGCGGGAACCGCCCATACCCGGTGTACGAAGCGGGGTTCTCCACCGCCGTCACGACAAGCTTATCGGGCAAAGCCTCGATGGTAAACTCCTCCGGCCCCTCCACCTCATAGGAAAACTCGGTCTTGATGGGCAGCGGCAGTTCCAGCGAAAGCGTGGACCCATTGACAGAGAATGCCTTACCCGCACGATAAGAGGTTAATCCCAGTGCGGCGGAAGGCTGGATTCCCACTGCAGCCAGGTACTCCGGTTCCGCCTTTAAGGCCTCGTACACGGGCAGGTTGTTCTCGATGATACCGAGACTTTGTCCGGCCATGGAAGCAAAGGGATTGAGGATGGCCAGGTCGGTCACGGCTGCCACCAGATTCGCCGAGGGCGCGCCTGCATAGGAGGCTGTGCCGATGATGGACCCGTCTCCCACCGGGAGTTCCTTCCCGCTTGCGTAGAGGCGCTTGACCTGGAAGGTGATCGGGACAGTGAGGAGTTGCAGGTCGTCGTCCCACATCCGGAGGAGGGCCCCGTCGACGAAGTCGCCGCAGCCGGAGATCCAGATCCAGTCCACCGGGTACAGCAGCCGCTTGATGAGGTCCAGGTCGAACTTCTTCCGCTCGGCGCTCGTGAATTCGGTCCCATCGGCCCGGAAATACCGGAGCATGCCCTTCTTCACCGTCCCGTCCGGCGACAGGGTGTACAGGTCCATGCCGAACTTGAGCAGGGGAGCGAGAATGTCGATTTCCACCTCCTGCGACCCGACTTCGGCGCCGGCGGCGTTGAAGTGATGCAGGACGACGGTCCCGGCGCCGGCGGCAAGACCCGCGAGGCCGATGTTCATCAGGGACCCCGCGACGCCGACTTCCCGGACTTCCAGGATTCCCTCGCTGCCGGCCTTCACCTCGGCGTCCACCCGGACGATGCCGCCCCGTGGAACCACTTGCAGGTACCCGGTCTGGGCAACATAGGCCGGCGCCTCGGTTAGGATCACCTCCAGGGTAGTGGGCCAGGAGGCCGTGACGGTCCGCTGGTCGGTGGCATTCTTCGCCTCCGAACCTGCCGTCACCAGGCAGGTCATGCCATCCTGGAGGTTATCGGCCGCCTGGAGCCGTACGTAGCCCGTGGCGATGCCGTCGGCATCGGCCGAATACGAGATGGAGGTCACGGAAAGCCGTCCCGCAGGGCTGCAGGAAGCCGAAATCTCCTCTTGCGGCAGGTTCGTCACGAAGTACAGGTCGATGCTTTCCCCGGGCATGACGCTGGGGGATTCCGTCCCGGAGAACTTGAAGAAATGCGACGCGGGGTTCGGGTCGTCCGGCCCGGGCAGGACGATCTTGATGGTCTTGAACAGGTTTCGGACGATGTCGAAGTCGGAGCGCATGTCTGTCCTCCCCAGGTAGATCGCATACCCCAGGTTCTGGTATTCTCCGCCACCGCGGGTTACCTTGACTGACAGGTCGATGTACGTGCAATTCCGGAGGGCCTCGAAGCCGAGGTCCTTATAGACAGTCTTCCAGCTCTCCGCGCCTTCCTTATATCCCTGGCAGTTCTCCAGCATGTACAGCGTGACGGCGTGGCCGCTCCCGCCCTGCTGGATCTCGTCCAGGTCCTGTTCCGTGGCCCGGTCGTATTCCACGAGCTTGGACGGATCGTCCTGCCGGTAGTTTTCGACGAAGAAGGGCACCTCCGTGTTGGCGTTTTCCACGATGATGTGCATTGCTTGTACATGCCATCCTTCCTGCTCGATGCGGGACAGGTCGAACCAGAGGTTGTACTTCGCATACAGCTTCTTGACGGGGATTTCAAGACCGTCCCCCGGAGAGGTCAGATAGACACCCTCCTTGATGCCGGCCATCGGCATTCCGTAACCTTCCGTTTCCAGCCTTTTGAGTTCGGAGGGGTTCCGGCTGATGAACCGGAGCGCCTCCAGCTCCGCCTTTTTCAGGCCCGGACGGGCGTAGGATTCCAAGTCCAGGTCGCCATAATTGACAATGGCGTAGATGTCCAGGGTGATGCCGGTCGGCAGGGACCAGCTGAAGTTCTTCGCCTTGGGGAAGGCGGCGATGGGCTCTCCGTCCTTCCCGCCGGTATAGGTGAGGATGGTTCCCGTCTTCGCGTCGAAGGCGAAGAGGGCGGCTTTCTGGAAATTCTCGACCTCGATATCCACGATGGACCGGGTGCCGTCCGCGGCCTCGTTCTCCCGTCCCAAAGAAACGGGGATATTGACATAGCGGGCCTCCGCGCCCGGCCGTTCCGGCTCGGCCTCGCGGCAGGCGGTGAAGGGGAGGACCGCCCCGATGAACAATGCGATTAACTGGGTTGTTTTCATTTTCTTAGGATTCATTTCTTGAAGGGTCAATGCAAGTCGGTCTCGCCGCCGTCATCCCACCCGTCGCTGATGTGCAGGCCGGTCTGGGAGTCGATGAGGTCGTTGTCGTGTTTCCAATCGTCGTACTGCAGTCCGTCGGGCAGGAAGCGGAGGGTCCAGTCGTACCGGGCATTCCGCAGGATGTCGAAATCCGTGACCGCATTCCGCCCCAGATAGCTCCGATAGACGATGGTCCCCAGGATGGTTCCGGTGCCTTCCACCGTCGTTTCCAGGTAGGTGAGCCGGTCGCTCCGGGCGCGGACTTCGTCGTTCGCGTCGGGGCTCTTCTCCCGGGAAGTCTGGATCTCGCCGATGGTACCCTGTCGGTTCTCCGGCACGTAGAAGACGAAAGTCCCGGATGCCGTTCCGGTACCGTCGTCGAATTCCTGCTGGTCCCAGTCCTCGTCCATAACCGCTTCGCCGAAGGGACGGAGCACCCGGTTGAGGTTGCGCACCCGGACACTCCGGATGGCGGCGTCTTCCCATTCGCAGGAAAGATGGGCGGTCACCTTGGCGAGGAGCCGCTCCACGGGTATGACGGTCCCATGACCAGGGTAGTCCAGCGTTCCGGCCATCGGCAGGCCCCGGGCGGCAAGGGATTCCGCCCCTTCCGTATACGAAGGTATCCGGTAGGTCAGTGATTCCAAGTCGCTTTCCAAGCGGGGGAGGGATGCCGTCATGTCGCCCATGTTCACCAGGGCATAGAGGGTATAGGTCTGGCCGGGATCCAGTTCCAGGACCATTGCGCCCAGGGCGGTCGTATAATGCTGGCAGTTTGCGAGAGTTCCTCCCGCGTACGCGGCGAGGGTGACCGACGTCTTCTTCGTTTCGATATCGGGCGCCGTCAGGAGCGAGCGGGTAGGGACTTCGTAAAAAGCCGTGTCCAGGGTCCTGAAGACCGTTTCCGGACGCTCCCGGCTGCAGGAAGCCAGGAGCAGGAACGTGAGGACTGAAAGGATGGATTCTCTTTTCATAATTCTCGGTTTATTGTTCGATCAGCGGGAAGGTCGTCCCTTCCTCCCAGTCCGCGACCCGGACATCGACAAGGCCGCGGGCCAGGTCGATGGCGACATAGATGTCTTGCAGTTCTTCTGTTTTCCAGTTGTATCCGAGCCGGTCGATGTATTCGCCCAGCGGGAAGCGGTTGGCGCCGGCCCCTTCCGGATGGATCGTCACCGCGAGGCGGTTGTCGCCCTGCCGGGGGACACGGAAGGTGACGATGCTCTCTCCCTCTCGGGGAATCGGTGTGCAACGGAACTTCCCCTCTACGGGCGAGAAGTCCAGGAGGTCGAACCCGCAGGAGTTTCCTTCTACCAGGAACTGACAGTTCCGGACGATGTCCGCGCTTTTCCGGATATCCAGGAACACGGTGGCGAACTGCTTCCGGAAGGTGACGCTGGCATAGGCCATGTCGCCGGTTGCATCGACCTCCCCGGCCCAGGCGTAGAGGGAATCGGCCTCGAATCCCGGCGGAATGCGCATGTGGCGGCCCTCCGCGAAGGCTTCCCGGTAGCCGGTGCAGGCCGATACGGTCAGCATCCCCTTCGGGACGGGTTTGGTCCAGGCGGGGCGGGCTTCTTCGATGCGGATCCGGTCCCGGAACAGCCGGTCGTCCCGCCAGCCCAACAGCTCCGCTTCACCGGCCGCGTCGGGGTCGGTGAAGGAGACCTGCAGGTAACAGGGACACGGGCCGCGGTCTTCCTTGATCGAGCAGGCCGTGCCGGCCACTAGGAGGACCAGACAGGCGGGAATGAGCAATCTGTCCATGGTTCAGGAGATTTCAGTAACGTTGTAGTCGGGGGACCAGTTGTCCGGGGAGGTACTGAAGGTAACATCGATGGATCCGGGCTCGTCCTGCTCCGGGTCCAGGGATCCCAGTTTCCGGATGACGGCTTCCTCGATGAGGTAGACCTGGTTGCGCTGCGATACGGGGAGCGTGACGGAATAGTAGTAGGTCTGCTCTCCGATCTGCGCCTCCAGGACCAGCCGCGTCATCCGCCGTTCCCAGGTCCCGGACCGGGTGTCCCGGGCCGCCGGCCAGGGATTCGGATAGAAATAGAAGACGTGTTCCTGCGTGTGGGGACGGCCGGCCGAGACGGGGATGTCGAGTCCGGTCTCGGCCAGGAGTTCGTCCACACCCGCATCGGACTGGAAGCCCATCCGGTTGTACCAGGCGGAGGCCCCGTAATAGAGGTCGGCGACGCCGCAGTCACTTCCGTAGCGGGAAAACCCATAACAGTTGGTCAGATAGATTCCCTTCAAATGGAAGGGGAGCGCCGCCAGGGCGGGGTTGTCGAACTGGACGGAAACCTTTTGGATGCCGGCCTTGCATACCAGCCGGTCCACGTCGATCCGCTGCTCCCGCCCGTCCGGGTCGGGCACGGTGACGGTCCGGCTCCCGGCCATCACCAGCCGCCCGGGGGCGTTTTCGCTGAGGCCGCATTCCGCCTCGTCGAGCATATCGGGATCGGAGTAATCGTCCGGGTCGAAGTCCGCCGGGGGATTGACCACGGCGAAGGCCGTGTAATGGCCCGCCTGGAGCGTCTTCTTGATTGCCGACCCGGAAGACGAGGTCCCGGATTCGAGGAGCCGTCCGTTCCGATACAGCAGCAGCGCCCAGTCGTCCACCGCGGCCTCGCCGGCCGTCCCGGTCCCGCGGGTCGTTTCTCCGAGGACGGAGAACACGACCTCCACGCTCCCGGAATCGGGCGGGGCCACCCGGTGGCAGGCTCCCAGGACCAGGAGCCCGCCCAGCAGGACCGTGAGTTTCGCTTTCATCGCCGGCTCAGAGGATGACAGTTCCCATGTTCAGGCCGAGTTCCCACTCGTTGACGGTAATCTGCACGGTCGCGTCCCCGGTCTCGATAGGCTTGTAAGGCACGTCGCCGGGCCGGTGCCGGAGAACCAGCTCGTCGATGACATAGGTCTTGTTCCGTTCCAGGACGGGCAGCACCACCGGATAGTATCCCTTCTTCCCTTCGAAGGTCACTTCGACGACGAGCAGCGTGTGGCGGGGTGCCCAGGTCGCCTCATAGGTGTCGTCCTTCGTCGGGTTCGGATAGGGGTAAAACACGTGTTCATTCACATACGGCTTCGAATTGTCGACGGTTACGGACGTGATCCCGTCGTAGAGGAGATCGTCGAACATGTCGTCCATGTGCCCGAGTTTGTTCACCCAGGTCTCGGGGGTCCCATCCGCCGTGTAGGTGTTTCCGCTGGCGACATTGATCAGATAGATTCCGTTGATGGCGACGGATTTCCCGGCTAGCGCGTACTGGAAGTCCGTGGAGATCTTCTTGACGGAGACCCGGGAAACGATGCGTTTGACCGTGACGGGCACGGTACCGCCGTCCTTGAGTTCCTGCCTGGTGAATCCGCTCATCACGAAGGAGTCGGTCGTGTTCTCCCTGAGCCGGCTGACTTTTTCCTTGAGCTCCGTTTCCGTGTCAATGTCCTTGAGCGAAGGCGCATTCACGAGGGCCCAGACCGTCCGTTCGCCCGAGGTGGCCGTGAGCTGGGCGACCATCGCCTCGCCGGCGTCCTGATAGTCTTCCAGCTGGTCGCCGTTGAAGACGAAGACTTGCAAGTTTCCGACCTTCGATTCGTTGTCGTAGGTCACGGAGGTGGCGCGGGTAGGGGCCGTTCCGAGGATGGTGACGTTCACTTCGACGGGCTTTCCGTCCAGGTCGGCCTTCTCCCGGGTGCAGGAGCCGAGGGCCAGTGCGGCCAGGGCCGCGGTAACAAGAAAATGGGTTTTCATGAATGAAAAAGGTTAGGGTTTGAATGTCAAGTTGTTATCGTTCGCGTCCGGTTCCCGGTCCAGGCCGTACCGGCGGATGAGGCCGGATATCTCCGGGTCCAGGTTCCCGCGGTGCACGAAGGAGGGGTTCAGCCGGCAGGCCTTCAGGTAGCTCTCGACGGCCCGCCGGTCGTCGCCCCGCCGGCTGTACAGGATTGCGAGGAGATACAGGACCTTGTCGGTCCGTTCCATCGGCTCCAGGACCTCCAGGGCGGAGGCGTTGTAGTCCAGGGCGCAGAAAGCGACGGCGGTGTTGTAGTCCTTGTAGGGCCGCAGGAGGGTGACCGCCTGCTCATACTCCCGGTCCCGGATGGCCTGGAGTCCCCGCATATAGGCCGTGTCCACCACGGTGGTATGGACGGTATCCTTCTGCAGGCCTTTCCGGTGCAGGTGGAAGTCGAACCGGACCGTCCGGAGCCGGGGATACAGGCTTTCTCGGATGTGCCGATAGGAGGGAAGCCGCTGGAGCCTTTGCTCCCGCTGGTCGGGTTCCCGGATGGAGGCCGTCTGCGCGTAGTCCTCCTTCTCCTTGCCGCTCAGGGCGTCATCCTCCCGTACGAGCGCATCCAGCATCGTCCAGTTTTCCGGGTTGTTCCTGGAGAGCAGACGGATCTCCGCCGGAGCCTCCTCCTGGTACGTGTCGTCCAGACCGATGTGGAATCCGCTGCGCCGGACGGAGTCCCGCCAGTGCTTCAAGAAGCCCTCGAAGTAGTCCGAGACGCTCTCCGACCGCCGCATGGACAACTTCCGGTTGTGCTCGTACGAGCCCTCCGGCGAGCATGAGGCAGTGACCACGATAGAGTCCAGGTCAAAGTCCCGGTGCTGCAGGAGGCTCCGGAGGTTGCCCTCGATGCGGGCCATCTCCTCCCGGTTGTGGCCGGTCTCCTTCCGAATCTCGGCGCGGCCCTGTTCGAAGTCGATGTAGCAGGCCGTGTTGGCCTGGACCCGGCGTTCGACGATGACGGTCTTGTATCGGATGGCATCATCGCTGAGGCCGCTGATGGAGCTGATATAGAAGGTCAGGGGATCGGTCCGGGGTACCCGGTAGATCCGGCGGTCCTCCTCGAAGATGTCGCCCGACAGCAGGACGGTCGCTTTGCGGAGCGAGGGCCGCACGTGGATGGATTGCACGTAGTCGTAGAGGATATCCCCGTCGGGGCTCACGATGACCGTGTCCAGCCGGAGCCCTTCCGTCACGATGGGCGCTTTCACGTATCGGCGGAACATCTCGTCCTTCCGGTCCACCTTCCGCCGGTTCCTCCGCACGACCAGTTGGTTGGTGTAGTGCGTCAGCGCCTGCTGCTCGGTAATCCCGTAGTGCGACTGGAATTCATCGTCGGAGACGGTGGTCGAGTCGGTCTTGTATCGGTAGATGTCCGGCAGGTTCCGCCGCAGGAACATCTCCAGTTGGAAACGGTCGACGAAGTGCGTCGAGTCGGCCGCGATGGAATCGAGGAACCGCCGGTAATGCTCGTATCCCTTCAGCTGCGCCTTCCGGTAGCCTTCGCCTGTAATCAGGATCGGGTCCAGCCGGAGGCTGTCCTCCGCTACGAAAAGATCCGGATAGAAGCGGAGCTGCCAGTCCCGGTCCTGCATCGCTTCCGGTACGATGATCCGGAAGTTGAGGTCCACCTTGCCGCTCCGTTCCGCGACGTTGCGGAAGCGGGCCGTAATCTTGGCCGCCTGGATGACATCCGTGGCGACCATCTCTCCGTTCTCGTCCTTCACGGCCCGCATGATCAGCACTTCGTTTCCGTCCGGGTCTTCTACGACCATCGTGTCCCGGCGAGGTTCCCCGCCCATCGCGATCTCCGGCAGTTCCTTCTCGTCGGCGATGACCATCTGGGCAGCCAGGGACTGGCGGCGGAGCCGTTCCAGTTTTCCCTGGGAGCCGCAGCCGGCGACGAGAAGGACGGCCAGGAGGACCGCACCAGTCAACCGCGTACGCATGATGCTACAGGAATCTTTGGGGTTGCACGGGATCGTCGTCGGAGGGGAGGATGGTCACGCGCCGGGCCAGGATTTCCCAGCCGCTGCGCTCGGCGCCGTCGGCCATCGTGAAGCGGAAGGTGCGCACCCGCCCGGCCACCTGGACGATGACGCCCTTGCCGATCAGGTGCAGTTCCGGCATGTTTTTCCCTTCCCAAGCCGTGATGTTGAACCAGGTCACGTCAACGACTGGGTTGTTGCCGCGGTCCTTGTAGGAGTATTCGGTGACGAGGGAAAAGCGGCACACCTGGGAGTCGCCGACCCGGTTCAGGGAGGACTGTCCCACGATGCCGCGGAGTTCGATCTTGTTCAGAAATTCCATTGCAAACAGGTTTAATGGGGTTGTACTTGGGCCGTCGGACCGGGCGCGCTTCCGGTTTCAGGCCGGGACAAAGGTAGGGGAGAAGCCGATGAAAGGCCGCGGAAATGGGCCTCCGGAGCGCATCTTTTTATGATTCTTGCCCGGATTGCATGTTTCTTGCCCGGGCAGGGCGCAGAAAAACCGGGCATAAGAATAAATCTTGCCGCGCGGGTTTCCCGTTGTTTCAAAGAAACGGTAAAACCCGCGCTATTTTTCTTGCCTTCCTTGGAATAACCCGGCGGAAAGGCCATCTTCACGCGGTAAAACGCGGAAGACTATGAAGTACAGATTGGAGGAAACCGTCCCGCACTGTCTCGAGTGCGGCAACCCGCTGCCCTATGGGCGGAAAGACCGGAAGTTCTGCTGCCCGGCCTGCAAGAACCGAAACCACAACCGGGAGGCCCGGCGATGGCGTTACCGGTACACCTCCATCATCGGCATCCTGGAGAAGAACCACGAGATCCTGCGCCATCTCATCCAGATCGGCGTCCGTTCCATCCCGAAGGAGGAACTCATCCAACTGGGCTACCGCATGGGGTTCGTGACCTCCAGTGGCCGGGATGGCCGCCGTACGGTCTGCCGTTGCTTTGACATCGTCTTCATCGACACCGAAACCCGCCTCGCGAACCTCGCCATCGAGGACCTCCCCTGGGCCCGCGACGAGGCCGCCGGGGCCTAGGCACAAAAAAAGAGGCTGGCTCGGTAGGAGCCAGCCTCTTCACATTCATTAAACCCTTACGCGGCCTTCTGCTTCTTCTGCGGGTCCTTGAAGAGGATCCAGAAGAGGACGCCCACGACGAAAGCGTAGCCGGCGAAGATGAACCAGGCCTTGGGCCAGGAGGGGTTCGCGGCCTTGTACACGGTGGCGTCCACGACGGCGCCGGCGGCGAGGGTGCCGATGGTGGCGCCGAAGCCGTTGGTCATCATCATGAACAGGCCCTGGGCGCTGGAACGGATGTCCTCGGCGGCGTTCTGCTCCACGTACAGGGAACCGGAGATGTTGAAGAAGTCGAACGCGAAACCGTACACGATGCAGCTCAGGACGAAGAGGAGGACGCCCGGCATCGCCGGGTTACCGAGGCCGAAGAAGGCGAAGCGGCCCACCCACGCGAACATCGCGATCAGCATCACATTCTTGATGCCGAAACGCTTCATCGCGAACGGGATCAGCAGGATACACAGCGTCTCGGAAGCCTGGGAGATAGCGATTAGCGCGTTGGAGTTCTTCACGGCGAACGTGTTCGCGAGAGCCGGGTCCGCGGCGAAGGAGCCGAGGAACGTATTCGCGTAGCCGTTCGTGATCTGCAGCGAGGCGCCCAGGAGCATCGAGAAGATGAAGAAGATCGCGAACTGCGGATCCTTGAACAGCGTGAAAGCCTTCAGGCCGAAGGCCTCGGCGAGACTCTCGTTCTTCTTGGTCTTGTCGATCGGGCAGTGCGGCATCGTGAGCGCGTAGCCGGCCAGCACGAGGGACAGCAGGCCCGAAGAGATGAGCTGCGTGTAGCTGTCCTGCATCGCGACCCCGCCGATGTGCAGGAAGTTGGTCACGAGCATCGAGCAGATGAAGCCGACGGTGCCGAACACCCGGATGGGCGGGAATTCCTTCACCGGGTCCATGCCTTCCACGGCCATCGCATTGTAGGACACGGAGTTCACGAGGGCGATGGTGGGCATGAAGAAGGCGACGCTCAGGCTGTACAGGATGAACAGGGGGGCGAACTGGACCGCCTGCCCGGCGCTCATGCAGTAGAAGCCGGCCCCGGCCATGAAGATGCCGGCCAGGCCGTGGCACAGGGAGAGGACCCGCTGGGCTTCCATCTTCTTGTCGGCGACGATGCCCATCAGCGTGGGCATGAAGATGGAGACGATGCCCTGCATGGCGAAGAACCATTTGATCTGGCTCCCGAGGCCGATGTTGCCCAGGTAGCGGCCGAGCGAGGTGAGGTAGGCACCCCAGACGGCGAACTCCAGGAACAGCATCAGGATGAGCTTGAAGGTTACGGGTTTGATTTTCATCGCAGAGTATGATTTGGTTATCTATTCGGGTTCACTATCACACAAAAATACGAAAAAATCCGTAACTTTGACCGTTTAAAGGAAATTTGATGTTCTCGTTCCAGCTCACAGCCCGGGATCCCGGGTCCGCCGCCCGCGCGGGCGTGATCTCCACCGACCACGGGGAGATCCGCACCCCCATCTTCATGCCGGTGGGCACCGTCGGCTCCGTCAAGGGCGTGTATCACAGGGACTTGAAAGAGGACATCCAGGCCGAGATCATCCTCGGCAACACCTACCACCTCTACCTCCGTCCGGGCCTGGACACCCTCCGGAAGGCCGGCGGCCTGCACCAGTTCGAGCACTGGGACCGCCCCATCCTCACGGACAGCGGCGGCTTCCAGGTATTCTCCCTCGCGCCCATCCGCAAGCTCACCGAGGAAGGATGCCGGTTCGCCTCGCACATCGACGGCTCCCGCCATACCTTCACCCCGGAGAACAACGTGGACACCCAGCGCATCATCGGCGCGGACATCATCATGGCCCTGGACGAGTGCTGCCCGGGCGACGCGGACATCCGCTACGCCGCGAAGTCGCTGCGCCTCACGCAGGGCTGGCTGGAGCGCTTCGCCGCGCATTTCGACGAGACGGAGCCCCTGTACGGCTATGGGCAGACAATGTTCCCCATCATCCAGGGCTGCGTGTATCCCGACCTGCGGAAGCAGGCCGTGGAGCACGCGCTGAGCCTGGACAACGCGAACCGCGGCGGCTACGCCGTCGGCGGCCTCGCGGTGGGGGAGCCCACGGAGAAGATGTACGAGATGCTGGAGGTGACCTGCCCGCTCCTGCCGGAAGGCAAACCGCGGTACCTGATGGGCGTGGGCACGCCGGCGAACATCCTGGAGGGCATCGCCCGCGGGATCGACATGTTCGACTGCGTGATGCCTACCCGGAATGGCCGCAATGGCATGCTTTTCACGTGGCAGGGCATCATGAACATGCGTAACGCCAAGTGGACGGACGACTTCACCCCGCTGGATCCGGAGGGGACCTCGTTCGTGGACCACTACTATACCCGGGCGTACCTCCACCACCTGTTCGTCGCGAAGGAGATGTTCGCGGCGATGGTGGCGACGGAGCACAACCTCGCCTTCTACCTGGACCTCGTCCGCACGGCCCGCCGCCACATCGAGGCGGGGGACTTCGCGGCCTGGAAGGAGGTAACTGTCCACAAGCTGATGCAGAGACTGTAATGGGAATCAAGAGACTCGACTGGTATATCATCAAGAAGTTCCTGGGCTCGTTCATCGTCGCCCTGGGCCTGCTGACGGTGATCGTCATCATCTTCGACGTGAGCGAGAAGATCGACGATTTCGTGCAGAAGGAGGCCCCGCTGAAGGCAATCGTCGTGGACTACTACCTGAACTTCATCCCGTACTTCATGAACATGTACAGCCCGATGGTCGTGTTCCTGACGGTGATCCTGTTCACGTCCAAGATGGCGCAGAACTCCGAGATCGTCGCCATCCTCTCCTGCGGTGTCAGTTTCCACCGGATGATGGTGCCGTACCTCGTGTCGGCGGGCATCGTCGCCCTCCTGTCCCTGGGGCTCGGCCTCTGGGTGATTCCACGGGCGAACGTGACACGTGTGGCCTTCGAGCAGAAGTACAACCCCCGCGCGAAGGTCAAGTTTGGGCATGACATGCATTACAAGCTGGAGGACAACAAGTTCGTGTACCTGGAATCCTTCAGCGCCTGGAACAGTACGGCCTACAACTTCACCCTCGAGCAGGTCACGGACGACCACATGATCTCCAAGCTCTCCGCGGAATCCGCCCAGTGGGACAGCCTCAGCGGGAAGTGGAAACTCAAGAACTGGTTCATCCGCGACTACGGCGAAGGCATGCAGGACCGGGTCCGCAGCGGCAAGCAGATGGATACGACCCTGAGCCTCACCATCGACGATTTCTACTACAACGACTATACGATCGAGCAGCTGGACGCGGCGCAGATGGACCAGCTCATCGAGACCCAGCGCGCCCGCGGCGACGCGACGGTGATGTACCCCCTGATGCAGAAGCACCGGCGGTATTCGATGCCGCTGTCGGCCATCATCCTCACCATCATCGCCGTTTCCCTGTGCTCCAAGAAGCGCCGGGGCGGCATGGGGTGGAACATCGCCGTGGGCCTGGCCCTCGGCTTCTCCTACGTCCTGTTCGAGCAGTTCAGCAAGATGTTCGTCGTGACGGACACCCTGCCAGCGGGCATCGCCACATGGATCCCGAACATCCTCTATGCCCTCATTGCGGCCTTCCTGTACATCATTGCTCCGAAATAGTATGACCAAAGTCAAAATCGTCAACCGATCCGGCCAGCCCGTGCCGGCCTATGCGACTCCGCTTTCCGCCGGGATGGACCTCCGGGCCTGCCTGGACGCGCCAGTCACCCTCGGTCCGCTGGAGCGGACCCTCGTCCCGACGGGCCTTTTCATCGCCCTGCCGGCCGGCTACGAGGCGCAGGTGCGCCCCCGCAGCGGCCTCGCCGCGAAGCACGGCATCACGGTCCTGAACACCCCCGGAACCATCGACGCGGACTACCGGGGCGAGATCAAGGTCATCCTCGTGAACCTGTCGAACACCCCGTTCGAGATCGTTCCCGGGGAGCGGATCGCGCAGATGGTCGTTGCCCGCCACGAGCGGGTGGAATGGGAAGAGGTCGATACCCTGGACGAGACGGAGCGCGGCGCCGGCGGCTTCGGCAGCACTGGAAGATAAACTATGGAAATCAGCGAGTTATTTGGCCTGTTCCGCGCCTCCAAGGGCGTGAATACGGACACCCGGACCCTCGAGCCCGGCCAGATCTTCGTGGCCCTCAAGGGCGAAACGTTCGACGGCAACGCCTATGCGATGAAGGCCCTCGAGGCCGGCGCCGCCTATGCCATCGTCAATGAATACGCCGAGGGCGGCGACCCCCGCCTCCTCCGCTTCCCGGACACGCTCCGGACGCTGAAGGAGCTCGCGGCCTGGCATCGGCAGCAGCTGGAGATTCCCGTCATCGGCCTGACCGGCACGAACGGGAAGACCACCACCAAGGAACTGATCCGCGAGGTCCTCGCAACACATTTCACGGTCGCGGCGACGAAGGGGAACCTGAACAACGACATCGGCGTGCCCCTGACGGTGCTCGGCATCGGCCCGGACGCGGAGATTGCGGTCGTGGAGATGGGCGCGAACCATCCCGACGACATCTCGGCCCTCACCTGGGTGAGCCAGCCGGAATACGGCCTGATCACGAACGTGGGCAAGGCCCATCTGCTAGGCTTCGGCAGCTTCGAGGGCGTCAAGAAGGCCAAGGGCCAGCTCTATGACTGGCTCTCCGCGCACGACGGCCAGGCCTTTGTCAATGTCGACGACGACAACCTCTACGAGATGGCCGTTTCCCGCCCGCTCTCCATCATTCCGTACGGGGTGGCGGGGGAGGACGCTGAGATCCTGCCCACCTCCACGGAGAACCCGTTCCTACGGATGTCCATCGGTGGGGAAACGCTGGAAACCAAGCTCGTGGGCGCCTACAACGCCGCCAACGTGATGGCCGCCCTCGCGGTCGGCCGCCAGTTCGGCGTCCCGCTCGCGGACGGCCTCGCCGCCATCGCCGCCTACACCCCGTCCAACAACCGCTCCCAGATGACCCGCACCGAGCGCAATGTCGTCATCGAGGACGCCTACAACGCGAATCCCTCCTCCATGGCCGCCGCCCTGGACAACTTCGCCCTGTTAAAGGCCGACTGCAAGATTGCGATGCTGGGCGACATGCGGGAACTGGGCGAGGACTCCGTGAAGGAGCATGTGAAGATCCTCAAGAAACTGGACGACTGCGGCCTCACGCACGCCTGCCTCGTGGGCGACGAGTTCAAGAAGGCCCTGGAAGAGGCCGGCACGCCCGACTACGTGAAGTGGTTCGCCACCGCCGACGACCTCGCCGCCGCCCTCGCGGAACGCCCTTTGACCGGCGCCACCGTCCTCGTCAAAGGATCCAACAGCATCCGAATGGGCAAGGTGCTTCCTACGCTGTAGGCTATTCCATCCATTTCCGGATCACCCCACGGCCGAGCGCGGCGCAGAAGAGGCCGACGGCCAGGCCGAAGAGGGTTCCGACGAAAATATCCCCGAAGAAATGGGCCGCCATCATGACGCGGCTCAGGGCGACGAGCGCCGCCCACAGGAAAATGCAGATGCCATACGCCCGGTAGCGGCATCGGCGGTCATTGAGCCGGAAGCCGAGCCAGGAGCAGATGGCGAAACCGAAGGAGTTGCTGGCGTGGCCGGAGAAGAAGCCGAAGAAGCTGGAACGGTTCATCGGCCAGTGCAGGCCGCGCTGCAGCAGGTCCGTCGTATAGTACGGCCGCAGGCGGTCGATGCCTTCCTTGATATGGTAGGAGATTTGGTCCGCGAGGGTAACGCAGAGGATGCAGGACAGGATGACGACGAGCCCCTTTTTCCAGCCCAGGCGGTAGATCATCACTCCCATGATGACCCCGTACATCGGGAACCAGATGCGGACATCGGACAGGAACATCCAGAACTGGTCGCTCCACGGGCTGTGGAACCCGTTGAGCCACAGGGTGATATCCTGGTCGATCCCGATGAGCCGCTCCACGATGCTACTTGTTCAGCGCCTTCCAGAGTTCTTCCTTGAGTTCGTTCAGGCCCGTCTGCGCGACGGCGGAGATGAACACGTGCGGGATGTCCGCCGGGAGCTTTTTCTCGATCTTCTTGCGCTCTTTCTCGTCGATGAGGTCCGTCTTCGTGACGGCGAGGACGCGGTCCTTCACGAGCAGTTCGGGGTTGTACTCCTTGAGCTCGCTCAGCAGGATGTCATAGGCCTTGGCGACGTCCGGCTCGTCGGCGGCGACCATGAACAGGAGCACGGAGTTCCGTTCGATGTGCCGCAGGAAGCGCATGCCAATGCCCCGGCCCTCGTGGGCCCCCTCGATGATGCCGGGGATGTCGGCCATCACGAAGGAACGGTCGTCGTAGTACTTGACGATGCCCAGGTTCGGCTCCAGGGTGGTGAACGCGTAATTGGCGATCTTGGGTTTGGCCGAGGTGATGGCGGCCAGGAGCGTGGACTTGCCTGCATTCGGGAAACCCACGAGGCCCACGTCGGCGAGGACCTTCAATTCCAGGATGAACCAGCCCTCGACGCCTTCCTCGCCGGGCTGAGAATAGCGCGGCGTCTGGTTGGTGGGCGACTTGAAATGGTCGTTGCCCCAGCCGCCGCGGCCGCCCTCGCACAGGATGTACTCCTGGCCGGGCTCCACAATCTCGGTGATGACCTCGTCCGTCTCGGCATCCTTCACGGTGACGCCCAGGGGCACTTCCAGGACGATGTCCGCCCCGTTCTTACCCTTGCGGAGCGCCGCCCCGCCCGGCTCGCCGTTCTCGGCCCGGACGACCTTGCGGTAGCGCAGGTGGATGAGCGTCCAGAACTGCGGGTTCGCCCGCAGGATGATGTGGCCGCCCCGGCCGCCGTCGCCGCCGTCCGGCCCGCCCTTGGGCACGTACTTCGCCCGGTGCAGGTGCATGGACCCGGCCCCGCCGTGTCCGCTCGCACAGAAGATCTTGACGTAGTCTATGAAGTTCGATTCAGCCATCGTCTGGAAAGTTTATGTTGCAAAGATAAGGATTATTTCCCAAAGGAAAGCCCCGGCACCGTCCCACTGATTCTTCCCAAGCCGAATTTCGCAAAGCATCTCAACCCCTATCTCATGTGCCCCGGAGGCACATGGAGATGCTCCGTGCGACAATTTGGGCGGGCAAGGCATCTGGGTGTGCCTTACAGGGCCATCCAGGGCACATGGTGATGCTCTGCGATTTTTGGGTTGGGGCCGGGCCGATTCGACCGGAACTTTCGCCAAATAGCCGCCCGAAGGGCCCCGAATGGGGACGTCGGTGCGGCTGTTTGGCGAAATGGAGAATGGGCAGCAAAGCCCCCCTTACAGCGCAAAGTGCTTCGTCTCCCCGTAGGCGTTCCAGTTGCGGAGGTCGAGGGTGAGGGCAGTCTGGTCGTAGACGTTGCTGAACTGGGTGTCCTCGACGGTACCGTTGTCCCAGACGAGATCTTTCCAGTGGACGAGGGCGAGGCATTCCTGCGCCTCATCGAAGGTGAGGGTGCCGTCGTGGCCGGCGAGGTAGGCGCCGGCGGTCTCGTAGCGCCACCAGCTCTTGCTGTGGGGGTTGCCCACGGCCGGGTCGGGCTCGGTAGTGTAGTATTTATCCGACAGTAAGTGGTTGGTAACCAGCATGTATCGTGCGTCGGGGGCCTTCCGGACAATCATCGTCTTCCAGCCGTCGTCCTTGTCGAATTCCACGACCGCGCAGTCGCCGTTCGCATCGGCCACCATGTAGTGGTAGCCCGAGCCCACGGCGGCGTCGTGGCAGACGTCGACGGTTTCCAGCAGGTCCAGCGCCTCCCGGACGGTCGCGCAGCGGTCCAGCCACAGGCGCATGATGATGGTCGTGCCCACGTTGTGTCGCTCGGTGTCCTGCTGGGCGGCCTGCTTCGGGAGGGCCATGATGGAGGTGCAGAGGCCCTTCTCGTTCATGCCGTCGACGGGCGCGTAGATGGACGCGAGGCAGCTCAGGGAGGCGAGGAAGGAGTCCGGGAGCTTCTCCAGGGAGTAGCCGAAGTGGGACATGTCGCTGACGGCGATGGACGCGTAGCCCTTCTTCGGGCGGGAGACAGTCACGAGCGTCGGATTCTTGAAATAGTCGTAGTTGCGGCCGAACCGGAAGCCGTCGCCCTCGGCCTTCGCGGCCTGGAAGCTGGTGCAGTTGAAGGTGGCCAGTTCACCGTCTTCGTCGGCTACCTGGGCGCTCTTGATCTTCAGAGGGAGGCCCTTGCCGATGCGGCCGACCACATAGTCCAGCAGCTCGGCATTTGTGTCCACGTCCTTGGCGATGACGTCGTCCAGGTCGTAGGCCGCCTTGTATTCCATCTGATACAGGTAGGGGTTCCCGTCGACGGAATCGAGGGAGGAGAGGGTGCGGAGTTCTCCGCCCCAGATGCAGAGGACGGCGAGGACGAGGACCGCCAGGATGCCGAGGATCCAGAGAAGGACTTTTTTCATGGTTCGTGGGTTTATCATCCAAAGATAGCAAAAAATGCGTAACTTCGCGGTCGTTTTCGACTCACGAGATGGATCAGGAAAGACAGAGCTCCCTCATCGGCAACCTGGCGTGCTTGGCGGCGTACGCCATTTTCGGGTTCAACATCATCAGCTGCAAGAGCATCGCCCTGGACGGGAACGTCACGCCGATGGCGCTCTTCTGCCTCCGTTCCTTCGGGGCGACGGCCCTTTTCTGGCTGTGGTCCCTGTTTACGGCGCCCCACGAGCACATCCATAAGAAAGATGTCTGGAAGTTGGTCGTCGCCTCCTTCCTCGGGCTCTTCATGACGCAGCTGGCCTTCCTGTTCGCCATCACGAAGACGACGGCCATCGACGCGTCCATCATGAGCACGCTGAGCCCCATCATGACCCTGGTCATCTCGGCCATCGTCATCAAGGAAAAGATCACCTGGAGCGGCGTGGCGGGCATCGCGCTCAGCCTCGTGGGCGTGCTGATCCTCATCTACAACTGCGTCTCGATCCGTTCCGGGGCCGATTCCACGTCCATCTGGGGCATCCTCGGGATGCTCGTGAACGCCCTGTGCTTCGCCACTTACGTGGGCGTGTTCAAGCCGGTCATCCGGAAGTATTCGGTGGTGACCTTCATGAAGTGGATGTTCCTCTTCTCGTCCCTGATGGCCCTCCCGTTCAGCGTCGGCGCTTTCCGGGCGTCGGACCTCGCGGCCGTGCCCATGGACGTGGTCTGGCAGATCCTCTATGTGGTCGTCTTCGCGACCTTCGTGGCCTATTTCCTCATCCCCATCGGCCAGAAGCGGCTCCGTCCGGTGGTGGTGTGCATGTACACCTACGTCCAGCCCGTCATCGCGATGGTCATCGCGCTCATCCTGGGCCTGGACCACCTCACCGTCCTCAAGGTCGTCGCCAGCCTCCTGGTCTTCGTCGGCGTGGGCCTCGTGAACTTCGTCCCAAAGAAATAATTGATTATCTTTGTGGATGTAACCAAACGGTCGATCCATGAAGAAGAAAAGATTACTGGTCCTCGTCCTGGCGCTGGCGGCGCTGATTCCGGCGTATGCGGTGCTGAACGAGAAGGACCTCGCGCAGACGCTGTCCGTGCTGCGGTACGAACTCCGTTCCGCCTGGCTGGCGTCCGCTGAGCGGTCCAAACGTACGCTGGAACGCGGTTCTCGCCAGCGGGCCCAGCTCGTGGAGATGATGCAGCGGAGCAACGAGCTGTCCCTGATGCTGTACTCGCAGAAACAGGACTACACGTTTGACATGACCTATGCTTTGAACGAGGTGTCCCGCCAGTACGAGGACTTCTCCGCGCAGAAACTGCCGTTCGACGACATCATTACCCGGCTGGACATCGACATCGACCGGTACGACCGCCTGGTCACGACCCTCAAGCGCCTGCCGCCGGCCCAGCTCATGGCCTATCGCGACAGCACCGGCCAGCTGGTGTACCTGGACCGGGACGCGTACCGACATCGGCGGGATTCGCTCCGCCAGGTTCGCGGGGAAAGGGCCGTGCGGCGGGCCATGGACACGACCGGCCGGACCCGCCCCTTCATGCTGGATTCCCTCGGCCAGATCGACCGTGACAGCTGTATCTTCTATGCGGAGAGCCTGCTGGAAGCCTGCCGGATGCAGAAGGAGCAGCTGGTGCGCGACAGCACGCACTACTCGGAAACCGCCGCGCTCCTGAAATCGAGCTACGACTACGCGCAGCAGCGGTACAAGACCGTCCAGAACCGTATCTTTATCGAGGGCCAGACGGCGTATGGCGCCCTTCTTAAGTCCTTCCCCCGGTATTGGCAGCAGGCGACCCGTGACGCCATCGATAAGTACAGTCCCAATGCGATCGGTGACGTGAACAGCCAGTGGCGCGGGCCGATGGTCACCGGCTTCTCGCTTTTCGTCCTGTTCTGGCTGGTCATTTCCGTGCTCGTCAGCATCCTTCTGACGCAGTTCCTGACCCGGAAAGTCCCGTTCTTCCAGCAGGACCGGATTGCCACGCACCGGTTCGAGATGACCCTGATCCTGTCCGTGGTTATCTTTGCCGTGTCGATCATGATTGCCAGCTGGGCCGCCAAGCAGAACTTCTTCGCGATGGCCTCCAAACTCCTCGTGGAGTTCGCCTGGATGCTCGCGGCCATCTTGGTTTCGCTGGTTATCCGCTTGAAGGATGAAGGAGTCCGCAAGGGCATTGGCCTGTATTTCCCGATCCTGTTGCTGAGCCTCATCGTGATCTCGCTGCGGATCGCCTTCATTCCGAACAGCCTGCTGAACATCCTGTTTCCGCCGCTCCTGCTGGTCTTCACCCTGCTGCAGGGGTGGTCCCTGTTCCATTATCGGAAGTCGCTCCCGGGCTGGGATGTCTTCTATGGCTGGGTGTCCCTCCTGATCCTGGTGGCCACGACGGTCGTCGCCTTCTTGGGCTATGTCCTCCTCGGCGTGCAGCTCCTCATCTGGTGGATCTTCCAGCTGACCATCCTCCAGACAATTACGGCGGTCTATGACCTCCTGCATATTTACTACGTTCGGCATATCCGCGATGCCAAGCAGCACTTCATCGACGAGCATCCCAACCTCCCGAACAAGACGGACGAAGACCTCATTACCGTGACTTGGCCCCACTCACTGGCGAAGCAGGCGCTGCTTCCCATCTTCATCGTCCTCTCCATCCCGTTCAGCCTCTCCCTGGCTTCCGGCGTGTTCGACTTGGGCAGCGTGTACGAAGAATACTACCACTATCCCTTCCTCAACATCGAGGGCTACATCCATCTGTCCTTCTCGAAGGTCATCCTCGTGGTCACGCTGTTCTTCGTATTCCGCTATCTGTCGTATGCCCTCAAGGCCTTCTACCGCCTGTTCAAGATCCGCTCCATCCTGAAGGGCTCCAAGGAGCGTGTCTTCCACGAGAACCAGGCGAACTTCACCCTGGCGGAGAACATTATCGGTATCTCCCTGTGGGCCATTTACATTATCGCGGTGTTCGTCCTCCTGAAGATTCCGACGGGAGCCGTCAAGGTGGTCGGCGCCGGTCTCGCAACCGGTCTCGGTTTCGCGATGAAGGATATCCTGAACAACTTCTTCTGCGGTATCCAACTGATGTCCGGACGTTTGCGGGTGGGCGATTTCATTGAATGTGACGGCGTTCGCGGCCGGGTGGATGCCATCTCCTACCAGAGCACCCAGATTATCGCGACGGACGGTGCCGTGATGGCCTTCCCGAACTCGACGCTGTTCAACAAGAACTTCAAGAACCTCACGAAGAATCACAACTACGAGCTGGTCTCCATCCCCGTGGGCGTCAAGTACGGGGTCAATGTGGATGCGGTCCGGAAAGTCATTCAGGACGCGTTGCAGCCGCTCCTGGTCAAGGACGTCTATGGACGCGACATCGTGGAGCCGAACTTCGGCATCCAGGTGAGATTTGACGACTTCGGAGACAACAGCGTGAACCTGACCGTCCTCCAGTGCATTACGGTGGAGGAGCACTACACGTATCCGGCGCGCGCGAAGGAACTTATCTACAACGCCCTGAACAATCACGGCATCGAGATCCCGTTCCCACAGCGCGACCTGCACATCAAGATGGAAAAGCCGGAGGATTAGCGTTTCTCCAGCAGCAACTCGAACAGGCGGGGCTTGGCGTAGGCGTCAAGCTCCGCTTCTTCGATCCAAACGTATCCTTCGGGAAGGTCCGGCCGCCCGACGGGCTCCCAGAGATAGAAATCCGCAAGGATCGTGCGGTGCGTGAGCTGGTGCTTGAAGCCTTTGACGACGGGCCACGCTCCGGCGGGGACTTCGTCCGTCAGCCAGGGCTCCCACAGCCCTTGCCAGATATCGCCGGGCCCGCGCCGATGGAGGACGGTCCGGCCCTGGAAACGTACGTAGACATAGGTGAGATGCCGTTCCACGGGTTTCCGGGCCTCTTGCTTGACCGGCAGGAGTTCCACCCTTCCGTCGCGGAAGGCCTGGCAGGAAGGCTGCAGCGGGCAGGTCAGGCAGGCGGGATTCACGGGCGTGCAGCAGGTGGCGCCGAAGTCCATCATGCCCTGGTTGAAGGCGGCGGGCGCCTCCGGCGGCAGGAGCCGCTGGGCGAGCGCCGTGAATTCCTTCTTCGCGGCCGTCGAGCCCACCGGTGTCGCGATCCCGAAGTACCGGGCGAGGACGCGGTACACGTTCCCGTCCACGACGGCGGCCGGGAGGCCGAAGGCGATGGAGCCGATGGCCGCGGCCGTGTAGTCGCCCACGCCTTTCAGGCTCCGGATGCCCTCCAGCGTGGACGGGAAGCCGCCCATCGATACGATCTGCTTCGCCGCGGCGTGCAGGTTCCGGGCGCGGGAATAGTAGCCGAGCCCCTGCCAGAGCCGGAGCACCTCGTCCTCGGGGGCGGCGGCCAGGGACTCGACGGTAGGGAAGCGGTCCATGAACCGCTCCCAGTAGGCCCATCCCTGGGCCACGCGCGTCTGCTGGAGGATGATTTCGCTCAGCCACACCGCGTACGGATCCCGGGTCCTCCGCCAAGGGAGGTCCCGGCCGTTCTCGGCGTACCAGCGGAGGATGGTCTCGGAGAAGACCATGCCGCCGGCTATTTGAAGCTGGAGCCGCCCACGAACTCCCGGAGGAGGGAGGTGGAGGGGATTTCCTTGTCGGGCACCGGGGTGAAGTAATGGATGAACTTCAGCAGGCGGTGCGCCTCGGAGTATTCCGGACAGTTCTGCGGGACGCTGCGGAGGATGGGCTCCGCGTGGTTCTTCAGGACGGCGAACTCGATGAGGTAGGCCGAATTGAACATCACGTCGGCCATCTCCTGGTAAGGATAGATCCACTGGTGCTCGGCCCGGCGGACGTTCGGCCACTGGCTGATGGATTCCCGGGCCGTGAAGGCGCCCTTGTTGTAGTCGCGGACGATGCGGCGGAGGAGCCGGTTGTCGCTCGTGGGGATGCAGTTGTGGTTGTCCAGCAGGATGCCCGTGAGAGTGTTGATGAAGATCTTGAACTTGGCCGGGGCCGGAATCTGCTCGGTCAGGGCCGGATTCAGGGCGTGGATGCCTTCGATGAGGAGGATGCAACCCGGTTCCAGCTTGATCTTCTTGCCGTTGTACTCGCGCAGGCCGGTGACGAAGTTGAATTCGGGGACGTCGACCTCCTCGCCGGCGATCATGCGCATGATGTCCTTCTCCATCAGGGCGTGGTCCACGGTCTCGAAGTTGTCGAAGTCGAAGCTGCCGTCCGGGAAGCGCGGCGTGTCCAGCCGGTTCACGAAATAGTCGTCCGTGGACATGGACAGGGGCTTGAGGCCGCAGGCCTTCAGCTGGATGGACAGGCGCTTGCAGAAGGTGGTCTTTCCGGAGGAGGACGGCCCCGTGATGAGGACGACCTTGACCGGGTCCGCGCTGCGGTAGCGGCGGTCGATCTCCTCGGCGATCTGGACGATCTTCTTCTCCTGCAGGGCCTCCGCGATCTGGATGAGCTCGGTGGCGTGGCCGTTGAGGATGGCGCAATTGACGTCGCCCACCGTGTTCAGGCCCATGATGATGTTCCAGCGGAGGTTCTCCTTGAACATCTCGTACGTCTTGGGCTGGTCCACGAACGGGGCGAGCACGTTCGGGTTCTCCAGGTCCGGCTCCCGCAGGAGGATGCCGTCGTGGTAGGGCTGGATGCCCCAGACGGTCAGGTAGCCGGTGGAGGGGACGAGTTTTCCGTAGTAATAGTCGGAGGTGTCATCCAGGGTATAGTAGTCCGTGTAGGCCTCGCCGCTGGTTTCCAGAAGCTTGACCTTGTCGTCGTAGCCGGATTTCCGGAATTCCTTGATGGCCTTTTCGGTCTGGACGTCATAGCGGTGGAAGGGCAGGTCCTTGGCCACGAGTTCCTTCATCCGGGCTTCCAGGAGTTTGAGGTCCTCGCAAGTGAGGTCCGTGCCGTCGGCCTTCCGCAGGTGGCAGAAATAGCCGCCGGAGATCGGGTGCTCCATGTACAGCTGGCTGTCCGGAAACACGTCCGTGGCCGCCTTGTACATCAGGAAGCACAGGGAGCGGAAGTACACCCGCCGGCCGCTGGCCTCCCGGACGTCGAGGAACTCGATGTCCTTGTTCTGGTACACCTTGAACTTGAGGCCCTGGGAGACGTTGTTGACCTTCGCCGACACGATCGGGTAGGGACGGTCGAACTCGAAGTCGGGCAGCATCTGGGCGAGGGACGTGCCTTCCGGGTATTTCCGGGAGGTCTTCGTGTTCTTGCAATAGACCTGCAGCATGGGAACTATTCTTTAATGGTGGTGGTGCGGTTCACAGGGAGGGAGAAGGCGATGCCCTTGGCCTCGTCGGCCAGGCCGCAGTCCTTGTAGATGGCCTTGAGGACGTCGTCCTTGATGGCCTTGGGCACGAGGATCAGCAGCACTTCCTTGTCCGGCTGGATGTTGATGCTGAAGAACTCCTCGGCCTCGGGATTGGCCGAGCCGCGGGCGCGGAGGACGGTCCCGCCCTGGGCGCCGGCGGCCCGCGCCGCCTCCATCACATTCTGCGAGAATCCTGCATTCACGATGCAGACGATCAGTTCGTGTTTGTGGTCTTCCATGGTTATGCTTCCTCCTTGACGGTTCGCTTGTCGTTCGCTAAGAATCCATATACGAGCGTGCCGATGACGCTGGTCATCGGGACGGTGAAGGCGATGCCCTTGTAGTTCTTCCCTTTCCGGAAGGTCTGGTCCAGCAGGTCGATGAGGCTGGCGGCCTTGTCGGCGCGCACGACGCTCAGGACCAGGGATTTCGGTTTCTCCGTGAGCCCCAGGACGTTCAGGATCATGTGCGTGGTGCCCTTGGCCGGGACCGTGAGCTGGAGGTTGGCCTGGTGGGACTGGATGAGGCTGGAGTAATAGGCGGCCTTGTCGTTGTGCACGACGGCCAGCAGCAGTTCCAGCTTCATCGGGGCGGTATTCCGGGTTTCTGCCATGCTAGTCGAAGTATATGATCTGGTCGTCGGCCGCGGCGAGGATGCGGCGGATGGCCGCGCTCTCCCGCCGGCGGACGCTCACGACGGACTTGAAACCGAGGGACTGGATGGTGATGAGCGGGGTCATCGCCACCATGGACACGACGCCGAACGCGAAGTCCAGCACCGCGGATTCCCCTTGCAGGGTGCAGCAGGCGCCGATGACGAGGGGGAGGATGAAACTCGAGGTGAGCGGGCCGCTGGCGACGCCGCCGGAGTCGAAGGCGATGGCGGTGTACAGCCGGGGCACGAAGAAGGACAGCCCGAGCGAGATTAGGTAGCCCGGGATGAGGTAGTACAAGAGCGAGAACCCGAGGCGGACGCGGAGGACGGACAGGCCGATGGACACGCCCACGCCGATGGACAGGGCCAGCATCATCTGCCGCCGGGACACCTCGCCGCCGGTGATTTCCTCGACCTGGTTGTTCAGGACGTGGACCGCCGGTTCTGCGAGGACGACGACCATGCCCAGCACGAAGGCGAAGAGGACCAGGAGCTGCGGGCTGCGCGCCGCGAGCTGGGTGCCGATCTTGAAGCCGACGGGCATGAAACCCATGGAAACCGCGGCCAGGAACAGGACCAGGCCGACGAAGGTATAGACGATGCCGAACAGGATCTGGATGATCTTCGTCCGGGGGAGTTTCAGCACGGCCGCCTGGAGGATGAAGAAGAACACGACCACCAGGAGGAGGGATTTGACCACTTCCAGGGCCATCTCCCCGAACAGGTGCCAGACGCCGCCGTGCAGGACCGTGTCCATGGAATAGTCGGGGATGGCGAAGGAGAGGTTGCCGGAAGCGGTGAGGGAGAGCAGCAGGACGGCGGCGATGGGGCCGACCGAGCACAGGGCGATGAGGCCGAAGCTGTTCTCACCGGCATTCCGGCCGCCCACCGTGAGGGCGATACCCACGCCGAGGGCCATGATGAAGGGCACCGTGATGGGCCCGGTGGTGACGCCGCCGGAATCGAAGGAGAGGGGGAGGAAAGAGCCCTTCCCAATCTCGATAAGGATGGCCGCCAGGCAGAACAGCACCATGTAGAAGAACAGCAGGATACTGGTCAAGTCGCTGTGGAACAGGATCTTGATGACGGCGACGAGCAGGAATAGGCCCACGCCCAGTCCCACGGCTGCGATGAGCACGGTCCCGTTCATGACGGCGCTTACCTGGCCGGCCAGGACCGAAAGGTCCGGCTCCGCCACCGTGATGAGGACGCCCATCACGAAGCAGACACCGAGCAGGACGCCCAGCTTCTTGGATTTGGTGAGGCCTTCGCCGATGTGCTGCCCCATCGGGGTCATCGCCATGTCGGCGCCCAGGTTGAAGAGGCTGATGCCGGCCACCAGGAGGATGGCCGCGCCGGCGAATACGAGCAGCTCGTGCCGGGAAATGTCCACCCACGGGGTTACCGAGAGCAGGAATACCAGCAGGCTGACCGGTACGACCGAAATCAGGGATTCCCGGAGTTTCTCCCGCAAGGATTTCCAAAGGTCCCGAAAGATGGATGAAGTGCTTTCCATGCCACAAATATAACAAAAACCTCCCTTATCCCGAAGACAACCTGCCCGGATTTTTGCTATATTTGTATTCGCTAACTACACTGTTCCATGAAAAGAGTCATTCCTTACTGGGAAAGAGGGGGAGAATGGACAAACCATGGATTCTTCATCAAGCACGTTGAATCCAAGCTCCCCGTAGAAGCGACAGAGATTCCGGAAACCACCCTGCCCTGCTTTGCCTTCCTGTTCCTGCTGGAAGGGGAGATGCTCGCAGACATCAACGGCGAACCCTGTCTCTGCCGGGGCGGCCAGTTGCTGCTGATTCCTGCCAACTTACCTTTCTCCGTCCACCATTTCACGGACATCGTGGGCTACACGGGCGGTTTCTTCCTGTCTTCCCTCCGGGACATGTCCTATCCGTTCCTGACCAGCGGGAAGCCGGTCGTGCGCACCTACTGGTTTGACAGTGCCGCCTTCATCGCCCAGATCATGGAGCGGATGGTCGCCGCATACGCCCGGGGTGATGTCGGCTACCTCTCCCGGGCGTTCGACCTGCTCCTCTATTCAGTTCCGTCTCCCGGCGAGGCCAATGCCCACCCCATGGTCAACCGGTTCTTCGAACTGCTTTTCGACCGCAGCCAGGTGCTCGATTCCGTGTCGGGCTATGCGGAGCGGCTGGGCATCTCACCCAGCTACCTGAACAAGCTCGTCCGCACGCAGACCCGCCACAGCGCCATGGACTGGGTGGAGATCTCCCGGGTCAACTGGGCCAAGTCCCTGCTCAAGGACAGCGACCTGTCCATCGGCGAGGTCTCCGTTGCCATCGGCGTGGACGACCCCTCCTATTTCACGCGTTTCTTCCGCAAGAGTACGGGGATGACGCCTTCCGGGTTCCGCAAGCAGATGGCGCAGAAAAGGAAAGAGGGCAAACAGTAGGATTCTCTATTTCACCAGGAATCCCATCGAGGTCAGGAGCACCGCTTCCAGGGCCCCTTCCGTCGTGAGCGCTTCCAGCGGGAAGCCGCAGGCGATGACCCGGTGCTTGCCGTCGTCGAAGACGGTGGCCGCGGGGATGTCCGTCCCGCCGTAGCGGAGGAAGGTCTGGGCCATCTCGCCGGCCGGCTCGATGCCATCCGGGTTCTCGACGCGATAGTAATGCTCGTCGAACAGGCGGTTGTATTTCATGGGGTCGCTCAGCTGGACGGCGGCGCCCGGTTTCGGGACGATGCTGCCCGTCACGTCTCCGAAGTTGGTGACCCACTTGTAGCCGAGGACCTCCTGGATGAAGGCCCGCGTCTGTTCCGCATTCTTGATGGGGAAGGTCCCGGGATACACCTGGTCCCAGGCGTCCGTGCCGATGTACGCGCCGGCGACGAGGATGGAACCGCCCGCGGCGGCGTACTTCCGGAGGGCGTCCTGCATCGGGACGGGGAAGACGGTGTACCGGTCCGGGACGGCGCCGCGGCCGACCTTGGTGGTGACCTGCTTCCCGCAGATCAGGTCGACAGCCGCGAAGGAGGACGCATCCATCGACAGGAAATAGTCCGCGCTCACGGAGCAGAAGGCGTAGCCGGCGTTCAGCAGGATGCGGCCGTGCTGGGCGGGATAGTCGAAGGTGTTGCCCGCCACGAGGCGGCCGGCGCGGTTGGTGAACGACCCGCCGAAACCGGGGTTGTCGTCGTCGGTCCACACCTTGGTCCGGTCGAACTGGTTCTGCTCGCCCACGAAGTTGATCTCGCGGATGTACGGGACACCGCTGTCGATGTTGTCCATGAAGCCGCCGTAGCCCGGGGTGTCGAACCAAGCCGGCGCGGAGATGCGGGTGAAGTTGTTGACGATGAGGATGGTCTTGCTGTCCTCGCCGGGCGTTCCGACGGCCAGCGTCTCGGACGGGAAGCTCTTGCCGCCGTCGTTGCAGGCGACGATGCGGTAGCTGTACATCCGTCCCCGGCGGATCGGGACGGTCACCGTCTGCCGGTTCCCGACCTTTTCCACGCCCTCCAGCCGGACGCCGTCATCGAAGGCGCCGCCGTCCTCGCGGGTGTAGAGGATGTAACCCGTCGGCACGGCCGTGGGCTCGTCGGGATCCTTCGTGTCCTCCCAACTGAGCACGGCTTTCCCGCCCTTGATTTCGGCGGCGAAGGCCTTGACCGGCAGCGGCTGGACCACATAGGAGCAGCCGTACCGGGCGCTCAGGTATTTGAGGATGCCCTTGTACACGGACCGGGACACCGTAAACCGGAAGGACGGGTCCAGGCCGTACTTCATGTCGGCGAAATTCTGGTGGGAAAGCAGTTCCAGGATCATGCCTGGGACGGACGTCGACCGGGATTCGCTGTAGGAACGGTCCCAGGTCTGCCGGCGGGACCACTTGGGTTCGAACTGCTTCCGGATGTCGTCCACGACCTGTGTCTGGACATAGTCGGTGAGGAGGCGTCCGTTCAGGCGGGATTCGCCGTTCGGGAGTTCATCCTTGTTGTCGGACAGGAGGGTGTAGATGCCCAGCGTGCCGATGATGGAGTCGTTCTGGGTGACACCCGCGTCGCTGTGGAAGGCGAAGGAAAGGTCGAAGGGCACGCGCCGGCCGCCCGTTTCCGGATTCACGCGCGAACCGCCGGCGAGGTGGCCGACCCACTTGCCGCGGCCGGCGTAATCCCGGGTGTAGTCGTCCTCCCAATCGTCGAACAGGTGCGCATCGATGCCGTACCACTGCATGTTGTACAGGGCGCCTTCGGCGAAGGCGGGAAGGCCGGACAGCTCGCCGCCGCGCTCGATCTTGCCCATGCCGCCGCCGAACTTCACGGCGTCGGCGCTCACCAGGCCGGCGGCCGTGCTCTGGTTAGACAGGCGGACGAAGCCCTCGTCGCCCTCCGCGAAGGTGAAGGTCCCGAGATAGACCCAGGTGCCTCCGGCCATCCGCTGGTTCACGTGGAAGGTGCTTTCGCCGCCCAGGTGATGGACCGTGTAGACGGCGTCGGTGGTGCTGTTGGCGAAGGAACGGTAGGAGACATAGACGGCGTATTCGCCCCGCTCGGGAATCTCCGGGCGCCAGGTGGCGGTGGCTTTCGGGTGCGATTCCCCGTCGGTCGCGGTCTCGCACATCAGGGCCGTTCCGGCCTCGAACGGATTCTCATAGATGCTGTAAACGGGTTTCGTGTCGGCGAAACCGGCTCCGGCATCGCTCCAGGCACCGGTCTCCTTGAAATGGCCGGTGCGGCGCATCTTGCCGGTGCGCTCCCCCCGGAAGGAGGGGTCGTTGTCAACGATGACTTCCCAGCTTTGGACGTCCCTTTCGCGCGGGGTCATCACGCAGGCCCCGGCGTTCTCGAGCATGGGGATGAGGAAGGGGAGGACGTAGCTTTGGGTGTACATGTCCTCCACGGTTCGGAAAGTGGGGGCGCGCTGCCATTCCCAGCGCTCGGTCTTGGCTTCATAATAGCGGCCGTGGCTCTGCCAGAGGGCGATATGCCGGCCGGAAAGCCCCCGGGTCCACTGCTCGTCCGTCCGGACGAGGGGCGCCTTGGAACGCGGGTCGCTCCGGCGGAGCTTCGTCTCGGCCGGGCGCCCGTTCGAATTCAGGCCGGGCATCAGCAGGAAGGTGACGTCCCGCCTTTCGGCGTAGATGTCTCCCAGGGCATAGGCCCGGTAGGCCGACGGGAACAGGTCCAGCAGCTGCTTCCGCATCCATTCGATGTCCGTCGTCTTCAGCGGATAGTCGCCGAGTTCCTTGCTGAAATGGAAGTCCAGCGTCGTGCCCCGCTTGGCGATCCGGGTGAGCTTCAGGCCCGTATCCACCGTGGTCCGCCGGCGGAGGCGGGCCCGCAGGGAGTCGGAGGCGGCCTTGAATTCCTTCGCGGTCTGGGCCGGAAGGGCAAGGCAGGAAAGGAGCAGGGCGGCGGTGAGGAGGAGCTTGCGCATCATTTTCTATGCTTGACGAGGACAAGGAGGAGGACGATGACCGAACTGAGGAGGAGGGCGAGGGCGTCCGCCTGGAAATCGACCGGGTCACCCGACCGGTAGGGGAGCCGGGTCTGGACCCACTCGGTTCCGGCGGCGAAAGCGCAGCCGGCGAGGAAGGCGAGGACAGTCTTCAGAACCGCCTGCCCGGGTTTTCCCCGGTAGCCGCCGAAGGCGAGACAGGCGAGGAGCGGGAAAGGAAAGAACATCAGGAAGTGGACGACCTTGTCGGTGGGGATGCCCCACAGGTCCGTCGGCACGTCCTGCGAGCTGGAGAACTGGCCGAAGCACAGGAAAGCTACGGCGGCGAGATAGACCGCGAACAGGATCCGGGCCCGGATGAGCTGCCGGCGGGTCATGGTTCGACAGGCTCACCAACCCCGAGGATCAGTTCGCCGAAGAAGTCCGGGCGGTGGAAATCCGGGGCGGGGGTTCCGACCGGATTCCAGCTCAGGAAATGGGGATGGGCGGTCTTGTCACCGCACTTGTAGAAATTCGCACGCAGTTTCTCCGGAAGGTTTTCCGGGTCCACGCCCACAAGTTCGAACGGGATCAGCACCGTCACGCGCCAGTCCCAGATGCCGCCGGCGTACTCCTGCGGCCCTTCGAACCGGGCGATGCGGAGGATTTCCTCCATCTCTTCGGCCGGGCGCTTCACGCGGTCGGCGCGGCCCGGACCTTTCGCCGCCAGGATCTTGCCGATGGGGTTGATCTCGAAGTTGTAGTATTCGCTTCCGTCGGGATTCTCGATGAAGACCTCCACGCAGCTGTCCTCCCACTGGGAGCCGTTGTCCTCCGTGTTCAGGGCGCGGAGGTCCAGTCCGCTCACGCGGAAGTCCACGACGAGCGCATCCTCGGTGCGGGCGATGCGGCCGGCGCACAGGGGCGCGTAAGGGAATGTAGCGGGCCAGTTGACCTGGTCCACCTGGAACCGGGCGCCTTCGAGTTCGAGGGCGGTGTCCAGGTCGACTTCTTCGAAATCGGCGATGAAGGGAACTTGTATCTGTCTCATAGGGCTTGCATGTCGTTGAGTTTCTTGTAATAACCGTCCAGGGCGATGAGCTCCTCGTGCCGGCCGCGCTCGACGACCTGTCCCTCGTGCATGACGATGATCTCGTCGGCGTTCTTGATGGTGGACAGGCGGTGCGCGATGGCGATGGTGGTGCGGCTGGACATGAGGCGGTCCAGGGCGTCCTGCACGATGCGTTCGGATTCGGTGTCCAGCGAGGCGGTGGCCTCGTCCAGGATCAGGATGGGCGGGTTCTTGAGGATGGCGCGGGCGATCGACAGGCGCTGGCGCTGGCCGCCGGAGAGCTTGGTCCCGCGGTCGCCGATGTTCGTGTCGTAGCCTTCGGGCTTCTCCATGATGAAGTCATGGGCATTGGCGATCTTCGCGGCGGCGACGACCTTCCACGCCGAAGGCGATGTTGTTGAAGATGGTGTCGTTGAACAGGATCGGGTCCTGGTTCACATTGCCCATCAGGGCGCGGAGGTCCTTGATCCTCAGGTCCTTGACATCCTTTCCGTCGATGGTGATGCGGCCCCCGTCGGCATCGTAGAAGCGGGGGATGAGGTCCACGAGCGTGGATTTCCCGGCCCCGGATTCGCCCACGATGGCGACCATCTTGCCGCGGGGGATCTCGAGGTTCACGCCCTTCAGGATCTGCCGGCCGCTCTCGTAGGAGAAGGTGACGCCCTCGAAGGCGATCTTGTCCTTGAACTCCTTGATTTCCAGCGGATTCTCTTTCTCGGTGATGGGGTTCTCGGCCTCCAGGATGCGGTTGATGCGCTCCATGGACGCGAGGCCCTTCGGGATGCCGTAGGTGGCGCGGGAGAGTTCCTTGATGGGCTCAATCACGGAGTACAGGATGATCATGAAGAAGATGAACTGGGAGGCGTCCATGAAGGTGCCGCCGAAGAGGCCCTTCCCCCGGATGATCAGGTAGCCGCCGAAGGCGAGGACCGCCATGATCATCACCGTGCCGAGGAATTCGCTCACGGGATGGGCCGAGGCCTGCCGGGTGTTCACCCGGTTCACTTTCCGCCGCATCCGGTCGGTGACGGAGTCGAAGCGGGCGGACATCTTCTTCTCGGCGTTGAAGGCCTTGACGATGCGGAGGCCGCCGAGGGTCTCTTCGACCTGGGACATCGTGTCGCTCCAGAGCGTCTGGGCCTCGAGGGACTGCCGCTTGAGCTGCTTGCCGATCACGCCCATGATCCAGACGAAGGCCGGGACGAAGGTGAACATGACCAGCATCATCTCCGGGCTCAGGAAAATGAGGATGCCGAAATAAAACAGGATCAGGATCGGGTCCTTGATGAGCATCTCGATGGAGGCGGTGATGGAGTTCTCCACCTCGTTCACGTCACCGCTCATCCGGGCGATGATGTCGCCCTTGCGTTCCTGGGAGAAAAAGCCGATGGGGAGGGCGAGGATCTTGTTGTAGATGCGGTTCCGGATGTCCTTGACGATGCCGGTGCGGATGGGGATCATCACGGCCGCGGACCCGAAGTAGCAGGAGGTCTTGAGGGCCGTGAAGAAGATCATCACCGCGCACAGCAGGAGGAGCGCCGTCACGGCGCCATGGGCCGCGGAGAAGTCGGAAACGAGCCAGTAGGCGTTGTTGACGAGGATGTCCTTGAATTTCATGCCTTCCGTTCCCCAGGGGATGAAGGCGTACTCCACCGTGTCCACCTTGAACAGGATGTTCAGCAGCGGGACGATCACGGCGAAGGAAAAGATGTTGAAGATGGCGGACAGCATGTTCAGGACCACCGCCCCGGCCAGGTAGCCCTTGTACGGGGAGGCGTACTGTCTCATCATCTTGAAAAAGTCGTGCATGCGGCGTGCGCGTTAGGGAATTTAACATACAAAAATAAAGCATTTTCGCTATCTTTGCAAGGATAAAACCACACGCTTATGGCCGAGATCACCTTCGTCATTCCCGCCCGGAACTTGGACACCCTCCACCGGACCCTATCCATGCTTGCCTTCCAGAAAGACGCCGGCCTCCACGCCGTCATCGTGGACCTGGCCGGTTCCGAGTCCGTCCGCGCCGTCGAGTCGGATTTCGAGGCCAGCTTCCCGCTTTCCGCGGTGACGGTGGACCTCGCCGGACAGCCCCTGTGGAAATGCTGCCTGGACGCCGTCCCCGAGGCGGAATGGGTTTGTTTCCTGACCCCGGGCGTGGACTTCAATGCCATCAGTGTCAAGCGCATGAGCCGCTGCATCGACGACCATGACGCCTATGACGTCTTCCATTGGAACCTGGCCGAACCGAACAAGAAATGGGGCCTGAAAACCCGTCCGGACCGCATCTTTACGAACATCTTTGTGGACGGTTACGCCGCCCCCATCTCCTCTTTCGTTTTCAGGGCCAAGGCCCTCCGGGAGGCCTTCGAGGCCGATTCCGAGGCCGCCGGCATGGCCCATGCCCTCCTCCTCGCGGCCGCGAAGAAGACCGGCGTCCGCACCGCCCGCCGCGAGCGCATCGGCTACACCGCCCCCGCTCCCTCCACCGACCCGTCCGTGGTGGAGAAGGAAGTCCGCGCCCGCCTCGCTTTTTACCGCTGGTCCGAGCGCTATTTCGGCGAGGAGTACCCGCTGGGCGTGAGCGACCGCCTCGCCCTGTTTGCCGGGGAACTCGCCCGCCTGTATCCCAGCTTCACCCCGGACGAACTGAAAGAGGACCTGAACTCCTTCGCCTGCGTGAACGGCCCCATCCGCCGCCTGAAGGCCTCCTCCGCCCTCAAGGCCGCCCTGAAGGCCCGACAGGAAGCCCTTTCGACGCCTCCCGCCGAATCGCTGTGAGGCCTTCTCCCGAAAAATAAGTGGCCATCCTCTTGTTTTTTCGGAATAGAATACCGATATTTGCAATCCCTTTGAAAAAAGGACCTCTGGATGTAGCGCAGTTGGTAGCGCACCTGGTTAGGGACCAGGAGGTCGCTGGTTCAAGTCCAGTCATCCAGACACGAAAGTCCGAGCCGTTCCGGCCCGGGCTTTTTTCGTGTCTGGATGACTCCCGACCTTCGGTCGCTGGACTTGAACCCTTCACCCCCGCCGCTGTCGCGGCTGCCCCCAGGGGCGTCATTTGACAATTCGGCCATGAATGGCTATCTTTGACGTTATGGATTTCAAGGAATTCGGAAAGGAGGGCGCGCCTTCTTTGCTGCTCATCCCGGGGTTGGGGGTGTCGTATGAGATTTTTCTCCCGCTGATCGGTCTGCTGGAGGAGCGGTTCCGCATCATCGCCGTGCAGGTCGATGGCTTTACGCTGGGAACCTTCACGCGATTCACTTCCATCGACGACCAGGCTGCGCAGGTGATTGCGTATGTCAAGGAGTGCCGGGGAGGCCGCCTGGACTGCGCCTATGGCTTGTCCCTGGGCGGGAAGATCCTCTCCCGCGTGCTGGAGCGGGACGAAGTCGTCATCGACCATGCCATCCTGGATGCGGCGCCTTTGCTGCCGCTTCCCAGGTGGCTGGAAGGCCCGCTCCGATACTATCAGTGCGCGAACGTATGGACTTGTTACCACTGGTCGGGATTCTGGCGGCGGGTATTCCATTCGCACTATTTCGACGTCCTGCTGGACGAATGCCGGAAAGTGTATCCCTTCGGGGGCGGCCGGGCCGTCCTGGACGGGTACAAGTCGGTCTATACCAACAAGCTGGAGTCCATATCCGGCCCCGATATCCATTTCTGGCACGGCACGCTCGAAGCGTTCGTGGCCCGGCCCCAGGCAAAGCATCTGCAAACGATCTGCCCGTCGGCCCACATCGAAGTCTTCCCCAAAATGAACCACGGGCAGCTGCTCGTGGACTATCCGGAAGAAGTGGCGCGGAGGATTCTGGAAATGGTTTAGGAAAGCAACCTACAACAGCAGCAGGGGAGAGGGGATGCCGCGCTCCAGCACCCGTAGATGGATGGTGCCGGGGTCGACGCCGAGGTCCTCCAGGACGGCGCGGGCGTTGTCGTAGGCCAGGCGGGGGGTGTTGTTGTTGCCGCTGAGGTGGCAGAGGAAGAGGTTCCGCAGGCCCGGGTGCATGAACTGGCGGATGGCGTCTCCGCAGGCATCGTTAGAGAGATGCCCCGCCCCCTGGCAGATCCGCATTTTCAGGTAATGCGGGTAGTGGCCGCTGAGGAGCATGTCCACGTCGAAGTTGGATTCCACCACCACGGTGTCGGCCTGGCGGGCCCATTGCAGGGCCTCGTCGGTCACATGCCCGAGGTCCGTCATCAGGACGAACAGGCGCCCTTCGCAGCGGATGGCGTAGCCCACCGTCTGCGTGGCGTCGTGGGGGACTTCGAAGAACTGGACCTCGATGCCTTCGGCCACGGGGTTCCATACGCGCGGCAGGAGGTCGCGGCGGCAGCCGCCGATTTCCAGCCGCGTGAAGGGGTGCCAGGCCAGGGCGTCCTGCAGGATGGAGGTCGTATAGACGGGCTTGGAAAGCCGCTTGCAGATGGATCCCAGGTTGCGGATGTGGTCGCCGTGGTCGTGCGTGACGAGGACGCTCTGGAAGCAGTCCAGGTCCAGCGACTGGCTCTCGAGGACCTTCTTCATCCGGCGGATGCTCACGCCCGCGTCGATGAGGACGCCCGAGGTGGCGCAGCCTTCCTCCTCATGCAGGAGCAGGTAGCAGTTGCCGCAGCTGCCGCTGGAAAAGCTCAGGAAGCGCATCAGTTCCGTTCCTCCTCGCAATACCGGGAGATCACGTTGTAGGCGTCGCCGATGCCGAGTTCGCCGGCCCGGGACAGGTCGATGCAGCCTTTCTCCTTGTCTTTCAGATAGATGAGGACGAGCCCGCGGTTGAAGTAGGCTTCGCCCATGTACGGGTACAGGGCGATGGCCTTCCCATAACTGTCGATCGCGTTCACCAGCTGCTGGGACAGGCAGTACAGGTTGCCCAGGTTGAACTGGATGTACGGCATCGCCGGCTGGATGGCGGCCGCCTGCTCCATGTCGGCGAGGGCCTCCGAATAATCGTAATGGCTCGTAACCTGCTCGCGGACGCGGGCGCGGGTGTTGCCCTTGTCGTCCATGGTGAGGGTCTGGACGTTGGATTCGATGGAGGCGATGAAGTCGATCATCTCCGCCCGCAGGACCGCGCGGTTCATGTAGTAGAACGCTTTGTAGTAGGCGTCGTAGCGGTCGCCGCCGTTCTCCTCCGCGATGGCGCGGTCGTAATGCGTCTGCGCCGCATTGTACTGCTTCTGGTCCAGTTCGGCGAGCGCCAGGAGGAACTCCCGGGGGGCGCCTTCCGTAGGACCGCCGTACAGGATGCCGTCCAGGGTTTCCTGGGACGGCCCCTGAACCTTCGCGGCGTCTTCGGTGATCGTGACCGGAAGCGGCAGGACGGCGTAGAAGCGGTCCAGCAGCGGGTTCTCATACCGGTGCTCAAGCGCATAGTTCGTATCGTCCCGGCCAGAGGCGAGGACGAACTTGTACAGGGGCTTCAGGTTAATGTCCACGTCGCGGTGCTGGAGCATCTCGTCGTCGAAGTCATGCTTGGCGAATTCGGCGTCCAGGGTGAGCAGGGAGCTGTATTTCTTGGTGGTGTCCGCGAACTCGGCGGCGCCGGAGGCGTTCTTCGCGCGGTACTCCGCGACCTTCCGCCGGCCGGTCTTGTAGTCCTCCCGCGAGGCGCGGTTCATGCCCAGCTGGAGCTCCGCATACGCGCGGTTCATATAGGCCTTGGCGAAGTCCGGATACAGTTCGATGGCCTTGTTGTAGTCCGCGAGGGCGTCGTCCCAGCGTTCCATCTCCAGGAAGAAGCCGGCCCGGTTGAAGTAGGCCAGCACGTTGTTCGGGTTGATGTTGATGACGCGGTCCATGTCCGAAAGGGCTGCCGCGAAATCGCCCACCTGGGCCGAGATGAGGCTGCGGTTGTACAGGGTGAGGGCGTTTCCGGGTTCATGCCGGAGGACGGTGTTGAGGTCCGCCATCGCCTCGTTCAGGTGGTTTTGCTCGGAGTGCAGGATGGCGCGGTTGAAGTAGGCCAGGGTGTTGGTGGTGTCCAGTTCGATGGCTTTGTCCATGTCCTTGATGGCGGCCTCGTAGTCGCCCTGCTCGGCGAGCAGGCGGCCGCGCCGGATGTATCCCTCGGGTTCGAAGCGGTCGATCTTGATGGCCTTGTTGTAGTCGTTCACCGCCTTGAGGGTGTCGCCCAGGAAGAGGTAGGAGGCGCCGCGGTTCAGGTAGGCCGACGGGTCCTGAGGCTCCTGGCGGATGTATTTGTCGAAATCCTTGACGGCGGGCTCGAACTGCTGGCTGAGGAAGTACGTGACGCCCCGGGTGAAATACAGGCCGGCCGAGCCGGGCCGGAGCGAAATCGCCTTCTCGAGGTCCTTCAGGGCATCCTCGTAATCCCCGAAACGGCTGGCCGTGATGGCCCGGTAGTGATAGCCGGAGGTGAAGACCGGATTCAGGCGGACGGCGGTGTTGAAGTCCGTCCGGGCGCCGCGGATGTCGCCCAGGTTGTACTTGGCGATGCCCCGGTAGAAAAAGGTCCAGTAGTCGGTCGTGTCCAGCTGCGCGAGGACGTTGAAATGGGACACTGCTTCCGCCAGGTGCCCTTCCGCCAGGGCGGTACGGCCCCGGAACATGAAGACATCCTTGTCATACTGCGCACGCGCTTGAAGGGATCCCAAAAGCACGGCGAACAGGCAGATAAGCAGTTTTCCCTTATACTTCATTCAGAAAAATTTTCAAATGACGGGCGAAATGGCTATTTTCGCACCAACTTACAAAGATAAGCATTTATCGTGCCCTTCGGACGGATGACCCGAAAATTTTTGAGCGCCTGCCTCCTGCTCGCCTTGCTGACCACCCTTGCGGCGGCCCAGCCTACGGGCTATATCATCAGCGCCAGCAATGCCGAGCACCTGGCCGACGAGGCCGGGCTCCGCTCCCGCGTGGCTTTCCTCTCCGACAGCCTCTGCACCGGCCGGGCCTCCGGCACGCCGGGCTCCCTCCACGCGCAGTCGGCCATCGCCCGTCAGTTCGCGGCCTACGGCCTCCGGCCCTTCGGCAGCTCCTATTTCCACGGTTTCCGCACCGTCAACGGGGCTTCGGCCCACAATGTCGTGGGATTCCTCCCCGGCAGCGGGGACCGCTATGTGGTGGTCGCCGCGCATTACGACCACATCGGCACGCTCGCCGGTACCCTGTATCCCGGAGCGGACAGCAACGCTTCCGGCGTCGCCGCGCTCCTGACCCTGGCCCAGATGTTCCATCATCTCAGGGAACTCGGGAAAACCTATGCCCATACGATCATCTTCGTCGCCCTGGACGGCAAGGAACAGAGCCTTTCCGGATCGCACCACCTGTGGAATGAGATTGCCGGCGGCCTGCTCCGCGACCCGCGGACCGGCCTGCCCGTCCCGCAGAAGAGCATCGACCTGATGGTCAACATCGACCAGGTGGGCGGCACCGAGGCCCCGCTCCACAAGAACAGGCCCGACTACCTGATGATGCTCTGTGAACCGGAGAACGGCCGTCGGGACGCCCTCCTCATCGCGAACCTGAATACCGAGGTGAAACTGGACCTGGGTTTCGACTATTACGGGAGCAAGGATTTCACCCGCGTGTTCTACCGCACCATCAGCGACCAGAAGCCTTTCCTGGACCACGGCATCCCCTCGGTCATGTTCACCTCCGGGATCACGCTCCGGAACAACAAGGTCACCGACGATGCGGATTCCCTGGACTACGGCATCCTCCGCCGGCGCGTCCTCGCGATGTTCTACTACCTGGTGCGCGTGATATGAGGCGCCCCCTGACCGCCGTCCTCCTGCAGGTGTGGCAGCTGCCACAGAACCTCGTCGGGCTTGTCTTCGGCTGGTTCCTGAAGGGGAAACGGCGTCACTGCAACCTTCCGGGCATCCCGGATGACATCCGCGTCGTGAGCGCCGCCAACATGTACGGCGGCATTTCCCTGGGAAACTTCGTCTATTGCCGGGCGCCTATATACGACCGGATGGCCCGGCACGAGTATGGGCACTGCCGCCAGTCCCGCCTCCTGGGCCCCTTCTACCTCCTGGTCATCGGCCTCCCCTCGCTTCTCTGGGCCCTCTGGTGGCATCCCGGCCGCTCCGTCGGCTACTATTCATTCTATACCGAACGTTGGGCGGACCGTCTGGGCGGGGTGCAAGGACGACATCGGAGCTGAGGCCCGTCAGGCCGCTTCCAACCATTTCCCTCGCGCGATGCGCACGAGGAAGATGGTGCCGCGGAAAGTGAGTTCGACGGCCATGGCGATCCAGAAGCCCACGAGGCCGTAGACCTTCACCAGGAAGATGGCGGGGAGGATGCGGACGATCCACATGGAAGTGAAATTCATCACGCTCGGCCACTTGGTGTCGCCGGCGCCCACGCAGACGCCGTAGGCGACGATGGACGCCGCATAGCCCAGTTCCGCGAAGGCTTCGATCCGTAGGACCCGGGCGCCCAGGGAGATGACTTCCCCGTCCGGGGAGAGCATCTGCATCATCTCGGGAGCGAAGGCGTACATCAGGATGGCCAGCAGGCCCATGATCCCCATACCCAGCCCGATGGTGATCCAGGCAAAGCGCCTGGCGAGTTCCCTGCGGCCGGCGCCGACGGACTGGCCCACCAGGGCCGTGGCCGCGTCGGCGATGCCGTAGCCGGGCATGTAGCAGAAGCTTTCCGCCGTGATGGCGAAGGAGTTGGCGGCGATGGCGATGGTGCCAAGCGGGGCGACGATGACGGTCGAGGCGATGTAGCCGCCGCGGATGAGGACGTTCTGCAAGGCCATCGGCCCGCCGATGCCGGCCGCCTTGGCGATCACCTTCCCGGTCGGCTTGAACGAGCCCTTGTCCTGCCGCAGGTTGAGTTCGGGGGAGCGGACGGTCAGGAAGTACAGCATCGCCATCGCCGTGATGAGCTCCGCCAGGCCCGTGCCGAGGGCCGCGCCCACCACCCCCAGGTCCAGCACATAGATGAACAGGTAGTTGAAGCACACGTCCATCAGGCACATCCCGATGTTCAGGTAGCTGGGTACCTTCATGTTGCCGCTCACCTGCAGCATCGACGCGCAGATCCAGTCCAGCTGCATGAAGGGAAGGAAAGCCGAGACGATGAAGAAGTATTTCGTCGCGTCGGGAATGATTTCCGGCGTGCCGCCGAGCCAGCGGGGGAGGGGCCCGGCGAGGGCCATCCCCAGGACGGCGATGGCGCCGCTGAAGCAGAGGGCGCTGACGAGCGCCTGCCGGAGCACTTCCCGGGCGGTCTTGAAGTCATTGGCCCCGATCAGGTGCGCGACCTGGACGGAAAAACCGCTGCCGCAGGCGCCGCAAAAACCCATCAACAGCCACATGCACGTGGACACCAGGCCGATGGACGCACCCGCGGCCGCCCCGAGATGCCCCACCATCGACGTGTCGATGTACTGCATCAGGACGGACGACACCTGGGCGATGATGGCCGGGTAGCTGAGCATCATGCACAGCTTCAGCTGCTGCCCGCCGGTCAGCGTTCCGCCGCCCCGGATCTGGGCGAGCAGATAGTCCTTCGTGCCCATTACTTAAAAGCATCCATGACGCCCGTCGCCTTCCCGCCGGTCGTGAAGGCGCCCATGTCATAGGCGTTCCATCCCAGCGAGCCGTATACGGCCGGTTTCCATTTCCCGTCCACTTCCGGCTCCCAGTAGAAGACACCCTTGCACCGGGTGATTGTCTTGGCTTCCGTCATGAACTCGGAGAGGACCTGTGCGGCCAGGGTTTCGTTCGCTGGCGTTTTCACGCCCACTTCGGAAATGATGACATCCTTGTTGAACTTCGCGGCGAGGCTCTTGATTTGCTTGACGGCGTCGGCGTTGCATTTCTTCCAGTCCGGCTGGGTCTGGGGATAGTGGGACAGGGCGATGGCGTCGAACTTGCCGCCGGCATTCCCGATCTGCTCGAACCACCAGGCGTTGTCGGCATAGGCATTGTCCACGTGCGCCAGGACGGGGCACTGCGGGAAAACGGCCTTGACGGCCTCGTAACCGGCATTGAGGAGCTGCGCAAAGTGGGCCCGTCCGTCCGGGATGTCTCCGGATTCGGTCCACAGCCGGCCGGCGGGCCAGAGCATGCCGTTCCGGGTCTCGTTGCCGACCTGCACCCAGTTGGGCGTGACGCCGGCGTCCTTCAAGGCTTTCAGTACTTCCGTCGTATGGTCGGAAACGTGCCGGGCCATCTTGTCCAGGAGGTTCTTGTCGGCTTCCCAGGCCTTGGGAATGTCCTGGCGGGACGGGTCGGCAAAGAAGTCGCTGTAGTGGAAATCGACCATCAGGGCCATCCCGGCCTTGGCGGCGCGGGTGGCGAGCTTCACGACGTCGTCCTTGCCGCTCCAGCCGCCGGTGGGATTCACCCACACGCGGAGCCGGATGGCGTTGACGCCCGCTTCCTTGAGGACGTCCAGGATATCGGCCTTCGTCCCGCTTCCGAGCTGGAACGTGCGTCCGTCCTTCTCCATCTCCGACACCCAGGAGATGTCGGCGCCCTTGGCGAACGAGGGCGTGGGAACGGGTTTCGGCTTTACCTCGGGTTCGGGGTCCACGGGAGTGACCGGGTCCGGTCGGGAACAGTTGCAGGCCGTCGCAAGAAGGGTGGCGATGGCCAGGAGGATACGGGTTGTTTTCATAGTTTCAGCATTCATATTCAGGTACTTCTCCGCGGTCGATGAGGTCGCGGAGGACGTCCTCCCAGGCTGAATCGGCGGTGCCGAAGGCGGCGCGGACGTCCGCAAGGGTATAGGGTGCCTTGATGAAGGCTTTCAGGCGGGCGGCCAGGTCCTGCGGTTTCTTCGCGCGTTCGCGGCAGATGTCGCAGCGGCCGCAGTCGGCGCTTTCCTCCTGCCCGAAATAGCGCAGGAGGTAGCGGGAGCGGCATTCGTCTTCCTCGGCCACATACGAGAGCATTGTCTCCACGCGGTCGTGGAAGACGGAGCGGAGCATCTCGTACCGCTTGGGCATGAGGTCCACGTTGCCTTCGTGCAGGCGGTCGTGGAGGATGAAGATCACGTCGGACTGGTCCGAGGGGATGTACTTGATGATGTGGTTGACGGCGAGGCCGTACAGGAGCTGGCGCAGTTCCGGCACCGTCAGGCCGCTCTTGCGGGCGACGGTTTCCTCGTCGATGGACACCGGGTAGGAGAACAGGCCGGTGTAGGAGCGCATCAGGGTCTCCAGCAGCGGCACCATCCGGGCATCCGGGAGTTCGAGCCCGTACAGGGCGGTCCGGTCCACGGTGACCTGTACGCGGGTCTGGATTTCCAGGTCCTCGCTGAAGATCCAGTGACCGGCGCGTTCGATGTACTTGATGGCGTAGAACGCCGGGGACAGCTGCAGCTTGAAATGCCGGCAGAAGGCGCCGATGTCGAATTTCAGCTGGCGGCCCATCCCCGTGTCATAGGGGATGCCGTGGAAGATATGGACCTTATGGTAGATATCCTCGATGTATTCCAGCGAGGGAAAGGAGACGCGCTCGATCTGAGCGAGGCGCTTCCGGTCGCCGTCGTTCCACAGGAGGACGGCGTAGGAAGGCTTGCCGTCACGCCCGGCGCGGCCCGCTTCCTGGAAATAGGCCTCGGGGCTGTCCGGGAGGTCCACATGGACCACGAACCGGACGTCGGGCTTGTCGATGCCCATGCCGAAGGCGTTGGTGCACACCATCACGCGGATCCGGTCCGCCTTCCAATCCTCCTGCCGGAGGGCGCGGGCGGCGGAGCCGATGCCGGCGTGGTAGAACGAGGCGGAGACGCCGTTGTTCTTGAGCAGGTCGGCTAGTTCCTCGGCCTTCTTCCGGTTGCGGACATACACGATGCCCGATCCGGGAACACCGTTGCACACGGCCAGGAGCTGCCCGGCCTTGTCCTCGCTCGGCCGGACGATGTAGGACAGGTTCGGCCGCTCGAAACCGCTCTTGAGAAGGTTTTTCTCCTTGAATCCGAGACGGTCCATGATGTCGTCGGCGACGGCGGGCGTCGCCGTGGCGGTGAGGGCGATGACGGGGGCATCGACGCTTCCGCGCAACGCCCCGATCTCCAGGTACTCAGGCCGGAAATCATAACCCCACTGCGAGATGCAGTGCGCCTCGTCCACGACGATGAAAGAGATGGGAAGCACCGGAAGGTAGCTCTGGAAAAGCCGGGTCTGGAGCCGTTCGGGGGAGACGTACAGGAACTTGCAATCGCCGTAGGCCGCATTGTTCAGCGCGATATCGACTTCGTGTCGGTTGAGCCCGGCATGGACGGCGATGGCCTTGATGCCCCGGGCGGCGAGATTCTGGACCTGGTCCTTCATCAAGGCGACGAGGGGCGTGACCACGAGGGCGAGGCCTTCCTTCATCATCGCCGGCACCTGGAAACACACCGATTTCCCGCCTCCTGTGGGGAGGATGGCGAGCACGTCGCGGCCCGCAAGCGCCTCGTCGATGATGCGCTCCTGCATGGGCCGGAAGCTTTCGTGCCCCCAATAGGTTTTCAGTGTCTCGAGTGGCGTCATTTTTTCGCAAATGTTCGGCGCTTCAATTGCAAATATCTCGTTTTTTTAATAAATTTGCAAAATTGAAGAATTAAACTTTAAACCTGTATAATTATGGCAAAAATCAATCTGGCCAAGTATGGCATCAAGGGCGTGAAGGAGATTCTGTACAATCCCACGTACGAAGTCCTTTACAATGAGGAAACCAAGCCCGGCCTCGAAGGCTTCGACAAGGGACAGGTGACCGAGCTCGGCGCCATCAACGTGATGACCGGCATCTACACCGGCCGTTCCCCGAAAGACAAGTACATCGTCTATGACAAGACCTCCAAGGTCGGCGCCCCCGGCGAAGTCTGGTGGACCACCCCCGAGTATCCGAACGACAACCACCCGATGACCGAGAAGGTCTGGAAGACCGTCAAGAAGCTCGCCCTCAACCAGCTCAGCGGCAAGCGCCTGTTCGTCGTGGACGGTTTCTGCGGCACGCACAAGGACACCCGCATGAAGGTGCGCTTCATCATGGAGGTCGCCTGGCAGGCCCATTTCGTGACCAACATGTTCATCCGTCCGAAGAACCAGAAGGAGTTCGACCAGGAGCCCGACTTCGTCGTGTACTGCGCCTCCAAGGCCAAGGTTGACAACTATGTGGAACTCGGCCTCCGCAGCGACACCTGCGTCGCCTTCAACGTCACCTCCCGCGAGCAGGTCATCCTGAACACCTGGTACGGCGGCGAGATGAAGAAGGGCCTGTTCTCCATGATGAACTACTACCTCCCGCTCAAGGGCATCGCCGCGATGCACTGCTCCGCCAACACGGACATGAACGGGGAGAACACCGCCATCTTCTTCGGCCTCTCCGGCACCGGCAAGACCACCCTCTCCACCGACCCGAAGCGTCTCCTCATCGGTGACGACGAGCACGGCTGGGACAACAAGGGCGTCTTCAACTTCGAAGGCGGCTGCTACGCCAAGGTCATCAAGCTCGACAAGGAGTCCGAACCCGACATCTACAACGCCATCCGCCGCGACGCCCTCCTCGAGAACGTCACCGTGGACGAGAACGGCAAGATCGACTTCAACGACAAGTCCGTCACCGAGAACACCCGCGTGTCCTACCCGATCTACCACATCGAGAAGATCGTCCGTCCGGACAGCCACGGCCCCGCCGCCAAGCAGGTGATCTTCCTCAGCGCCGACGCCTTCGGCGTGCTGCCTCCGGTGTCCATCCTGACTCCGAACCAGTGCAAGTACTACTTCCTCTCCGGCTTCACGGCCAAGCTCGCGGGCACCGAGCGCGGCATCACCGAGCCCACCCCGACCTTCTCCGCCTGCTTCGGCCAGGCCTTCCTGGAGCTCCATCCGACCAAGTACGCCGAGGAACTCGTGAAGAAGATGAAGAAGTCCGGCGCGAAGGCTTATCTCGTGAACACCGGCTGGAACGGTACCGGCAAGCGCATCTCCATCCGTGACACCCGCGGCATCATCGACGCCATCCTGAACGGCAGCATCGACAAGGCCCCGACCAAGATGATCCCGTATTTCAACTTCGAGGTTCCTACCCAGCTCGAAGGTGTGGATACCGGTATCCTCGATCCTCGCGACACCTACGCCGATCCCGCCGTGTGGGAGGAGAAGGCCAAGGATCTCGCCGGCCGCTTCATCAAGAACTTCCACAAGTACGAGTCCAACCGCGCCGGCAAGGCCCTCGTCAAGGCCGGTCCGAAGCTCTAGTCTCTTGTGTCCCCGAAAAAAGGCTGACCGGTCCGGTCAGCCTTTTTTGCTTTTTTCTTATATTTGTACGATTGAATAAAACGTGCTGATTATGAAAAGAATCCTAGCTTTGCTGACCGCCTTCGTCCTCGCGGTGGCGGCCTATGCGCAGACCGCCGAAGAAATCGTCGCCAAGATGGATGAGGCGATGAGCCAGGTCTCAGAGGAAAACGGTTTCCGGATGACCATGGACCTGAAGATTCCCATCCTGGGTACCATGTCCACCAACGCATGGACCCGTGGAGACAAGATGCGTATGGAAGCGAAAATGATGGGAAAACAGCTCATCACCTGGCAGGACGGTGAGACGGAATGGACCTATGATGCCGACGAGAACACCATCACCATCGAGAACCAGGACAAGACCAAGAAGTCCGACGAGAAGGAGAACATGAAGATGTTCCAGAGCGCCACGGAGGGCTATGATGTCTCCATCGCCAAGGAAAACGCGGACAGCTGGACGATCAAGTGCAAGAAGAACCGGTCCAATACGAACAAGGACGATCCCAAGAACATGGAGATCGTCGTCGCCAAGGGAACGTATTATCCGATGAGCCTGAGCGCCAAGGTGGATATGGTTACCGTCACGTTGCGCAACCTCCAGTTCAACGTCTCCGAGAAGGACGTGACTTTCAACAAGGCCGATTATCCCGGCGCCACCATCATCGACAAGAGATAGTAATATGCGCAACAGTATCTTGAAAACATCGGCGGTCCTCGTGGCAGGACTGGCCCTGGTGTGGAACGCTTCCGCGCAGTTCCCGCGCGCCCGTGTCGAACCGTATCTGACCGAGAAGCAGGTCCCCGACGCGGTCGTCTTCCTCCCGCCGCCCCCGGAGGAGGGGACTCCCCAGTTCGCTTATGACGAGGCCCAGTATCAGTGGGGCAAGACCCAGCGGGTCGGCGCGCGCGCCCTTCGCGCCATCAAGGAGGAGACGACCAACGTGGACTCCATGGCGGCGCTGTTCAGCGGCGCCTTCGGCCGCAAGCTTTCCCGGGAAACCACGCCGAAAACCCTGCATCTGCTGGACCGGAGCATCCGGACCTTCCGCCTCGCGGCCAGCGCCCCCAAGGCGGCGTATATGCGCCTGCGCCCGTATGTGTTTTACCGGGAAGGAACGCTTCTTCCCCACAGCGAGGAAGGCTCCCGCCGGAGCGGATCCTATCCGTCCGGCCATACCGTCCGCGGCTGGGGCATGGCCCTGGTCCTGGCGGAACTGAATCCCGAACGGCAGGACTCCCTGCTCAAGGCCGGCTACGAATGGGGCCAGAGCCGCGTGATCGCGGGCTACCACTGGCAGAGTGATGTCGATGCGTCCAAGCTCCTGGCTTCGGCCACCTATGCTACGCTGCAATCCAACGAGGTGTTCCGGGAGGACATGGCTGCGGCGCGTGAGGAACTCAAGGCGCTCGCGGAGGCCGACGCCGACGCGGGCCAGGCCTGGCTCCGCAACCGGCGTCCCGAGCCGGAAAAGCACCATCTCGTTCCGAACCGCAAGGTCACGAAGGACAGTCCGTACAAGGGCCATAAGAACTATGGCAAGAGCATCGCCGTCTTCGGCGGCTCCCTGTCCGTGAACGACGAGTCCAACGCGGCGAAGCAGCAGTGGGCGGATCTCCTGAACGCCGAGGTGACTACCTACGGCGTGGGCGGGGCCGGTTTCTCCAACAAGCAGGGCTATACCCTCCAGAAGCAGGTGGACGAGGCCGGCGTGTACGACGTGTATGTGCTCTGGGCATCGACCAACGACTACAACAACAGCCGTGAATGCGGTACCTGGCAGGATTATACCGTCTATGACAACTACGACAAGCGGAAGCTGTCCACCCAGTGCGGCGGTATCAACTACTGCATCAAGACCCTGCTGGAGAAGAATCCGAACGCGGAGATCTATTTCTTCACCTCCCTCCGTTTCTTCGGTGCGGACGCGGGCCACAACCCCTTCTCCACGGAGCCCAACAAGACCGGCAAGACCTTCGCGGATTACATCGAGGCCCAGAAGGCCTGCTGCGCCTACTACGGCATCCCGGTGCTGGACCAGTTCAACCTGCAGGGAATCAACGAGTTCAATGTGGGCCTGTACTATGTGGGCGACAAGCTCCACATGAACGAGGCCGGTTACCGGCGCATCGGCCCGGTGCAGGCCTCCTTCCTCGCGGACGGCCGGTAGCCGGCGCGGCATCGCACTAAAAAACCTCCTGGCGTCGGCCGGGAGGTTTTTTTTGTCGTTATGCCGAGGATTTAACGCACGAATTCTTTCAGGAGTTTGTGCAGGAGTTCGCTGACGTATGCGTTTTCTGTGGGGTGGGAGCCGAAGGTCGGGGTCTCGTTCACGAAATGGATGACGCGGTCCGTTTCTCCGTCGATGACGGCGCAGTAGAGGACGTTGCCGTACGGGTCGCTGACAGAATAATTCTGGGAAGGATTGGTCAGGCCCGTGATGCCGGTCAGGCTTTCGATGGCCTTGTCGATGACTTTGGAAGCGGCTTTCTCCACCTTTTCCCGCTGATAGCCCGCCTTGGTCTGGACATAGCCGTAGGAGTAGATGACGATGCCGTAGCGGAGGCCGCTCTTGTCCAGCATTCTCCGGAGGGACTTGGGGACGCGGAGGCGGTCCGCCTTGGACGGATCCACATCCGGGAAGGTCCGCAGCCAGTTTTTGATGTCCGCGTTCTCGCCGTCGTAGTCGGCGGGGATCATGTCGGAGAAGGGGAAGCGTTCGGAATTGATGATGTTCGAGATCGTTCTCGTCGCCGTGGCGGAGGACTGTTCGTTATAATAGCCTTTCCCGTCGTCACCGTAGAGGACGATGTAGGAATAAGGCTCGATGAAGGCGTACTCCGGGACGGAAGCCAGGTTGACGCTGGAATTCGTGTAACGGGAAGGACCGCAGGCCGCCAGGAGAAGGAGGGCGGCGAGTCCGAGGATCAGATGCTTGAAAACTTTCATGGTCAGTCGTTAAATTTTACAAATATACGCTTTCTTTTCGACTTGGGGAAATGGACAAAAAAAAGTACATGTGTACCGTGGTATGGCACAAGGGCGCGCTACCTTTGCCCTTGGAAACCAAAAACGGAAACGCCATGTTCGAGATCATCGTCACCCTGGGCCTTGCGGCCTTCGCCATCTGGCTCCTGCTGGACAGTGCCATCGAATATATCCGGGACGGACAGGAAGATACGCTCGCTACCGAGCCGTGACTGTCAGGCCGTCGAAAGCGGGCTGGACATCGGATCGGATGCCGCGCTCGGCGCACAGGCGCCGGAGATCGTCGCAGAAGGCGGCGTACGAGGGGAACGCGTGGCTCAGGTGCGTAAGCCAGGTGTGTTTCGCACCGATGCGGTCCGCCAGCGTCAAGGCCTGGTCCAGCGAGAAATGCGAATGGTGGGGATGATAGCCGACCGTGTTCAGGGACACATGCTCCAGCCCCTGCAGTTTCGCGAGTTCGCTCTCGGGCAGGGAGCTCATGTCCGTGATGTAGGCGATGTTCCCGAACCGGAATCCCAGCACGGGCATCTGGTCGTGATAGCCCCGGATCGGAACGACATTCAGGTACCTGGCGCCGTCGATGATGCCGCTGTCTGGGCCCGGCAGGGCCGGTAAGGCCGGTACGACGGCGTTGTCCGAAGGAATGAGAGACCCGTCCGGCTGCCGGTAGAAATAACCGATGTCATGGACCCATTCCAGGTCGCCGGTATTCTCCAGGGAGGTGATGCGGAAAGGCTTTTCGTCGATGAGGTGGACATGCCATTCGGGGGCGCCGGGGTACTTGTGCTCGGCGAAGGCGTACGCGTAGTCGTTCCGCAAAGATTTGAGCACCTCCGGCTCGCAGTAGATCTCCACGGCTTTCCGGTCGATATAGTTGAACGACCGGACATCGTCCAGGCCGCCCGTATGGTCCTTGTGCTTGTGGGTCAGGAGGATGGCGTCCAGGTGGCGGATTCCTTTCGCGAGCATCTGCATCCGGAAATCCGGTCCCGCGTCGATGAGCACCTGGAACCCTTCGTACTCGACGAAGGCGGCCGCCCGGAACCGCTTGTCATGCGGGTCCGCCGACCGGCACACCGCGCACTGGCACCCGATAATCGGAACCCCCTGAGACGTCCCCGTCCCCAAGAATGTGAGCTTTACGTCACTCATAGGATAATATCCTCCAACTGATTTACCAGCGTGGGGTCATAGGGTTTTTCGACGCGGATGTAGTTGCCGGTGTAGCCGGACATCATACCGTCCTTGACGGAGGATTCCCAGAGGACGCGCTCGGGGAGGCCTTGGTTGGCCGCGACGAAGGCGGCGTGGAGGTCGTCCGAGAGGGCTTCGAGCCGGGCCACGCGTTCGGTCTTCACGCTGTCCTGGACCTGGTCCGGCATGACCGCGGCGCGGGTACCCGGGCGCTTGGAATAGGGGAATACGTGGAGGAAGGCGGGTTTGATCCGGTCCTTCAGGAAGTGGTAGGTCTCCAGGAAAAGCTCTTCCGTCTCGCCGGGCAGGCCCACGATGACATCGATGCCGAAGAACACCTTCGGTTCCCCGGGGCGTTCCATCACCTGGCGGGTATAGTCGATCCGGGAGGCGAAGAGGGCCGTATCGTACCGGCGGCCGACCTTTTTCAGCAGGGTGTCGCTGCCGGACTGGAGCGGGATGTGGAAATGCCGCTGGAACTTGGTCCCGGAGGCGATCCAGTCCACGATCTCTTCCGTGATGAGGTTCGGTTCGATGGACGAGATCCGGTAGCGGTCGATGCCTTCCACCGCGTTCAGGGCCTTCAGCAGGTCCAGGAAGGATTCGCCCGTGGTCCGTCCGAAATCGCCCGTGTTCACGCCCGTCAGCACCACTTCGCGGATGCCCTTCGCGGCAATCTGCTCCGCCTGTTTCACCAGTTCGCAGATGGGAATGTTGCGGCTGCGGCCACGGGCGTAGGGTACGGTGCAGTACGCGCAGAAGTTGTTGCACCCGTCCTGGACCTTCAGGAACGAGCGCGTCCGCTCGCCGGACGAGAATGCCGGGAGCGTTTCTACGGATGTATGGCTGGCGCTGGGGATGACGTTGAGCATCGCCAGCGTCTCGTCTACGAGCCGCGGCTTCTCCGCGGCCGCGAAGACGCGGGAGACGCCCTCGATGTCATAGAGTTTCTCCTTCTTGAGCTCGGCGTAGCAGCCGGTGACGATGACGAGGGCGTCCGGGTTCGCCTTGTGCGCCCGGCGCATGAGGTTGCGGGACTTCTTTTCCGCCGTTTCCGTCACCGCGCAGGTGTTGATCACATAGACGTCGGCCACGGCGCTCCAGGGGACCACTTCCAGCCGATGGGCGACGAATCCGCGTTCATAGGTGGATAGTTCAGCTTGCAGCCGAGGGTGGTGAGGGCGACTTTCATGCGAGGAGGAGGAATACGCACGGCCTTTTGCCGATGGTGACGGGATGCTCCTTCCAGCGGGCGGCCGGGAGGGTGCGGATGAAGGCGTCGGGCTGCATCAGGTTCGCCGCGACGGTGATGAGCGTCTTGCCGGAACAGGTGGCCGCGAGGTCCGCGAGGAGGGCGTCGTTCCGGTAAGGGGTCTCGATGATGATCTGAGTCTGATGCTCCGCGGCCGACCGCTTTTCCAGCCGGCGGATGGCCGCGCGGCGCTCCTCGGTCTTCGCCGGGATGTAGCCGGCGAAGGCGAAGGACTGACCGTTCAGTCCGGACGCCATCAACGCCAGCATCAGGGAGGATGGACCCACCAGGGGGACGACCTCGATCCCTTCCCGGTGGCACAGGGCAACGAGCTGGGCGCCGGGATCCGCCACGGCGGGGAGGCCGGCCTCGGAAATGAGGCCCACGTTGCGCCCGCCGTCGAACAGACGCCCGAGGGGCGCGATTTCCGCCGGGGCGGTATGCTCGTTCAGCTCGTGGAACTCCAGCCCCTCGATATGGCCTTTGAGGCCCGCGCGGGACAGGAAGCGCCGGGCTGTCCGGACCTCCTCGACCACGAAGCAGTCCAGCGTGGGCAGGATTTCCAGGACCGGTGCCGGAAGCACTTCGGCCGGGTCGTTGTCCCCCAGCGGGGACGGAATCAGGTATAGCTTTCCTTTATTCATGCACAGGGGGGTCGATGAGGGGATGGGCTTGTCCGGTGGAGTCGATCTGCAAGTAGGTCCGCTCGACCGGCTGCACCTCCATCGCTTCGCGCTCCTGCCGGGGCTTGAACAGGTAGCGGAAGAACTGATTGAGATTGTTGAATTCCCGCTGGTAGGCGAAGCCCACACCGTTGCGCTGGCTGTTGTCCAGGAAACTGGTGTATTGGTCGGCGGAGTGGGAGAACAGATTCAACCGGAGGGTGCCCGGCGGGTTCAGCTTGATGTCGATGTCCAGGTCGCCCGCCACCTCGTCTGTGGTGGTCCCGAGGAGCCGCCGGTTGCCGATCGTACCGTTCACGATCACCCGGTTGTTGAACAGCTGGGTGGAGAGGGCGACGTCGAAGAGGTTCTGGCCGGAGGCGTTCTGCTGGTAGTTCAGGCCCAGGTCCAGCGGGATGTTCAGCCGCTCGAAGATGCTGTTCAGCTGGCCGGCCATGATGCCGGTCATGTTGGAATACAGCATGTTGGAGCCGCCGGTGGAGATGATGCCGGACTCTTCATTGGGGAGGAAACTGTTCGCGATGAGCAGGTACAGGAACTGCTTCATCATCTTGTCCTCGGTGTTCAGGGCGCTGGTCACCAGGCCTTCCGTGCCCGGATCCAGCTGCGGGATCTCGATGTTGAACTTGATCTGCGGGTTCCGCAGCTTGTCGGTGATCTCGATGAGGCAGTCCACCTGCCGGCGGGTGGTTTCAGCCGCGGCCATGCCGGACAGCAGGGTGGAAATCGACGCCTTGGTCGAATACACGCCGGTCACGTTCAGGTCGGAGTCCATCACGTCGCCGTTGAAACGGATGCTGCTGCCGTCGCGGATGGAGAATTCGCGCGTAACGACGTCCAGGGCGGAGAACTTGAACTCGCCGCTGGTGAGCGTGTAGTCGCCGTTGATGGTGAACTGGTCGTTCTTGCCCGTCCGGACCCGGAGGTCGATGAGGCCGTTCCCGAGGCCCTGGAGGGTATTCTCTCCGATATCGACATAGGCGGTTACGGCCGGTGTCGCGCGGACCCGGACCCGGACGTCCAGGTCGCTCTGCGTCTTTTTCTTGTCGGTGCGGGTGGAACGGAGCATCAGCTCGTACGGGTCCTCCTCGACTTCCACATAGGGCTGCTTGAACACCAGCAGGTCGCCGGTGGCCTTGGCGCCGCCCGACCGCAGCGGGATGTGCAGGTGGCCGCTCTTGACCGTCCGTGCGTCGATGTTGAGGGCGAGCGCATCGAACGGGCCCGTGATGTCCACGCGGCCGGTCCCGTACACGTCTCCGTAGATGGGGCCGTTCCGGTTGGTGATGCCCAGCACTTTCATGCGGTCGAACTGGAGGTGCGTATCCATCCGCATGTTCTTGAAGCCGCCGAACAGGAGGCCGCCGCTGACGGTGCCCTTCCCTTCGGAACCGTCCGCGATGGTTACGTCCTGGAAATGGAGCCCCTCCGTATCCACGGAAATCGGTCCGGAGACGTGGTAGGGGACCTGGGTGAAATCGACGCCGAGGATGCCGTCCACAATCTGCACCCCTTCGCTGCCGATCTGCAGCTTGTCCAGGGTGCCGTCCACCTTCACCTTGCCGTCCAGGGCGCCCTCGAAGCGGTCGAAGATGCCGGCCAGCAGCGGCGCGGCATAGCCCATGTCCAGCCGGTTGAGCGTCGCTTCGGCCCGGATGGCCTTGTCCCGGGGCCGCAGATAGCCGTCGATGTCGAAGTTCCGGACATCGTCCAGGAGGTTCCGCAGCCGGAAATCGAACCGCTTCTCGGGTTCGTTCCAGACGCTGGTCACCTGCAGCGAACCCATGGGCCGGCCGGCGATGTAGGTAGAGTCGCAGTCAATGCCGGCCAGCAGGGCCAGGGACGGCTTGGACGGGGAGACGAGGCTGGCTCCACCGGTCGCCAGTCCCTTGATGTCCATCTTCCCCTTCATGAGGAGGGAGTTCAGCAGGGAGAGGTCGAACTTGTCCATCCGGACGGAGAGGGTGTCGTTCTTGTCGGGCGACAGGCCGCCGTCAACGACCAGGGACTGCCGCCCGTTGCGGAGGCGGAAGCGGTCCACCCGGAGGTCACCGCCTTGCAGGGTGACGTCGTCGGAATCCACGACCCAGCGGTCACCGTGGTAGTAGATGGAGGAGGGAAGGACGGAGGCGACGACGGCCAGTCCGCCGGCGTCCCGGGTGAGGTCGCCGGTGAAGCGGAGGTCGGCCTTGCTGATCTCGTCGGTCTGGTTGTCGAAGGTATAGTTGAGGCTGACGCGGTCGTCGTCCACCATCAGGTCGATGTGGTTGTCCCGCAGCTCGATCCCGCCCAGGTTGATGGCCGAGCCGGTTACGTCGGCGCGGAGCGCGTTGTTCCGGTTGTCCAGGACCAGCTTGAAATCCTTCAGGTACCGGGTGCCGAGGGCGAGGCGCCCGGAGGTGATGTTCCCGTCCACGCTGCCGTTCTCGCCGACCTTGAGCCACAGGGAGGAGTTCTTCTCAATGTACATCCCCGGGAGGATGAACCCCAGCAGCTCGCGGGTGTCGTAGAACTTGAAATTCACCTCGTAAGGCGTCCCGCTCCAGGGGGCGCCGGGCTTTTCCAGCAGAGACGGAAGTTCCTTCCGGACCACCAGGTCCTTGAGGTCCGCGACGAGGGTCACGAGCGACTTGTCCCCGACGAAGGTGCCTTCGGCGAAGCCGGACTCGAACAGCATCCGGTGGATGTCGTCATTGGCGTGGGCGCTGGCCCGGATGTCACCGATGTGGTGGCGGCCGCCCGCGTTCTCCAGCTGCACGTCCCGGAGGTTGATCTCGCCCAGGAGATCCCGGTCGCGGGTGCGGATGAAGTTCGCATCGGCCTGGAGGGATACCTTGGAGGTTCCCCGCTTGTCGATGTTCAAAGCGTGGAGGTCGGCATAGCCGACGTTGGCGAAGAACTGGTAGGCGGCGTTGCGGGTGCTGGGGGAGAGGTCGAACTTGCCCTGTACGAGGGCGTTCAGGTTCGGGTCGTCACACACGATGCGGCCGTCGAAGGCCTGGTCCGAATAGGTGCCCATCGCCTCGATGCCGGTATAGTCATAGCCGAGGGCGTTGAGCCGGCCCACGTGCAGGGAGTCGATGCGGACCTGCAGGTTGCGGGGGGCGAGGTTCGCGTTCACCCCGGTCGTCAGGGTGACAGGACCCAGTTCCTTGATGCCCGCGATCCGGCCGGCATCCAGGTCCCTTGTCCGGAGGATCCCGTCGATGGCGATGTTCCGCTTGCGGTCCAGGACGTTCCGGAGCGTGAGGTTCACGTCGGCGGCGCCGGCGTTGGACGCGAGGTCGCCCTTCACCGCCAGGCGGTTCAGGAGACCTTTTGCCGTGGCGTCCAGCCGGAAGTCCGTACCCTTGCCCATCTTTCCGAGATTCAGCTTCGTGTCCGGCGCCCATTCCTGGATGAAGGTCCCGAGGCCGTCCAGCCCGAAACGGAAATCCTGGACGCGGAAGTCCAGCAGCGAGGTCTCGATGTCGGGAAGCCCCTTCATCGTCCCGTTCACGCGGCCGGTGATTCCGCTGCCATGTTCCCGGATGCCCAGGCCCTTGACGGCGAAATCGCTCACGGTGCCTTCCACCTTTCCGGTCAGGTCCGACCGGAAAGTGAAACGTTCCAGGTTGGGGGCGAAATGGCGGATGGTCTGCATGGAGAAGACGGTCGGTTCCACGAATTCGCCCTCGAGCCGGACCCGGTCCACGAAGTCCTTGTATTCCTCGTCCAGCGTGCCCAGGAGGCGGAAATAGCGGAAATGCAGGTCGGAGTCCCCGTCGTCGATGTGGAGGTTGTCCAACAGGACTTTCCCGTGCCCGACTTTTACCTTGCCGGAGAGGTCGCGCACGTTCCAGCCCGTCTTGTCGGTGATGGCGATGTGGTCCGCGTCTCCGCTGATGATCCCGTCCTTGACCAGGATATCCGAAGCGTGGATGTCGGCCTTGACTTCCAGTTCGTTCCAGTCGATGACGTTGTCGGGGAGGGGTTTCCCGCCCCGCTCATCGCGACGGGCGGCGGCGACGTGGTTGAACATCCGGAAAGTGAAGTCCTCGACATCCACCCGGCGGGCTTCCAGCAGGTCGCCGAAATCTTTGTCCGGCTTGTCGGGGTCCTTCTGGAGACGGAAGATCCGGGAGATGTTGTCAAGGACGTCTTTTTCACCGGTCGCCGGCTCCAGGACCAGGTTCAGTTCTCCGTCCTGCAGCGTGAGCCGGCTGACGGAGATGCGCTCCTTGTGGAGCAGACCTTTCAGGGAGAAGCGGGCGGACAGGCTGCCGATGCGGGCCAGCGTGTCCTGCCGGGGGAATTCCCCGCCCGTGTAGGGATTGCGGTCGGTGAGGACGACATCCTCGAGCGTGACGGCGTCGAACGGACGGATGGCGATATGGCCTACGCTGATGTCCCCGTCGATGCTTCCGGAGAGCTTGTCGACCGCCTTCCGGGCGAGGGCGGTCTGCACCGCCGGCGACTGGACGGCCACGACGAGCGCCAGCAGCAAGACGAGCAATGCTGCCAGGATCCAGAGCGTTATGCGAAGGGCCTTTTTCACAATCTACAAAGATAAGAAAATCCTTGGGATTTTCCCATGTAGATTTGCCCTGCTAGATGAATGTGGGTTCGTGCCCCGTCCCGGGAATGAATTTTTCCAGCAGATCCGCCGTTTTCAGGCGCATGTAGCAGGTGGTCGTGCCGTCGGGACAGCCGATGGATTCCGGGGCGACGGCGGCCTGGTCGATGATGAGCCGGACCCGGATCTCCGGGTCGGCGACGAGGCTCAGGGGCGTGGTGGCGCCCACTTCCGTGCCCAGGAATTCCTGCAGCATCGCGGCGGGAGCGAAGGACACGCGGGAAATCTGAAGCGCGGCACCGAAGTCCTTGGTGCTGAACGGTTTGTCACCCGGCATCACGTACAGGTAGAACACCGTCTGCTGTCGGTTGCAAAGGAGGAGGGTCTTGACCGTGGGTACCCCCAGCGCCTGGTCGACGGCAATGCAGTCTTCCATCGTCACGGCCGGGTCGTTGTCGATGCGTGCGAAAGGAATCTCCAGCCGTTCCAGCATGGCATATACTTTCCGCTGTGTCTCATTGGAGAACGCGGCAGGGGCGGTCGTCAAGATTTCGCTGGTATGGATCATATCTTCTCCGCGCAATTGATGCCGTCCAGGGCGGAAGAAACGATGCCGCCGGCGTAACCGGCCCCTTCCCCGCAGGGATACAGGCCGGGAACGTCCACGTGTTCGAGCGTCTCGGGATCCCGCGGCAGGCGGACCGGCGAGGAGGTGCGGGACTCCACGCCCAGGAGGAGGGCGTCGTTCGTATAATAGCCGTGCATCTGGCGGTCCACCTGCGGGAATGCGCGACGGAGCCGCAGGGACACGTGCTCCGGCAGGAGCTCGTGCAGCGGCGAAGACCACGCGCCCGGGTGGTAGGACGTCTTGGGCAGGTCCTTCGAGACGATGCCGCGGCAGAAGTCCTTCATCCGCTGCGCCGGGGCGGCCAGGGGATGCTTCCCGCCGTGCGTGGACACGTACTCGTACATCTTTTTCTCGATGTCGTGCTGGTAGTCCATCAGGGCGAAAGGACCTTGATATTCAGCAGGTTGATCACCCGGCTCAATCTGCACGACCACGCCCGCGTTGGCCCACTTGGAGTTGCGCGCGGAGTTGGACATGCCGTTCAGGACCACGGTGCCGTCCTCCGTGGAGGAGGGGACCAGGATGCCGCCGGGGCACATGCAGAACGAGAAGACGCCGCGGTCCTCCACCTGCTGGACGAAAGAATACTCGGCCGTGGGCATGAAGGGCTGGTACTTGCCGTGATAACGGATCTGGTTGATGAGCCACTGCGGGTGTTCCACGCGGACGCCCAGGGCAAAGCCCTTGGCTTCCAGCGCCCAGCCCCGGCGCGCGAAGATCTCGTAGATGTCGCGGGCGGAATGGCCCGAGGCGAGAATGACTTTCGCCGCCTTGTACACGGTTTCCCCCGCATGGACCTCGAAGCCGCCGGCGACCGGGACGATGTCCGTCACGCGGCTGTCGAAATGGTATTCGCCCCCGTGTTCCTCGATGCAGAGGCGGATGTTCTCCACGATGGCGGGCAGCTTGTCCGTCCCCAGGTGCGGATGCGCATCGATGAGAATGGACGGATCGGCCCCGAAGCGCACGAACTGGTGCAGGACCTCGCGGATGTCGCCGCGCTTGGAGGAGCGGGTGAAGAGCTTTCCGTCGGAGAAAGCCCCGGCGCCGCCTTCGCCATAACAGTAGTTGGAGTCCGGGTCGATGACGCCTTCCACCGAGAGTTTGGCCATGTCGGACTTGCGGCGGTGGACGTCCTTGCCGCGTTCCAGGATCACGGGCTTCAGGCCCCGCGTCAGGAGCTTCAGGGCGGCGAACAGGCCGGCCGGGCCCGCGCCGATGACGACGACCGGTGCGGCAGCGTGGACGTCCTGATATTCAGGGAGTTTATAAGGTTCGTAGGATTCGCCTTCGCGGTAGGCCTGCACGCGGTAGCGGTACAGGATATCCTGCCGGGCATCGACGGAACGGCGGACTACGACGGCGGCGCCCACTTTCTCGGGCTTGACGCCCAAGGCCTTGGCGGCCGCTGCTTTCAGGTCCGTTTCCGTCAGTTCCTTACCAATCTTGACAGCAATCTCGAACTCTTTCATTCTACCAACTGATTTTTGTTTTTCGGGAGAGGGTGACATCCGGAAACCGTCGCTTCGCGACCCCTCCCAAACAAGTTTGGGCCCCTCCCTCTTATGTGGCCGAGGGTGGCCACAGGTTTCCGGACGTCACCCTCTCCCTAGTAATCCGCCATCCTGGAGACGGGGGCGACGTCCAGGGGAGTGCGTTCGCCGGCCTTGTAGCGGAACCAGCCGGCGACGGCGATCATCGCCGCATTGTCGGTCGTGAACTTGAACTCGGGGAGGAAGGTCTTCCAGCCGCGTTTCTTGCCTTCGGCAACGATCCGCTCGCGGAGGCCGCTGTTTGCGGAGACACCGCCTCCGATGGTGATCTGCTTGATCTTCGTCTCCTTCGCCGCCCGGATGAGCTTGCCCATCAGGATGTCGATGAGGGTCTTCTGGAAGCTTGCGCAGAGGTCCTCCTTGTTCTTCTCCAGGAACTCCGGATCCTTCGCCATCTCGTCCCGGACGAAGTACAGGAGCGAGGTCTTGATGCCGCTGAAGCTGTAGTCCAGGCCCGGAATGTTGGGCTTCGCGAAATGGAAACGGTTCGGGTCGCCGAGCTTGGCGAGGCGGTCGATGACCGGACCGCCGGGGTAGCCCAGGCCCAGCATCTTGGAACATTTGTCGAAGGCTTCGCCCACGGCGTCGTCGATGGTCTGCCCCAGGATTTCGTACTCCAGCGGGCTGTTCACCTTCACGATCTGCGAGTTGCCGCCGGAGACCAGCAGGCACAGGTAGGGGAAGGAAGGTTCGTCGACGGGCTTGTCCGGCTGGCGGACAAAATTCGCAAGGATGTGGCCCTGCAGGTGGTTGACCATCACCATGGGGATGTCCAGCGACAGGGAGAGCGCCTTCGCGAAGGACGTGCCCACCAGGAGGGATCCCAGCAGGCCCGGACCGCGGGTGAAGGCGATGGCGGTGAGCTCCTCCGGAGCCACGCCCGCCTTCCGCAGCGCCTCGGAGACGACCGGGACGATGTTCTGCTCATGGGCGCGGGACGCCAGCTCCGGCACCACGCCGCCGAAGTCCTTGTGGACCTGCTGCGAGGCGATGACGTTGGACAGCAGGACGCCGTCCCGCAGGACGGCCGCCGAGGTGTCGTCGCAGGAAGATTCGATGCCGAGGATGATGTCCGCCATAGACTGCAAAGATAGGCAATTATTCCGAGAGATACTGCAGGTATTCCTGCAGTTCTTCCTCCGAGCGGATATGGGCCATGAACATCCGGTCGCCGAGGTCCGGGGCGATGGCGGCGGGGATGCGGCCGGTCATGGCCATCCGGGCGCCGTAGCGGCCCATGACGGCGTTGTCGTCATGGACATAGGTATGGGCGTCGCGACGGCCGTAATAGACGCACCAGTGGTCGTCGCCGCTCTCCGCGAGGAGGCGCTTGTCGGAGACGACCATGTCGGCCCAGATTGTATATACATCCGTCGAATGGGCGAAATTCATCATGTCCGGGGTGTAGCCGCCGGCGGGACGCATGTTCGTCTCCAGACCCACGAAGTCGCCCACCTCGCCGAGCCCCTTGCGGGCTTTCGTCAGGCGGAAGAACTCGAAGTGCACGAAACGGCTCTTCACACCGAATGCCTTGAGGGTGGCGCGGCCCCTTTCCTTCAGTTGCGCAGGCACTTCCGGAAGCACCCAATAAGGCATGTCCAGGTTGCCCAGGACGATATCCATGACCGACGGCGGGAAAAAGGCGCTGGATTCAAAAAGGGGCTTTCCGTGGCTGTCCACGATGGCATCGTAGGAGTAGATGTCCCCGGTGACGAACTCTTCTATCACGTAGGGGACGGCGGGTTTCGAGGCGAAGAAGGCCTCCAGCTCCGCATCGTTGCTCACCTTGTAAGTGGCCTCGGCGCCGACACCGATCTCCGGCTTCACGATCACGGGGTAGCCCACTTCCTCCAGGAAGGCCTTTGCCGCTTCCGGCGTGGAGACCTTGTGCTGGCGAGCCGTCGGGACGTGGCCCTTGGCGTAATAGATCTTCTGCGCGGCCTTGCTCTTGAACTTGACGATGTCCTTCATCTGGACGCCGGTCGTGATGTGGAAGTCCGTCCGCAGGCGGGCATCCTGCTCCAGCCAGAATTCGTTGTTGGATTCCAGCCAGTCGATCTTGCCGTATTTGTAGGAGTAGTACGCAGCAGCGCGGAACAGCTGGGTGTAATCGGCCAGGGAGTCCACGCGGTAGTATTCGTTCAGGTTCGCTTTCAGTTCAGGGGAGAGGCCCTCATAGGGCGCGTCGCCGATGCCCAGCACCGTGACGCCCCGGCGGCGGAGCCGTTCGCAGAAATTCCAGTAGGTCTGCGGGAAATTGGGGGAGATGAATATGAAGTTCATGTCTGTTGTCGATTCTCGTTTATTTCGGGGTGCAAAGGTACGAAAAAAACGGGAATAGTGGTCATTGGCACGGATGTTGGATAAGACAGGGCGCTCCCGGCATCGGGAAATGACTTTAAACACTTACACTCAGAAATGGAAAAACTCAACCATCCCGCCATCCTGGTCGTCGACATGCTCAACGACTTCGTGACCGGTTCCATCGGCTGCCCCCGCGCCGTGGAAATCCTTCCTGCCACCGCCCGCCTGCTGGAGGCGGCCCGCGAAAAGGGTGTTCCCGTGATTTATTGCAACGACTGCCACCTTCCCGGCATCGACCGTGAACTGCAGATCTGGGGCGATCACGCCATCAAGGGCACGCCCGGCGCCGAGGTGGTTCCCGAACTGACCCCGCAGGCCTGTGACTATGTGGTCCCGAAGCGCCGCTACAGCGGTTTCTTCCAGACGGACCTGGACATCCTCCTCAAGGAACTGGGTGTCAAGACGGTCATCATCACCGGCCTTCACACGCATATGTGCTGCCGTCACACCTCCGCCGACGCCTACTGCCTCGGTTACGACGTGGTCGTCGCCAAGGAAGCGACCAACTCCTTCACGGAAGAGGACTATCTCGGCGGTCTGGCTTACCTCAAGACCTGCTACGGTGCGGACGCCTATACGAACGACGAGCTCATAGCCGCTTTCTAATAGTCTGATTGATACACTGCTTTCGGGAGCGCCTGGAAGGGCGCTCCCGTTTTTTATAGCAGTTCCTCGAACAGCTCCCGGCACCGGCCCGGCACGATGATGTGGTGGTTGCCGATGGGATCAGTCAGGAAGTAGCGGGCATCCTCGGGGCGCAGCTGCAGGATAACCTGCGTGCGGCAGAGATTTGGTTCGTACTGATTTCCAATGAGTTCCCCTTCTGCAATGAAGTGACGCTTGAGGTCGCCGGAAACCTTGAAGACGGTCACCGGGCCCTCCGGGAAGATGCCGTGGATGCCCACGCCGATCCCAGATTCGAAGTGCGTGTCAAACTGCCAGTTCTCCACCATGTTGAACGGGATGGTGCAGTGCGCGAAGAGGATGCGGCCGGTTTCCACGTCGATCTGCGCCGGATTCGCCTGGAAGCCGGAAACGCCGGTGAGCGCGTGGGCGATCATCATCGACAGGAGCGCCGGGACATCGCCCTCACAGCTGGCGGGAACGTCCTCCGAATTGAAACAGGACAGGGCCAGGCAGCCGGTGTTGCCGACGGTGGTGAGGAGGTCGAAGCAGCGGAGGGTGAAGGCGTCCAGCCGATGCCGTTCCACGAGGGCCTTCAAGGCGCGGTAGATCTTCACGGCGCCGGGATAGGCCTGCCGTACCTCCGGGGCCATCTGCTCGTCGGCCGGGGCGGGGGCGCCGTCGGCCTTGCCAATCTCCACCAGGAGCTCTTCCATGGGCACTTCCTCCATCCGGATGCCGAGCTTGTCCAGGATCGCCATCGGGTCCGCCTGGCTGGCGATGAGCCAGTCGGAAGGCTGGCCGACGACGCCGATGCGCATGTCCTTCAGGCGGGCGCGGGCCTCCTGCACGGTGGCCAGGATCTGGATCCGCCGGGCGACGTAGGCGTCCGAGCCGTGCAGGACCTCGCCCTTGAGCCCTTGCTGACGCAGGTAGGAAAGGATTTCCAGGGACGCGGCCAGGGAATTGCTCTTGCCGGAGGTCAGGAGGTAGTACCGCTCGGTGCCGCGGGCCAGCATCTCCGGCAGGAGGGCCTTGAAGATTCCCTCCGCCCCGCCGGTGCGGACATAGATGAGGTCCAGGGTATGCGTGCCGAAATCGGCGAAATCGGCCCCGCGGTACACGAAATCCCCTTCGGGGAACACATTTTTCAGGAACTCGTCGGAGAGTCTGGAAACGGACGCCTCGTCGTGGAGGCCCGAAGTGATGGTATAAACGGCTATCATTGAGGGAAAGCTGATTACATCGCACCGCTACGACCTCCTACCCTTGCTGCATTCCTGCCCTGGGGGAGTTCAGAGGGAGCTGGTCGTGTAAGACTTTCCCGTTGCAAAGGTAGTCATTTTTCCGCGACTACCAAATTATTCCACTTTCAAACTGTCGAAGATCAGGGGCAGGAGATCCTCCACCTTCGCGAACTTGTAGATGGCGTGCGTGCCGATGAGGATGACTTTCAGCGGGTGGCCATACAGGCGCTGGTACTCGGCCATCACCTGGCGGCAGGCTCCGCAGGGAGCGGCCGGCATCTCGCAGACTTCATCTCCGTTCGCCCCGACGATGGCCAGGGTGTCGAAGGCCACGCCGGGGTGGTTCGCGCCGGCGGCGAACATGGCGGTGCGCTCCGCGCAGAGGCCGGAGGGATAGGCGACGTTCTCCTGGTTGGCGCCCAGGACGACGGTCCCGTCCACCAGGCGGAGGGCGGCGCCCACCCGGAAACTGGAATAGGGAGAATAGGAACCCGTCCGCGCCCGGAGGGCGGCGTCGACCAGTTCCCGGTCCTGCGGTTCCATCTCCTCAGGGCTGGAATACTCGGTGTAATCGATGGTGATGCGTCTGTCGGTCATAGTTCTCAAAAATAGGAAATATTTTTGGAAATCATTACTTTTGCAGGTGAAAATCGCACGAAATGGCAGCTTCCGTCCCCGAAAACGGCAAAATCAAAGTTTGCGTCGGCCTGTCCGGCGGCGTGGACTCTTCCGTCGCCGCCCTCCTCCTGAAGGAGCAGGGCTACGACGTCTTCGCCATGTTCATGCAGAACTGGCACGAAGCCGACGCCACCCTCCACGGGGACTGCGAGTGGGAGGAAGACCGGTTCGTGGCCGAGCTCGTCGCCCGCAAGATCGGCATCCCGTTCTATTTCGTGGACCTGTCCAAGGAATACCGCCAGCGGGTCGTGGACTACATGTTCGACGAGTACGCAAAGGGCCGCACGCCGAATCCGGACGTCCTGTGCAACCGGGAAATCAAGTTCGACGCCTTCCTCCGCATCGCGGAGAAATACGGCGCCGACTACGTGGCCACCGGCCACTACTGCCGGAAGGAAGTGCTTCCGGACGGTACCTGCCGGATCCTGGAAGGGACCGACCCCAACAAGGACCAGACCTATTTCCTGTGCCAATTGACCCAGGACCAGCTCCGGAAGGCCCTGTTCCCCATCGGGGACATCGTCAAGCCGGAAGTGCGGCGCCTCGCCAAGGAGGCCGACCTTCCGTCGGCCGAGAAGAAGGACTCCCAGGGCATCTGCTTCGTGGGCAAGGTGGACCTCCCGACCTTCCTGAAGCAGAAGCTCCGTTCCGTGGAAGGCGACATCATCGAAGTCTATGACGCCTGGTATGCTGATGACGCCCTGTACCAGTGGCAGCAGAGCGTCCTGGACGGACTCCTCCGCGACGGCGTCGCCCTGGAACGGACCGTGCGCTACGCACCTGAAGAAAAGGTCCTGACGACGGATGGCAAGCCGCTGGGTGACAGTCCCTTCGATAAGGAGAAAGTCGCAACTCTCACGGACGGGGACCTCGTCCGCCTGGCCACCCCGCTGCACTACGACATCCGCTTCGAATACGAGACCTACCGCAGTGGCAAGAAACATGTCAGGAAGACCCGCCTGAAGGCCAATCCCTACGGCGCTATCGTCGGCGCGCACGAAGGGGCGCAGTTCTACACCATCGGCCAGCGCAAGGGTCTCGGCGTGGGCGGCCACGCGGAGCCGGTCTTCGTCATCGACACGGACACGGAGACGAACACCGTCTATGTCGGCGAGGGCCATGAGCACAAGGGGCTCAGCCGCTTCTGCCTGCGCATCGACCCGTCCGAGATCCACTGGATCCGTCCGGACCTGGAGATGGCCGTCGGCGAGATACGCCGCTACCGCGTCCGCATCCGCTACCGCCAGCCTCTTCAGGGCGCAACGCTCCTGCGCCGCGAAAACGGACTCTTTCTCCTTTTCGACACCCCTCAGCGGGGCATCTCTCCCGGCCAGTTCGCCGTCTGGTATGACGGTCAGGAAATGCTCGGCAGCGGAGTGATCGGGTAATCAAGCCGGCTGGAGAGGCTATAGGAACGGAAACATCCGCTTGAAATACGGCCGGAAGGGGTCTTCTATCTCGACGCTCGCACGGGCGACGGGGCAGATGGCGAAGTAGCCCAGGACGTGCTCGCCGCGGATGTTGGTGGGCACGTTCGCCGGTTGGGGCGTGAAGAGCGGGATGGAGACGCTGTTCATCGTCAGGGACAGGAGGAAGTCGTAGTATCCCTTGTCCAAAGTCCAGATTTCGAGGGTGATCTCGTCGCCGGTCTCCAGATACTTGAAGCAGTCTCCGTACTCCTTCCGCAGGTATTCGGACTGCATGAGGGCCGTGATCGGGAAACCCTTCACGTCGTTGTGGTTGAAGAATTTGTCGTCGGAGACCAGGGCCATCGAGAAGGGCTGGTAGTTGCCGTTCACGGCGTGTGTGAGCAGGTAGTAGCTGTCGATGTCCTTCTCCAATCCCCACACGGCCACCGTCCAAAGACTGTCGGAGTCCATGGTCTTCCCCCCGGCGAAGGCGTAGTCGATGGCGTCCATCCGGAAGCCGGCCTCGGGCATCTCCGCTTCGGCCTCATAGGCATCGCCGTCCGGGAGTCGGATGCGGAGCTTGTATTCCACGCCGGGTTCGCAGGCATAACCTTCAGGAGCTATATAGATACCAGGTTCTTTTTCGCTGAATGTCACATCGTTGACCTTCACTGAAGCCCCTTGCACCATCGGCTGGGACTCGGTATGGAAGTAGGAGATGGTCCGGGTCAGGACGATCTGCTGGGGATCTTCGGGCCGGTCGGTGAGGGTGGCCTCGACCGCCAGGTAGTCGTGGTAGTCCGACCGCGACCGGAGGTCGACCTTCTCCGTGCAGGCGCACAGGATGAATGCGAGGAGGGGGAGCAGGTACTTTCTCATGGGTCAGAACTGGATGTTGCAGGACAGGGAAGGGATGATGGTGAAGAGATAGATCTTCGCCGACTGCGCTTCCTCGTCCTTCTTGCTGTAGGTGAAGGCGATGGACCAGGCGTTGTGCCGGGAATAGGCGTTGTACAGAGACAGGTTCCACTCCGTGGACCAGCGCTTTCCTTCCGCGCGCCGCTTGGTCCGGTAGGTCAGGGACAGGTCCATCCGGTGATAGTCCGGGAGCCGGTCCTCGTTGCGGCTGGAGTAGACGGGCACCCAGCGGTCCATGTAATTGAACCGGCCCACGGGATAGGTGGTGGGGGCGCCGCTGTAGAAGACCCATTCGGTGGAGGCGGACCACCGTTTGGAAAAGTCGTAGGTGAGGACGAAGTTCACCGCATGCTCGTGGTTCAGCGGGGACGGGTAGGGGTTGCCGCCGTTCAGCTCCGGGATGTCGTACCAGGCCCGGGACCAGGTGTAGGCCAGCCAGCCATTCCAGCGGGCGAAATCGTACTTGAGCATGAGTTCGGCGCCGTAGGACCAGGATTTTCCGAAGCGGAGAAGGCCTTCGCGGTCCGGGTCGGCCAGGACGAGGCCGGGGTTCTCCACGAAATCCATGGTGTTCCGGTTGTTCTTGTAGAAGCCTTCCAGGGAGAGCTGGAGCGCCTCGCCGGAAAGCAGGGCGTTCAGGCCCAGCGAGAACTGGTCCGAGCGCTGGGGCTTCACGTTGGGGGAAGCCGTGAACCAGGCGTCCACCGGGCTGCCGGTGATGCTGATGCGCGACTGCTGGAGATACTGGAAGGACCGCACCCAGGCGCCCTTGATGGAGAAATCATCCGTGAAGGGGAGCGACGCGGAAATGCGCGGCTCGAGGCCGGAGTAAGTGGTGATGGGCTTGCCTTTCTCCACTTGTTCGGTCCGGACCAGCTTGTGGGTTTCCGGGTCGAAATACTTCTGCTCAGTGGGACCGAGGGCGGTAAAGGTGGCGAAGCGGAGCCCGTAGCGGAGGGTCATCGGCCCGATCTTCTGCTCATTCTGCAGGTAGGCGGCCGGCTGGAAGGCGAAGTTTTCGGGGATGGACACTTCCTTGACCATGGACTCGTCGTTCCGGGGCTTCGTGTTACCGGGTACGACTCCGTACCAGGCGGCCTGGAGGCCCGCCTTGAGCGTGTTGTTCCCGTTGATGTACCAGGTCCAGGCGGCCTTGACGCCGGACTCGCGGATTTCCTGCCGGGTATCGAAGTCGGCATTGTCCATTTCCGTGCCGATGTCGTTGCGGTACAGGGAGTTGTACAGGACAAGGTCGGAGGTGAGCCTGGGCGAGTACTGGTGGTTCCACCGCAGGGACTGCGTATGGTTCGCGAAACCGAACACCATCTCCGCGAGGTTGAACTCCTGCATGCTGAAACCGAACACGTCCTTGCCGCTGAAGGCGCTCAGGTACACGCGGTCCTTGTCGCCGGCGATCCAGCTGAGCTTTCCGTTCAGGTCGTAAAAGTACATCTGCGTCCGGTCCGGAAGCTTGGCGCCGATGACCGGGAGCAGCAGGTCCATGTAGGTCCTTCGTCCGGCGAGCATGAAGGAAAGCTTGCCCGGGACGATGGGCCCTTCCAGGAACAGCTTGGAGGTGATCAGGCCGAAGGACGCGTTCCCGCCGAAGGTGCGGTTGTTTCCGTCCTTGGTGGAGATGTCCAGCACGGAGGAGATGCGGCCGCCGTAGGAGGCCGGGAAATCGCCCTTGTACAGGTCTGCGCCGCGGATGGCGTCGCCGTTGAACATGGACAGGAACCCCAGGAAGTGGCCGCAGTTATAGACGGGGGCGCCGTCGATGAGGATCAGGTTCTGGTCGATGCCGCCGCCCCGGACGCTGAAGCCGGTGGATCCCTCGCTCGGGGTCTGCACGCCCGGCATCATCTGGATGACGCGGATGATGTCGTTCTCGCCCATCAGGGTGGGCATTTTCTTCACGAGGGCCGCATCGACCCGTTCCAGGCCCATCTGCGGCAGCTTGATCTCCTCCCGCTTGGAGCGCGAGAAGATGGTGGCGGCCTCCAGTTCGCTGCGGTCGAGCTTCAGGTTGAAATCCAGCTTGGTCGCTTTCGTCAGCTCCAGCGGAGCCTCTTCCGTCACGTAGCCGAAGTAGGAGCAATAGACGGTATGCTTTCCCGTGGGGACGTGCAAAGAATAGAAGCCGACGGCATCGGCGGCCACGCCCGTCTTCCGGTCTTCCAGGAAAACGACGGCCTGGGGGAGCGGCTCCCCGCTCTCCGCGTCGCGGACGTAGCCGGAAAGGACAACCGTCCGGGGCTGGGCCAGTCCCGTCAGGGACACGAGCGCCAGGAGGGCCGATCCGAGGATGCGTCGGAGGGAAATCATTTGTCAATCAATGCCTTCGCGGCAGACTGTCCGGCAAGGTAGCCGGTGGAGAAGGCGAGCTGGAGGTTGTAGCCGCCGGTGTCGGCGTCCATGTCCAGCACCTCGCCGCAGAAATACAGGCCGGGCTGCTTCTTGGACTCCAGGGTCTTCGCGACGACTTCGCCGGTGGCGATGCCGCCCGCGGTGACGACGCTGCGCTCGAAGCCCACGAAGCCGGCAATGTCCATCCGCCAGTCCTTCATCCGGGCGGCGAGCGTATCGACGCTCACCTTGGAATTGGTCTTCAGGAAAGCCAGCGTAAGGTTCCAAGGCATCAGTTTGCCCAGCATGATGCGGAACAGGCGCTGGAAGCTCTGGCCCTCCGAACGCTCGTCGTGGATGACCTCCTCCCATTTCTGGTGGATGTCCTCATCGAGTTTCTCCAGCTCCACGGCGGGCTTGAGGTCGATGGAGACACTCACTTTCTGGCCGTTGTTGAGGGCGTTGACCGCCTTCCGGCTCACCATGAAGCCGAGCGGGCCTTCCAGGCCGCCGTCGGTGAACTCGATGTCGCCGAACTCGCTCTGGGCCTCTTCGCCGTTGATGAAGAGGGTGAGCTGGACATTCTCCAGGTTGTTTCCGTTGAAAAGTTCGCCCACCTCGGAGAGGGGCTTGATGCGTTCGATATGCTTCTCGAACTTGGGATACCATTCGGGCAGGGGAGTGATCTTGCGCTCCTTCGTCTTCCCATAGACGGTGCGGCCGCGGAATGCCTGCTTGATTTCGCCCGCGAGGGCGCTCTGTTCTGTCTTGTAGCCCTCGGGAACGAGGGCGGTCAGGGACGGATAGCAGGGCTCGACGGCGTGGCCGAGCTCCTCGGCCCACATGTAGCCGTCGCCCGTGGACCCGGTCCCGGGATAGGACAGGCCGCCGGTGGCGATGATGAGCTTCGAGCAGGTGTATTCCTCGGTCTCGATCTTGGTCTCGATCTTGAACTGGGGCTTCTTGCGCGGGTCGTCCGACGGGATGCGGCGCTCCTTGGTGATCGTCTTCACGGTATCCAGGCTCCAGCCGCGGGCCGTCTTGTCCACGGTTTTGACCTCGCAGCCCGTGACCACCTTCACGCCCGCGAGCGTGCACGCCCTAAGCAGGGTGTCCACTACGTCGCCTGCCATGTGGGACTCCGGGAAGGCGCGGTCGCCGCGCTCCACGACGCTGCGGAGACCGTTGGCCTTGAACAGCTCGATGAGTTTCTCCGGGGTAAGGTTATGCCACGCAGGGCTGACGAAATTGGTATCGGTACGGACATGGTCCGCGAAGTCGCCCCATTCCTTGACGTTGGTGAAATTGCAGCGGCCCTTGCCGGTGATCATCACCTTCCGGCCTGCCTTGGGCATCTTCTCCAGCACGGTCACGGTCTCGCCGCTGCCCGTCTGCGCCAACACTTCCGCGGCTCCGAGGGCCGCCACCAGGCCGGAGGCTCCTCCTCCGATCACAATGATATCCGATTTCATAGACTTGACAAAGATTTGTGCAAAAGTACGACTTTTTTGTGAGAATACGGGCGGCTTTCGCCCTTTTCGCGCGTACGGAGCGTTATAACAAAAAAGTTATAAGTATAAACGATTTTGTTTTATACCTTGATGATAAATGCTTTATATGAAAAAAGTCCAGACAATAGTCCGGACTTTTCCCCGAGCCACTCACCAGGCTCGAACTGGCGACCTGCGCGTTACGAATGCGCTGCTCTACCGACTGAGCTAAAGTGGCTTGGCCGATTACGCGAATCGGGACTGCAAATATAGGAATTATTTTTGGATTCCAAACATTTTTTATGATTCCCCACGGACTTCGGCCTTGATCCGGTCCATGCGGCGCCAGGCCTTGCGGGAGGGGAAGGGCCAGAGGACGCATCGGCAGCGGTTGCCTTCCTGGAAGCTGGCCGCGTATCGGCCTTCCTCCGACATGGGCTCCACGACGGTGCGGACGACGCTGTAGAAGAAGGCGTCGGAGAAATCGGCCAGGAAGGCGCCCGGGGCGTATTCTTCCAGTTCCGCACCTTGCAATGCCTGTACCACCTTGGCGACGGCCTCCTCCCGGCTCGCCGCCCGGAAGAGCACCGTCCCGCTGTCCATCAGTTTGACTTTGTCCGTGTGGATCATCTCGTTCGTTTTTGCAAAAGTACGCAGTTTTCCGTAATTTTGAAACTGCTATGAGAATCCGGATCCTGCTTCCTTTGCTCGTCCTGCTGGCCTCCTGCGCCACGCAAACACGCCCTGCGGCGCCGGGCGGGATGGAGTACGCGCAGTGGTTCGACCTGCAAGGGAACAAGGCCATCGTCACTTCTCCCTATGGCGGAGCGACCGACACGCTGGAAGTCACTGAGCCTGTGCGTAGCATCGTGTGCATGTCTTCGTCCTATATCGGCTTCCTGGATGCGCTGGGGTGCGATTCAGTGGCGACTGCCGTGTCGGGCCTGGCCTATGTGTCGGACCCGGAGGTGCGGGCCCATGCCGTGGATGTGGGCTATGACGCCGCGCTCGATTACGAGACCATCCTGAAACTCCGGCCGGACCTGGTATTGACCTATGCCGTGTCCGCCGCGGAGCCGCCGTACCTGCAGAAACTCCGCGACCTGGGCATCCGGACGGCCGTCATCCACGAGCATCTGGAGAGCCACCCCCTGGCCCGGGCGGAGTACATCAAGTTCTTCGGCCTCCTGACCGGCCGCGCCGCGCTGGCGGACAGTCTCTTCTCCGACATCCGCGACCGCTACCTCTCGCTGGTGAAGGGAACTGATACCCCCAAGAAAGTCCTCGTGAACATTCCCTATGCGGACCAATGGTACATTCCGGGCGGCGACAACTACATGACGCGGCTCATCCAGGACGCCGGCGGCGCGGTGCTCGGCGCCGTACCCGGCCGCTTCGAGTCCTCCGTCATCTCCGTGGAAAAGGCCTTTGAACTGGCCCAGGAGGCCGATTGTTGGCTCAATCCCGGCTGGTGCGCCACCAAGGCCCAGCTCCGCAGCGTCCATCCGCTCTTCGCCGATTTCCCCGTCCTCGGGAAATCCGTCTGGAACAATACCAAACAGTCTACCCCGGGCGGCGGCAACGCCTTCTGGGAAACCGGCCCCGCCCGTCCGGACGTCATACTGCAGGACCTCCGCGCCATCTTCGACGGCACGGAGGTCCCGGGATATTACTATTTCCAATTAGAATAGTTTCCCGCCCCACTTGGTGGCCAGGCCGGCGAGCTCGTCGGCGGTGGCGGGACGGTTCAGGGATTCCTTGCGCTCGCGCTGGAACTGCTGCTTGAGGCGGGCGAACTGGCGCTTGGTGTCCAGCGTGAAGTCGCCGTTCTCGATCCAGGCGAAATAGGAAGGCTCGCTTTCCCACACTTCGCGGGCGGTGCGGCCCTTGTGCTTGCCGAAGCTGATGGTGGGTTCGCCGTCATCGTTCAGGATCAGGCGGCCGGCGAAGTCCACGGTGCGGGCGCGGGCGCCGATCTTGGCCAGCGCGTCCACGTCGTTCTTGAGCGCTTCCTGCTGGAACTCAGTGGGTTCCTTGTAGCGGTCCAGCTGGGCCTTGAGCACTTCGTACGTAGCGAGGGTGTCGGCCTCCGCCGTATGGGCGTTCTCGAAATCCTTGCCGCCGCAGTAGAAGCGGTAGGCGGCCCGCAGGTTCCGGGGCTCCATGTGGTGGTAGATGTTCTGGACATCGACCATCTTGCAGTCGTGGAGGTCGATCCTGTCGATGCAGGCGAGCATCGCCTGCGCCTTCTCGCGGGCCTTCGCGTCCCCGAGGCGGGTGTTGCAGTAGTCCCGCACGCGTTCGATTTCCTCCGCAAGGAGCGGGAGGTCGAACTTTGTGGAGTTGAAGCCGGCCAGGTCGCTTCCGGCCAGCCATTCGGCCACTTCGGGGAGCACCTCGATGAACTTGGGGCAGTCCACGAGGTCCTCGTCCTTGACGCCGTTCACTTCCGAGGCGCTCGGGTTGATGGGGATGACGCGGTGGTTTTTGTAGTCCCAGGGCTTGATGCGCCAGGTCTTCACCAGGGGCGCGCCTCCTTCCGGCATCACCTTCACGAAACTCAGTTCGATGATGCCGTCCGTGGCAATATTAAGGCCGGTGCTCTCGATGTCGAAGAAGAGCAACGGCCTTGCAAGTTTCAGTTCCATAAGCGGTTATGAAATCATGATCGGCATCAGGATGCCGCAGATCTTCTCGCTCTCGGCCTCTTCCTCGGACGGGAGGATGAGGGCGGCGCGGCGGGCGTCGGCGAACTTGATAATGACGCCGTTGCAGCCCATGTTGGAGAGGATTTCCGTCAGGAAGGTGGACTTGAAGCCGATGGTGAGCTCGTCGCCGGCATAGTCGCAGTTGATCTTCTCATAGGCGGCGAGGGCGAAGCCCAGGTCCTGCGCGGAGACTTCCAGCTGGCCTTCCTTGAGGGAGAACTTGATGTGGTTCGACGCCTTGTTGGAGCACACGGCCACGCGGCGGACGGTGTTCAGCAGGAGGGTCCTGTCGATCTTGAGGACGTTCGCGTTGTTCTGCGGGATGACGTCGCGGTATTTCGGGTACTTGCCCACGACCAGGCGGCAGATCATCGTCGTCGCGCCGAAGGTGAACTGAGCGGAGCTGCCGTCGAATTCCACCTCGACCGTTTCCACGTCCTTGCCGATGATGCTGCGGAGCACGGCGGCGGGCTTCTTGTGGAGGATGAAGGAGGCCTTCTCGGCGGCCTTCACGTCGGTGGTGGTGTAGCAGATGAGTTTGTGGGAGTCGGAGGCGACGAGGGTGGTGGAGGCGGTGTCGATATCGAAGAAGATACCGTTCATCGCGGGACGGATCTCGTCGTCGGCCGTGGCATAGACGGTGCCCTGGATGCCTTCCACGAGGCTCGTGGCCGGGAATTCCACTTTCTGCGCATCCTCACCGGTGCCCTTGATCTCGGGATAGTCGTCCGCCGGGAAGTAGGGGAGGACGGAGTTGCCGCTGGCCCATGCGCACTCGAAAGAGCTGTCGCTGACGGTGCGGATGCGGACCGGCTGGTCCGGAAGTTCCTTCAGCAGGTCGATCATATGGCGGGCGGGGACGGCGATGCTGCCGTCTTCCTCGGCGCCGTCCACCGTGATGGCGGTGCGGAGCGTCAGTTCGGAGTCCGAGGCGGTCACTTCGAGCCGGTTGCCCTTGAGGGCGAACAGGAAGTTCTCGAGGATCGGAAGGGGAGACTTGGACGGGATGGCTTTCGAGACGTCCAGGAGGCCCTTCAACAGGTCGGTACTGGAAATGTTCAGTTTCATATCTTGCGCAAGTTTTATGTTTCAGTCCGAAAAGCGGCTTCTTGCGGCCGCTCAACTGACAAATATAACAAAAATCTCGCAAATGGCATAAATCTTGAAATTTTTAAGGCCGGCAAATACAACTGTGTACTATATGAAAAAAGGATTTTTAACCGTACTGCTTTCCATCCTCGCCGGCGGTCTGACCGCCTATGGCGTGGTGAAAGCCAATGAAAAGAGCCTGATTCCCACCAGCGTGAGCGGCGAAAAAGGCAGCGTGGAATACCGTACTGTCAATCTGGCAGACACAGATTATCCCGACTTCACCTACGCGGCCGAATCCGCCGTGCAGGCGGTCGTCTATGTGGAAGTGACGGTCCAGCAGACCGCCCGCCGCAGCATTGACCCGTTCGAGTATTTCTTCGGGTTCGGTGACGGCTACGGCTTCGGCCAGCCCCAGTCCCGCGAGGCGAAGGGCAGCGGCTCGGGCGTCATCATCCGTCCTGACGGTTACATCGTCACCAACAACCACGTCGTCTCCGGCGCCACCAAGATCACGGTGACGACGAACGACAACCAGAAGTTCGACGCCACCGTCGTCGGCACCGACCCGGCCACGGACGTCGCCATCATCAAGGTCGATGCGCAGAATCTCCCGACCCTCCCGATGGGCGACAGCGACCAGCTCCGCCTGGGCGAATGGGTCCTCGCCATCGGCTCCCCGCTCGGTGAGCAGCTCCGAAGCACCATCACCGCCGGCATCGTCTCCGCCAAGGGCCGTTCCATGCCCGACGGCAGCGGCGAATTCAAGATCGAATCCTTCATCCAGACCGATGCGGCCGTGAATCCCGGCAACTCCGGCGGCGCCCTCGTGAACAAGAAGGGCGAGCTGGTGGGCATCAACACCGCCATCGTCTCCCAGACCGGCTCTTACACCGGCTATTCCTTCGCCGTCCCGGTGAACATCGTCAAGCGCGTCGCCGCCGACCTGATCGACTTCGGCTCCGTCAAGCGCGCCATGCTCGGCATCACCATGCAGCCCGTTTCCACCCTTGATAAAAAAATTCAAGAAGATTTGAAACTTAATTCCATGAACGGCGTATATATAGTTGAGGTTTCGAAGGGAAGCGCCGCGGAAGAGGCCGGCCTGAAGCAGGGCGACGTGATTGTTGCCATTGGCGGTCAGAAGATTACGGACGGTGCCTCCGTCCAGGAAAAGGTGAACAACTACCATCCTGGCGACAAGGCGGTCGTCAACTATATCCGCGACGGAAAGGAACTCACGACCGAAGTCACATTCCACGCCGCCGCCTCGCAGAACGGTGAGACGGATGTGGACGGTTCTGTCGCCTTCTACGGCGCCAGGCTGAAGGAGCTGACGAATGAGGAGAAGCAGGCGATGGGTCTCCGGGGCGGTGTCAAGATCGTCTCCGTGGGCCAGGGCAAGATGGCCGAGGCCGGCGCGATGAGCGGCTCCGTGATCCTGTACGTGAACGATGAACCCGTTTCGAAACCCGAAGACGTGATCGCCAAGGCGAAGAAGGCCCAGCGCGGTATCTACATCGAGGGTGTGGACGCGAACGGCAAGTCCTTCTATTTCGGCTTTGGCAAGTAAGGAACTGCCGAAGACCTGAAACATACCCGTTACGGTCAGTTTCTTACCGAGGCTGACCGTAACTTTTTTAATTAATAATGAGACAGTTAAAGATTACAAAGAGCATCACCAACCGCGAGAGCGCGTCCCTGGACAAGTACCTCCAGGAGATCGGCAGGGAAGAGTTGGTGACCCCGGAAGAGGAAGTGGAACTGGCCCAGCGCATCCGCAAGGGCGATCCCGTGGCCCTCGAGAAACTCACCCGCGCGAACCTCCGTTTCGTCGTGTCTGTCGCCAAGCAGTACCAGAACCAGGGCCTGAGCCTTCCGGACCTGATCAACGAGGGAAACCTCGGCCTGATCAAGGCCGCCGAGAAGTTCGACGAGACCCGCGGCTTCAAGTTCATCTCCTACGCCGTGTGGTGGATCCGCCAGAGCATCCTCCAGGCGCTTGCCGAGCAGAGCCGCATCGTGCGTCTGCCGCTGAACCAGGTGGGCTCCCTGAACAAGATTAACAAGGCCCTGTCCAAGTTCGAGCAGGAGAACGAGCGCCAGCCTTCCAACGAAGAACTGTCCGAAATGATCGACGTCCCCAAGGACAAGATTTCCGATACCCTCCGCGTGAGCGGCCGCCACGTTTCCGTGGACGCCCCGTTCGTGGAAGGCGAGGACAACAGCCTGCTGGACGTCCTTCCCAATGACGACTCCCCGATGGCCGACCGCGGCCTCGTGAACGAGTCCCTGAACACCGAGATCGAGCGCGCCCTGTCCACCCTGACCGACCGCGAGCGCGAGATCGTCAAGTCCTTCTTCGGCATCGGCTGCCAGGAGATGACCCTCGAGGAGATCGGCGAGCGCTTCGGCCTCACCCGCGAGCGCGTCCGCCAGATCAAGGAAAAGGCCATCCGCCGGCTCAAGAGCCCGTCCCGGAGCAAACTCTTAAAGGGTTATCTCGGATAATGGCACCGGAAAAATTCATCCAGAACAAGGCTGCCGAGGCCATCAAGGCCCTCTACGGGGCGGATGTCCAGGCCGACAGCCTCCAGGTCGCCGTGACCCGGAAGGAGTTCGAGGGCGACTACACCCTCGTGACCTTCCCGCTTTTGAAAATCACCCACAGCGCCCCCGACGCGACGGGGAACGCGATCGGCCAGTGGCTCGTGGACAACGTCCCCGAGATCGCGGCCTTCAACTCCGTGAAGGGTTTCCTGAACCTTTCCTTCTCCGCCGTCTATTGGGACGAGACCTTCGCCGAGATCGCCGCTGACGAGGCGTTCGGCCAGCTCGCCCCCACCGGCAAGCGCATCATGGTGGAGTTCTCCTCCCCGAACACGAACAAGCCCCTCCACCTCGGGCATATCCGCAACAACCTTCTCGGAGACAGCGTGTCCCGCCTGCTGAAGGCCTGCGGCAACGAGGTCATCAAGTCCACGATCGTCAACGACCGCGGCGTCCACATCTGCAAGTCCATGCTGGCCTGGCAGAAGGAGTTCCAGGGCAAGACCCCGGAATCCACCGGCATCAAGGGCGACCACCTCGTGGGCGACTGCTACGTGGCCTTCGACAAGATGTACAAGGCCGAGGTCAAGCAGCTCATGGAGCAGGGAATGTCCGAGGACGAGGCCAAGAAGGCCGCCCCTTCCCTGAAGGAAGCCCACGAGATGCTCGTCAAGTGGGAGAAGGAGGATCCGGAGGTCCGCGCCCTGTGGTCCATGATGAACGGCTGGGTCTATGCCGGTTTCGACGAGACCTACGCCGCCCTGGGCATCACTTTCGACCAGGTGGACCACGAGTCCGAGACCTACCTCCTTGGTAAGGAGCTGGTTCAGAAGGGATTGGAAATGGGCGTGTTCGAGCGTGAAGCCGACGGCTCCGTGTGGTGCGACCTCACGGCCGACGGCCTGGACCGCAAGCTCGTGCTCCGTGGCGACGGCACTTCCGTCTATATCACCCAGGACCTCGGCACCGCCGAGCGCCGTTTCGCCAAGTACAACCTCGACTCTCACGTGTACGTCGTGGGTAACGAGCAGGACTACCACTTCCAGGTGCTGAAGCTCATTCTCAAGAAGTTGGGCTTCGACTGGGCGGACCAGATCTACCACCTGTCCTACGGCATGGTGGAGCTTCCGGAAGGCAAGATGAAGTCCCGCGAGGGGACCGTCGTCGATGCCGACGACCTCATCCAGAGCATGTACGAGGAGGCGAAGAAGACCTCCGAGGAAAGCGGCAAGCTCGCGGACATCAGCGAGGAAGAGAAGGAAAGGCTGTACCACATGATCGGCCTGGGCGCCCTCAAGTACTTCATCATCAAGGTCGACCCCAAGAAGACGATGCTCTTCAACCCGAAGGAGTCCATCGACTTCAACGGCAACACCGGCCCCTTCATCCAGTACACGCACGCCCGCATCTGCTCGATCCTGCGGAAGGCGACGGTGGAATTCGGCCCCGCCGACATCACCACCGACCTCGTCCCCTCCGCGAAGGAGATCCGGCTGATCAAGCTGCTGGGCACCTTCCCCGGGAAGGTCGCCGAAGCCGGCGCGGCCCTCAGTCCCGCCGTTCTCGCGAACTACGCGTACGACCTCGCGAAGGAGTTCAACCAGTATTATCACGATACCCCGATTCTCCGGGAGGAGAACCAGGGTATCCTGAAGTTCCGGTTGGAACTGATCTCCGTGATGGCCCGGACGCTCCGCTGCGCCATGGGCATCCTCGGGATCGAACTGCCCGAGCGGATGTAGGTTACAGCGCTTCCAATACTTTGCGGACGGCGGCCTTCGGGTCGCCGTTCGGCTTACTGGCGAAGGTCCCGGGCCGCTCGGACCACCATTCGTATTCGAAGTCCATCATGGCGTCGAGAAGACCTTCCTCATCGAATTCGACGTCGGCGTCCAGGGACGCATCGACGGTATCCAGGAACATCCGCCAACGCTCCTTGTAGTAGGTGCTGACGAGGCCGGCCCAGGTGCGGTCGGCATAGTCGGTGAGCATGTTGCCGCGGTCGCCCCAGGTGGTGAGGAGGTTGCGGGCGTTGGATTCGTAATAGTCGGCCTCTTCCGGGGTGGCGCCCCAGGCGCGGGCGTCGGCAATCCACTTGCCCACCAGGAAATACGACTGTGTCGAAAGCAGTTCCTCCATCAGGTCGAAGGTGTCCATGAGGGAGGTCTTGAGCGGGGCCATCGCGGCGCGGTCGCCGGCCTCATAGGCCTTCTTGTAGTCGGCGAAGAGGGCCTCGAAGCGGTTGGACAGATACTGGCGGGTGAGGTTCACGAGGTCGAACTCGTAGGCGCTGGCGTGGGAATCGACCTCCAGGAGCTTCTGGATGGTCTCCAGGAGCTTCTCGTTCTCATAGGTGAACCGGACGCTGGAGTGATAGGAGGAGGAACGCCCGAAGGAAGGACGCAAGTTCATGATGGGGGAGTGCCCGGGAACGGAACGGTCTACGTAGATCTCGTTCAGGAGGTTCTTCCAGGCTTCCCGTCCAGGTTCGCTGACCAGGCCTAGCCGGCTGTCGGCCAGCACCTGTCCATACACGGCAAGGTCCTGATGCTGCGGGATGCCCCAGGCTTTCTCGAAGACGAACTGGTACATGAACGGATTGCAGTCGAAGCCTTCCAGGGTGGAGCCGAGACCCTTGAAATTCGGGCCGGCCTCGGCGAAGGTGCCCTCGATGCGCTTGTCGATGTCCGCGAAATTGCCGGCCAGATACGTGTTGCCGCCGAAATTGCCCAGGTAGCACCAGATGAAAGGCACGCCGTAGTAACTCTGCGTCTGGCGCCAGACTTCCTGGCGCTCGCAGTAGTAGTCCAGCAGGAGGGACTTCTCGGCCGGATAGGAGGTGATGTACGGCTCGATGCGGTCCTGGGTCCAGTACTTCCGTTCGTTCCAGAACAGCCAGGTCATCTGCAGCCAGACAGCGTCCGGATCGGCCGCCGCGAGGGATTCGTAGCACTGGCGGCTGACGCGGGACAGATAGTCGGGCTCCCAGCTCTTCGGAATCATCTCGTTGAACAGGTCGATGCCGTAGATGTGGTCCGTCCCGTAGATCTCCGTCTCCTTCTCCACGAACTTCTTCTGGATGACGGGGAAGAGCGGGTCCATCGGGTCCAGGAAGTACGGGTAGTCCTCCAGGTCGAAGCCGGCCCAGTCGCTCATCCGTTCGATCTGCGCTTCCGGGTAGATGCGGTTCAGCTCCGGCGGCACGTGGCCCGCGAAGGCGGGCAGGACGGGACGCATGTTCAGCTCCCGCTCCCGGGCGACGATCTTCTTCTGGAGCTCCGCCTGGCCGTCCAGCCAGGACATGGGCAGCGGGCTGCCCCAGTGGTCGATGTTCAGCATCCGGTGCCAGGGAAGGTGTGCGGGACCGGTGAAATAGGTCCGGACCTCTTCGTCGGTCAGGCCCAGCTCGGTCCAGATCTTATACCAGATGGCCTCCTGGCCGGTGATGGCGAGGGGCAGGTTGATGCCCTGCAGGGCCATCCAGTCGATGAAATGCTCCCACTCGCTCCACTGCCACCAGGGCATCGTGTAGCCATAGGTGCAGTAGTTGAGGAAGAAACGGTCTTCCACCCGGGCCTTCACTTCCACGGGCTCCGCGACCTTCGGAAGCTTCTTGGGCACGTCGATCCGGTCCCAGGAGAACCAGCCCACGTTCACGAGGCAGTAGTATTTCAGGTAATGGTTCAGGCCCACGGCCATCGAATTGGCATTGTTGCCCTCGATGACGATGCGGGAGCCCCGGGAGCTGAGGCGGAACACGTCCGCATCGGCCTCCGAGAGGCGGAATTCGATCTTGTCGGCGGTCTGCCCGAGGAGGCGGTGGGCCAGGGCCGATGCGGCCTGCGTGTCGGGATCGTCGTACCGCGGGGCGGAAACGCAGCCGGCCGCCAGGAGGGCGGCCGCTGCAAGCAGGAGTATCTGGGTTTTCATCTTACGAAATGAACTGTGCCTTCAGGAGTTCGATCTTCTGCGGGGCGTCGTCGCCGCGGGCGCCGAAGTAGAACTTGATCTTGGGTTCGGTGCCGGAAGGACGGACGGAAACGACGTCGCCGGCCTCGTTGAAGAACTGGAGGACGTTGGACTTCGGGAGTCCGGTCTCCTCGGGCTTGTTGTAGTCGATGACCTTGGCGAGCGGGCTGCCGGCGATCTCCTTCGGCGGGCAGGCGCGGTAGTCGGCCATGATCTTCTGGATTTCCTCGGCGCCGGACTTGCCCTTGCGGACGATGTAGACCATCTTCTCCACGTACAGGCCGTACTCCTTGTACACCTTCTGGAGGAGCTGCCACAGGGTCATGCCCTGGTCGGCGGCCCAGGCGGCGCACTCGGCGACGGCGCAGCCGGCGACCTGGGCGCACTTGTCGCGCACGAAGGAACCGAGGTTGAAGCCGTAGGACTCTTCGCCGCCGCAGATGAACGTGGCCTGGCCTTCCTGCTGCTTCTGGATCTCCGCGATGTACTTGAAGCCGGTGAGGACGTTGTAGCACTTCACGCCGAAATGCTCGCAGATGGCGGCGAGCAGTTCGCTGGTGACGATGGTCTTGACGCAGTACTGCTTGCCGTCCAGCTTGCCGAGCTCCTGCCAGCGGGTGAGGATGTAGTAGGTGAGGAAGCTCCAGGTCTGGTTGCCGGTGAGCTGGACCATCTTGCCTTCGTCGTTGCGGACGGCGATGCCCAGGCGGTCGGCGTCCGGATCGGTGGCGAGGACGAGGTCCGCGCCGGTCTCATCGGCCTTCTCCAGGGCCATCTTCATGGCCGCGGGCTCCTCCGGGTTCGGGGAGACGACCGTCGGGAAGTTGCCGTCGCTGACGTCCTGCTCGGGGACGTGGATGACGTTCTTGAAGCCGATGCGGGCGAGGGCTTCCGGCATAAGCTTGACGCCGCAGCCGTGCAGCGGGGTGTAGACGATCTTGAGGTCCGCGTGGCGGGCAACGGATTCCGGGGACAGCATGAGGGACAGCTGGTCCTTCAGGTAGCATTCGTCGACCTCGGCGCCCATCGGCTCGATGCCGCCGGGAACGGTGCCGGCGACCGGGGCGAAGCGGACGTCGGCCGGGTCCTCGATCTTCGCGACCTCGGCGACGATGTCCTTGTCCACGGGCGCGGTGATCTGGCCGCCGTCGGACCAGAAGACCTTGTAGCCGTTATACTCCTTGGGATTGTGGCTGGCGGTGACCATGATGCCGGCGGTCGCGCCCTTGAGGCGGATGGAGTAGCTCAGTTCCGGGGTGGGGCGCAGGGCGTCGAACAGGTAGACGTGGATGCCGTTGTTGGACAGGACGTCCGCGGAGATTTCGGCGAACAGGCGGGAGTTGTTGCGGCTGTCGTGCGCGATGCACACGCTGGCGGCGCCGTCCACATGGGCCTTGATGTAGTTGGCGAGGCCCTGGGTGGCCATGCCCACGGTGTACTTGTTCATGCGGTTGGTGCCCACGCCCATGATGCCGCGGAGGCCGCCGGTGCCGAACTCGAGGTTCCGGTAGAAGGCGTCTTCCAGGCCGACGGGGTCGGTTTCCTGCAGTTTCTTGATTTCTGCCTTGGTCTCGGCGTCGAAGTTCCCTTCGAGCCAGCTCTTGACCACATCCTTGTAATCTTTCATGTCGTATCGGTGTTTTAGTGTTTTTCTCTATCGTACAAATATAGCGAATAATGTGTATTTTTGCAATGCAATGTCTTTCGCCGATTTCATATTGCAGCACGAGGGGGACGACCCGGTCCGCCTCCTGCTCGCGCGTGACAAATACCCGGACGTCGACATCGACCTGGCTGTCACGACGTTGGAGGTCCGGCGCAAGCTCCGCACGAAAGTCCCCGAATGGTACGCCGTTCCCTCGCTGGTTTATCCTTTCCGGCTCTCCGGAGAACAGTGCAGTTCGAGTGAAACCGCAAGATATAAGGCATCACTTGCCTTGGGTTTACGGCGGGAGGGTATACCACCGGAAACCGTCGCTTCGCGACCCCTCCCATCAAAGATGGGCCCCTCCCTCTTATGTGGCCGAGGGTGGCCACAGGTTTCCGGTGGTATACCCTCCCGCCTGAATGTGGCAGATCTGACAGGGGGGATGGGGGTGGATGCGTGGGCGTTCGCGCAGGTGGCGGAGAAGGTGCTGTATAATGAGATGCAGGTTGAGTTGGCAAGGGCGACGGAGCTGAATTTCAGGGAGTTGGGAGTGGAGAACGTGCGGTTCCGGAATGCGTGGGTGGAGCCGGGGAAGGTGCGGGAGGTGCTCGACGGGTTCGAGCCCGATGTCATTTTCCTGGATCCGGCGCGCAGGGCCGAAGACGGCCGGAAGGTGTTCCTCATCAAGGAGTGTCAGCCGGACGTGCTGGGGCTGCTGCCGGAGCTGTTCGAGGCGAGCCGGTACGTGCTGCTGAAACTCTCGCCGATGGCGGACATCACGATGGCTTGCAAGCGGCTTGGCGCCCATGTGAAAGAGGTCCACGTCGTGGCTGCGGGAGGGGAGTGCAAGGAACTCCTGTTCCTGCTGGACCGGGACTGGTCCGGCGCCCCGTCGACTTTCATCGTCGAAGGCGGCGCCGTGATGGAGATCCCCGACGGTCCTTCGACTACTTCGACAGGCTCAGCAACCGGCTCAGGAACCGTCGGCCCCCTTGCCATTTCGACCGGAGCGAAGCGGAGTGGAGAAATCTTCCTTTTCGAACCCGGTAAGGCCCTGCTCAAGGCCGGGGCGTTCGAGTTGCCCTGCGGGCGGTTCGGATTGACCAAATTGGGACAGCATACGCACCTGTATGTGGGGGAGGCGGTTCCGGAGGAGCTGCGGCCTTTCGGAAAGGTGTTCGAGATCCTGGAGGTGATGCCCTTGAACAACCGGACGATGAAGGAGGCGGGAAAGCGGTGGCCGCAGGCCGAGGTGACGGCCCGGAACGTGCCCATGACCTCCGACCTGCTGCGAAAGAAGACAGGCTGTGTTTCAGGCGGAGACATCCACCTGTTCGGCGTCCGGGCCGATGCGGCTTCGGAGGCCGGTAACTATTTGATAGTAACTAAGAAACGATATGGAACAGATTGAAAGGATCCAGCATTACGAGACGCTGCTGGACCGGATTGCCCCCGTCCTGGAGAACCTGGAAGAGGCGCTGGACGCCTTCGAAGGCATCCAGGAAGACGTGAAGGAACTGGCGGCCTATTACGAAGACGATGACTGGCGCGAAGACTTCGAGGCGGACGAGGCCGGAAAACTGCCCGCGGACCTCAAGCGCGGCGTGCTCTCTGAGGACGGCATCTACGATGTTCTCTCCGGCCATTATGCCCTGACCATCCGCCTGCTGGACACCGTTTCCACCATCCTCAAGAACAGATAGGCCATGACACGGACAGATACCCCTTTCTGGAAATGGCTCCTGCTTTTCATCGCGGGGTGCTTCCTGTTTATCCTCGCATACGCTTTCTCCACCATCCCGACGGTCCTGGATGAGGCTGTGCACATGCCGCTCTGGCTCCAAGCCTTCATGTGTGTACTGACTCCCGCCGGCGTGCTGGCGCTGTATGGGGTCTGGTGGAAATGGACGGAGAAACAGAAGGCGGCCGACCTGCCCCTGCACCGGCTGGCCGGGGACACCGCCCTCGGCTTCGGCGTGGGCATCCTCTTCTTCATCCTGGTCACGGGCTGCATCGCCCTCCTGGGCGGTTTTCGTGTCGGCAGCGTGAACTGGGACTGGAACGCGCTGGTCAGGAGCCTGTTCATGTTCCTGGTCGTCGGTGTCGGAGAAGAAGTCCTGTTCCGCGGGATCGTGTTCCGGATGATCGACGACCGGTGGGGGACTGCCGTCGGCCTGGTTGCATCGGCCCTGATCTTCGGCTTTGTCCATATCACGAACTCGAACGCCACGGTGTGGTCGTCCCTGGCCATCGCCGTCGAGGCCGGTCTCCTGCTGGGCGCCGCCTACAAATGGTCCGGCACCCTGTGGGTCCCCATCGGCATCCACTGGTCCTGGAACTACTTCCAGGGCCCGGTCTTCGGTTTTGCTGTCTCGGGAAACGGCACCCCGTCCCTCATCACCCCGGTCATCCAGGGTTCCGACTGGCTCACGGGCGGTTCCTTCGGCGCCGAGGCCTCCATCCCCGCCTTCGTCCTGGGACTCGCCCTCGCTATCGTGTTCCTGCTGCTTCCTCGGCGTACTGCTTGCACCAGTCGGTAAGGCCGCAGGCAGCGCATTTAGGGGCGCGTGCGGTGCAGGTGTAGCGGCCGTGGAGGATGAGCCAGTGGTGGGAGCGGGCGCGGAGGTGCTCCGGGATGTGCCGCTCCAGGTCGCGCTCGACCTCCAGCGGCGTTTTTCCGTTCGATAAACCCAGCCGGTGGGAGACGCGGAAGACGTGCGTGTCCACGGCGATGACGGGTTTGTCATAGACGACGGAAGCGATGACGTTCGCCGTCTTGCGGCCGACGCCCGGGAGGGTCATCAGCGCGTCGATGTCCGACGGGACCTCGCCGTTGAAATCGGCCAGGAGTTTCTGCGCCATGGCGATCAGGTGCTCCGTCTTCGAGTTCGGATAGGAAACGCTTTTTACATAGGGATATACCTCGTCGAAACTGGCGGAAGCCAGGTCCTGCGGGGTGGGGAAGCGCTCGAACAGGGGCGGAGTGACGATGTTCACCCGCCGGTCCGTGCACTGGGCCGACAGGATGACGGCCACGAGCAGCTGGTAGGGATTGCCGTAGTGGAGTTCGGTCTCGGCGATGGGAACGTTTTTTTCGAACCAATCGACAATGCCGGCGAAACGTTCTTTCCGGGTCATATCGTGAGGTCCAGTTCGAAGGTGTCGTCCTCGATGATTTCGGTGCACCGCTCGTCGGCGCAGGAGAAGACGCGGCCGGGGAAGCGCTCGAAAATGGAACGGTTGTGCGTGACCATGATGATGGCCGTGCCTTCCTCGTTCAGCTTGCGGAGGAGTTTCAGGATGCCGTCGGCGGTTTCGCCGTCCAGGTTGCCGGTGGGTTCGTCGGCGAGGATGGCCTGCGGGCGGTTCAGCAGGGCCCGGGCGATGGCGATGCGCTGCTGCTCGCCGCCGGAGAGCTGGTGCGGCATCTTGTGGGCCTTGGTTTCCATGCCCACGTCCGCCAGGACTTCCGTGATGCGGGTGTCGATGGCGGTGCGGTCCTTCCAGCCCGTGGCGCGGAGGACGAATTCGAGGTTCGCCTCCACGGAGCGGTCCATCAGCAATTGGAAATCCTGGAACACGACGCCCAGGCGGCGGCGCAGCATCGGTATGTCTTTTGTACGGATGTCGCGGAGATTGAACCCGCACACGGTGCCCTCTCCCTTGGTGAGCCGGTTTTCGGCCGTCATCGTCCGGATGATGGAGGTCTTGCCCGAACCCACCTTGCCGACGATGTACACGAAATCGCCCGGGAAGATGGCCATGTCGAGGCCGTAGATGACGACGCTGTCCCCGCCCAGGATGTCTGCGCCGCTGAATTGGATGATGGGTTCCATTGCGTTTTTGGACTGGATTACACAAAGATAATCAGAAAAATTCGTAAATTTGTAAAATAATCTATACGAAGATGAAGAAAAGACTGATCCTGGCCCTGGCGGCCGTCCTCCTGGCGGGGGCCGCCTCCGCCCAGACTCCGGAATATGACCGCGCCCTGGAACTCTACGGGCACGGTATGTACGCGGAGGCCGCCCAGCTGCTGGAGCGCATCCCCGGCAGCGAAGCCGAAGGCTATGCGGCCCTCTGCGCCATCGAACTCCAGACCCCCGGCTACGAGCAGCGCGCCGAAGCGTTCCTGGACCGCTGGCCCGAATCCCCCCTGGTCCCGCAGGTGAATTTCCGCTGGGCGCAGGACCTGTTCGACCGCGGACTCTACGGGGAGGCCTCATACCGTTTCGGCTGCGTCACCCAGGATGAACTGATGCCCGGCCAGGTGGCTGAATACGCCTACAAGCGGGGTTACAGCGCCTTCGGCAGCGGCGACCTCGCCCTCTCCCGGATGCTCCTGGAGAAGATGCAGAACCTGCCGCCGTCCGACTACACGGCCCCTTCCCAGTATTCGCTGGGCTACGTCTGCTACTCGCTGGGCGATTTCCGGGAAGCCGCCGACTGGTTCGCCAAATCCGCGGTGGACCCGCGCTTCACGCAGCTGGCGAACTATTACATCCTCGAATGCCGCTTCAACGAGAAGGACTACAACTACGTGATCAAGTTCGGCGAGGACATCTACGACAAGATCCCGGCGGACCGCCAGCCTCATTTCGCCCGCATCATGTCCGAGTCCTACCTTGTGCTCGGCGACAAGGAAAAGGCCCGTTCCTACTACCAGAAGAACCTGGCGGACAATACCGCCCGCAACCGGTCCGACTGGTTCTACGCCGGCTCCGTCCTGTATGCGGTGGAGGATTGGCAGGGCGCCGTGGAAAGCTTCAGCCAGATGCCCGAGCGCACGGACTCCCTGGGCCAGATCGCGAATTACCAGCTGGGCTACAGCTACATCCAGCTGCGCAACAAAGTGGCTGCCCTGGACGCCTTCAAGGACGCTTCCGCCCTTTCCTGGAACAAGGACATCCAGGAGGACGCCTACTTCAACTACGCGAAGCTCGCCTTCGACCTGAACAACGACGTATCGGCCTTCAACGACTACATGAAGCGGTATGACGCCCTTGCCAAGGGGGACCAGATCTACAGCTACATGGCGATGGCCGCCCTCGCGAACCACGACTACGAGGCTGCCGTCGCGGCCTACGACAACATCGACGAACTGGACCCGCGGATGCAGTCCAACTACATGAAGGCCTACTTCCTCCGCGCGAACCAGCTCATCCAGAACGGCGCCTGGCGCGACGCGGTGCCGCACCTGAAGGCGGCCGCCTACTACAGCCCCCGCCAGGATCCCTTCAACCAGCTCTCCCGCTACTGGGTGGCCGAATCGTACTACCGCGACGGCAAGTACGCCGACGCCCGCTCCGTCCTCATGGACCTGTACAACCTTTCCGCCCTGGACGGCAAGAAGGAAGGGGACCTGATCCCGTATGACATCGCCTACACCTTCTTCAAGGAGGAGGACTATCCCGCCGCCCTGAAGTGGTTCAACAACTACCTCGCCGGCCGGCACGACGCCCAGGGCGCCGACGCCGAAACCCGCATCGGCGACTGCTACTTCTTCCAGAAGGACTACACGACCGCCATCGCCGCTTTCGAGCGCAAGCTGGCCGATTATCCCGACCCCGACGACATCTACCCGTACTACCGCGCCGGCGTGGCCTGCGGCCTGGTGCGCGACTTCCCGCGCAAGGTCCAGTTCCTCGAGCGCGTGAAGAAGGCCTCTCCGGGTGTCCCGTACTACTCCGATGCGATGTATGAGCTGGGCCGCGCCTACGTGTCCGTGGGCGAGCCGGAGGATGCCGTCCGGACGTTCCGGACGCTCCGCAGTTCCACCGACGATCCCGACTTCGCGACCCGGGCCCTGCTGGAGCTGGGCATGATCGCCCGCAACGGCGGCGACGACGCCAAGGCCCTCGAGTATTACAAGGAAGTGGCCACCCAGGGTGGTGACTATGCCGACGACGCCCTCCTCGCGATCGAATCCATCTACCGCACGCGTCAGGAACCGGACGCCTACCTCGCCTTCGTCAACAGCCTTGGCGACAAGGCTGCCCGCACCGATGCGCAGAAGGAGGAAGTCTACTTCAGCACGGCCGAGGAAATCTACCTCGGCGGCAACTACGCGAAGGCGGAGAGCACGTTCAAGAGCTATCTCGAAAAGTATCCCGAGGGAGCCAAGGTGGCTGAGGCCGCCTTCTACCTGGGCGAATGCTACCGGGGCCTGGGCGACAAGGAAAAGGCGGTGGACGCCTTCACCGACGCCGTCGGCCGGGGCCTGGGAGGCTCCTTCCTGGAGACCGCCTGGCTCCGTCTCGCGGACCTTTCCTACTCCATGCAGCGCTATCCCAAGGCCTACGATTCCTACCGGAATCTCGGACAGGTGGCCCAGTTGGACGACAACAAGACGGCGGCCGCCGTGGGCATGATGCGGTCCGCCTTCCGGGCCCGTGAATACGAGGACGCCCTCGTCGCCGCGCAGTCCGTGCGCGGCAGTCGCGGCGCCTCCGAGGACCTCCGGCGCGAGGCCGACTACGTCCGCGCCAAGTCCTGCCTCGGCATGAGCCGCCGCGCGGAAGCCTACGGCCTCTTCGAACAGCTCGCCAAGGATCCTTCCACCGCGGAAGGCGCCGAGGCCGCGTACCTGATCATCCAGGACAAGTTCGACCGGGCCGAATTCGCCGGCATCCAGGACAAGGTCTATGACTTCTCGGCCAAGGCCGGCGGTCAGAACTACTGGCTCGCGAAGGCCTTCATCGTCCTGGGCGACACCTTCGCCGAGAACGGCAACATGACCCAGGCGAAGGCCACCTTCGACAGCATCAAGTCCGGTTACAAGCCCTACGGTCCCGAGGACGAAGTCCTGGACCAGGTGGAACTGCGGCTGAGAAAACTTAACCAGTAAGCCCGTGATGAGACAGCATATCCTTGCAACGGCCCTTGCGGCGGCGGTGACCGCCCTGGCCTATGGACAGAACCTGAATCCGACCGTGGAGGTCACGAACGCCTACCAGGGCGGCGCCTCCTCCATCGCCAAGCCCACCCAGCAGATGGCGGTGCCGGATTCCGTGACCCGGTTCAACCTGGATTTCGACTATTCCGTGTTCGAGAAGCCCTACCGGGGCGCCTACGAGTTCACGCCCTACTACGTGCAGCTCAAGCCCACGCCCAAGCCTTCCACCACGGAGAAGTTCTATCTCCGCGCCGGCGCCGGCTTCACCCTGCATCCGGAGCTGGACCTCGTCTGGACGCCGCTCCAGAAGGAGAAGTACCGGATGAGCGTGTACGCCACGCATCAGTCCTATTTCGGACGGTATCATGATTTCGCCCTGGGTACGCCCGAGGACGGCATCACGCCGGTCGTCAAGTCCGGCGAGAAGATGAAGGGTTACCTGGCCGATACGAAGGCCGGCATCGACGGCGTCTTCAACTGGGACGGCGGTCTGGCCTCCCTGGACCTCGGTTTCCGCAACCGGATGGCCAACGATCCCTATTATTACCACAAGATGAGCGGTCTCGAGGCGAAGGCCCGCGTCCGCTCCCTGCCTTCGGACGAGCCGCATCTGCTGTATGACGCCGCCATCGACTATTCCTTCCTGGGCGGCGACCTGTCGAGCTTCTCGCGGATTGCGAAGGAGTTCCGGGAAAGCAAGTTCTCCCTGGACGGCGACTTCGGCCCCGTGCTGGATGCCGACCGCCGCATTTTGGTGGGCCTGAACCTGGACCTGGCGCGCTATATGGGCGATTTCGCCGGCTATACCGGCCGGATGGCCCTCACGCCGAAATACCAGTTCAACCTGGACCGCTGGCGCTTCAGCCTGGGCGTTCAGCTCTCCTGGCTCATCTATTCGGAGGAATTCAACCTCTGGTCGAAGGACTACCAGCACAAGTCCGGCTTCATCTATCCGGATGTCCACGTGGACTTCCACCTGCTGGAAGACCAGCTGATCCTCCAGACCTCCGCGACGGGCGGTGACCGGTTCAACACCCTGTCAGGCCGCTTCTTCTCGCATCCTTTCTCCTACGAGGGTCAGTTCGGCCATTCCGTGGAGCGGGTCCGCGCCATGATCGGTGCGCGCGGCAACATCGCCAGCCGTTTCCGTTATGACCTCCAGGGCGGTTACGCCCGCTGGACCTATGCGCCCGTGGAGGGAATGGCGGCTTATGGCATCAGTGTCAGCAATCCGACCTGGAACCCTTCCGCCACCCTCCAGCCGGTTGATATGGTCGAGCGCCAGGTCCTGCGGCCCTCCTTGGTCGAAAAGGGATTCAACCTCTTTTTCGTCGACCTCGACTACGGTTGGAAATCCGAGAGCGTGACGGTCGACGGCAAACTGTCCTACCGGCATACGAACATCTCCGAAACGGGAGCCTTCGCTCCGGCAGCCTTCACTGGCTTTATCCGTCCTGCCTACAACTATGGCGAGCGGATGAAGGGCGGTCTCGATATCGCCTGGTCCACGGGCCGGAAGGCGACGGCCACCTACGCCGATTACAGCAACGGCCGGTCCATCACCAATGCCTACCGCCTCCCCGGCTGGGTCGATCTGGGCCTCTTCGCGGAGTACCGTTTCACCCACCGTTTCGGCTTCTGGGCGAAGGGCGGCAACCTGCTGAACCAGGTGGTCCAGCGCACCCCGCTCCACGCCGAGGCGGGAATGTATTTTACGGGCGGAATCGTATTGAATTTCTAGGAAAAAATTGCTATATTTGCATGTTTATATGCAAACGTGCAAATTATGGCAGATATCGAGGAATTGAAGCAGGCTGAGGAGCAGTATTCAGCCAACAGTATCCAGGTCCTGGAAGGTCTCGAGGCGGTCCGCAAGCGCCCCTCCATGTATATCGGAGACATCGGTGAAAGAGGTCTCCACCATCTCGTCTATGAAGTCGTCGACAACTGTATCGACGAGGCGATGGCCGGTTTCTGCACGGACGTCGAGGTGACCATCCTCGAGGACAATTCCGTCCGGGTGAAGGACAACGGCCGCGGCATTCCGACCGGCATGCACGAGAAGGAGCACCGCAGCGCGCTGGAAGTCGTCCTGACGGTCCTCCATGCGGGCGGCAAGTTCGACAAGAACAGCTACAAGGTTTCCGGCGGTCTGCACGGCGTGGGCGTCTCCTGCGTGAACGCCCTGTCCGACCTGCTGGTGGCGGAAGTCCACCGCGAGGGCAAGATCTTCGAGCAGAAGTACTCCAAGGGCAAGCCCATCACGGATGTCCATGTGATCGGCGAGACCTCCGAGTCCGACACCGGTACCATCATCACCTTCCACCCGGACGCCACGATCTTCACCCAGACCATCGTCTACAAGTACGACACCCTGGCGAACCGGCTCCGCGAGCTGGCCTACCTGAACAAGGGCATCCGCATCACGCTGACGGACCTCCGCGAGGAAGTGGACGAGTTCGAGACCGCCGAAGACGGCGAGCGCAAGGCCACCGGCCGCAAGGTGTTCCGCAGCGACGTGTTCTACAGCGAGCACGGCCTCCGCGAGTTCATCGACTACCTCGACGCCGGCGAACCCAAGCTCATCCCCGAGCCCATCACCGTGAATTCCGACAAGGTGATCCCCATCGACATCGCCCTCCAGTACAACCAGGGCTTCCGCGAGCGGATCTACTCCTACGTGAACAATATCAACACCATCGAAGGCGGTACGCACCTGCAGGGTTTCAAGATGGGCCTGTCCCGCTCCCTGAAGAACTACGCGGAGAAGAACAACCTCCTCGCCAAGTTCAAGGGCGACCTCTCTCCGGAAGACTTCCGCGAAGGCCTGACCGCCGTCATCTCCGTGAAGGTGGCCGAGCCGCAGTTCGAGGGCCAGACCAAGACCAAGCTGGGCAACCCGGAGGCTACCTCCGCCGTCTCCCAGGCCACGGCCGCGGCGATGGAGCAGTACCTGGAGGAGCACCCGAAGGAAGGCAAGACCATCGTCGAGAAGATCGTCCTCGCAGCGACGGCCCGCGCCGCCGCCCGCCGGGCCCGCGAAATGGTGCAGCGCAAGTCGCCGATGGGCGGCGTGGGCATGCCCGGCAAGCTGGCCGACTGCTCCGACCGCGATCCCGAGAAGTGCGAACTCTTCCTCGTCGAGGGTGACTCCGCAGGCGGAACGGCCAAGCAGGGCCGCGACCGCCGCATCCAGGCCATCCTCCCGCTCCGGGGCAAGATCCTGAACGTGGAGAAAGCCGCCCAGGACCGCGCCTTCGAGAGCCAGGAAGTCCGCAACATCTACACCGCCCTCGGCGTCACCGTGGCGCAGGAGGACGAGAACGGCGAGAAGCGCATGGACCTTTCCAAGCTCCGCTACCACAAGGTCATCATCATGACCGATGCCGATGTGGACGGTTCCCACATCGCCTGCCTGATCCTCACCTTCTTCTTCCGCTATATGTTCGACCTCATCAAGAACGGCTATGTGTACCTGGCTACGCCGCCGCTCTACCGGGTCCGCAGGGGCAAGGAGGAAGTGTACTGCTGGACCGACGCCCAGCGGGACGAGGCGTGTGAGCGCATGGGCCGCGGCTGCGACGTCCAGCGCTACAAAGGTCTCGGCGAAATGTCCGACACCCAGCTCTGGGAGACGACCATGGACCCGTCCCGCCGCCTGCTCCGGCAGATCACCATCGAGAACGCCGCGGAAGCGGAGCGTACCTTCTCGATGCTGATGGGCGACGACGTCCCGCCGCGCCGCGCCTTCATCGAAGAGAACGCCCATTATGCAAATATCGACGCCTAAGATACCCCGGCGGCTCCTTCCGCTGGCCATTGTCTTCGCAATCCTCGTGCTGTTCATGCCGCGGACTGCGAAGTTCAATTACGATTACCGGAAAGGTTCCCCGTGGCCGTACGAGACGCTCGTCCCGCAGTTCGACTTCCCGATTCTCAAGACCGAGGAACAGCTCATGGAGGAACTCGACCGGGTGGACGGGGGAACGGTCCCGTACTACCGCTACTCGGACGAGGTCGTCAACAACTCCGTGAAGGCCATCCAGGGCCTCGACCTCGGCAAATACGCCCGCCTGCGTCCCGCCATCGCCTCCGGCATGGCCGACATCTACGCCAAGGGCGTGATCTCCGACGCGAAGGAGAAACTGGACCGCGGTTACGGCAACCTCACCGACGAGGTTATCTACATCCAGCGGAACAAGCGGGCGGCCGAATACCCCCGGACGGAGGTCTACAAGGTCTCCGACGCCAAGAACCAGCTCCTGGCCGATGTCTCCCGCGCCTATCCGGACGTGAACCTGGACTCCCTGTTCAAGCGCTCCGGCGTGTACGACCTCATCGTCCCGAACCTCGTCTTCGACCGGTCCATGACCGAGCTCAGCCACGCGGAATCCGCCGCTTACGTGTCGCCGACTTCCGGCTACTGGAGCGCCGAGCAGAAGATCGTCTCCAAAGGCGACATCATCACCCCGGAGATCGCCCAGATCCTGGACTCCTACAAGGCGGAATACAACAAGGTCTATGGCTATGAGGGCCCCCGCATCCTGCTGTGGCTGGGGGACATCCTCATCGCCCTGGCCCTGGTGGTCATCCTGTACTTCTGCATCTATTTCACCCACCGCGAACTCTTCGCGAAGCCCAAGCGCTACTACTACCTGCTGACGGTCTTCACCCTGGCGGCGGTCGTCTCGTTCCTGGTGGAGCGGATCGCCCCGTCGCTGGTGTACGTCGTCCCGTTCGCCATCACCGTCCTGTACCTGCAGGCCTTCTTCCCCAAGCGGGTGGTCCTCCCCGTGTATCTGGTCTCGCTGCTGCCGCTGCTGATCTTCTCCGGCAACGGCGTGGAACTGTTCTTCATGTTCCTGTGCGCCGGCGTCGTGTCCATGAACACCTTCAAGCAGTTCAACCGGGGCTGGAAGCAGTTCCTGAACGCGCTGATCATCTTCGGGGTGGAAGTGGTCGTGTTCGCGGGCTTCCGCCTGATCGACGCGGGCCGGAGCCTGATGTGGGTCAACGTCCTGCAGCTGTTCGGCGGCGCCATGCTCACCGTGGCTTTCTATCCGCTCATCTACGTCTTCGAGCGGATCTTCAACCTGGTGTCCACCACCCGGCTCGAGGAACTCGCCGACACGAACAGCAAGCTCCTCCGCGAACTGAACGCCAAGGCCCCCGGCACCTTCCAGCACAGCCTCCAGGTGATGAACATGGTCGACGAGGCTGGCCATTCCGTCCATGCGAACGTCCCGCTCCTGCGGGCCGCCGCCCTGTACCACGACATCGGCAAGATGCGGAACCCGCTCTGCTTCATCGAGAACAGCTCCCGGACGCCGGGCAGCCCCAACTACCACGACGGCAAGAGCCCGCGCGAAAGCGCCCGCGACATCATCGCCCACGTCAAGGACGGCCTGGAGATCGCCAAGGCGAACAACCTCCCGAACGAGATTTCCGACTTCATCCTGACGCACCACGGCACGTCCTTCACGGCGTCCTTCTACAACCAGTACCTGAACGAAGGCGGCGACCCGAACGACGTGGCGGACTTCTTCTACCAGGGCCGCAAGCCCCGCACCAAGGAGGAAGTCATCCTGATGATCTGCGATTCCGTGGAGGCCGCCTCCCGTACCCTCAAGGAATACACGCCCGCCTCCTTCGACAAGTTCGTCGAGGACATGGTGGCGGCGAAAGACCGGTCCGGCCAGTTCGAGCATGCCGAGATCACGATCCGCGAGATGAACATCGTGAAAGCCACGCTGAAGACCTATCTGCAGCAGCTCTATCACGAGCGGGTCGAATACACCCAGCGAGAAGAGAAAGAATAATAACAAAAACCAAACGATACAATGAACATTACCAAGACCCAGCCCGATGCCCTGAATTACCAGGTCACCATCGACATCACCCCGGACGACTACGCCGAGGCCCTCACCGCCAGACTGAAAGAATACCGCCGCCGCGCCGACATCAAAGGCTTCCGCAAGGGAATGGCCCCGATGTCCTTGATCCAGCGCCTGTACGGCGACCAGTCCCTCTATGAGGCCGTGAACCGGCTAGTCTCCGACCAGCTCGACACCTTCATCCGCGACGAGAAGATCCGCGTCGTCGGCGAACCCCTCCCGTCCGAGGACCAGCCTCAGCTCGAGTGGAAGCCCGGCAGCGACTTCACCTTCAAGTTCGACATCGCCCAGACTCCGGAACTGAACTTCGAGGCGGGCGAGGGAGACAAGATCCCGTACTACGAGATCAACGTCACCGAGGACGCCAAGAAGGCGATGAAGGCCCAGATGCTCCAGCAGTACGGCGCCCTCCAGGAGGGTGACAAGGCCGGCGAGAACGACTACATCATCGCCGACATCGCGAACGACAGCCACAGCGCCGAGGGCGTGTACATCTCCGTGGCCCATGTCGCCGAGATCGCCCGTCCGCTGTTCGTCGGCAAGAAGGCCGGGGACAAGTTCACCTGCGACGTGAGCGTGGCCTTCGAGAACGAGACCGACCGCGCCTCCATGCTCAAGGTGGACAAGGCGAAGCTCGCCGAGCTCGACCCGGTCTTCACCTTCACCGTCGTGAACGTCAAGACCTTCAAGGCCGCCGAGTCCAACCAGGAGACCTGGAACCAGATGTTCGGCGAAGGCGCCGTCACCAGCGAGGAGCAGTTCATGGAGAAGGTCGTGGAGCGCATCCGCGCCAACCACACCCAGGAGGCCAACTACCGCTTCGCCGCCGATGTCCGCAAGTATTTCGTGGACAAGGCCAACATCGAGCTCCCCGAGGCCTTCCTGAAGCGCTGGCTCGTCTATGCCAATGACGGCAAGTACACCGCCGAGGAGGTCGAGAAGGAGTTCCCGGGCTTCGTCGAGGACTTCAAGTGGCAGCTCACCCGCGGTTACCTGATGCAGAAGCTCGGCCTGAAGGTCGAGAAGGCCGACATCGAGCAGGCCGCCGAGAGCTATGTCGCCTACCAGTACGCCATGTACGGCATGGGCAACGTGCCGCAGGACCTGATCAAGAGCTCCGCCCGCAACGTCCTGGAGGACGAGAACCAGGTGCGCCGGCTCGAGGAGCAGGTCGAGGACAACAAGACCATCGGCGCCCTGCGCGAGAAGGTCAACCTCCAGACCAAGAAGATTTCCGAGGAAAAGTTCCGCGCCCTGAAATAATCCGGCCCTTTTCCCGTATTCTTAGGTGTTACCAGAACTGACTGACATGAACGAATTCGAGAAATTTGCCGTGAAAGGCCAGGGGATCGGCTCCGCCACCCTGTCCCGCTATGCGTCGGCCCTCGACGCCTACATCAACCCGACGATCACCGAGGAGCGCAAACTGAACGTCGCCCAGATGGACGTGTTCAGCCGTCTGATGATGGACCGCATCATCTTCCTGGGCGTCCCCATCGACGACGACGTCGCGAACATCGTGATGGCCCAGCTCCTGTTCCTGGCGTCGGGCGATTCCCACGCGGACATCACCCTGTACCTGAATACCCCGGGCGGACAGGTGTCCTCGGGCCTCGCCATCTATGACACGATGCAGATCATCCAGCCCGACGTGGCGACGGTCTGCACCGGCATGGCGGCGTCCATGGGCTCGGTGCTCCTGTGCGCCGGCGCGCCCGGCAAGCGCAGCGCGCTGCCGCATTCCCGCGTGCTGATCCATCAGCCGCTGGGCGGCGCCCAGGGCCAGGCCAGCGACATCCTCATCGCCGCCCGCGAGATCGAGAAGACCCGCACGGAGCTCTTCCGCATCATCGCGGAGCATTCCGGGCAGCCCATCGAGCGTGTCGCCGCCGACGGCGACCGCGACTTCTGGATGACCGCCGAGGAAGCCAAGGCCTACGGCATGGTGGACGAAGTCCTGTACAAGAAAGCCAAGTAATGGCCAAGCGAGAACACCACCAGAACCGCTGCGTCCTCTGCGGCCGGACCGACGCCGAGGTCCCGTTCATGCTCCAGGGCATCGACGGGTACATCTGCTCGGACTGCGCGAAGATGGCGGCGGAGTACGTGGCGGAGCTGGAGAAGCGGCCCGCGAAGGGGGAGACCTCGGTGGGTTCGCTGGACAAGGCTCCGAAGCCGAAGGAGATCAAGGCCTACCTGGACCAGTACGTCATCGGCCAGGACCGGGCCAAGACAGTCCTCGCCGTGGCCGTGTACAACCACTACAAGCGCATCAGCCACAACCTTATCGGCAAGGCCGACGACGGGGTGGAGCTCGAGAAGTCCAACATCCTGCTGGTGGGCCCTACGGGAACGGGCAAGACGCTGCTGGCGAAGACTATCGCCAAGCAGCTGGACGTGCCCTTCACCATCGTGGACGCCACCGTCCTGACCGAGGCCGGCTATGTGGGCGAGGATGTCGAAAGCATCCTCACCCGGCTGCTGCAGGAGGCTGATTTCGACCTCCAGAAAGCCGAGCGCGGCATCGTCTTCATCGACGAGATCGACAAGATCGCCCGCAAGTCCGACAACCCGTCCATCACCCGCGACGTGTCGGGCGAGGGCGTGCAGCAGGCCATGCTCAAGCTCCTGGAAGGGAATGTCGTGAACGTCCCGCCGAAGGGCGGCCGCAAGCATCCCGAGCAGGAGTTCATCCACGTGAACACGCAGAACATCCTGTTCATCTGCGGCGGCGCCTTCGAGGGAATCGAGCGGCACATCGCCCAGCGCAAGAACACCCGGATCATCGGCTTCAGCGCCGAGGAGAAGCAGCGCGTGGACAAGGACAATCTCCTGCAATACGTGGATGCCCAGGATCTCCGGTCCTACGGTCTCATCCCGGAGATCGTCGGCCGTCTCCCGGTCGTCACCTACCTGGACCAGCTGGATCGCGCCTCCCTCCGCCGCATCCTCACCGAGCCCAAGAACGCCATCATCCGGCAGTACGCGAAGCTCTTCGAGATGGATGGCATGAAGCTCGAGATCGAACCGGAAGTGCTGGACCTGATCGTGGATACGAGCATCGAACGGAAGCTCGGCGCCCGCGGGCTCCGGAGCATCTGCGAGGAGCTGATGAACGATGCGATGTTCGAAGCGCCATCGTCCAAGAAGAAGACCTTCAGACTCACGTTGGAATATGCGAAAGAGCGCCTGGCTGACTAGCCTGACGCTCTTTTGCGTTCTGGCCTGCACGGGTCCCGTCCGGGATTCCGTGAAGACGACGTTCCAGTCGGCGCAGGGATGGAGGCCGTCCATCGACAACCGCGCCGATGCCGTGATGGTGTACGGCGTGGGCGGGAACCCGACGGACAGGAACACGCCCGGCAGCGTGGAGGCCCGACTCGCTTCCTGGCGGGAGCGGGGATACGAGACGCATTTCATGACCGGCATCGCCTGGGGCGGTTATCAGGATTATTTCACCGGTGGATGGGACGGGGAACGGCACCTGGACGAAGGACAGGTACGGATGGAAGGGGATACCATCTGGCATGGGCCGATGGTCCCGTACATCGTTCCCACGGAGAACTATCTCGCCTATTTCAAGGAGCGGCATATCAAGCGCGTCATCGACGCCGGGGTGGACCACATCTTCCTGGAAGAACCCGAGTTCTGGGCCCATGGCGGCTATTCCGAGGCGTTCAAGCGCGAGTGGAAAGCGTATTATGGCGACGACTGGCGCCCCCAGGACGAGTCGCCGGAAGCCACCTACCTGTCCTCCAAACTGAAATACCACCTGTATTACCGGGCCCTCGAGGAGGTATGCTCCTACGCGAAGGAGTACGGGCGTTCGCTCGGCCGGGAAATCAAGTGCTACATCCCCACGCACTCTCTCCTGAATTATTCCATGTGGGAAATCGTCTCGCCGGAGGCCTCGCTCGCTTCGATGGACTGCATCGACGGCTATATCGCCCAGGTATGGACCGGAACCTCCCGGGCGCCGGACTATTTCAACGGTGTCCGCCGGGAACGGGTGTTCGAGACGGCATACCTGGAATACGGGTGCATGGCCTCGATGACGGCCCCGACCGGCCGGCGCGTCTGGTTCCTGACCGACCCGATCGAGGACGCCACCCGCGACTGGGGCGATTTCCGGCGGAACTATCAGGCAACCTTCGCAGCCCAGCTGCTGTACCCGCAGATCGACACCTACGAGATCATGCCCTGGCCGGAGCGTATCTATGAGCGGCCCTACCCGGCCGGACCGGGCTCGGACGAGCGGATCCGCATCCCGCAGGATTTCGCGTCCATGATGCAGGTGATGACGAACGCCCTGCAGGAAATGCCCGTGTCCCGGAACACCCTGGACGGCTCGCAGGGCATCTCTGTCCTGATGGCCAACTCCCTGATGTTCCAGCGGTTCCCGGTCCATGACGGGTATGACGATCCGCAGCTCTCGAACTTCTTCGGCCTGGCCCTGCCGCTGCTCAAGCGCGGCGTTCCGGTGGGCATCACCCACATTGAGAACCTGGGGTATCCGGACGCGCTCAAGGACGTGAAAGTCCTCCTGATGACCTATGCCAACATGAAACCGATGGACCCGTCCGCGCACGAGCACCTGGCCCGTTGGGTGCGGGACGGGGGAGTGCTCGTTTACAGCGGAACGGACACCGATCCTTTCCAGGGCGTCCGCGAATGGTGGAACACGGGGGAGTATGCTTACGATGCCCCGTCCGACCATCTGTTTGCCTTGTTGGGCTTGGAACCGCATCCCGGTCGAGGCGTTTATCCTTGCGGAAAAGGCCGCTTGTGCGTGCTGCGGTTCGATCCGAAGGACTATGTGATGAATGCCGGCGGCGACGCGATGCTGCTGTTGGCCGTCGAGTCGCTGTACGGCGCTGTCCAGTGGAAAAACCACTTTCTGCTGGACCGCGGCCCCTACAAGATTGCCGCTGCGCTGGATGAAAGCGTCTCGGATGAACCGTACGAGCTGGAAGGCTCCTTCATCGACCTGTTCGATCCCGCGCTTCCAATTGTTACGCGCAAGGAACTCACCCCCGGCTCCCAGGCCTTCCTGTACGACCTCCGCAAAGCCCCTAAGGCCCCGGCCATCCTCGCCGCCGCCAGTCGCGCTTATGACCTCCAGCGCACCCGTCGCACCTTCTCCTACGTGTGCAAGGCCCCTGCTGAGACCCATAACGTCACTCGCATCCTCCTACCGCGCAAGCCTTTGTCCGTCCTGGTAGACGGGGAGCCGGTCGCCGACTGCTCCTGGGACCCTGCCTCCCGCACCCTCTTCCTCCGCTTCCCCAACAGCCCCGACGGCATCCGCGTGGAAATCCGGTGGTAGCGCCAGTCGCCCGCCCGCAACCCGCCCACTCCCACCGCCGCCAAATAGCCGCACCGGGATGCCGGTTCTGCGCGCTGTGCGGGTGATTGCGGTGCGCCACAGGCCGATTTCGGCCCTCGGCGCACCACGAACCCCGTTGTGGACACGTATAACGATGATTTGTGTGCGGCTGTTTGGCGAAATCGGGGGCTCTGGCCAGAATAAAAAAAGAGACACCTGCATCGCTGTAGGTGTCTCTTCCGAGTGGTGAGGACTGGCAGATTTGAACTGCCGACCTCTTGCCTGTCAAGCAAGCGCTCTAAACCAACTGAGCTAAGCCCTCGTTCATTTGGGATTGCAAAGGTAGAAACTTTTTTTTAATCACGCAAGAGCCGGGCTCGCTTTTTTGAATTTTTTGCCAAACTGTTCGCCGCAAGAAGCTACGTCATCGGATATGGGCCCGGACTTCCGTCTCGGGGAGCCGGACCAGGGTGGCCAGTTGCCGGAAGGTAAGCTTGTATTGGCGCCGGAGCTGCTGGGCCAGCCGGATCCGCCTGGGACCGTCCAGCCTGCGCGGATCGCGGGTGCCAAACATTTGTTTGCAAGTGTCTCCGCAAAGGATTCGAGCCTCCTGGTCTTCGAAGTCGAGGCCCCGTTGCTCCGCCATCTTGTCCAGCATCATCTCTTCCCGCTGTTTGGGGCTGGACAAGAATACCCGGAACCGGTTGTGGGTGCCATAGATCGATTCGAAACGGGCAACGTCCACATAGTTGGTTGGAAGGATTAATCCATTGCATACCAGCCAGTTGTCAGGAATTGTCCATTGCCGGGTGGGAAGCAACGCCCTTCGCTCGCGGACCCCCAGCGAACCGAAGGGAACTGGCTTGCAGATGTTTCCTTCATCATCGAACAGCCATGGCAACACATAGAATCCTTTCCGAAAGACCAGGCATCCCGTTCCCCAGGGATAGTCGTACGGCATGACGGCCTTTCCGTCCTTCGTGGCCTGGATGACCGTGTACACGGCCACGTTGCGCAAGTAGTCCTGGTCGTCCCCGATGGGGTACAATTCACAGCGGAGCACCAGTTCAGAACCTCCCTTCCGCGTGGCTGCGGCATGGTGGGTGTACAGTTTTTCATAGAGGATCTTGAAGCGGAGGCACGCTTCCTCCGTACCCCAGAGAAGGAAGTGGGGATGACTGTCCTCAATGGAGAACGAAACGACAACGACCTGCGTATTCGCCGCACAGACGGCGACCAGGTTGAATGCTGCGTAATAGTCCGCCTGGCAGATGATGAAATTCCGGGCGTCGGCGCCGTTGGCGCACACATGGAAATACTGTTTTTTCATCGTTTTCTCTCACGCCTCATGCTCCCGCCACCAAAACGATGACATTGGATGATACGTCCTGGGATAAAAATCGGCATTTCCCATGAACAATCCAAGAAATATCTTCGAAATCGCGCATTCTGCCAAACTGCCGCACGCGGATCATCGTTTTACGAGCCCATAGCGGTGTTCTCGGTGCGCCGAGGCCCGAAATCGGCCTATGGCGCACCGGGGAAGGGCCCCGAGTGCGTTCTGTGGGGGATAGGTGTGCGGCAGTTTGGCGGGATGCGCGGGTTGGAACCGCGCACCGTGCCGTTCGTGGGAGGGGTGGCGCCAGGCAGCGCAGTTGAGGGAAGGCGAAGGAGGCAGTGTGGCTGAGGGATGGGAGGGTCAGCGCAGCCCGAGGAGGTCGAGGGCGTCGGTGAAGTCCGGGATCTGGAAATGGGACAGGTCCTTGAGTTCGACGGCCGGGTGCGCAGTCGTTACGGCGACGACCGTCGTGCCTGCGTCCAGGGCGGAGCGAAGGCCGTTGAAGCTGTCCTCGAAGGCGATGCAGTCGGCCGGGTCGACGCCCAGCAGTTCGGCGGCTTTCAGGTAGCAGTCCGGGGCCGGTTTGCTGTGTTTGATGTCCTCAGAAGTGACGATCCGGTCGAAAAGGGCGGTGAATTCCGGATGGGTCCGGAAGACATTCTGCATCTTGGGATGGTTGCTGCTCGTGACGACGGCGGTGCGGATTCCCATCTCCCGGAGGGCCTGGATGAATTCGGCCGTTCCTTTTACATAGGGGAAGTCCATGCTGGCCTCGAAGGCGTAGAGGCGGGTCCTCACGTTCTCGCGCTCCGCTTCGAGCGGGCCGCTGAACCAATGGTCGAAGGTCTGGACCAGCGTCTCTCCCTTGATGGCATCCTCCAGCCCCGTCCGGTCCGGGTAATACCGGTGGAACTCGTCTTTCCAGTAGCGGGTGTACTGCGGTTCCGTATCGAAGATGACCCCGTCCAGGTCGAAAAGTGCGGCTTTGAATCTCGTCATAGGACCGTTGTTTTTGAATCAGGGTGCGAAGATACGGTTTTTCGTTGGATTATCGCGGTTTCTCCGTATATTTGCCTCATGCGTACCAGAAGATTCCTCGTTTCCCTCCTGTCCCTGGCCGCCGCTTTCTGCGCCTGGGCCGGTCCTTACGGAACCTATTACCGCAACCTGCCGGCCGCCGTGGCCGGGAAGATGGTGGAACCCCAACTGCCGGTCATCCCGGACAACTCAGTGAGTTTGACGGAGTTCGGCGGCGTTGGCGACGGCGTCACAGACAATACCCAGGCATTTGCCAAGGCCATCAGCGCCCTGGCGAAGCAAGGCGGCGGACACCTCGTCGTCCCGGCCGGCATGTGGCTCACCGGGCCGATATCCCTGAAAGACCACATCGACCTGCATCTGGAGCGGAATGCGACTGTCCTGCTCACGCCCGACCGGGCTGCGCACCTCAAGGACGGCAAGGCCGTGCCGGGCATCACCGCCAGCAAGCGGACCGATGTCAGCATCACGGGCGAAGGCATCATCGACGGAAACGGCGAATGGTGGCGCGGCGTGAAGCGCTCCAAGGTAAGCGATACGGAATGGAACGCCTACAGGCGCATGGGCGGCACCGTCACGAAGAAGGGCGACCTTTGGTACCCCTTCAACCTCAAGGCTTTCGACAACATTGCCGATACCTACGAGGCGCAGGAGAAGATCCGGACGCACCTCGTCCGCTTCACGGACTGCGAGCGTGTCCTCGTCCAGGGCGTCACCCTCCAGAATTCCCCGAAGTTCCACCTGGTGCCGCAACGGTGCAAGGATGTGGTCATCGACGGCGTCATGGTCCGCTGCCCCTGGAACGCGCAGAACGGCGACGGCATCGACATCGGCCAGTGCAAGAACGTGCTCATCGTCCGGAACACCGTGGACGTGGGCGACGACGGCATCTGCATGAAGGGCGGCGCGGGCGCCGCAGCGCTCAAGGACGGCCCCTGCGACAACATCCTCATCGAGGACAACACCGTATTCCATGCCCATGGCGGTTTCGTCATCGGCTCCGAATTCTCCGGCGGGATGGTCAACATCCTCGTGCGGAACAACACCTTCTCCGGCACGGACACCGGCCTCCGGTTCAAGTCCGCGCCCGAGCGGGGAGGAAAAACCGAAAACATCTGTATATCAGATATCTACATGTCCGATATCCAGGGCGAAGCCATCGTCTTCGAGACCTCCTACGCGGACCGTCCCGTCGGCCGGGACGACGCGGCGGCCGCCGAGACGGAGAACTTCCTGCCCGACTTCCAGGACATCCACATCGCCCGCGTGACCTGTCGTGATGCCCGCGTCGGCATCAAGGCCTCCGGCACCCGGCAGATGATCCACGACATCACGCTGGAGGACTGCCTCTTCTTCTATACGGAAGAAGCATCCCAGGTCGACGACGCCGGGATGCTTCAGCTGAAAAACGTCCGTTTCGAGACCTACAGGTAGTCCTCGAAATACATCGTCACCTTGTCCATCAGATGGATCCGGCGGCGGCCACCCACGTTGTGCGGGTCCGTCGGATAGGGGAAGTAGTCCACCTGCACGTTGTTCTTGATGCACTCCTCGATGAAACTGAGCGAGTGTTCCCACACGACCGTGTTGTCCACGGCGCCCTGGCAGATGAGAAGTTTGCCCTTGAGGTCCTTCGCCTTGTTGATGAGGGAAGTCTTCGCGAAACCTTCCGGATTCGTCGCTTCCGTGTCCATGTAGCGCTCGCCGTACATGATCTCGTACCATTTCCAGTCGATGACCGGGCCGCCGGCGACGGCCACCTTGAACACGTCGGGATAGTTGGTGATGAGGCTGATGGTCATGAAGCCGCCGTAGCTCCAGCCGTGGACGCCGATGCGGTCCTTGTCCACATACGGCTTTTCCATCAGGAGGCGCAGGCCGGCGACCTGGTCGGCCATTTCGGCTTGGCCGCACTGGCGGTTGATGGCGCGCTCGAATTCCGCGCCCTGGTTGGACGTGCCGCGGTTGTCCTGGACATACACCAGGTAGCCCTTCTGGGCCATGAGCATCTCCCACATCCGTACGCCGCCCAGCCAGCTGTCCTGCACCATCTGGGAGTGCGGACCGCCGTAGACGTACACGATCACCGGGTACTTCTTCGCCGGGTCGAAATCCTTCGGATAGTAGAGGCGGTAGTAATTGTCGAACTTCCCGTCGGCGCTCGGGACGGTGCCCAGCTCCACGGCGCAGGAGGCATAGTCCTTGAGCGGATCGCCCGCCTCGAAGAGCTTCTGCGTATGCTTCCCGTCCGTGCTCCGGAGCAGGGACACGCCCGGGGTGTCCAGGTTCGAGTAGCGGTCGATGAACCAGGTACAGGCGCCGTTCATCGAAACGGTGTGCCAGCCACGCTCCGGCGTGAGGGCCACCGGCTTGCTGATCTTCGCTTTCGCGATGGCATTCTTCGCCGGCGCCTTGACGCTCACCTTGTAGAGGTGGTTCTCGATGGGGGAGACCTCGGCGGAGGTATAGAACACGTTCACACCGTCGTCGCCCACGTAGTCAACGTCCGCGTCCACGGGGGTGAGGCGGCGGATATTGCCCAGGGTATCAAGCAGATAGAGATTGCGGTAGCCGTCGCGGAGATCCGTCCGGTAGATCATCAGGTCCTTCCGGCCCTTGAGGAAGCGGACCGGGTCCAGCGGCTCCACCCAGCGTTCGTCGTCCTCCGTCAGGAGCGTGCGGACGAACTCGCCGGTGGCGGCGCAGTACTGGTTCAGCTTCATGTGGTGCTGGGTGCGGTCCAGGACCTGCACATAGACGGACTTGTCGTCCGGGGACCAGCTGATGTTCGTGAGGAAGCGTTCCGGGGTGAACTCCGGGACGTTCAGGTACACGGTGCTGCCCTTGTCCAGGTCGTAGATGCCCAGGGACACGATTTCCGAGTCCATCCCGTTCATCGGGTACTTGATGAGCTGCAGCTCGCCGGTGCGGGTCCGGATGTTCAGGAGCGGGAAGTCCGTCACGCGGGACTCGTCCTTGCGGTAGAAGGCGAGTTTACGGCCCGACGGGGCCCAGAAGATGCCGCCGTTGATGCCGAACTCGTTGCGGCTCACGGACTGCCCATAGACGATCTCGCGGTCGTTGGAAACGGCGACGGCTACGGTGTCCTTGCCGTCGGTGATGTACAGGCTGTTCCCCACGTTGAGCGCTCTCCAACCCCCTTGCGCAGGGGCCCCGAACATCCCCCGGGGCGACATGCCCCGACCGGAGGGGGCATTCGCGGCGGATTCAGTGAGCTGGATCTCTCCGTTCTTGCCGATGGTGGCCGTCATCATCTTCCGGCCGTCCATGTAACTGTATTCGTTCTCCCCGGTCCAGGAATAGTAGCGGTTTTCCGGGGAAATGCGGCCGACAATGGCGTTTTCCATCGTCATGACCTTGCCGTCATGCGCCGGGTGAACGCCGATCACGCGGGGCTGGGCAAAAAGAACGCCGCCCACGAGGGTGGCGCCCAGAAGAAGGAGGTGCTTTTTCATAAGAAGACTTGTTCTGCGGAAGCGTCGATGGGCAGCCGGTTCGCCGGCTCGCCCGTCACGGGTTCACTGTTGTCGATGGTGTCCACGATGGCGCGCTCGTAGCCGCGCCAGGGGAGGGCGCCCTTGTATTCCTTGTAATGGACGGTCACCCGCTGGCCGGTGAGCTGCTGGAGCTGCTCGGCGACGGCCTTGTCGGCCACGGAGAACTTGAAGATCTTGGACTGGACGGAGCCGTTCACGGAGCCCTTGGCGCCGTAGCCCGAGAGGATCATCTCGCCCTCGTAGGTTTTCCAGATGTAGCCGGTGTAGGTCAGGGAGTTCAGTTCGCCGGTCTTGGTGCCGTCGCTGAACACCCACAGGAACTTGTAGTAGCCGAAGGCCGCGCCCACCAGGAGGAGGATCACGATGACCCAGGCGATGATTTTACCTGCTGTCTTTGCCATAGTATAAGTGTTTATTCAATTCACAAATATAACGAATCGGGGCGGAAACGCCAAGCGCCCGGCCTAGAATCCGCGTCCGTGCTTGATCCAGAGCTTTTCCTCCAGTTCGTTCCAGCGTTTGGCGCACTGCTCGTAGATCTGCGCGGTGTAGGCGTTCAGGGCCGTCGGGGACGGATTCTTTTCCAGGGCGGGCAAGCCCTCGAACGCGATGTCCTCCGTCTCGAGGATGAGCTTCTCGAAGTCGTCCTTGTTCTTTTGCCAGGCGACGGTGCCCAGGCGGTTCGGGCGGCGGAAGGTCCACAGGACGCAGTCCGGGACATACTGTTTCTGGCCGCAGTTGTCGAAGGCCGCCGGGAGCGCGGTGCCGCCGGCGAAGATCGGGATGCGCGGGCTCTCGGCAGGGTTGTCCACGCCGTACCAGAGGATCCCGCCCACGGCATCGGGCAGCCAGCCCCGGAGCTGGAGCACCGTGGAGTAGGAGCACCAGCACACGGCCAGGGTGCGGACGAACTCGATCGTGCCCGGTGCGATGGTATTCAGCGTGTTGCGGGTATCGGCGACGAGCCAGGGGTTCGCGACGGGGCTCACGAGGGTGTCGCCCTTGGCATTGACCATCTTCCAGTCCTTGCACATGTCGTACTGCGTACCCTCGTAGGTGCCGCGGAGGAGCTTGAATACCTCACGGGTGCTGACCTGGTGCTCGGGCTTGATGCTGAAGGGGATGGAGGGATCGTCCATCGACAGGCCGAGGGACGGGGCCAGGGTGTTGAAGACGAACCAGTCACGGATCGCGAAATTCTTCTTGTCCTTCCGGGAGTTGTAGGCCTTGAACCACACGAAATCCCCCTCGCCGTCCCAGAGCCCGTATTCCTTCGCCACGGCTTCCACGTTGTCAGAGGCCATGAAATGGTCCTTGTCCTTGCGGTCGATCTTTCCGATGCGCGGGATGTTGCAGGAGATGGACACCTCGTCGTCCGGTACGCGCTGGGCCACCCACACGGCACCCACCTTGTCGCGGCCGCAGCCGACGATCTCGAAGGCCCATACTTCTTTCGTGTCCGCGACGGTGAGGCACTCGCCGGTGTCGCCGTAGCCGTATTTCTCGGCGGTTTCGCCCATCAGGCGGATCGCGTCACGGGCGTTGTCACAGCGCATGAGCGCCAGGCGGGCGAGTTCCTCGATGAGGAACATCGCATCCTTGTTGATGAGGGTGTCCGGGCCGGTGAAGGTGGATTCGCCCATGGCGAGCTGCTTCTCGTTCAGGCACGGATAGCCCGTATTGACATAGGCGTAGGTGTGGCGTACTTCGGGGATTTCACCCACTTTCCTGACACCGGTGGTGTCGCCCTTGAACTTCGTGTGCCGGAGGCCTTTGTAGACCTCGAACACGTCGCCTTTCTTGTGGTCCGCGGCGGGTTCCATCGTGATCCAGGTGTGCGAGACGCCGTCGCAGGTATGGGAGGTGATCACGGAGCCGTCCGTCGATGCGAGCCGGCCCACCATGATGCTGGTGCAGCTTTCGGGTTCATAGCCGTCGGGATAGATGCTCTGCGCCCGGACGCCTGCGGAGACGGCCAGCGCCGTCAGGAGAAAGAAGATATGTCTGGCTTTCATGCGTGTGATGTTACGTTGATGCGAATGTACGCTTTTTCTTGCACTTGACCAATGAATTGGCTACATTTGCGTGACATGGGCGACAAGGCGGAACATATCCGGGAGTTCGGGACGTGCTTCTTCGAGAAGTACGCGCAGATCGTGCTTTCCACGGTGCTGGGGCCCGCTTTCGCGCCGCTCGTGAACCGGGACCGCCCGGACCTCCAGTCTCCTTCGGACCGTTCGGTCGGCATCGAGGTGACGCGGGCGATGGAGGAGAGCAAGGCCGCCGGCCTGGCGCTCATGCAGGACATCGCCGGCCTCACGCGGGAGTTCCCCGCCGACGACCGCGACACCATCCTCGAAAGCGGTTACTCCTTCGGTCTCCGTACCGGCAAGTACGTGGGCGTCAATGAATTGCCTTACTGGCGGATGGCTCTCCCCATGCGCCGCATCCTGGAAAGCAAGGTCTCCAAGGCCGCCAGCGGCTTCTACGGCCGTTGGGAGTCCCTGGGCCTGTTCGTCTTCAGCAAGGACAATCTCTCGGAAGGCGAGGCCCTCAAGGCGATGAACTACACCATCAGCCTCCAGAAGTACCAGGACATCCGCTACAACCGCCTGTACATCGCCGACATCGACGACCTCTTCGTCTGCAATCTCGACGACGGCCTCACCGCCTCCTCGCGCCTCGCCCGCTACCGCCTTACCCAGGACCAGCGCCGCACCTTCTTCCTCGAAGCCGTCCGCCGCCAGCAGGAAGGATAGTTTTCCGAGGAATTTGCTATATTTGTAGAAACTACAAAATACCGAGTGATATGTCAATGTCAGTTTTCGGGCGGATGATGGTGTCCGCCGTGGCCGTGGGCCTGTGCGCGGCGGGAGCTGCGCAAGCGCAGAATGAACTCAAGCCCTGGACGAAGGGCGGATTCGAGACGCACCGGTACCGGAGCGTGTTCGCGGAGATGGGCTATCCGCAGGCGGAGGTCGACGCGAAGCTGGAAAGCATCTTCCAGGAGGTCTTCCACGGACCCGACAAGGTGTATTTCGAGGTGGGGGACGACATGGCCTACATGTCCGACGTCAAGAATTTCGACGCGCGCACGGAGGGCATGTCCTACGGGATGATGGTTGCCGTGCAGCTGGACAAGAAAGAGGAGTTCGACCGCCTGTTCCGGTGGGCGAAAAAGTATATGCAGTATCAGGACGGGCCCATGAAGGGGTATTTCGCCTGGAGCTTGGCCCCGGACGGAACCATCCGCGGCAAGGGGCCGGCATCCGACGGTGAACTGTATTTCATCACCGCGCTCGTCTTCGCATCCAACCGCTGGGGGAATGCGGGGGACATCAACTATCTCAAGGAGGCGCAGTTCATCCTGAACTCCTCCTGGGAGAAGGATGGCACGGAGGGCATCAAGCCGTTCATCGACAAGGAGAACCACCTGATCACCTTCACGCCGGACGGCCGCGGTGTCGGCTACACGGACCCGTCCTACCACATCCCCGCCTTCTACGAGGTGTGGGCCCGCTGGGCGAATGACGGCAGGGCCGATTTCTACCGCGCCTGCGCGGCGGCCAGCCGGGAGTACCTGCACAAGAGCATCGACCCGAACACCGGTCTGAACCCTGATACGAACAATTTCGACGGTTCCTTCATCGAGAACGCCTTCTTCGGCCGTCGGATGAAGCCCGCTTTCCGCTTCGACTCCTGGCGCGTGCCGATGAACATCGCCCTGGATTATTCCTGGGCCTGCGCGGACCGCGAATGGCAGACGAACTACGCGAATACGATCCAGAACTTCTTCTATTCCAAGGGAATAGATACCTTCGTGGACCAGTACAACGTGGACGGTACCGATGTCGACTTCGCCATGCCGGCCGGGCAGGGCGAGTTCCGCGGGACGGGCACGCGGCACTCCGTGGGCCTGGTGGCCACGGCCGCGGCCGCTACGCTCGCCGCGGACCACGCCATCGCCCGCGAGTTCGCCCAGCGCCTCTGGGACAGCGAGAATAAGCCGTATGAGGACGGCTACTTCGACGCCTATTACGACGGCCTCCTCCGCCTGTTCGCCTTCATGCACCTGAGCGGGCATTATCGCGTCATCGAACCTGCAAAATAATATGAGAAACTTCCCGATCCTGGCGGTGGCAGCCCTTTTCCTGCTGGCCGCTTGCCATCATGTCGAACCGTACGGGCCTGTTCCTACCCAGGACCAGCTTGCGTGGCAGGACATGGACATGTACGCCTTCATCCACTATTCCATGAACACGTATACGGATCAGGAATGGGGGTTCGGCAATGAGGATCCCGCCCTGTTCAACCCTTCCGACCTGGACTGCCGGCAGTGGGCGCGCGTGTGCAAACAGGCGGGCATGAAAGGCATCATCTTCACGGCCAAGCACCACTGCGGATTCTGCATGTGGCCGTCGGCCTATACGGAATACAGCGTGAAAAACGCGCCGTGGAAGGACGGGAAGGGGGACGTGGTCCGGGAACTGGCCGATGCGTGCCGCGAGGAAGGACTCAAGTTCGCCGTGTATCTTTCGCCGTGGGACCGCAACTACGCGGAGTACGGACAGCCGGAGTATATTACTTACTTCCGTAACCAGCTGCGCGAACTGCTCACGAATTACGGAGATATCTTCGAGGTGTGGTTCGACGGTGCGAACGGTGGTGACGGCTGGTACGGCGGCGCGAACGAGACGCGCCGGATTGACAAGTATTACTACGACTGGCCGGAAACGTACCGTCTGATCCGTGAGCTTCAGCCCCACTGCGTCATCTGGGGAGACAATGCGAACCGAGCCGACCTCCGCTGGGTGGGAACCGAAGCTGGTAACGTAGGCGAGACCAACTGGAGCACTATGCCCAGCGAAGGCCAGGCAGGCTATGCCATGCTGCACTACGGCGTGGAAGACGGCGACGTGTGGTGCCCCGGCGAGACGAACACCAGTATCCGCCCGGGCTGGTTCTACCACGAGACGGAGAACGCCCATGTGAAGAGCCTGTCCAAGCTGATGGACACGTATTACAAGTCCGTGGGCCGCAACTCCACGCTCCTGCTGAACTTCCCGGTCGCCCCGAACGGACGCATCCATCCCACGGACAGCCTCCGGGGCATCGCTCTCAAGAAAATGATCGACGAGGTGTTCAAGGAGAACCTCGTGGACAAGGCCCGGGTTTCCCACAAGGGGCTGGTGACCACGATCTCTTTCCGGCGCCCGACGGACTTCAACCGCTTCGTCGCGGAGGAGGACATCGCCCTGGGCCAGCGCGTGAAGAAGTTCACGCTCGAAGCCCTGGTTGACGGGGAGTGGCAGCCGCTCACGGATGAACTCGCGGAAGACGGCGACGGCCTCACCACCATCGGCCATCGCCGCATCATCTGCTTCCCGACGGTGAAAGCCTCGAAACTTCGTTTCACCATCGTGGACACCAAGGCCGAGCCTGTGATCAAGAAAATCGGGCTCTACCTCGCTCCCGCGTTGACGGCTGATATCCCCAACAGCGGGGAAAAGCGCTCTTCGGGCCTGCACATTTTCTTCAGCAGCCCGACGCAGATGCTGATGGACTGGGACACCGAGCAGACGGTGACGGGGTTCCGCTACCTCCCGCCGCAGGACGGCACGAACGGTACCATTACCCACTACACCCTCTGGGGTTCCACCAACTGGCGGGACTGGAAGAAACTCGCCTCCGGCGAATTCTCCAATATCGTCAACAATCCCATCTGGCAGAATCTCACTTTCCCGGCCACGAAGGTCCGTATGCTCAAGTTCGACGCCGACCGGCTGGCTTCCGGCGAGCGCATGGGTTATGACGATGTGGAGGTGGTAACGGCGGAATAAGGCCGTTTACTTCAGCTTGATCGAATTGATGATCCTTCCGCACGACACGCCTTCCCGGCGTGCCGAGAAGAGAGTGTCGGTCGTGTAGGTGTCGATACCGGTGACCTGGATGGCCTCGGCCGGGATGCCGAGCTGCTCCAGGAGCCATCGGTTGGCCTTCCACAGGTCGATGTGATGTCCGCCCGACATGGGCGTGCCGTCCCCGGGCCCGCGGAAAGACCAGATCTCGTCCATCGGAAAACCCGCCTCCTTGAACTTCTCCGCCACTTCTTCACCGACTTGGAAACTGTCCGGGCCGATGGACGGGCCGATTACGGCAAGCAGGTTCTCCGGCTGGCTGCCGAACTCCTGCCCCATCGCCTCCAGCACCCCCTCGGAGATACGCAGCACCGTGCCCTTCCATCCCGCATGGACCGCCGCCACTACCCGCTCGACCGGGTCATAGAGCAGCACCGGCACGCAGTCCGCCGTCCGTACGCCGATGGCGACGCCCGGCAGGTTGGTGACAAATGCGTCATACCCTTCCAGCTCCTCCCGCGTCAGATCCGGTCGCTCCACGATCGCCACGCGGGTTCCATGGACCTGGTGCCCCTGAATGACCGGATAGGGGAGGATAGCCTCTCGTTCGGTATAGAACGCCTCCACCCCGGGCTCGCCCGGGAAAAGGTTGATGATCTGACTGTGATTGTCCATGGGTACGGTGTTTATCGCTGCGCGAACTGATGGGCCCGGTCGATCCAGGCCAGCAGCTCGGAATCGATATGGTCGGGGGAGGCAAGCACGATGTGATGCGTCCATCGGCCCGGATAGGGCTCGCATTTCACGGCAATCCGGGGCGAATCGACCGGCTCCGGCAGGCCCAGGGTCAGCGTGAGAAATTGCGCGGGCATCTCCGCCTTCCGCCGCACCCGGGTGAACGACACGCACCCGAACATCAGCCGGTCGAAGAAGGACACCTGCGTCTTCGCCACCCGGACTTCCATCTCCGGATACCGCCACACCAGCTCCTTCTTCAGGGCCTCATACAGCCCCCATTCCACCGGCTTCCCGGCAAAAAACGCTTCCTCCGTCGCCATCAGTCGCTTGTTTTCTTCGTCGATACGAAGATAGCGATTTTTCCCCGCCCCGACAACCTCCGTCGCCAACCAGGCGCACCGCAGGTGCCCGTGGAAGGCTTCTGGGGCGTATCAATGTGCGCCAATTAGGCGGAAGGTGACATGAAACCCTATATCGACATCGTGGATGATATCAAGGCCACCTCGATGACGAAGTTCAATGGGTTGCTGTAGCTTTCCATGAATTTTACATTTTTCTTGGATTTAATTCCGAGAATTTTATAATTTTCTTGGAATCTTATCCATAATTCTCTATCTTCGCATAAAAAGAAGCATATTATGATCCATAGGAGCATTGAAGAGAATATCCGTAAGGACCTTGCCGGCAAGAAGGCCGTCACCATCATGGGGGCTCGTCAGGTAGGGAAATCCACCCTCACTGAGGCACTCTTCTCTGGAGAGGAAAATGTCCTGTTCCTGGATGGAGATGAGGCTGATGTCCGCGCCATCCTCAAAGACGCTACCTCAACCCGCCTCCGCGCTATCTTTGGCAAAGCCACTACTGTGGTCATTGACGAGGCTCAAAAGATAGACGATATCGGCAATGTCCTTAAACTCGTGACGGACAAGATGAAGGATATCCGACTAGTCGCTACAGGTAGCTCTGCTTTCGAACTGGCCGAAGAAGTCAACGAATCCCTCTCCGGTCGCAAGCGAGAATTCAAACTCTTCCCGCTTTCTTTCAAAGAGTTGGTGGATGATTCAAGTCTGTTGGAGCAAACTCGTCTCCTGCCTCAGCGTCTTTTATACGGCAACTATCCGGAAGTGGTGACCTCCCCCGGGGAAGAGCGTATTGTGCTAAAAGAACTGATGGATAGTTATCTCTACAAAGACATCCTGAATATCAAGGGAATTGCTAAACAGGATAAACTTGAATCCCTCCTTCGCGCCTTGGCTTTCCAGATTGGTTCCCAAGTCAGTTATAGCGAGATTGCCAATCTCATCCGTATCGACTCCAAGACTGTCGAGAAGTACATCGACATCCTGGAGAAATGCTACATTATCTTCCGGCTCCCATCCTTTGCGCGCAACCTTCGCAATGAGCTCAAATTCGACAAGAAAATCTATTTTTGGGACATGGGTATCCGTAATGCCATCATCGGGAACTTTGCGCCCATTGAACTTCGGGACCATCGGGAAGTGGGCCATATGTGGGAGAACTGGCTGGTGGCTGAGCGAATGAAAAAACTCGAATACGACCGTTCCTTTGCGAGCAGATACTTCTGGAGAACCACGGCAAAGAAAGAGATTGATTTAATAGAGGAAGAAGACGGGAAGATCACTGCTTACGAATTCAAATGGAATCCGGAAGAGAAAGCCTCCTGTCCCAAATCATTCGCAGAGGCTTACCCGGGAGCGACGTTCAAGACAATTACTCCGTCGAACATCTATGAATTCCTTGTCGAATAGGCAATGATATCCACCTTTCCCGGAAACGGTCACACTGCCTACGAAAAATCCCCCTCAGACTACTCTGAGAGGGATTTTTGTGGAGCATAGGAGAATCGAACTCCTGACCTTTTGAATGCCATTCAAACGCTCTACCAACTGAGCTAATACCCCGTTTTTCCCGTCCGGCGTACCGGTTTGGGATTGCAAAGGTAGGGAGTTTTTTCGGATTTGCAAAGTTTTTGGGAGTTTTTTTACAAAAAATCTTTGTTGTACGGAGGAGGGTGCAATCTACGTGGAAATTGATTATATTTGTAGAATAGAGGAGGACAAGTCATGAAGATTGTCGCTGATGCGAACATTCCCTTCCTGGAGGGGGTTTTCGAACCTTACGCCGAGGTGGTCTACAAGGACGGGCGGGAGATCCGCCGGGAGGACTGCCTGGATGCCGACGTGCTGATTACCCGGACCCGGACGCGTTGCAATGCGGACCTGCTGGAGGGCACGGCGGTGAAGATGATCTCGACCGCCACCATCGGTACCGACCATATCGACCTGCCCTGGTGTGCGGAGCACGGGATCGAGGTGTACAATGCGGCCGGATGCAACGCAGGCGGCGTGATGGACTACGTTTTTTCCGCCCTGTACGGGGTGGCGGCGCGGAAGAAGATTCCGCTGCAGAACGCCAAGCTCGGGATCGTAGGAGTCGGGCACGTGGGCAAGAAAGTCGAGCGCGCCGGCCGGAAGCTGGGTTTCGAGATCCTGCGCTGCGACCCGCCCCGGGCTGAAAGGGAAGGCCCCGAAGGATTTTACACATTGGACGAACTCCTCGCGGAGGCCCAGATCGTGACCATCCATGTCCCGTTGGACGACACCACGCGCGGGATGTGCAACGACGAGTTCTTCTCGAAGATCCAGCCGGGCGCTATCTTCATCAATGCGGCGCGCGGCGAGATTGTCGATGAGGCCGCGCTCCTCAGGGCCCGCCCGAAACTGGGCGCCCTCGTCATCGACACCTGGTGCAACGAACCGGATGTGGACCAGCGTCTCCTCGTCGAGTGCGACGTTGCTACGCCCCACATCGCCGGCTACTCCTACCAAGGCAAGCAGAACGGCACCGCGATGGCGGTCCGCGCCGTCGCCCGCCGCTACGGAATCCGTGCCCTCGAGGATTTTTACCCCGAGACCGAGGACCTGGACCTGCATCCTGTCCTGCTGGATGCGGAAGGCAAGAGTCAGGGCGAGATCGCGGCCATGCTCCAGTACAACTATCCCATCTTTACGGACGACTTCATGTTCCGGACCGAGCCCCAGGGCTTCGAGATGCTCCGGAGCCAGTATCAGTACCGGCGTGAATTCTACATCGAGTAACACAAATACCACTAAACTGATAACCATGTTCAACCAGAAAGACACCAACCAGATCCTGCAGCGCGGCGCGACCGTCCGCGGCGTGGAGGAACAGATCGAACACTTCAAGAAGGGCTTCCCGTGGATGAAGATCGTGGGCCCGGCCACGCCGCACCGCGGTATCCGCGTCCTGACCGAGGCGGAGGCGGATGCCGCTATCCGCTACTACGAAGGCGCGGAGATCGCCGGCAAGTGCAAGTTCGTGCCGGCTTCCGGCGCAGCCTCCCGCATGTTCAAGGACATCTTCGCCGGCCTCGCCACCCTCGAGAAGGGGGAGGACCTTCCTGCCGACGCCTCCGGTGCGAAGCTCGCCGCCCAGATTGACAAGTTCGCCTTCTACACCGAGGAACTCTTCGGAACCAAGGAGGATACGGCTGCTTACCGGAAATCCGTCCTTTCCAAAGTCCTGACCGACGAAGGTCTTGGCTACGGCGCCAAGCCCAAGGGCGTGATCAAGTTCCACCGCTATGAAGGCGGGGAAGTGCGCACCGCCATCGCCGAGCACCTCGTGGAGGCCGCGACCTACATGCGCAATGCCGACGGCACCTGCAACCTGGTCGTCACCATTTCCCCGGAGCACCAGCCGCTGTTCGAGGCGGCCCTCGCCGAGGTCCAGCCCGTCTTCGAGGCCCGCTACGGCGTGAAGTACAACGTGACCTTCACTTTCCAGGACAAGGCCACTGACACCATCGCCGTGGATGCGAAGAACAAGCCTTTCCGCACGGACGATGACGCCCTCCTGTTCCGTCCCGCCGGCCACGGCGCCCTCATCTACAACCTGAACAAGGTCGATGCGGAGCTCGTGTCCATCAAGAACATCGACAATGTCGCCCACGAGAAGCTCCTCGGGACCACCGCCCGCTACAAGAAAGTCCTCATGGGCGAAGCCCTGAAGGTCCGCGACCGGATCTTCGGCTATCTCCGCCAGCTGGACGCCGAACCCACGGTGCAGCTGTGCAACGAGATCGAGAACTTCCTGGACAAGGAACTCTGCGTCCAGCTTCCGCTCGCCCGCGGCGAGAAGGAACGCGTGGAAATGCTCCGCGCGAAGCTGAACCGCCCGGTCCGCGTGTGCGGCATGGTCCGCAACGAGGGCGAGCCCGGCGGCGGCCCGTACATCATTGCCGGCAAGGACGGCGCCACTTCGCTCCAGATTCTCGAAAGCGTCCAGATCAACAAGGAGGATGCCGGTGCGGCGCAGGCGATGGCCCATGCCACGCACTTCAACCCTGTGGACCTCGTGTGCTGCCTCCGGGATTACAAGGGCGGCAAGTTCAACCTCCTGGAACATGTGGATCCGGAAGCCGGCTTCATCAGCTCCAAGAGCTTCCAGGGCCGCGAACTCAAGGCCCTCGAACTCCCGGGCCTGTGGAACGGCGCGATGAGCGACTGGAACACCCTCTTCGTGGAAGTGCCCCTCGAGACCTTCAATCCCGTGAAGGTTGTCCTGGATCTTCTCCGTCCGGCGCATCAAGCCTAAAAATTGTGCGATTTTGCTTTGAAATTATAATTATAAGGCGTAATTTCGCGAACAATTTGTAACCACATACCTAAATTACATGGAAATCAAAAACGCCGTGGCCGGCACCCTGGAGTCTGGAGACATCATGGTCCAGATCGCTCCGGGCGACGGCTTGCAAGTGGAACTTCAGAGTTCTGTCGCCGCCCAGTTCGGACGGCAGATCAAGGCGCTGATCACCGAGACCCTCACCGG
>ONJB01000078.1 GCA_900318015.1 uncultured Bacteroidales bacterium | reverse complement strand
TTGTACCTCCCACCTCAGTAACCTAATGCAGATACTTGCGGCACTGACCACAGATGTCCGCTTTGGGAAGTTTGTTTACCGAGGATTATACGAGTCTCCCTTGCATCGATCTCTACGAGACCGATGGTTCGTTATTGTTACGCTCCAAATTAACCATTTTGCAAATGCTTGATTTAGAGCGCGCTAAATAAAAAAGTCAAAAATATTTTGCCTTTTATTTGGATTTCAACTGGGAATTCCGATTTATCGAATACAAATCTACGAAAATCTTGATTAAGTGACAAATACGAACCGAGTCAATAGAAAAGAATCCCGGTGTTGGAGTCGACAGTCTGCACACATATTTAGACACGTGCAGATTTCTTATTATAGCTTAAAACTGGGGCATTATTTGGGGCACTAGAAACAAAAAACGCCTTGCAGAAACCTGCAAAGGCGTTTTAAGCGGTGCGGACGAGGCTCGAACTCGCGACCCCCGGCGTGACAGGCCGGTATTCTAAACCGACTGAACTACCGCACCAATTGTCAGTGAACTTCCCTTTCGGGATTGCAAAGGTACAACTAAAATTTGATTCTGCAAATATTTTGAAAGATTTTAACGAAAAAAATGTCCGGCCGCGGCGGGTCGGACATTTTCAACGGATATGGGGGAGAGGCCGGAGCCTTGAAAGGGAGATTTACCGGACCTCTGCAGGGAGGTTTACTGGACCTCGATCTGCCGATGGACCTTTTCGGGTTCCACCTTCTTGACCTTGGCGATGGTGACGGTCAGGACACCGTGCTCCACCTTGGCGGCGATGTCTTCGCGGTTCGCGTCCTCGGGGAGGAGCATCGTCTGCTGGAACTTGGTGTAAGAGAATTCGCGGCGGAGATAGTGGCCCTTGTGCTCCTTCTCCTTGTTCTCGACCTTCTTCTCCATGTTGATCACCAGGTCGCCTTCCTCGTCCAGATGGACATTGAAGTCTTCCTTGGTCATGCCCGGTGCGGCGAGTTCCAGCTCATAGGCTTCGGGGGTTTCGATGACGTTGATGGCCGGCGCGGTGGCTTTCGGACGGTCCATCCAGTTGGTGTCGAAGAAATCGTTGAAGATGTCGGGCATCCAGTTGTTGTTGTGTCTTACGGGTAACATGGTTTTAGTCTCCTATGTTTAAGTTTAACTTTTCTTTCTCTTGAACCGCCCCGCTGCCGAAGCGCGTTCGCCTGGAGTATAGGCAAACCCGGGACCAAAGCCGGAAAAAGGACAAAATGGCAGATGTAACTGCCTTATTGTCAATAAGTTATGTCAAATTGGCAGAGAATTGGCCATTTCGTCCAAAATCCGTATCTTTGTACACCCATGGAAGAAAGCAAGCTCAACTGGTACGCCCTCAAGGTGTTCTACGGGAAGGTCTTCGAGATCGAAGCCCGGCTCGCGGACATGGACCTGGAAACCTACATCCCGGTCCGGAAGGACCTGCTCAAGGGCGAGGACCACATGCGCGCCATGCGCCGGCTCGCTACGCCCGACGACCGCCGGCGCGACAACCAGTTCGAGCAGGCGGGCCCGCTGATCTACAAGCGCGTCCCCATCGTCTCTTCCTTGCTGTTCGTCCGCGCGCCCCAGGACCGGCTCAAGGAAATCGAGGACAGCGTGAAGGAGAAAGGGTTCGTGTACAAGACCGCGGACCGCAAGACTTGCGCGGTCATTCCCGACAAGCAGATGGCGATGTTCCAGCTGGTGTGCTCCTCCGGGGCCGAGGGCCTGGAGTTCTTTGCCGACGACGACCTGACCCGCTACAAGGCGGGCGACAAGGTTCGAGTGTTGGAGGGCCCGCTGAAGGGCGCCGAAGGCTACATCAAGCGCATCCGGAAGGACCGCCGCCTGCTCGTGTCGATCGAAGGGTTCATCGCCGTGGCGACGTCCTTCATTCCGCCCCAGTTTCTGGAGAAAGTATCAGATTGAGCCAGTCGTAGAAGAAGCTGTAGGAGAACAGGAACAGCACGCCTGCGAGCAGCTTCCACCAGCCCGGCATCACCAGCAGCCAGAAGAGCAGCATCAGCGGCGTCACGAACAGCCGGACGACGAAGCGGATTGTGTTGTTCCAGGCATGGTCCTTCGCCCGCTTGCATAGGATCTCCGCCGCCACCCACATCGGCAGGCACAGCAGGGCCGCGACGAGGAAGAGGGGAGAGAGCAGCGCGGCGAGCGCGCGACGCGGCTTCCATGCGGGCTTCACGGCATCCCACGCAGCCTGGTAGTTCTCGTCGTCCGGAATATACGTGATCAGCGGCTTGATCCGCTCGCCCAGCTCCTGCCGGAAAGCGTGGTAGGTCTCGTTCTCGGTGCAGTCCTCATGGGCCTTCAGGAAGGCGTTCACGTCGATGGGCTCGCCGAAGGTCACGGTGTTGGGCCAGCGGTAGCGGAAGAAACTTCTGTTCTCGATGCCGGTGGGGACCACGTACGTCTGCCGCTTCGCCGCGCTGGCGAACGCGATGCGGGCGACGCCCTTGCCGATAGGCAGGAGCGAATGCATGGGCCTGTGCCGGCCTTCCGGGAAGATGCAGAAGGGGACGCCGTGCGCCAGCACCTCGTCCACCTCCGCGAAGGTTTCGATGTTCTTGAGCACGCTCTGGGCCCCGTCGCGGATGCGCGCCATCGGCACGATGCGGATGTACCGCAGGAACTTGGCGATCGCGGGCTTCTTGAAGATGTCGGCCCGGGCGCCGAAGACGGTGGGCTCCTTGCGGGTGCGGAGGACGATCATCGCGTCCATCAGCGTGCTGGTATGGTTCGGGGCGATGATGACGGCGCCGTCCTCGGGCAGTTTACCGCGGACTTGCGCCTTGTTGTAGCTGGCGCGGGTATTCGGGTCGGCGAAGGCCCGGAGAAGGTTGTACCCGAGGCTTTTTTCCCAGATCTTAGACATAACGGCGACTGAATAAGCCGGCCACGGTCAGGCCGGAAATGATGTGCCAGATGCCCCACCACGCGGTGATGACGAGCATGCCGCCGTGGGGCGGGAAATTCGCGAACAGGGGCGTGCCCAGCAGGAGCACGAGACCCAGGCCGGAGTTCTGGATGCCCGTTTCGATGGTCAGGGTCTTGCGGTCCTTCTTGGGAACCTTGAAGAGGGTGCCCACCCCGAAGCCGATGCCCAGGGCGAGGAGGTTGTGGATCAGGACCACCAGGAAGATATACTTGACGCACTTCATGAAGGCGTCCATGTTGCCGGCGAAGGAGAGGACGACCATCGCGAGGAAGAACAGGATGGAGATCCATTGCAGGGGTTTCTTCAGGGCCTTTGCGACCTTGGGCAGGAAGCGCGCGGTCAGGATGCCGGCCGCGAGCGGAATGCCCAGGAGGATGAAGATGGTCTTGAACACGTCCCAGAGCGGGATGGCCAGGGTCGGGACCTCATGCGCGACGGGGGCGAAATGCAGGTATGCGTTGCCCCAGAGCCAGAAGTTGAACGGGGTCATCAGGACGGCGAGGGCCGTGGAGATGGCGGTCAGACTCACGGAGAGCTCGACGTTGGCCTTCGCGAGGGAAGACATGAAGTTGGAGATATTGCCGCCCGGGCAGGACGCCACGAGGATCATGCCGAGGCCCATCATGGGCGAGATCCACCAGCTCAGGGAAATGGCGAGGAGGCAGGTGAAGGCGGGCAGCAGCACCAGCTGGCACAGCGCGCCCAGCAGGACGGATTTCGGTTTGCTGAACACCTCGATGAAGGTGCCGGGCTTGATGCCCAGCGAAACACCGAACATGACGAAAGCAAGCACGATGTTGATGGTGTTCATGCCTCCGGCATTCAGGGTTACCTGGATCTGGTCGATGGAGGCAGCGGTTTCAGGTGACATCAGGTTATCAGTTTTTGTAATATTGGGGCAAAGGTACGCATTTTTTTGCGAAGTTGCGACCTCACTTGCAAATACCAACATATTGGGATTGACCGCTGCCGGAAACCGCCGTACCTTTGTATCCGGAAGCGAGCCAAGTTAGTTTAGTTAAAAGTTTATAGTGTTCCTTTTATTGTTGTAGGACCCTCCTCCCTTGCGAAAGGCAGGAGGGTTCAGTCTATTTACCCCAGGGGCTTCTCCATTCGGTAGCAGGTGAAGGTGCTGCCGACGATTTTGCGGGAGAAATCCGCGACATAGCCCATGTTTTCGTAGAAAGGAACCTTGTTCTCGCGGCTTTCCACGATGGCGGTCCGGAAGCCGAGTTCCCGGGCCCATGCTTCCGCCTCCTGGACGGCGCGCGTGCCCAGCCCTTGGTGCCGATACTCGGGAAGCACGACGATCCGCCCGAAGACCACGCGCTCCGGGTCTAGGGCGTAGAGCCGGCAGGTCGCGATGGGCAGGTAATCGTCGACAATGACGATATATTTGGTGTTCGGCGTATCGTGCTCGTCGAACTCCACCTCCAGCGGAATCCGGTGCTTCCGCGCCATCGCCTGGATGCGCACGTAATACGCCCCGGCCTGCTCGGCCGTCTTCGTCGCCCGAATGATCTGCATCCGTTCTACTGGTACTTCTTGAAATCGTACTTCTCCCGGAGGACGGCCTTGACGGCGGAAGTTGATGTGCCACCGCCAGATGCGGCCGAGCACCGATTTGGGATTCTTGTCGTAATGCGCTCTGAACTTGCAGTTCTCGCAGGGGTATTGTGCCATGGTAGAATGGATTACGGTTCAATGGACAAATGTACGGATAATTCCCGGAAGAATGCGTAACTTTGGGTCGATGGAAAAGTATTATCGTCATTTCAAGGGAAATGTGTACCGGCTCGTGGGGATCGCGAAGGACAGCGAGACCCTGGAGGAGATGGTCGTGTATCAGGCCATGTACGGGGAAGGGCAGATGTGGGTGAGGCCGAAGGAGATGTTCTTCGGCGAGGTCGAACGCGACGGCAAGCGGATGCCCCGCTTCCGGGAGCTGTCCGATGAGGAAACCCTGGGATTATGAGGCTTCATACGCATATTATTTTGGCTTTGCTGGCGGTGCTTCTCCAGGCATGCGTACCCAGGGGAAATCGCTTTCCCGGAGTTCCGGAGGGGCTTTTTGACCTGGGGGAAACGGTGACGCTCGGGCTGGCGAGGCCGCCCGAATGCGAGCGGATTGTGGTTCACGAGAGTCCCGGCTATGTCAACAATGTCCTTGTGACTGCTTTTGAAGGACGGTACTACTGCATGTGGCAGAGCTCCGAGCGGGACGAGGATACGCCGGATACGCGGGTGGTTTATGCGACCAGTGCCGATGGGGTGCATTGGGAGGGGCCCATGGACCTGGCCGTGCCCACCGACAGTACTTTCGTGACGCCCGGAGGTTGGCTCCAGAGCGGGGAGACCCTCACCGCTGTCCTGAATTACATCTGCGCGCCGGACCGGTCTAAGGGCGGGACCGCGTGGTTTACTTCGACACGGGATGGCGTGGCTTGGACCGTCCCGCAGCCCCTCCGGATGGCCGATGGCAGGCCGCTGCCGGGGATCCTCGAGCAAGACCCGCTGCGGCTGCCGGATGGCCGGACCGTCGGGGCGGCGCACTTCCGCCCGGGCCTCCGGGTGAATCCCGTGTTCACGGACGATCCGGCCGCCCTGACAGGCTGGACGGAGGCCGCCTTCCCGGCCGGAGAGGGGAGTCCGCTGGAGCCCAGCCAGTACGTCACCCCCGACGGAAAACTCGTGATGTTCTTCCGCGACCAGGCTTCGTCGTTCGCGAAACTCGCCTCCATCTCGGAGGACCAGGGGGCATCATGGACCCCGCCGATGAAAACGAACATCCCCGACTCGCGCTCGAAGCAGTGCGCCGGCACGCTCCCGGACGGCCGCGCCTTCTGGGTCGGCAACCCGACCGGCAGCAAGTCGCGGCTCGCGCTCGCGCTGGCGCTATCGACAGACGGCTACAACTTCGACAAGGCCTTCCTTCTCGCCGGCCCTTCGGACCTTCCACCCCGACGCAGCGAAGGCCGCTACAAGACGCTCGGCTACAATTACCCCAAAGCCGTTGTCCTCGGCGACACCCTCTGGATCTCGCTGTCCATCAACAAAGAGGACGCGGTGCTCTACCGCGTCCCCTTGAAGTCTCTGTAACCCTGCCGCTCAGGCCCAGGTGAAGTTCTCCCGGCCGGCGCCGATCTCGAAGTGGAGTTTGACGATGCCGAGATCGATGGCGGTGTAGCCGGCCATCGAGAAGAGGACCTTCGCTTCCACGACGTTGCCGGGATGGAGGATGAGCTTGAATTTCTGCTGGTTGACGGCCGTCGGGGCCAGCAGGGCGGCCTCCAGGCCGTTCCGGAACCACTCCGGCGGCAGGCCTTCCGAGGATTCGTAGAAGTTCTCCTTCGGCTTCTGGGGATGCTGCACGCCGGGCATCATGCCGTAGCCCAGGGCGATGACGCAGTGGACGATGTCTCCGTCCCGGAGTGTGAAGGTGCCGGGGATTTTCTTGTAGGTGAGTCCCACCCAGCAGGAGTTCAGGCCGATGGTCTGGGCGAACAGGACCAGTTCTTCCCCGTAGTAGCCGATCTTCTCTTCGGTTTCCTTGTCTTTCGGGCCGGCCATCACCAGGTAGTTCTCGACGCCGGAAAACTGGCCGTACTTCCACAGGCCCGTGGAAAAGGCCTTCGGTTCGTTCACGACCAGCTGGACGTTCAGCCCGCTCTCTTCATTGACCCGGTCGATCTCCGTCCGGAGCTGCGCGACCTTCGCCCGCTCGATGGGCTTGTCGTAATATTTCCGCACGGAATGCCGTGCCTTGATGGCTTCGATGAGTTCCATAAGTCCGTTTTCTAAAATTCCATTTTTCCGCCGTCTTCCTTCATCGCTGCGTACTTCTTCCGGTTGAGGCGGAAGAGGAGCCCGGGGCGGCCCTGGCGGCCTTTCCTCACACGGGGCTCTCCGAAATCGGCCGTCTTCGCCAAGGCGCCCGAAAGGGGGAGAGCGGATATGGCATCCATATGGAGTTCGTCCGGAAATGCGGCGCATTCATAGCACTCCTCCCGGGAATCGGCTTCCTCCAGGATGCCCGCCGATAGGAGCTTCCGCTGGAAGTTCCGCCGGTCGAACTTGACGCCAAGAATCGCTTCGTACAGGCGCTGGAGGTCCGGGATGGTAAATTCGTCATCCAGGAGGTCGAAGCCGACGGGCTGGAAGTGGATGTCGCGCCGGAGCTGCTCCATGGCCGTCTCGAAGATTTGCTGATGGTCGAAGGCGAGGGGAGGGAGGTTGTCGACGGGGAACCAGGCGGCCTCGTCCGCGTCGTCACCGCCCACAACCTCGGAGGGCTTGACGAGGGCGTACCAGGCAATTGTGATCACGCGCTCGCGCGGGTCGCGGTGTACGTCGGAAAAGACACCGAGCTGGCCGATGGCCGATGGCTGCAGGCCGGTCTCTTCCTGGAGTTCGCGGAGGGCGCCCTGCTCGGCATTCTCGTTCATTCTCAGGAAGCCTCCCGGAAAGGCCCATTGACCTTTGTAGGGCTCGCCGCCGCGGCGGACGAGGAGGACCTTCAGCTTCCAGTCTTCATAGGTGAAGATGACGCAGTCCGTGGTGACGGCCATGTGCTCGTACTTGTACTGATACGGAAACTCCGCTCCCGGCACGTATGTATAGTTCTTTCCCATCGCAGGGGCAAAAGTAGGCCTTTTTCGGATAAAAATCAATAAAATGCGTCAAAATGACATAAAAAATTTGGAAGATTGGGAAACTCCTGCTATATTTGCGTCGTAATGACACAAAACAAAACGTTTCACACTAAAACAAACGAAGACATGGAACAGAAGATTGAAAAGACGAAGGTGTACAACGTGATCATCATGGACCGCAGCGGGTCCATGTGGGACATCCAGAAGCCGGCTATCATGGGCTTCAACGAAGTGCTCGGGGGCGTGAAGGCCGCCCAGACGAAATATGCGGAGACGCAGGAACAGTTCATCACCCTGGTCCTGTTCGACAGCTCCTCCATCGATGAGGTCTATTGGAACGCGGACCCGTCGAAGGCCGAGCATCTCACCGACAAGACCTACGTGCCCGGGGCTTGCACGCCGCTCTACGACGCGATGGGTCGCACGCTCACCAAACTCGAGAAGGAACTGAAGGGGGACGAGAACCACTCGGTCATCGTGACCGTCATTACCGACGGCTACGAGAACGACTCCCATGAGTACAGCCTGGCGGCGGTCAAGGCGCTGGTCGAGCACCTGAAGGACGAGGGCTGGTCCTTCGCCTACATGGGCACGGACCATGACGTCCATGGGGTCTCCATCAGCCTTTCCATCACGAACGTCGTGAAATTCGAGAAGACTGAAGCGGAGACGGTCGAGACCTTCAAGAAGGAGCGCCGCGCCCGCGAGCGCTGGGCCGAGGAAGAGAATCTTTACAACCTGAATTGCCCCGGCGCCTGTCTCCAAGACAGGATCCGCGCCCAGAAGGAGCGGTCGTCACGGTACTACAAGGAGGATCCGAACCGTCCGGAAAAGAAATAATACTAACTTTGCGATTATGCTGGGAGCGATCATCGGGGACACCGTAGGATCCGTCTACGAGTTCCACAACACGAAAGACTACGACTTCACGCTCTTCAACGCCGAGAGCGGCTACACGGACGACAGCGTCATGACGATGGCTGTCGCCCGGTGGCTGCTCACGGATTCGGAGCACACGTACCAGAAACTGGAAGACACGATGGTGGAATTCGCCGAACAATGTCCTTGCCCCATGGGCGGATATGGGACCGGCTTCTATTACTGGCTGTTCCATCCAGAAGGCCTGTATCCGTTCGACGACCAGTATGGGGTTTCGCCCTACGAGTCTGCGACCGGGCGTCATCCCTATGGCTCCTGGGGCAACGGCTCCGCCATGCGGGCGAGCGCCGTGGGCTGGTTCTTCGACTCCCTGGAGGAAACGGAGCGGGTGGCCGCGATATCGGCGGCCATCACGCACAATCATCCGGAGGGTATCAAGGGCGCACAGGCGACCGCCGCGGCCATCTTCCTGGCCAGGAACGGGAAAACCAAGGACGAGATCCGGGACTATATCGAAAAGACTTACGGCTACGACTTGCACAAGACCTGGGAATACTGGCATCCCATCTATGATTGGGAGGACAGCTGCCAGGGCACGGTCCCGCAGGCGATGATCGCCTTCCTGGATTCGACGGATTTCGAGGACGCCATCCGCAAGGCCGTCTCCCTGGGCGGGGACTCCGACACGCTGGCCTGCATCACCGGCGGCATCGCCGAGGCCTTCTACAGGGAAATCCCGAAGGAGATGGCTGACCGCGTCCGGACCCTGCTGCCGCAGGAGTTTGCCGATATCCTCTCCGAAATGCAGGCGCGGACTCCGTATGGAACAATCTGTTTTGCACGTCGAATGTAAGTTTCTGAATATTAAGATGTTATCGAAAAGTCTCTGGGGAAAACTCCCCAGAGACTTTTTCGTAATTGTTTGTTTTTCAAGGCGTTACATTCGACGCTTCAGAGCTAGTCCACCATCATGACCATCTCCACATGGTCATTGAAATCGGGATCTTGCGTGGATATTTCCAGCCCGCAGATCGGGCAGGTGAAGGGCGTTTCTTCCTGCCTTTCTTCCGGGATGGGGTCCAGGTCGGATTCACTCACGAGGATGCCCTTCATGACCTCGAACTGACAGCCGCATTTCGGGCAGTTGATTGTATAGACTTTTGCCATTTTACTGATTGGTTTTTAGTTCGTTATAGATACTGTCCTGATTCTGATGCAAGATAATGATTTTTCGGAAATCTGTGATGCGAATAGTTTGTCAATTAACGAAAAAGCATTACCTTTGCATTGGAATCGTCGCAGGGAATTCGGGTAGAAGGGATGACAACCCTCTCAAGGTAACTTGATTCGAGCCCTAAAGTCAGCGTCCCAGGCTGGCTTTATTTTTTGTTATGCAGTATTGGACATATTCGTCAGTGCTTTTCTGATGCCCGACGATAAGTCGGATTCCTCGGTGATACAGAAAACACATATGATCAAATGCCTTTTGGTTCTTGTCATTTTTCTTGGTGGGTTTTCTCTTAGAAACAATGGCATTTTTAAGAATCTCAGTCAAATCCATCAACGCTTTTGTTGACTCGTAAGAGATAGATGCTTGTCCTCTCGTCTCATTGATGGACTGGTATTTTACGTAGATAAATGCACGCAATGATTTGTTCCAGATTCTTTTCTCTGGATGATTCGCACACCAAGCCGCGTAAAAGTCGCTGATGATTTGTTTTCGGTTTTTAATGTCTTCCCGTGTGTTTCCTTTGGGTATCTCCTTCTCCATAGCCCTCAAGTTAGTAGTTTCAGATGATTGATTTGAGGCATGCATCACCTTGAAAAGACAATGCTTTCCTCATTAATACGAGACTCTTTGTGAAGGGAGCTGCTCCCCAGAAAGGGGACGCTAAGTGCTCCTGATTTCATTGCCGGCCGATTTCACGACCTGGATACATTCACACAAATTTACTCTTTTTCTGAACAATTGACAAGCTGTGTCGCGGTTTGGCACAATGGGGTTCTATCTTTGCGGTCGAAGATAGAACCTTTTTTCCTATGACAACGATTGAAGATGTCATCCGGATTGCCGTCGAAGCCCATGACGGGATGAAGGATATGGTGGGGAATCCCGCCGTGGCGCATGTGCTGGCCGTGGGCCTGATGGGCAAGAACCCTGCTGAGCAGAAGGCCGGCTTCCTGCACGATGTGGTGGAGGACTCGGACATCACCCTGGACGACCTGCGGGCCCAGGGGGTAGAGGAAGATGTGCTCGCCGCGGTGGATCTGCTCACGCATCGGCCCGAAATAAGCTACGAGGACTATGTGAAGAACATCGTCCGCTCCCGCAACCAGACCGCTATTCATGTGAAACTCAACGATTTGCATCACAACCTTCACCGTGCCGAACTCGCCCTGATGACCCTGGACACCAGCACCCGCGAACGGCAGGCCCTCCTGGACGAAATCCTCTCCATCGCCGCCATGCACGACCGTGCGGAGCGATATATTCAAAGGTCGATTGTGACGGGGCGTGGATGATAATGCCGATATTCCCGGCTTGACGTCCCCGTCATTCCCGGCTTGACCGGGAATCTACCAAACGAATTGTTTGTCGATTAACCAAAAAGCATTACCTTTGCATTGGTCTGTTAAGACGCAGTTTTCTGGGCTGAAAAACCGTAGTGCAGAAGTCCCCGCCCGGGTGGAGCCCACCTTTTGGTAAACTGGAATTGTGCAGGACTGGGGCAAAGATAAGAGGCATCTCATAGTGATGTGACCCCCAAAAGTTGGACGGTTTAACATTAGTTACGAGGCCTTAGATTGGAACAGAGCTCGGTATTGCACCGGGCTCTTTCCTTTTAGCCT
>ONJB01000047.1 GCA_900318015.1 uncultured Bacteroidales bacterium | reverse complement strand
TTCATCGAGAAGTCTCATACATCTTAACTTCTCTTCAAACGAATGTTTCTTGTACATAAAACCCAATTGTTGGTGTCCAACTTTTTGGGGTCATGTCAACGAGGGGTCAGTATAAAATGGGAATGGGGTCAGTTTGCTGCGGAATCTCCACCCGGCAGAGGATGCCAGAGGGCGCCGCGATCCAATCGCGACACCGCCAAAGCAAGTTATGCCAATGTCGTACCGTTTCGCAATGCGACCTGTACAACGATGGCTTCTTGCCTGCTCCCGGGCTCGCACCGTTTCCCCTCCTTTTCAACAACCGTTATTGCCGGGTCTGGCTTGCCGATGCCTGGCACATTGGTATGTCGCGTAAGGGGACATGCATATTGAGTTACCAGTTTCCCTATTTTGATGGCAGAAAAGGGCAAGCCCCAAAGAGAGGGGTGTTGGATTGTGCCGGATTCAAGCCGACTCGGGAAACCGCCTCACCGGTCCGGCAAAACCTCCGGATTAACCGGCGCTCTGCCAACATCAGCTTGCTGGATCCATGGCAAATCTCCACCATGCTTATACATAGGTGGGTATTGAGTTACCTCGACGCCTTCGATGTCGGCAAAATCCGGGCAAGCCCGGTGGACAAGAGAACCACAAGAATGCCACGCAGGCTATCGCAGCCGGTTGGAATTCTGAATGGGAAAGCACGGAAGAAGCCTTCGCTCCAGAAGTGGAACTATGGACGGCATTTGTTTCCAAGAAAAGCATTAACTTTGTTCATCTGCCGCTATTCGCGAAATGCCGGTCAGTATTCCTAATCATAGTTGCTCTATGGACAGGATAGAACCCAAATACTTACAGGCCGTCGAACTAATAAAGAAGGCCATCCTCCAGAGCCAGTATAACGCTATTCGGCTCGCAAACCAGGAGCAGTTGAAGTTGTACTTCGGCATTGGCCGGTACATTTCAGAGAATCCCCGTTCCGGTTATTGGGGCACCGGAGCCCTAGGATTTATCGGTGAGCGACTGAGGGCAGACCTCCCCGGGCTGGTTGGATTCTCGCTTACCAGCATGAAGAATATGCGCAAGTTCTATGAAGCTTGGGCGTCTATCGAAGACAATTCGGCAACCAGAATTGCCGATATCAGATGGCTTCCCTCTGAGCGAGTTCTTTGCAGTGCCGTTTACGCACCATATCCGCATACTGGAGAAGGAGAAAGACCGGGACGCAAGGATCTACAACATCCAGCGGACGGCTCTCTCTCATTTGAGCAAAGAGGCGCTGATAAAGGCCATCGAAGAAGACGAGTTCCATCATCGCGGTGCCCTTCCACACAACTTCCTCACGACTATCCTGGATATCCGCAGCGCACGTCGCGCCATCCGTGCTTTAAAGGACGAGTACCTGCTTGACTTCATCAATGTGGAGGAACTGGATGCAGGTGATATAGAGGACGTGGATGAAAAATGTTGGAGAATGAAATTTTCGAGAACATCCGCGCTTTTATCCTAAAGTTCGGTAAGGAGTTCCTTTTCATCAAGAATCAGTATGGAAGTAACACGAACTTTAAACATCGTTATATTTCTTGATTGAAATGAGCCTCACTAAAAATAGCCCTTGTCGAATTATTTTCGTAAATTTGCAGCACATATAAGGTTTTGAAAATTAATAGCTGTTTCAAATATGAGAAAGAAAATTATTTTAATTACATTATTTGTTTTAGTTATTTCATGTACTAAGACTAAGGTTCTGCATAGTTCTTATGAGCAGAATGAGAATGCAACCTACGTGGCGTCTAAAAGATCTTCTGTTTTATCGTTTGAAGATATTGATTCGTTTATCAAGGAAAGAAAAGGTGGCGTAATCACCAGAAGTTCGGATGAGTATAGAATCAAGCCCATAATACATTCCGGACACACTATTATGTATCTTGTGAACTATACGGATGGATGGGAATTGTTATCCGGAGACATGAGACTAGAGCCAGTTATTGCCTATTGTGCTTCCGGTAATATTTCAGAGGAGGATTTATATTCAAATCCGGCACAATCAGATGTGTTTAATGGATTAGCTAAATGCCTAGACAGTTTGGTCTCAAACCCCGTTATAATATGTGATAGCATTGAAACAAAGGGAAATCCGACACCACCAAATACTTACTATGATAGCAACGGGAGGTTGTGGGTTTTTGCTTATAGATATCGCACTAGTCATTCAACACAGACCCAAAATCCTTTAACAGGACTTAAATGGGGGCAAGGGCATAAAAATTATCCTCTTATCGCTAATCGAAAATGGAATATTTGCATGCCATACAGATCCTCGTCATTGACTGCTCGTTGTTTTGCCGGATGTAGTCCAGTGGCTGGTGCTCAGGTCCTGGTTTATCTTCATAATAAATACGGGACGCCCGCGTCATTCTATAAAAACTCAAGTTGTTCTGCTTATCTTGCGGATACGACATCTTTTGTTACTCTGAATACGTCCAATACGTCTTTCTCTAATTACGGCAATTATTGGTCTATGTTGCCATCGGAGGGGTATGGTGCTACTGACGATCAGTTTATCGCAGCTTCTTCACTCCTGTTGCATATGGGTAAGCTGACAGGAGCACATTATATGTACAATGGTACGGGAGCTGGGTTGGACGATATACAAACCGCGTTGTCAACATATGGATACAATAGTACACTGTCATATTATTACAATGATATTTTTCGAACTCAAATTTATGTTAATAAGCTACCTATTATTGTGAGGATTGTTGGCCAGCGTGTCACTCCCAATAATACAATCTCCTTGGATCATACTGTTGTTCCAGAGGGATATCAGAGATTGACAGAGGTTTATACATATGTGTATAAGAACGGCGATTCGGGAACATTCGAGTATCAAACTCACCAATATACATTTACTTATGATTATGTTGCCGTCAACTGGGGATATGATGGCAGTGGTGAGTATAATAGTTCTGGGGATGTTATTTGGTGCAATATCAACAGCGTATTGCAAAGGACGTTCTCAAACGGAACCGATACGGGCACAATTACGGAAATGCTATATGGCTTTACAAAGAAATAATTACTCTTATTGCTATGCTAATGAATACTATAAGACTATCCATTCTTTTTTGTGGCACGCTTCTGCTTGCCTCGTGCTCAAAAATCGTTGATGACAGGAATGAGGCAAGGACTGAAATTGTATTGACAAGAGCTCAAGGCGAATATGTTAAGCGAGGCAATGATTTTGGCTTTTCCATGCTACAAAAGATGGGATGCAGAGGCAATATCTTGTTTTCTCCTTTGAGCTCTCAAATAGCTATGGGGTTGGTCGTCCCAGGAGCTGTGGGGAATACGTCGAAAGAAATCATTTCTGCAATCGGATTTGGCTCGGATGATGAGGAAACGATAGAGTATATATCATATCTATCGGAACAGCTTCGGAAATCAGACAAAAAAACAGATTTTGCATTATCCAATGCTTTGGTAATCAACACGTCTTCGGGGCACAAATTATCACCGTCGTACGTTAATACTTTGTCCTCTTATCTAAGATGCATGACTATTGAAAGTGATTTTGCTCAGGACAAGGATAAAACGATTCTGTCTATAAACAATTGGGCATCCAGAAATACGAATGGGCTGATTCCCACACTGATAGATGATCCTGCACAATTGTCCAGCACTGCCATTTCTGTTCTGCTTAATGCGCTTTTTTTTAAAAGTAGTTGGACTATTCCATTTGACGTCAAAAACACGGTTCACGAGGATTTTTATGCCGAAGATAAGAGCGTTTCTCAAAAGCCGATGATGCGAAAAACAGACAGTTTCGAATACTACGAGGACGAAAATAAGAAAGCCTTATCTATGTCATATGGTAATGGTGCGTTTTGTTTCACTGCAATTCTTCCCGGCGAGAACACCTGTTTATCGGAGCTGATAATGGGATTGAATGAACAGAAGTTCCACTCCGTTGTTAACAATATGAAGAGTCAGCTAGTTTCCGTATTCATTCCAAAGTTTACGATTGAAAAAAGCATTGATATGGTTGGCGCCTATTTAAGCGTTGGAATTGAGGATGCGTTTTCGGAAACAGACGCCAACTTTGAGAAGATGATTGACGGTCAGTCAAAAGGAGTATACATAAGTAATGCTCTTCAGAAGTTGTATTTCCGCTTGGATGAGTCTGGCGCGGAAGCTGCTGCAGTAACACAAATTGTGATAGATGAACCAACGTCGCCAGACCCCGGTTCCGATGATTTGCCCATGGTTTTTAAGGCCAACCATCCCTTTCTTTATATAATCCATGAGCGTAGTTCCGGGGCAATACTGTTTATGGGATTATATGCGGGGAGTGATTGACAATATTAGACTAATCGAATACTCCTTTGGTTAGATTAACTGCCTCCATTTTCTTCTCCAGATTCACCTTGGCATAAACTTGCGTTGACACCAGGTTCCGATGTCCCAGGATCTTACTTACCGAATAGAGTTCCGCACCCGCGGAGATGGCCAGTGTCGCAGCCGTGTGGCGGCTGCAATGATAGGTCAGTTCCTTACCTGTTATGCCAGCCTTATCCCTGATGCTTCGAATGTGCTTGGTGATATTTCCCGACATTGTCGGCAGATGAAAAACGTAGTCGTCATCATTTTCCGGACGAGGCGACAACAGGGATAGGGCCAACTCATTCAGAGGTACCGTTACCGGACAGCCCGTCTTGTGCTGGACGATGGACACCGCCCATCTGTCTCCCATCGGCTTGATGTCGCCCCACTTGAGACGCCGGATGTCACCCAACCGGAGTCCTGTCATGCAGGAGAAGCCGAAGGCTGTCTGGATCTGCCGCTCAGTCCCCGTTGACGTCTCAACCGCAAGGAATCGTTTCAGTTCATCCGGAGTCAGGTATTCACGGTGCTTGTCCGGGACGTGGAATCTATCGAGTTTATTCAGCCCTCGCAACGGGTTGTACCCGATCCGGCCTTCACGGAGGGCCTTGTTGAATATGGCATTGATCGTCTCTCCAAAATGGCGCAGGGAAGAATCAGCCAGTCGTCCTTCCCGCTCCTTGATCTGGCCGGGATTCCGGTAGTCGTTTCTCATGTAGTCATACAGGCCGCCGATGACTTCCGTGGTCACATCCTTCAGGAGGATGTCCGTCCTGCTTATACGAACGAGATATTCTTTGATGCGCTGTCGGACAATGTACTTTTGGTGCATTGTCGACTTGCTGTTCTCGCAACCTGCAGAATACCGGATGTATTCATCACACCATTCCAGCCAGGTGGTCGTACAGTCGATTCCGTCCTCCGGCGCCGGCTTTTTGTCGAACTCCGGAGGGTTGAGGATCCTGTCGGACCGGACCGCCATTGCCTTGAGATACGTCCTTTTATTGATGCCCTTGGCATTTGGGGCATTATCCGGTATCAGATACAGATGAAGATTCTCCCTTTTGCGGAAGCCCTTCTCGTAGTATTCCAGGTACATGCCCCTGTTCCCTCCTTTCAATGCCCTTTCCTTGATTTCAACTTTCATAATCTGATTGCGTTTGCGGTTTTACTTGCGGGGTTCGTGAAGAGATTGTTCACAAGATTCATGGTCTCGATTTTCTTCTGGTCCACGATCTTTGCGTAAACCTCGGTCATCTGGATACTTCTATGGCCCAACAACTTGCTCACTACATAGAGATTCGCACCAAGGGTGAGAAGCGTCGTCGCTGCCGTATGGCGGCTGCAATGGTAGGTGATATGCTTGTCTATCTTGCTGTCCTTCATCCACTCCTTCAAGATGATCCCCAGCGTACTGGTCGAAATCTTCATTTCATGAAATACCAGGTCGATTCCCTCTTTCTGCTTCGGCATCCATCGGAGCGCTTCATCAGAAAGCGGTATCGTCACCGTATTCTTGGTCTTGACCTGACGATGCTCGATATAAAGACTCTTCCCGTCGGCAGCCGTATGGACTTCGCTCCAGAGCAAGGACTTCATGTCGCTGTAACGCAATCCGGTAAAGCAGGAGAACAGGAAAGCCTTCTTCACGATGTCCAACCGACAAGGCGTCTTGATTAAGACTTTCAGTTCTTCCACCGTAAGAAACTCGCGTCTGGCGGCCGTCCTCTTCGGTTTCTCCTTGGCTTCCAGAGACTTGAAAGGGTTGCTGGGTATCAGGCCTTCAACGACGGCCTTGTTCATGGCCGCAGCAATCCTGATCATCAGCAGTCTGGCCGTGGTGTTGCTTAACGTTTTCTTCCCCTTGTTGTACTTGCACGTCCTGAGGAAGGCGACGAATCCCCGGCAGAAGTCCCTATCCACTTCTGAAAGGAGCATATCCGGCTTCCCTATGGAGGTCAAGTATTCCTCGACCCGGGCCTTCGCATTCCGCTTGCTTCTCGCACTCGACGGGGACAGCTGCTCTTCACTGGTCACGAAGTCCTCCAGCCAAGAGAGAAGCGTGGTCCTCGATTTCTTCAGTTTCTCCCAGTCCACAAGGCCATCCTTTTGGATGTCGAGGATTCTCTGGGCCTTGATTTGCTCGGCAAGCTTCCGGGTATTCTTGTTCTGCAACTTCGCCGCCGGAGATGTCTCCGGAATGATGTAGAGTTTCAGCCCCTCTTTTTTGCGGTTCCCCTTGTAATACATGTCAAGATAGAGACTGATTGTCCCGCCCTCGAGAACTTTCTCCCGGATCCGGACGGGTTCCTTCACTTTGATTTCCTTTTTCGTTTTTGCCATTTCCTAACCTTTGTTTTCGTATCGTTTCCGATGTTAATGTATTGTGTATCAGGCGTTTATGTTGTCGATGCAAATATAATACAAACGGGACAAAAACGAGACAAAACCAGCAAAAATGAATGAAAAAATCCGATATTGCAGCAATCATGGGAAACTCTGTGATATTCGCCTAACGTGCTGATGCTTTTGCGATTACATCACCCACTTTGCGTATCGTTTCCGATTGTTTACCGCGCTAGAAGAAATTTTTGTATCTTAGCGGAACGAAAGACGACGGATCATGGCTGTGAAAGGATCGACGAAAGCGAAGACCGTATGGTTCTGCTCGAACTGCGGCAACGAATACTCCAAGTGGATGGGCAAGTGTCCCGCCTGCGGGGAGTGGAATACGATGGTGGAGAAGGAAGTGGTGACGGGGAAGCGGCCGCTCGCGGTGTCCGTTCCCGGCGCAGGGCGCAAGCCGATGCCCTTGAAGGACGTGTCCACGACCGCGGAGGACCGCGTGTCCCTGGGCAGCGCCGAGGTGGACCGTCTCCTCGGCGGCGGCATCGTCAAGGGCTCCCTGGTGCTGATGGGCGGTGAACCCGGCATCGGCAAGTCCACCCTTTCCCTTCAGATTCCCCTCAGCTGCCCGTCCCTGAAAGTCCTCTACGTCACGGGCGAGGAAAGCGTCAAGCAGGTGAAGATGCGGGCGGACCGCCTGGGCGGTGACGCCTCCAACTGCCTGATCTACAGCGAGACGCTGATGGACAACATCATCGCCGAGGCGGAGGAGGTGGCCCCGGACCTCGTCATCGTGGACTCCGTCCAGACGATGTACTGCCAGAACGTGGAATCCACCGCCGGCTCCGTGACGCAGGTCAAGGAGGTCGCCGCCGCGCTGCTCCGCTTCGCGAAGGGCAGCGGCATCCCGGTCATCCTCATCGGCCACATCACCAAGGAAGGCGCCATCGCGGGCCCGAAGGTGCTGGAGCACATCGTGGATGTGGTCCTGCAGTTCGAAGGCGAGAACCGCGGCCCCTACCGCGTCCTGCGGAGCATCAAAAACCGCTTCGGCTCCACGGCGGAGCTCGCCGTGTTCGAGATGACCGGCGCCGGCCTCCGCCAGGTGGCGAATCCTTCAGAATTGCTCATCCCCCAGCACGAGGACGGGCTCAGCGGCACGGCCGTGAGCGCCATGCTGGACGGCAACCGTCCCTTCATGTTCGAGGTGCAGGCGCTGGTCTCGTCGGCCGTGTACGGCACGGCGCAGCGCAGCGCGACGGGCTTCGACGTCCGCCGCCTGAACATGCTCCTCGCCGTGCTGGAGCGCCGCGCCGGCTTCAAACTCAGCCAGAAAGACGTGTTCCTGAACATGGCCGGCGGCCTGCGCATCACGGACCCGGCCTGCGACCTCGCCGTCGTGGTGGCCGTCCTTTCCTCCAACTTCGACTACGCCATCCCCAGCGACGTGTGTTTCGCCGGAGAGGTGGGCCTGAGCGGCGAGATCCGGCCGGTTTCCCAGGCCGAACGCCGCGCCGTGGAGGCCGCCCGCCTGGGCTTCAAGCGCATCTTCGTCTCCTCCTACACCCGCTTCGACCGCAAGCCCGAGGGCATCGAGGTCGTGAAAGTGGCCGACATCCCCGCCCTCGTAAAATCCCTGTTCCGATGAAAATGACGATGAAACAGATCAACCGGTATCTCTTTCCGCTGTTGATCCTGATCGCGGTGTTCCTGGCCTTCAACCGCCCGAAAACGTTCACGAAAGAGCAGCGCCTGATCATCCGCCAGTCCGATTCCGTAATGTATGTGACCGTGTGGCCGGAGGACAGCGCCATCCTCCGCACCCCATGCGTGGATTTCACCAAGGCCGAGCTCAAGTCCAAGGACCTGCAGACCCTGATGGCCAAGATGCTGGCCACCGTGCGCGCCCCGCAGCACGACGGCGTGGGCATTGCCGGGCCGCAGGTTGGCATCGGCAAGCGCATCATCTGGCTGCAGCGGCTGGACAAGGAGGGCGGTCCGTTCGAGTGCTACCTGAACGTCCGCATCGACAGTCTTTTCGGAAGCATCGGCAAGGGGCCGGAAGGCTGCCTGTCCGTCCCGCCCATGCGCGGCCTCGTCCCGCGTTACACGGACGTCATCGTCTCGTATGTCCACCCCGAGACGCTCAAGCCGCAGAAGGATACGGTCCATGGCTACACCGCCGTCATCTTCCAGCATGAGTGCGACCATCTGGAAGGCCGCCTGTACATTGACCGGGCGGATACGGTGTATGTATCCACCGCCTGGGAAGCGGAAAGACGGGCGTACGACTATTCCAAGCCCGACTGGTGGCCGCTGCAGTAGCTTTTTCCCTGCCAGCCGTTCCTTTCCGATAAGCGCCGCTCCAGGAGTTGGTGCAAGTCCGATGCGCGCACGCCCCAGCCGGGTACGGCAAGAAAGCGGGGCGGGACGCTCGCGGCGAGCCGGCCCACGGCGATGTCCGGGCGCAGGCGCTCCAGGAGATCGGCCAAAAGGTCGATGTACTCGTCCAGCGTCCAGCGGACGAAATCCTTCGGCCGGGCGGCGAACTCATCGGCCATCGGCGTCCCTTTCAGGATCTGCAGTTGATGGAACTTGACGCTGTCCAGAGGGAGGGTATTGATGCGGGACACGTCTTCCAGCAGCGTTTCCCGTGTTTCACCCGGCAGGCCCAGGATGAAGTGCCCGCAGACCGGGATCCCGCGGGCGGCGGTTTCCCGCACGGCCCGTTCTGCGCAGGCAAAATCATGCCCGCGATGCACGCGAAGCAAGGTTTCATCCCGGCATGACTCGATCCCATATTCCATCCGGGCGCACCCGAAAGAAGCGATGAAATCCAGTTTCTCCGCGTCCACGCAGTCCGGCCGGGTGCCGATGACAAGGCCCGATACGGCCGGATGCGCCAAGGCCTCCGCGTACACTTCCCGGAGCCGTTCCACCGGAGCAAACGTATTGGAAAAGGATTGGAAGTAGGCGAGATAGGGCCCGTTCGACTTTCCCCGGGCCGCATGGAAGGCGATCCCTTCGTCAATCTGCTGCGTGATGCCTTTCTGCGGAGAGCTGTAAGCGGGATGGAACGCGGCGTTGTCACAGAACGTGCACCGGCCGTGCGGGCACGTGAATCCCGCGTCTACGACCAGTTTCTGCCCCGGTTCCTTGACGGCATGATATCGTTTTCCTTCCCACTCCATGGGGCAAAGATAAGAAATAAAGCTATCTTTGTATTGTTACAATCAGACAGATATGAAGAAGCTCCTCCTGCTGGCCGCCGTTTGGGTGGCCGCCTCCGCCGCCTCCCTGGCCGACAACATCCGTTTCGCGTCCCACCCGTCGCTGTCCCCGGACGGGAAGCAGATCTATTTCAGCTATGACGGCGACATCTATTCCGTCCCCGTCGGGGGCGGACAGGCCACGGCCGTCATCACGATGCCGGGGGTGCAGGATTCCCCGCTCGTCTCCCCGGACGGGAAATGGCTGGCCTTCAGTTCCGACATCCAGGGCAACAACGACGTCTATGTCGTCCCCGTCGCCGGCGGACAGGCCGTCCAGCTGACCTTCCACGAAGCGCCGGACGTGCCGGTGGGCTGGTCGCCCAAGTCAGACCGGATCTATTTCGAGTCCACGCGCGAAAGCGCCCGCAAGACCACCTTCCAGGTGGCCGTCGCGGGCGGCACCCCACAGCGCATGTTCGACGGCTATTTCAACACGGTGGTCAATCTCGCCGAGAATCCCAAGACGGGCGAATTCCTCTTCAACGAGTCGATGGAGAGCATCAGTTTCCCCACCCGGAAACGCTATGTGGGCGACCACAACCCCAACATCAAGAGCTGGAATCCCCGTACCAAGGTCTACACGGAGCTGACCGACTACATCGGCAAGGACCAGTGGCCCATGGCCGACAAGGAGGGCAACATCTACTACGTCAGCGACGAGCTGAACAAGGAGTCCAACATCGTCCGATACGTCAAGGGCGGAAAACCGCAGCAGCTCACGTCCTTCGACAAGTCCGTCCAGTATCCGTCCATCGCGTTCGGGGGCTCGGCCATCGTGTTCCTGAAGGACTATGAGATCCATGTCCTGGATCCGGCCACCGCGAAGGTGTCGGTCCCGCAGATCCAGATCGCTTCCGGCCGCGTGGAGGTCCGTCGCGCCTTCGAAGGACAGACGCCCTCCGCGGCGGACGTTTCCCCGGACGGGAAGAAGTTCGCGCTGGTCATCCGCGGCGGCCTGTATGTCTCCGATACGAAATGCAAGTACCTCCGGAAGCTGGATACCCCCACGGACGAGCGGGTGGACGAGGTGGTCTGGGCCCATGACAGCAAGACCATCTACTATACGCGGACGGACCGGGGTTGGACCAACCTCTTCCGGATCGCGGCCGACGGAAGCGCCGGCGAATCGCCGGTCTTCCTGACGGAGAACAACTCCAACAGCCTGCAGGCTGACCCGAAACGGGAAAAGCTCGCCTTCATCGACGGAAGCCGCTCCGTGATGCTGCACGACATGAAAGCCGGCACGACAACCCGGGTGGCCGAGGCCGAATTCTGGTCCTTCGAGGGGTACAATCTTGCCTTCTCCCAGGATGGCACCTGGCTGGCCTTCGATGCCATGTACCGGTTCGAGAGCGACATTTTCCTGTATAATCTCAAGGACGGAAGCCTGCGGAACTTCACCCGTTCCGCTTCGGTCGAACGGAACCCCGTATTCTCGCCCGACGGAAAATATATGTACCTGCTGGCGAATCCGACGGCCTCCTCGTTCCCTCGCGGAGCCCGTCCCGCCCTGTACAAGCTCCCGCTCCGGAAATATGACACGCCTTTCAAGTCCGAGAACGTGGAGGACCTGTTCAAGGACAAGAAGGACAAGCCGAAGAAGGATTCGACCGTGGTCATCGACTTCAAGGATATCCACGAGCGGTTGATCCGCGTGGAGCGCGAAGGCGCCCAGGGGAATCCGTACATCTTCTCCGCCAAGGGCAAGGACTATCTCCTGTATTCGTCGATGGGCGCGGGCGCCCCCGGCGTCTTCTCCCTGGAGATTTCCGATCCGGAAGCGAAGCCGAAGGCGGTCAAGGACCTCCGCGGCGGCTCTTTCTTCCATAGCAAGGATGCGCTGTACTGCCTGTCGGGCGGCGCCATCTACAAAGTCGATCCGGCGGCCGGGTCCGCCGCCAAGACCGAGGTCAAGAAGGACGTGGAGGCGGTCCTGGACGACGAGTTCCGGCAGATGTTCTATGAGACCTGGGCTGTGCTGGAGCAGAATTACTACGACGTGCATTTCCACGGCGCCGACTGGCCGGCGGTCCGGGACTACTATGCCTCGCTCCTTCCTTACGTCCGGACGCGCGCGAACCTCCGGACGCTCCTCGCCGACCTCCTGGGCGAACTGAACTCTTCGCACCTGGGCTTCTCCTCCAACGGCGCCGAGGAAAAGATGGAGACCCGCACCCGCACCTATGGGACCGGCATCCTCTTTGACAAGGCCGCCCCGTACAAGGTCGCCGGCATCCTGGCGGATTCCCCGGCCGACCGGTTCGGGATCGACGTAAAGAAAGGCGACGAACTGGTCGCCGTGAACGGCGTGCGGGTGAACAAGGCCGTGAACCGCGAGAAATACTTCTCCGGCGCGGTGCCCATGGACGAGCTGAAACTCACGTTCAGCCGCGGCGGCAAGGAGTTCGACACCAAGGTCCATACCACCACTTCCGCGGCGCTCAAGACGCTCGCTTACAAGGAATGGGAGGAGCAGCGCGCCGACATGGTCGCGGCCAAGACCGGCGGGAAGGTCGGCTACATCCACATGCGGGCGATGGGCGCGGAGGACCTGGAGTCCTTCCTGCTCAAGATGCATACGGAAGTGTTCGACAAGGACGCGCTCATCCTGGACCTGCGGTACAACAACGGCGGCAATGTCCACAAGGAGGTCATCGACTTCCTCCGCGGCCAGTCCCATTTCGAATGGGCCTACCGCGACTTCCCGCGGACGAGCCATCCCAATGTCACCCCGGGCGACCGTCCCATCGTCGTCCTCGTCAATGAGCACAGCCTTTCCGACGCCGAGGTGACCTCCAACGGCATCAAGACCCTGGGCATCGCGAAACTCGTGGGCACGGAAACCTACCGCTGGATCATCTTCACCTCGTCCGTCCGCCTGCTGGACGGCTCCACCTGCCGCATGCCGGCCTGGGGCTGCTACAGCGTCATCGACGGTTCCGACCTGGAAAACACCGGCGTCAAGCCCGACATCTATGTCAAGAACACCTTCAAGGACCGCCTCGAAGGCAAGGATCCTCAGCTGGAGGCGGCCATCGCCGAAATCCTGAAGGAAATGAAATAAAAGGGAATGTGGTGAATTCCAATTATTTTTCTTACCTTTGGGAAGGTGTGTAATTAAATTTTTTACAAACATGGCTGGTAATATCAAAAAGGTGGGGTACGCCACCTATCCGTCGGTCAAGCTCCAGGACTTGGTGACCGACCCCAAGACGGGCAAGACCAAGTTCACCTTCCTGAAGGAACTGCTCTTCGGTGACTTCATGTCTCCCATGATTGAAGACGACCACTATGTGACCAAGACGGTTACCAGCGGAAAGAAGACGGAGGAGTATATCAGGGTCCATTGCCGGAACAAGGACGGCTGGATCAAGCGTTCCGAGATGCAGTTCGAGCGTCCGCTCGAGATCAATTTCATTGACGTCGGCCAGGGGGACGGATGCCACATCGTCACTCCGGACGACAAGCATTTCCTGATCGACGCCGGCAAGTCGGACAACATGTACCGCTTCCTGAAATGGCGTTTCAACCTGCGTTCGCCCCAGAATTCCGCCCCGCCGTTCACGGTGGTCATCTCGCATTCCGACACGGACCACTACCTGGGGTTCGGCACCATCTTCGCCAAGACGAAGGAGGAGAAGCCGCAGATCAAGATCAAGAAGGTCTATCACAACGGAATGATCGAAGGGGCCGGCGCCGCGCTGGGTACGGATATCAAGTACAACGGCAAGACGTATGTCACCGACCTGTGTGAAACGGATGCCGATTACCAGGAGCGGATCAAGAACGTGAAGGCCGGCACGTACATCAATATGCTCAAGAAGACGGACGCCCCCAAGATCGGGGTCCGGAGGGGATCGGAGCCGCTCTATGACAAGAACGGGGTGACCATGGAGATCATGGGCCCTGTGGCGGAGGAGATCAACGGAAAGGCCGCCCTGCCGTCTTTCGGTGACACGGGAAAGACGAAGAACGGCCATTCGGTCATCGTCAAGCTTACCATCGGCCATCTCCGGCTCCTGGCGGGCGGCGACCTGAACACGGAATCGGAATACCACCTGATCAAGGCCTATTCCGGCATCGACATCGCGGCCCTCAAGAAGGAATTGGAGAACAAGAAGCTTACCGCCGGGGAAAAAGCGGAAAAGGAAGCGAAAATCCAGGAAGCGGTCCTCGCGGCCCGGAAGTCCCTGGAAGTGGACATCGCCAAATCCTGCCACCACGGCAGTGCCGATTTCTCCAGCGAGTTCCTGCAGGTCATGAACCCGATCGCCACGATCATTTCCAGCGGTGACGAGGAACCGCATTGCCACCCGCGTCCCGACACGCTCGGCACCATCGGCAAATACAGCCGCGGCAAGCGCTCCCTCATCTTCTCCACCGAGCTTGCCCGCTCTGGCAAGGAGTTCCTGGAACTGAAGGACCTGGACCTCTCCGAACAGAAGAAGAAAGAGCGCGTGGTGACGGTCTATGGCATGATCAACGTCCGTACGGACGGTGAAAAGGTGATCATCGCCCAGAAGCTGGAAAGCGCCGCCAAGGGGCGGAACTGGGATATCCACCGGATGGAATGGAAGGAGGAGCTCGGACAGTTCGAGTATATTTCGGACAAGGATGTGATCGGTGCATTCGTGGACGACTGCGCGCTGTTCCTCTCCGTCCATCCGGGCAAGAACGCCGACGAGGTGGCGAACCTCATCGACGGCGCCGTGGATCTCTTCAACGAGCTCCGCGACAAGCTGGGCAAGCCGGAAGGCAACAAGAAGGCCTACTACGACGGCATCCGCAAGGAACTCCTCGAGAAGACCGACGCCCTCTACGACCAGCTCAGCGAGGCCGTGAAGAAGGGTCTCGGCGAATAAGCCGAATCACACACCCATATGAAAAAGGTGTCCGGAGACTCTCCGGACACCTTTCGTCGTTTTGGGGCATCAGCGCCTTACAGCATTGCTTCGATCAGGCCGCCCAGCGTTTCGCGCAGGGCGGCCGTTTTTGCGGTGGCCCCGTTCACCATCAGGGAGAAGATGCGGGCGGGCTTGCCCTGCTCGTCCAGGATGTAGCCGCTGTAGCAGAGGACTCCGTCCATGGAGCCGCTCTTGACGCGGATGCGGGCTTTCTGGGCGGGAGTGAGCTTGGGCAGGAGCGTGTTCAGCGTGCCTTCTCCCGGCTGCGGGAGGCTGGCAAGGAAGGCGTCGAAGCCACGGGAGCGGGTCATCGACCGCAGGAACGAGACCAGAAAGGCGGGGGAGGCGGTGTTCAGGCGCGACAGGCCGCTGCCGTCTTCGATACGGATGCCGGCCGGGTCGCTTTCCATCAATCCCTCGAGCACGTCGTACACCGCCACCCGGCAGCTGTCGTACACGGCGTTGCCGGAAGCCTTCTCGCCCATCTGGCGGAAGAGGGCTTCCGCGTAGAAGTTGTCACTGAGGACGTTCGTCTGCCGGACGATCTTGGCGAGGACGGGGGAGGCGGACTGGCCGAGCACCTGCGGGGTGCCGGCCTTGTACGCCGGGACGAAGTCCGCGCCCCGGACGTAGCCGCCGCGGTCGATGTCGGCATAGCCGCCGGAGATGTCCCAGCCCGTGTCGCGCAGGTTCTGCCAGAAATAGTAGGCGCAGGTGAGGGCGCCGTACTTGTTCGCGAAGTGTTCCACCTTGGGCTTGCGGTCAATGGCATAAGTGCCGCGCATCTCCGCATAGGGAGCCAGGTCCGTGGTGTACAGGTACAGGCTGTTGCCGGTGCCCTTGGGCGCGGTCCATGTCCGGTTGCTGAAGTGCATCCAGGGCGTGTCGGGGAAGCGCTGGGTCACCTTGACCGGCTCGTCGGCGGCCCCTGCCGAGACGAGATAGTCGATCGCGTTTTCATAGTAGCTGAGCGCGTTGCAGCCCGCTCCGTAGTAGGTGCCCGTATCGTCGTAGCCCCAGGTCGTATTCTCCAGATGGCCCTCGTAGGCCCGTCCGTCACCGATGATGCGTCCGTCGATGCGGCTGATTCCGGCGTCCTTGAGCAGGGACTTCCAACGCCAGAACAGGGCGTCCGGCTTCACGGCGACGGTATCCGTGACGCCGATGGTCGGGTCGCCCCCGCCGATGATGTACACGTCCCCATGCAGGGTGCCGTCCTCCACGGTACCGGTGTAGCCGATGCCGGTCTCGAACCGGAAATCCGGTCCGAGGGCGTGCAGCGCCGTCCCCGTGGTGACGAGTTTGAGGTTGGACGCCGGCACCATCCGGCGGCCGGCCTCCCGGCTTGCCAGCACATGCCCGGCGGCGTCCTGTACCATCACGCCCACGACGGCTCCCTTGAGCGGTTCCCGGGTAACGGCCTGGTCCACTTTCTGCTGCAGCGTCTGCGCCTGCAGCCCGAGGCACCCCCCGATGAGCATGCCTAGAATCATCCATGTACGCATACTGCAAAGATAGTTTTTTTTCGTATCTTTGTTACTTGCTATTCTATACGATATGAAAAAGACAGTGCTTGTGTCCGGCGGGGCGGGGTTTATCGGGAGCCACGTCACCGTGGAACTCATCGAGGCGGGCTACGACGTGGTGGTCGCCGACAATTTCTCCAACTGTGACCTGACTTGCTTCGAGGGCGTGAAGAAGATTACCGGCCGGGACGATATCCCGCTGGTGGAGATGGACTTCTGCGATGCGGAGGCCGTGAAGAAGATCTTTGCCGACTATCCCATCGACGCGGTCATCCATTTCGCCGCCTTCAAGGCCGTGGGCGAGTCCGTCGCGAAGCCGTTGATGTACTATCAGAACAACCTCCTGAGCTTTATGAACGTGCTCCAGGCCGCCCAGGACAAGGGTGGCTGCAACGTGCTGTTCTCCTCTTCCGCCACCGTATACGGCGAGCCGGAGGTCGTTCCCGTTACGGAAAAGACCCCGCGTAAGCCGGCGATGTCGCCGTACGGCAACACCAAGACGATGTGCGAGGACATCCTCCGCGATACGGTGAAGGCCAACGGCGGCGCCGTCAAGGGCATCCTTCTCCGCTATTTCAACCCCATCGGCGCGCACCCGAGCGCCCTCATCGGCGAACTCCCGCGCGGCATTCCGAACAACCTGGTCCCGTTCATCACCCAGACCGCCATCGGAAAGCGCGAATGCCTCAGCATCTTCGGCAACGACTATCCCACCCCGGACGGCACCTGCCTCCGCGACTACATCGATATCGTGGACCTGGCGAAGGCCCATGTGTACGCCGTCACCCGGATGATCGAAGGAAAGATGAAGGAGGACTGCGAGGTCTTCAATATCGGTACCGGCCGGCCGGTTTCCGTGCTGGAGCTGGTCTTTGCGTTCGAGAAGGTGAACGGTGTGCCCGTCCCGCACAAGTTCGCCCCGCGCCGCCCCGGCGATGTCATGGCCATCTGGGCGGATCCGACCCTGGCCAATACGGAAATGGGCTGGAAAGCCACCCGGACCGTCGAGGAAACCCTCGCCGCCGCCTGGGCCTGGGAAAAGCACCTGGCCGAGCAATAATTCACGGTCATGGACAGGATCCTGAAATACACCCTCTGCGCCGCCGTCCTCCTGACGGCGGCCCTGTCTTTACAGGCCCAGCCCGAGCTGACCCTCGAGGATATCTACGTGAAAGGCACCTTCCGGGCCCGGGGCGTTCCCCAGCCGACCTGGATGGAAGACGGCCGCTCCTATTCCGCCTTGACGGAGAAGGGACTGGTTCGGGTCGATGCCGCCACCCTGGCGGAAACCGTCATCGTCCCGCAGGCCGCCTTCGTTCCGGAAGGGGCCGCCCGCCCGCTCCGCGTGGAGGACTATACCTGGTCCGAGGACAAGACCAAGCTCGTCATCTATACGAATTCCCGCCGGGTCTGGCGCCGGAACACCCGCGGCGACTACTGGCTCCTGGACGTCGCTGCCGGCACTGTCCGCCAGCTCGGGAAAGGGCTCGAGCCCTCCCGGATGATGTACGGGAAACTTTCACCGGCCGGCGACCGGTTCGCCTATGTCTATTTCAACAACCTGTATGTCGAAGACGTGGCCACCGGCGAACGCCGCCAGTTGACCTTCGACGGCGGCGACGTCATGGTCAACGGCAATTTCGACTGGGTGTACGAGGAGGAACTCAGCTGCTACGACGGCTGGCGCTGGAGTCCGGACGGCAAGAAGATCGCTTACTGGCACTCCGACACCGGCGGCACGGGCACGTTCCTGATGATCGACAACATCGACTCGCTCTATTCCTTCACCATCCCCCTGCCGTATCCGAAGGCCGGAACCACGAACTCGGCCGTCAAGGTGGGGGTCGTGGACGTGGAGACCGCCCGGACCGGGTGGTTCCCCGTCCCGGGCGACCCGCGGGAGAACTACATCGCCCGGATGGAGTTCGTCCCCGGCACCGACGAGGTGATGATCCAGCAGCTGAACCGCCTCCAGAACACGAACACGGTGTACTACGGCAACGTGAACACGCTGGAACTGACGCCTTTCTATGAGGATCACGACGAGGCGTTCCTGAATGTCCATGACAACATCGTCTGGCTGGATGGGAACAAGTATTTCACCTGGACCAGCGAGAAGGACGGCTGGCGCCACCTGTACCGGGTGACCCGGGACGGAAAGAAGGAGACGCTGGTCACGAAAGGCGACTTCGATGTCATCAACGTCCTCCGGATCGATCCCAAGGGCGGTTATGTCTATTACATGGCCTCTCCGGAAAGCGCCGTGGAGCAGTATCTCTACCGCAGCCGGTTGGACGGGAAAGGCGCCGCGGAGCGCGTGACGCCCCAGGGGTTTACCGGAACCTACTCCTACAACATCTCCCCCGGCGCGAAGTATGCCCTGTGCAGTTTCAGCAACCACGAGACACCGCGGGTGTATGAGATGGTCTCCCTGCCGGACCACAAGACGGTCCGCCGCCTGGAAGACAATGCCGCGCTCAAGGCCGTGTACGATTCCTATGGCTTCCGGACCCGGGAATACTTCCAGGTGGACATCGGGGAAGCTGTGCTGGACGGCTGGATGATCAAGCCCCGGGATTTCGACCCGGCGAAGAAATACCCCGTGATTTTCCACATCTATGGAGAACCGGCTTCCTCCACCGTGCAGGATTCCTGGTCCGGCGACTATTGGAACCAGCTCCTGGCCCAGCAGGGCTACATCATCGCGAGCATCGACCCGCGGGGGACCAACAACCCCAAGGGGCGGGAATGGCGCAAGTGCATCTACGGGAAAGTGGGCATCCTCGCCATGGCCGACCATGCGAAGGCCGTCCGCCTGGCGGAGGAAATGTTCCCCTTCATGGACCCGGAACGCGTCGGCGTCTGGGGCTGGAGCGGCGGCGGTTCCTCGACCGCCCACTTGATGTTCGAGCATCCGGACATCTATTCCGTGGGCATCGCCGTCGCCGGCGTCTATTCGCAGCGCCTGTACGATTCCATCTACCAGGAGCGCTACATGGGCCTTCCCTCCACGAATCCGGATGGGTATCGGGAAGGTTCTCCGATCACCCATGCCGCCGGACTCCGGGGCGACCTGCTCCTGATTCATGGGACCGGGGATGACAACGTCCATTACCAGAGCCTCGAGATGCTCGTGAACGAGCTGGTCAGGCAGGGCAAGATGTTCTCGATGATGTCCTACCCGATGCGGACCCATGGCATCAGCGAGCGCGAGAATACTACGATGCACCTGTATCGGACCATGCTCAAGTACTGGCTGGAGCATCTGCCGGCCGGTGGGAGATAAACAAGCAAGAAAACTATGAAAAAGATTCTTCTGGCGGCGCTGGCCGCGCTTCTCTGTTTCCTGGCAGACGCGGCGGAGACCGTCCGTTACACGATGAGGTACAAGGGTGAAGTCCGGACGTATTGGCTCTATGTCCCGGAAGGGGCCGGTCCGGCCACGCCGCTGGTCCTGGTCCTTCACGGCTACGGCGGCAACGCCGAGGGCTACTGCCCGTCGATGCTGGAAGTCGCTGAGCGCGAAAGCTTCGCCGTATGCTATCCGCAGGGCGAGAAGGACGCGAAAGGAAAGACCGGCTGGAACGTGGGGTACGACGTCCAGCAGGGCTTGGAGCGGGATGACGTGGGCTTCGTGAAGGCCCTGGTCAGGCATCTCCGCAAGACGCATCACATCGGCAAGGACAATGTCTTCATGTCCGGCATGTCCAATGGGGGAGAGATGACCTATTTCATGGCCTACAAGTATCCGGACCTGTTCCGGGCCTACGCCACCATCGCCGGCCTGACGATGCAGTGGGCCTACAAGGAATGGAAGGCGAAGAAGCCCGTTCCGCTGATGGAAGTCCATGGTACGGCCGACAAGACTTCCATGTGGGAAGGCGATCCCACGGACACGGGCGGCTGGGGCGCGTACATCGCCGTGCCCGCCGCCGTGGGGTACTGGGCCGCGCAGGCCCGCTGCACGCACGAGGAGACGACGGCGTTGCCCCAGAAGGGCGAGCATCCCGTCGTCCTGCACCGCTACCTGGGCGGGGACGACGGCATCGAGGTCCGGCTGTACGAAGTGCAGGGCGCCAAACACAGCTGGCACCTCGCCGATATGGACACCTGTGAGGAAATGTGGGCGTTTTTCCGCCAGTATCTGAAATAAAATCGCTATATTTGTGGATAGACAAAACACGAACCGCATGGCAAACGGAACAGGAATTATCACTCAGGTCGTGGGACCGGTGGTGGATGTGCATTTCAGCGTCGAGGACGGGGAACTGCCCCGCATCCATGAAGCGCTGGAAATCAAGCGGGAAAACGGTCGGACGCTCGTCGTGGAGGTGCAGCAGCACATCGGCGAGGACACCGTCCGCTGCGTGGCGATGGACTCCACCGACGGCCTGAGCCGCGGGATGGCGGCAGTCCCCACGGGCCAGCCCATCGCGATGCCGGTCGGCGCGCAGATCCGCGGCCGCGTGATGAACGTCGTCGGCGAAACCATCGACGGCCTGGACACCCTCTCCCGCTCGGAAGCCCTCCCGATCCACCGTGAACCCCCGAAATTCGAAGACCTCACCACCTCGCAGGAAGTCCTGTTCACGGGCATCAAGGTCATCGACCTGCTGGAGCCTTACCTCAAGGGCGGCAAGATCGGCCTGTTCGGCGGCGCTGGCGTGGGCAAGACCGTCCTCATCAAGGAACTCATCAACAACATCGCGAAGGCCCATAACGGCTTCTCCATCTTCGCCGGCGTGGGCGAACGTACCCGCGAGGGCAACGACCTCCTTCGCGAGATGATCGAATCCAACGTCATCCGTTATGGCGAGGCCTTCAACAAGGCGATGGAGGAAGGCAAATGGGACCTTTCCCTCGTGGACAAGGAGGAACTCAAGAAGTCCCAGGTGTCCATGGTGTTCGGCCAGATGAATGAACCCCCGGGCGCCCGTTCCAGCGTGGCCCTGAGCGGCCTGACGCTCGCGGAATCCTTCCGCGACAGCGACACTGGCGAAGGCCCCCGCGACATCCTCTTCTTCATCGACAACATCTTCCGTTTCACCCAGGCGGGCTCCGAGGTGTCCGCCCTGCTCGGCCGGATGCCGTCCGCCGTGGGCTACCAGCCTACGCTCGCCACGGAAATGGGTCAGATGCAGGAGCGCATCACCTCCACCAAAAATGGTTCCATCACTTCGGTGCAAGCGGTTTATGTCCCTGCCGATGACCTCACGGACCCGGCCCCGGCGACCACCTTCTCGCATCTGGATGCCACGACGGTCTTGAGCCGTAAGATCACGGCCCTCGGTATCTACCCGGCCGTGGACCCGCTGGAATCCACCTCCCGCATCCTGGATCCGAACATCGTGGGCGAGGCCCATTACAACACGGCCCAGCGCGTGAAGCAGATCCTCCAGCGCAACCAGGAACTCCAGGACATCATCGCCATCCTCGGCATGGACGAACTCTCGGATGAGGACAAGACCACGGTCAACCGCGCCCGCCGCGTCCAGCGCTTCCTGTCGCAGCCGTTCCATGTTGCCGGCCAGTTCACCGGCGTCCCGGGCGTGATGGTCTCCATCGAGGACACCATCCGCGGCTTCAACATGATCCTGGACGGCGAGGTGGACTACCTCCCGGAGCAGGCTTTCCTGAACGTGGGCACGATCGAGGACGCGATCGCCAAGGGTGAGAAACTGCTGGCGGCGGCCAAGGAATAGATTCCCGGTCAAGCCGGGAATGACGGTTTCGTCATGGCCGACCTGATCGGCCATCTAAAACAAGAAAGAATGACAGATGTGATTTCTTTACATATCGTATCGCCCGAGCGGACGCTCGTGGAGCAGGCGGTGTCCTCCGTGACGCTGCCGGGGACCGTCGGCCCGTTCATGGTCCTGAAGAACCACGCGCCCATCATCTCTTCCCTGGAGAAGGGCGAGATCGTGTACGTTTCCGAGGGTAAGGAATCCCGGCTTCCCATCCGCGAAGGCTTCGTGGAAGTGCGTGACAATCAAGTGGACGTTTGCGTGGAAGTATGATCTGGAGCCTGCTCATATCGCTGCTGCTCTTCTGGCAGATTCCTTCACCTGCTGCGCAGGTTCGGAATGACACGGACCCTGTCATTCCGAGCGAAGCGAAGGAATCTCAGCAGGAAGAGGAAGTGGACGTCGCCGGAATTATCTTCGAGCATATCGGCGATGAATACGAGTGGCATATCCTCACCTGGGGTGACAAGCACGTGGTCCTGCATTTGCCGGTCATCGTGCATAGTTCCACAGGCTGGCATGTGTTCTCGTCCAAGCATTTGGAGCACGGGGAATCCTATGAAGGCCTGGTGATCGACCCGGAAAAGGGGAAGATCGTGGAGGTAGACAGCGGGAAGCGCCCCTTCGACATATCCATTACCAAGAACGTGCTCTCGCTGATGATATCCAGCCTCCTGCTGCTTGTCATCATCCTTTGCACAGCCCGGTGGTATAAGAAACACGACGTGCTGAATGAGGCGCCGACGGGTATTGCTGCCCTGGTGGAACCGCTCGTGATGATGGTCCACGACATGGCCCGCGAGAACATCGGCGAGGAAGATTACCGCAAGTATTCCCCCTACCTGTGCATGGCCTTCCTGTTCATCCTGCTGAACAATTTCATGGGCATCCTGCCGTTCTTTCCGGGCGGGGCGAACCTGACGGGCAACATCGCCATCACCCTGGTGCTGGCCCTGTGCACCTTCTTCACGGTGAACCTGACCGGAACCCGGCACTATTACAAGGAAATTTTCAATCCGGACGTCCCGTTGTTCCTGAAGCCCATCATGCCGGTCATCGAGGTCTTCAGCGCCCTGATGAAACCGGTGTCCCTGACCATCCGACTCTTCGCCAACATGCTCGCCGGCCATATCATGATCCTGAGCGTCGTCTGCGTCATCTTCATCATGGCCAAATACGGACCGGTCCTGACCGGGTCCATGAGCGTCGTGTCGGTGCTGTTCGGGCTATTCCTGGATGCCCTGGAGTGTCTGGTGGCGTTCATCCAGGCGTACGTGTTCACGACCCTGTCATCGATTTATATCGGGCTCGCCAGGGCCCATGGAGAATAAACATTTAAAACCATAAAGACTATGTTACTTGTTACCATGATTCTTCAGGCGGCCGCCGGAGCGGTCCTTGGAAAGGTCGGAGCCGCCGTCGGCGCGGCCCTTGCGGCGTTTGCCGGTGCCTATGGCATCGGCAAGATCGGTAAGAGCACCATGGAGTCCATCGCCCGCCAGCCCGAAAGCGCGGGCAACATGCGGACGACCATGATCATCGCCGCCGGTATGATCGAGGGCGCGGCCCTGTTCGCCATCATCGTCTGTCTGTTGGTCGTTTTCCGTTAACCGATGCAACTGATTACGCCCGACGCCGGCCTCCTGTTCTGGATGGTCGTCATCTTCGGCCTCCTGTTCTTCCTGTTGTGGAAGTTCGGGTTCCCGATCATTACCGATATGGTCGAGAAGCGGAACGCCACCATCGAGCAGTCGCTGAAGGACGCCCACCAGGTCGAGGCGCAGATGGCCGGCATGCTGGCGGAGCACGCCCAGATGCTCGAGGACGCCCGCAAGGAGCAGGCGCAGATCCTCCGGGAGGCGGCCGACACCCGCAACAAACTGATTGCGGATGCGAAGGAGCAGGCCCGCGAGGAAGCCGCCAAGATCCTGGCCGACGCCCGCACCGAGATCGAGGCCGAGAAGGAAGCCGCCCTGCGCGACGTCCGCAAGGAAGTCGCCGTGCTCTCCGTATCCATCGCCGAGAAGATCCTCCGCAAGGAGCTCTCCGAAGACAAGGAACAGCGGGAATACATTGACAGGATGGTCGAGGAGACCGTCCGCGAACAAGCCCAGTCGTGAACGACAGCATCATCCGGACCAGGTACGCCGACGCCCTGGTGAAATACGTCCGGGAGACCGGGAACGGCGACTCCGTCTGCAAGCAGGCGGAGAAGCTGGCCCATGTCCTCGGCGAGGTGCCCGACCTGTCCCGGATGATGGCCGCGAAGGACGTGGTGTCCGACGCGAAGAAGCGGGAGCTGCTCCAGGCGGCCCTTGGCGAGCCGATGGCACCGGAGCTTGCGCGTTTTGTGGACCTGCTGATCGAGAACGGCCGGATCGGCGCCTTCCGGATGATCCTGTTGGATTTCAAGGATCGTTACCGTCGGAGCCTTGGGTTCCGGAAAGCGTGCCTGAAGGTGGCCGTTCCGCCCCCGGAGGAGCTCGTGACGCGGCTCAAGGCCCTCGTCAAGGAGCGCACGGGAGACGAGGCCGACATCGAGGTCGTGGTGGATCCGGACCTGATCGGCGGGTTCGTCTTCGACATCGACGACGCGATCATCGACAAGAGCGTCGCCCGCAAGCTGGAACTGATCAAGCTCCAGTTCATTGAG
>ONJB01000076.1 GCA_900318015.1 uncultured Bacteroidales bacterium | reverse complement strand
GAGCACGCCGCCGATCTGGGTCGATGCGCTGATGTGGATGTGCTTCCCCACCTGCGCGCAGGAGCCGATGGTCACGTGGGAATCGACCATCGTGCCTTCCCCCACATACGCGCCCACATTGACATAGGCCGGGGGCATGACGATGGAGCCGGGGGCGAGGTAGGCGCCGCGGCGGATGCTGGTTCCGCCCGGAACGATCCGCACGCCGTCCTCGGCCTTGAACGGCCGCACCGGGAAGGTGGCCTTGTCGAAGAACGGGAACTGGCCCTGCGACATGTCGGTGACCGCGCCGAGCTTGAAACCGGCGAGGATCACTTCCTTCACCCACTTGTTGACGACCCACTGGCCGTCCTTCTTTTCCGCGACGCGGATTTCGCCTTTTTCCAGGCCTTCGATGACTTCGTTGAAACGTTCGAGGGTTATTTCCATAATTCGTCGAGTGTCTTGGCAATCAATTCTTCGGTCTTGGGGGAGGCCGGGACGAGCGGGAGGCGGAGCTCGTTTCTCATCAGGCCCAGGCGGGCCATGGCATACTTGCCGGGGATGGGGTTCGGCTCCACGAAACAGGCCTTGAACAGGGGCGACAGCAGGTGGTGATAGGCGCGGGCCTTGACCATGTCGTCTTCCTGCAGGGCTTCCACGAGCGCCACCATCTCGCGCGGGGCGACGTTGGAGGCGACGGAGACGACGCCGTCGGCGCCCGTCGCCATCAGCGACAGCGTCTCGTCGTCATTGCCGGACAGCACGCTGAACCCGGCGGGTTTGCAGCGGATGATCTCGCTTATCTGCTTGTAGTTGCTGGAAGCTTCCTTCACGGCGACGATGTTCGGGACATCCTCCGCCAGGCGGAGCGTGGTCTCGGCCGTGATGTTCGCGCCCGTGCGCCCGGGCACATTATAGATGACAATGGGTTTGTCGGTGCTGCCGGCCACGGCCTTGTAGTACTCGTACAGGCCCGTCTGGTTGGGCTTGTTGTAGTAGGGGACGACGATGAGGTAGGCATCGGCATCGGGAAGCTGCGCCATACTTTCCAGCGTGGCTGTCAGCGAGTTGGTGCCGCCGCCCACGAGGAGCGTCTTGCCCGGCGCGTTCTCCCGCGCGAGGGCGAGCACCCGCTGGCGCTCGGCCACGGACAGGCACGGCGTCTCGCCGGTCGTCCCGAGCGGTACGAGGAAATGGATCCCGGCCTCGACCTGCCGGCGGACCGTCGCCGCGAACGCGGCCTCGTCCACTTTCCCATCCTTGAACGGCGTGAAGAGTGCCGTTCCGCATCCCTTGAGAGTCAATGGTTTCATGACTAAGTTCGTTTTGACCTCGCAAGTTACGAATAATTCGCGGCTACAGCAACTCCTTGAATTCGTGCACGCCTTTCAGGCCTTCCGTCATCAGGGCGGCGGCGACGGCGCCGGCGGCGAGGCCTTCGCGGCCGAAGGCTTCGTGGGTGAGCGTGAGCTTATCGACCTCGGAGGTGTACGTGACCGTGTGGATGCCGGGGACTTCGCCGATGCGATGGGCCGTAATCTCGGGCTCCACGCCGAGGCCTTCCTCGAGCAGCTTGCCGAGGCTCTTGGCCGTGCCGGACGGGGCGTCCAGCTTGTGGATGTGGTGCGTCTCCTCCACGGCAGGCGTATAGCCGTTGCCCTTGAGCATCTTGCTCACGCGCTCCACGGCGGCGAACAGGGCGTTCACGCCGAGGGAGAAGTTCGACGCATAGATGAGCGGCGTGCCGGCCTCTTCGAAGGCCTTGAACACATCGGCCTCGATGTCGTTCCAGCCCGTCGTCCCCACCACCGCGGCCTTGAAGTGCTTCGCGATGAAGGGATAATTGGCCCGGAACGCATCCGGCCAGGTGAAATCGATGACGACGCATTCCTTCGCCACCGCCGGATCGACGCTGCAGATATCTTCGCTGGCTGCGACGAGTTCGATTCCCCGCCGCGCCAGTTCCTTTTCCACCATATGGCCCATCCGGCCGTATCCGCTGATGATTACCTTCATAATGTTCGGGGCTTACTTCTGATAACCGTCTTTCGTGATAATGGGTTTCCCGTCGGAGTCGAGCAGCGGGGTCAGGCCGCCGCCGTAGCCGCAGCAGACGTACAGGTAGTTCACGCCGGTTTCCTTGTCGATGATGACGCGCGCATCCGTAATCAGGCCCAGGGTCTCCCGGTCTTTGATGTCAAATCTGTCTTTTCCCATAAATGTTTATTTTGACGGCCCTTACTCCGTTACGGAGCGGTAGAGGGCCAGATATTGTTCCACGGCGGTGGCGAGGTCCGCGATGCGGACGCATTCGTCGTCGCGGTGCGCGACGGTGATGCTGCCCGGACCGCAGATGGCCTTGTACGTGAAGTTCTTCAAGTGCGGCGCATCGCTGCCGAAGGCCACGCTCTTGGACGGCAGGCCCTCGACGGTCCAGTACCGGGCCGGCGTATCGCCCCCGCGGGCGGTGACGGCGAGGCGCTCGCCGGCAGCCTCGTCCATCCACTGGCAGACCGCTTCGTCCGAGACGAAGGTCGTGCGGAAGTAGAGGCGGCAGGTCAGTTCCGGCGAGAGGATGTTCTGCGGGTTGTCGCTATGCAGGAGGCCGATGTTCCAGGTCGTTTCCCCCAGGACCGGGTCCATGCCGAAATCCTTCGCTTTCAGCGCATTCACGAACTCGACGAACAGGTCCACGGCGCTCACGCCGTACTTCGGATACCCCGAATGGAACGGCTCGCCCGTGAACTTGAGGTCGAACGACTTCGTTCCCTTGGACGCGGACACCATGCAATTGTCCGTGGGCTCGCCCACGACCAGGTACTCCGCCCTGAACTCCGTCTTCGCAAACGCCTTTGCGCCCCACGATCCGGTTTCCTCGCCGGCCAGCAGCAGCATTCCGAAATCGGTCTTCCCTTCCTCCGCGAGCCGCTTGCACGCCTCCACAATGGCAAATACCTGCCCCTTCGCGTCGCAGGAGCCCCGGCCCTTGATGGTTTCGGGTAGATTCCCGGTCAAGCCGGGAATGACGGCGGTGTTTTCGTCATGGCCGGCTGCGACCGGCCATCTCTCCGGGAATGTGGGCGGAATATACGGCGGGACCGTGTCCAGGTGCGAGCAGAAGACGATGCGGGGGGCGCCCCAGGTGATGAGGAGGTTGAGGGTGCCGTCGCCGACTTCCTCGGCGCGCAGCACGGGCCGGTTCGCCGCGGGGAACACTCCCGGCAGGCGCTCCGCCAGCCACTCGGCCACCTTCCGCTCCTTTCCCGAAGTGGAATCGATGCTCAAAAGCTCCTGAAAGAACCCCCAGTCCATGTGATTGTCCTTTATTCGGCCAGGAGGCCCTTCTCCAGGAGGAGCTGGGCGATCTGGACGGCGTTGGTCGCGGCGCCCTTGCGGAGGTTGTCGGCGACGCACCAGAGGTTGAGGCCGTTCTCCACGGAGAAGTCGCGGCGGATGCGGCCCACGAAGACCTCGTCCTTGCCCTCGGCGAAGCGCGGCATCGGATATACCTTGTTCTCGGGGTCGTCCTGGATGACGACGCCGGGCATCGCGGCCATCAGGGCGCGGGCCTCGTCCAGGTCGAAAGGCTTGCGGAATTCCACATTGACACTCTCGCTGTGGCCGCCCCAGACCGGCACGCGGACGGTGGTGGCGGTGACGGCGATGGAGTCGTCTCGGAGGATTTTATGGGTCTCGTTGACCATCTTCATCTCTTCCTTCGTGTAGCCGTTGTCCAGGAAGACGTCGATGTGCGGGAGGGTGTTCAGGTCGATGGGATGCGGATAGAAGTCGCCGGTGCCGCCGGCGCGCTCGGCCTTGAGCTGGTTCACGCCCTTGGCGCCGCTGCCGGAGACGCTCTGGTAGGTGCTCACGACGATGCGCTTGATGCCGTAGGCCTTGTGGAGGGGAGCCAGGGCCATGAGCATCTGGATGGTGGAACAGTTCGGGTTCGCGATGATGTAGTCGTCAGGACCGAGGACGTCCCCGTTGATCTCCGGGATCACGAGCTTCTTGGTCGGGTCCATGCGCCAGTAAGAGGAGTTGTCCACGACGCGGCAGCCCACGGCCGCAAACTTCGGGGCCAGTTCGCCGGAAGCGGAACCGCCGGCGCTGAAAATGGCGACGGTGGGACGCTTGGCGATGGCCTCGTCGGCGCCGATGACCGTCCATTCACGGCCTTGGAAGGTAACTTTCTTTCCCCAGGAGCGGGAAGAGGCGACAGGGAAGAGCTCGGTCACCGGGAAGTGGCGCTCTTCCAGCACTTGCAACATTTTGGAGCCGACCAGGCCGGTCGCTCCCACGACAGCAACTTTCATACGTTCTGAGTTGTTAAATCCGTTCTACAATACTAACCGTTGCAAAGATAAAAAATAATTTAAAAATCAGCGTAAAATATCGTTCAATAGACTGGCGGCCGCCTGGCGGGCCCCTTCACCGGGACCTTGGATGACGATGGGCGTGGGGTGGAAAGCGCTACGGATGAGGATGGCGTTCTCCGTGCCGCGGAGGTAGAAAGCCGGATGTGTTTCAGGCACTTCCACGACGCGGATGCCGGCGTGGTAGCCGAGCGGGGCGGCGGCATCTTTCTCCAGGAAGGCGACGAAACGGCGGCGACGGCCGACGGCGAGCGCGTCGCGCTGCGCCTGCGCGAAAACGGGCTCCAGTTCCTCGAGGCCCTTGTAGAAGGCCTCCAGGGACACGTCGAAGAGCGAGGCGGGGATGAGCGGCTCGATGACCACGTCCTTCTCCTCCAGCTGGACGCCGGCCTCGCGGGCGAGGATGAGGAGCTTGCGGAGTGCGTCGCGACCGCCGAGGTCCAGGCGCGGATCGGGCTCGGTGAGCCCGGCTTCCTGCGCCGCCTTGACAAGCGACGCGAACGTGGGCCCCTCTCCATAGGCGCTGAGGATCTGGTTCAGGGTGCAGGAGACGACGGCCTCGATGGACAGGATCTCGTCGCAGCTGTTCGCGCCGATGGCGAGGGATTCCAGCATCGGGAGGGCCGCGCCGACCGTGGTCTCGTAGCGGAAGAAACAGCCGTTCTCGCGGGCCGAGGCCTGCATGGCGGCGTATTCGACATACGGAACGGCGAAGGAACGCCGGTTGGAGGAGACGATGTGGAGGCCAGCCCGGAACAGATCCGGATAGCGCTTGTACAGGGTTTCGCTGTCGGTGCAGTCCACGAAGACGGAGCCTTTGGGGGCCAGGTCGATGACCGCGCCCACGAAGTCGCCCGCGACGGCGCCGTCCAGGGAGGTGACGCCTCCGAGGTCGATGCGCCAGCGGCGGCTGTCGCCCAGGCCGGCGACGCGGAGCGTCTTGCCGGTGCGCTCCGCCACCGTATCGGCGGTCCGGCCGACCATGCCGACGAGCGCCTTTCCCACGGCGCCAAATCCCGCGATGAACAGGTTTACCTCCCGGAGTGGTCTCGTTTCGAAGAAGGCGCGGTGCAGGGCCTGTAGGGCAGGAAGTTCAATGGCTTCCCGGACGCGCACGAGGAGGTTCTGCCCGTCCACGCGGACGGAGAGCGGGGCGATGCCCGCCGTCCGGAGCGTTTCCTGGACGGTGTCGGAGGCGCCGCCAAAATCGGCCTCCGACGTGCCTACCAGGCAGATTTCTCCGTTTTGGGAGGCGACGCCGATCCACGGCGAAGCGTCCGGTTGCGCGGAAATGCGGGTGAACCGCCCGGCGGGGGCGAAGGTGTTGCGGATTTCGATGTCGATGCCCGCTTCCATGGCCGGGGCGACGGTGGGCGCGTACAGCACCTTGGCCCCGTGCTCCGCCATTTCCAGGGCGGCGCGGTACGACATGCCCGGGATGGTGCGGGCGGCGGGAACCTGCTTCGGGTTCGCTGTCATGATGCCCGGCACGTCGGTCCAGATCTGGAGGGAATCGGCTCCCAGCGCGGCCGCATACAGGGCGGCGCTGTAGTCCGAGCCGCCGCGTCCGAGGGTGCATATCCGTCCGGAAGAATCGCAGCAGATGAAACCCGGCGCTACGACGACCGAAGCGTCCGTGGCGGCGACGGCCGCCTGGATCCGCCGGTACGTTTCCGGCAGGTCGTCCTTGACGACGAGTTCGCGGGAATCGACCCAAAGGGCGTGGATGCGTTCGCACTCGAGTTTCCGTGCGAGGATGCGGGTGGACAGGAGCTCGCCGAAGGTGACTTTCTCCTCCGCCGGAGCGGCCTCCATCGCGGCGAACAGACGCATAACCTCCGCGGAGGCTTCGGCCTGGTCAATGCCCGTGAACAGGCGCCGCACGATGGCCAGGTGCCGGTCCATCAGTCCGGCCTCCCGCTCCCGATTCCCGTCCGCGCAGGCGAGCAGCCCGTCGGTGCAGCCGCTGATGGCCGAACTGACGAGGACCACCCGGCCGCCGGCGAGGGCGCCGCCGACGATGTCGAGCACCCGGGACATCGCCGTGGCATCCGCCACGGAAGACCCGCCAAATTTCAGAACGCGAAAACCCATCTCGTTGAATTAAAGTTTTCAAAGGTACGAAATCTTTTCGTAACTTTGCCCCGTATGACCAAGGTGCTGGGCATATTCGGATTCCTGCAGTTCGGCTGGGCGGACATCCTGGACATCGGGATGGTCGCGCTGCTGATCTTTCTCCTGCTGCGGAGCATCCGGGGCGACTCCACGGTGCTGAACATCGTGCTGGTGCTGTCCCTGCTCCTGGTGGGGCAGGCCATCGCCTCGGCCCTGAACATGCGGATGATGACGGTGCTCCTGAGCGCCCTGCTGGACGTGGGCGTGCTGGCGATCATCATCATCTTCCAGCCGGAAATCCGCCACCTGCTGAACCGCGTGGCCATGCAGACGGGCATCTCCCGCCGCACGGGCGACCTGTTCAACCGGAAAAGACCGGCGCCCTGATCGTCATCCAGCACAAGTCCTCGATGGACGAGTTCATGGACACGGGCGACCGCTTCGACGCGGAGATCAACCGCCGGCTCATCATGAACATCTTCTTCAAGAATTCCCCGTTGCACGACGGCGCGATGATCATCGTGGGCAACCGGATCGCCGCGGCGCGCTGCCAGCTGCCCATGACCAACCGCACGGACATCCCGGCCCATTACGGCATGCGCCACCGCGCGGCCATCGGCCTGTCGGAGGATACGGACGCGGACGTGATCGTGGTGTCGGAGGAAAGCGGCGGCGTGCGGTTCGTCCGCAACGGCGAGGCGCGGGAAGTGGAAACGATCCAGGAACTCCGCGAGCTCCTGGGGTCGGCGTTGTCAACGGAAAAGGACAAGGACAAAGAGGAATAGACCATGGACGAGGCGGCGAGAAGACTGGAAGGCAAGCTCGGTTTCGACCGGGTCCGCTCCCTCATTGCGGACCGCTGCTCGACGGATTATGCCGCCGAGCGCGTCGGGGACGAGGAGTTGAGCACGGACCCGTCCGTCATCCGGAAGCGCCTGCAGCTCACCGACGAGATGCGTCTCATCCTCATGTTCGAGGAAAACTTCCCCACCAGCGGCTACATCGACTGCCTCCATTTCCTGGAGCCCATCGGCAAGAACGCGTCCATCGACCTGCTCTCCCTGGGGCGGCTCCGGACGATGCTGGACACCCTCCGCAAGGTCACAAACTTCTTCCGCGGCATCAAGGACGGCATCTATCCGGGCCTGAAGCAGTTGGCGTCGGGTTTCCCGGGCTTCCCGGAAATCCAGCGCCGCATCGACGGCATCCTGGACAAGTACGGCGAGATCAAGGATACGGCGTCGGACAAGCTCTATGAGATCCGGACCTCCATCCGCGAACGCGAGATCAACGTCTCCAAGCGGATGAACGCCATTCTCCGGAAGGCGCAGCAGGACGGTCTCGTGGAGGCCGATGCGAGCGTCTCCATCCGGGACGGCAAGATGCTCATCCCGGTGGCCTCGGCGAAGAAGCGCCAGTTCCCGGGTTTCGTCTATGACGAGTCCGCCACCGGCAAGACCACCTTCGTCGAACCGGCCGAGATTGTCGCCCTCACCAACGAGATCGCCGAACTCCGGTTCGCCGAAACCCGCGAGGTCGCGCGCATCCTGCACGAGTTCTCCGAGTTCCTGCGCCCCTGGATTCCGGACCTGTCGGCCGCCGCCATCTTCCTCGGGGAAATCGACTTCCTGATGGCGAAGGCGGGCGTGGCCCTGGACTTCATCGCAGGCATGCCCATCCTGTCCGAAAACGGCGAACTGCTGCTGCGGAAGGCCCGCCATCCGCTGTTGGAGAAGGCCCTCCGCAAAGAAGGACGCCCCATCATCCCCCTGACCGCCACCCTCACCCCCGAGAAGCACATCCTCCTGATCTCCGGCCCCAACGCGGGCGGCAAGTCGGTGTGCCTCAAGACTGTGGGCCTGTTGCAATACATGTTCCAGTGGGGCATGCTCATCCCCACCTCCGAAACCTCCGAGCTCCCGGTGTTCGACCGGATCATGGTGTCCATCGGCGACGACCAGTCCATCGACAACGACCTCTCGACCTACAGCTCCTTCCTCGCCGACATGAACGCGATGCTGAAGGAGGCCGACGCGAAGACGCTCGTGCTGATCGACGAGTTCGGTTCGGGCACGGAGCCCGCCGCGGGCGGCGCCATCGCCGAGGCCATCCTCGCGGACCTGGACCGCCGCGGCGTATACGGGGTCATCACCACGCACTACACGAACCTGAAGCTGTATGCCGCTTCGGGCGATACAGGCGTCGTAAACGGCGCCATGCAGTTCGACGCGAAGAACATCGCCCCGCTCTTCGCGCTGGAGATGGGCCTGCCGGGCAATTCCTTCGCCTTCGAGCTTGCCCGGAAGATGGGCCTACCCGAACCGATCGTCAAGGACGCGGAAATCCGCGCCGGCGAGGAGTTCGTGGGCATCGAACGGAACCTGCGGAAGATCGCCCGGAACCGCCGGGTCCTGGACGAGAAACTGACGAAGATCCGCGCGACGGACAAGACCCTGGAAGCCGTCACGGACCGCTACCAGAAGGAACTCGAGGACATCAAACAGCTCCGCCAGAAGATCCTGGACGAGGCGAAGAAAGAGGCCGAGGAGATTGTCAAGGGGGCCAACAGGCAGGTGGAGAGCACCATCCGCACCATCAAGGAGTCCCAGGCGGAGAAAGAAGCCACCAAGGACGCCCGCGGGCAGCTGTCCGACTTCCTGGGCGCCCTCGCCGGCAAGAAACTGGAAGACAAGCGCAACCGGGAGGAGTACCTGGACAAGAAACTCAAGTCCCTCCAGGAGCGCAAGGAACGGGAGAAAGCCCGGAAAGCCCGCCGCGCTGCCAAGGAAGGGCAGGACGGGGCCGGCGCCGGCGCCTCCGAGGAAGAGAAGCTGACGGCCTTCCGCACCGCCCCGCTGAAGGTGGGCGAGAAGGTCCGGATCAAGGACGGCGGCATGGTGGGCGAAGTGTCCAAGGTGTCCACCAAGGCCGTGACCGTCATCGTGGGGAACCTCTCCACGAAACTGCCGCTGGACCGCGTGGAGCGCGTCACCTCCAACGAGTACCGCGCCGCGGTCCGCGAAACGCCCAAGCCCCGCCAGGTCTATGACGCCGGCATCGCCGAGCGGAAGGCGAACTTCCGCCTGGAGCTGGACGTCCGCGGCATGCGGGTGGGCGAAGCCATCGAGCAGGTGATGCGCTACATCGACGACGCCATCATGCTGGACGTCGGCACCGTGCGCATCCTCCACGGCAAGGGCACGGGCGCCCTCCGGGAGGAGATCCAGAAATATGTCCGCACCGTCCCCGGCGTCGTTTCGGCGGCCGACGAGCACATCCAGTTCGGCGGCTCCGGCGTCACGGTGGTCAAATTCGGGTAAGTCCATGCAGGTGAGGGGAAAGCGCGCCTTCGGGCAGTTGGGGGAGGACAAGGCCTGCGCGTTCCTGCAGGCGCAGGGACACCGGATCGTGGCGCGGAACTGGCGGGGCAGCCATTTGGAGGTGGACATCATTTCCGAAGCGTCCGATGGCTTGCATTTTGTAGAGGTAAAGACGCGGCTGGATGCCGATGCGGCTCCCGAAGAGAAGGTGGACGCGCTCAAACAGCGCCGCATCAGCGCCGCCGCCCTGAAATATTTGAACGAGACCGGTTCCGACCGGGAAGTGTTCTTCGACGTGGTTTCCGTGACCCTTTCCGGCGACGCATCGACGGTGCACTACTTCCCCCAGGCCTGGATTCCGATGTACTTATAACCACATAAACCTTTTATGGATACACACCGCTATTGTGTCATCATGGCCGGAGGCTCAACGCCTGGGGCCTATCTCCGGATGACCTATGACCGCTTCTCGCGGTTCATGCCCCGGGAGAACATCCTGGTGGTCACCCTTGCCAAATATGCCGCGACGGCGCGCATCCTGCTGCCCGAGATTCCGGAAAGGAATCTGCTGCTGGAACCGTTCGGCCGGAAGACGGCCCCCTGCATGGCTTATGCCACCTATACCATCCTTACGCGCGATCCCGACGCCCTCATCGTCGCTTCTCCTTGCGACCTGGTGATCCGGGATGACGACCTGTTCGCCGCCACCATCGACGAGATGTTCGGTTTCGTCTCCGGGAACGATGTGCTGATGACCCTCGGGATCGTCCCCCGCAGCCCGGACGTGAACTTCGGTTATATCCAGGTCAAGGAAGGCCGCGGCGCGTGGGAGCTGGAACGCCCCCTGCAGGTGAAGACCTTTACCGAGAAACCGCCGCTGGAACTGGCCGAAGTCTTTATCCGTACCGGCGAATTCTTCTGGAACTCCGGTATCTTCCTCTGGAAGGCCTCCGTCATCCGGGAAGAGATGGAACGCTACATCCCCGATGTCACCGAACTGTTCGCCGGCTGGGAGACGGGGATCGGCGATCCCGCCTTCGTCGAGCGCGCGTATGCCGAATGTCCGAAGATCTCCCTGGACTACGGCGTGATGGAACGCACCGACCGCGCCTGGCTCTATCCCGCCAAGTTCGGCTGGGCGGACGTAGACCGCATTTGAGGCCCTTTCTACAATTGTTGAAAAAGTTGTTGAAAACCGCTGAATCCGTTTGGAAATCAGCGGTTTTCTTCGTACCTTTGCGGTCCGCAAAAAAGGCGGGGCGTCGATTTGTCGGCGCTAAAGCATTAATAAACAATTAATTAACAAACACCAATGCCTGGTTTAATTGGAAAAAAAGTCGGAATGATTTCCGTCTTCGGTGCTGATGGAAAGAATATTCCATGCACCGTCGTTGAGGCTGGTCCTTGTGTTGTCACGCAGGTTCGTACGGTGGAGACCGATGGTTATGCCGCCATTCAGCTTGCCTATGACGAGAAAAAAGAGAAGCAGACCAGCAAGGCTCTGAAGGGCCATTTCGAAAAGGCAGGGACCACCCCCAAGAAGAAGGTGCTCGAGTTCGAGGCCGACTTCGCCGGTGATCTCAAGCTCGGTGACGTCCTCACGGTCGCCGATATCTTCACGGAAGATGTCAAGTTCGTGGACGTTGTCGGTACCTCCAAGGGTAAGGGTTTCCAGGGCGTCGTCAAGCGCCACGGATTCGCCGGTGTCGGTGGCCAGACCCACGGCCAGCACAACCGACTCCGTCACCCCGGTTCCATGGGTGCATCCTCCTGGCCTTCCCGCGTTTTCCCGGGAATGCGCATGGCGGGTCACATGGGCAACGAGCGTGTGAAGGTTTTCAACCTCGAGGTCCTCAAAGTCATCCCTGAGAACAATCTCATCGTCGTCAAGGGTTCCGTCCCCGGAGCCAAGGGTTCTTATTTAATTGTGGAGGCGTAATTATGGAATTGTCTGTTTACAAGATTGACGGAACTGAATCCGGAAAGAAAGTCGTCCTGGACGAGAACGTCTTCGGCATCGAGCCCAACGACCACGTCATCTACCTGGACGTCCTCCAGTATATGCGCAACCAGCGCCAGGGTACCTCCAAGACCAAGGACCGCAGCGAGGTGGCTTATTCCACCAAGAAGCTTGGCCGCCAGAAAGGCGGCGGCGGCGCCCGTCACGGTTCCCTGAAGGCCAACATCTTCGTCGGCGGCGGTCGCGTGTTCGGTCCCAAGCCGCGCACCTATGACAGCAAGCTGAACAAGAAGGTGAAGAGCCTCGCCCGTTGCTCCGCCCTCTCCTACAAGGCCGCCGAAGGCAAGATCACCCTGGTCGAGCCCTTCACCATGGAGGCCCCCAAGACCAAGGAGCTGCTGAACATCCTCTCCAACATCAAGGCCGGCGACCGCAAGGTCCTCTTCGTCCTTCCGGAGAACTCCAACAACATTTTTCTTTCATCCCGCAACCTTCCGGACGTGAAGGTCATCACCGTTGACGAGATCAACACCTATGCCATCATGGACGCTCACTCCCTCGTGATGGTCGACGGCGTACAGGATATCCTCGCAGCGAGAGTAAATGGGTATCTTAATTAAGCCAATCGTAACCGAAAAGATGACGGCTCAGGGCGAAAAGCTGAACCGTTACGGTTTCATCGTCGACCGCAAGGCGAACAAGCTTCAGATCAAGGCCGCCGTCGAGCAGATGTACAATGTCTCCGTCGCCGACGTGAACACCATCAACTATCACGGCAAGCGCAAGCAGCGCTACACCAAGGCCGGCCTGCTGAAGGGCCGCACGAATCACTTCAAGAAGGCATATGTCACGCTTGCAGAGAAGGCATATGTCACGCTTGCAGGTGAGGACAAGATCGATTTCTACGCTAACATCTAAGAGGAGGAAGAATTATGGCAATCAAGAAGTACAAGCCGGTTACCCCCGGCCAGCGTAACAAGGCGATCAGCTCTTTCGAGGAGATCACCACCAAGAAGCCGTACAAGAAGCTCCTCGAGCCCCTCAAGTCCTCCGGCGGCCGTAACAACACCGGTCAGATGACCGTTCGTTATCGCGGCGGCGGACACAAGAGGATGTACCGCATCATCGACTTCAAGCGTATCCGCGACGAATTCAAGGCCACCGTGCTCACCATCGAGTACGACCCGAACCGCTCCGCCCGCATCGCCCTCATCCAGTATGAGGACGGCCTGAAGAGCTATATCCTTGCCCCTAACGGCCTGAAGGTCGGTCAGGTGGTCGAGTCCGGCGAGAAAGCCGCCCCTGAACTCGGCAACTGCCTGCCTCTCGCCAACATCCCGGTGGGTACCCTGGTGCACGCCATCGAGCTCCGTCCCGGACAGGGCGCCGCTATGGCCCGCTCCGCCGGTACCTTTGCCCAGCTCGCCGCCCGTGAAGGCAACTATGCGATCCTCCGTCTCCCTTCGGGTGAGACCCGCATGGTCCCCGTCACCTGCCGCGCCACTGTCGGTACCGTCTCCAATCCTGACCATAATCTGGAATCCTACGGCAAGGCCGGTCGCAGCCGCTGGCTCGGACGTCGCCCGCACAACCGCGGTGTCGTCATGAACCCGCACGATCACCCGATGGGTGGTGGTGAAGGCCGCGCCTCCGGTGGTCACCCGCGTTCCCGTAAGGGTCTGCCTGCAAAGGGCTACAAGACCCGGAACCCGAAGGCCACTTCCAACAAGTTCATCATCGAAAGACGTAAGAAGTAAAATCGGAATAAACTAACAGATTATGAGTCGTTCACTTAAAAAAGGACC
>ONJB01000075.1 GCA_900318015.1 uncultured Bacteroidales bacterium | reverse complement strand
GACCGCCGCCTACTACGGCACCAAGAAGGCCTGCGAGCCCGTCCAGCTCCTGTTCGACTACGCCACCCGCAAGGTGTATGCGGTCAATGAGAGCGCCGAAGCCCGCGAGCTCACGGCCACCTTGCAGGTGTTCGACGCCGCGTCCAAGCCTGTCGGCAAGGAGACCAAGGCTGTCAAGGTGGGGTACCGGGAAGTCGTCCCGGTGTTCGACCTCAAACGCTATGACGGCAAGCCGCATTTCGTGGCCCTCGCTCTCGTCGACGGTGACAAACCCGTCGCGGACAACTTCTATGTCCTCCCGGCGAAGGACAACGAGTACAACTGGAAGAAGACCAACTGGTACATCACCCCGATCACGGCCTACGCGGACCTCGGTTTCGCGTTCAAGCAGCCCAAGGCCGAGGTGGAAATGACCGTCGGGGACGGAAAGGTCACGCTCGTGAACAAGTCCGGCGTCATCTCCTATCTGAACATACTCAAGGCGAAGGACGCCGACGGCAACCTCGTGGTTCCGGTCACCTGGAGCGACAATTTCTTCCCGATCCTCCCCGGCGAGACCAAGGTCGTCACCTTCTCGGCGCCGACGAAGGAATTCCATATCGAACTGGACAATTAAAAAGTACGCGATATGAAAAGAACCGTTTTGTTGATTGGTTTGGTTCTGGGCTGGACCACCTGCGCCTTTGCGCAGGTGGATACCGGCCGGGACCTGTCTAAATACGCTGACGACAAATTCAGCGAGGACGACAAGTATCAGGTCGAGACCCCCTACCAGACCGTGGTCGTCAAGCAGCCCAAGTCCAAGAAGATCAAGAACGTCATCTTCATGATCGGCGACGGCATGTCGATGGAGGCCGTGACCGTGGGTTGGACCCTCAACGGGGGACACCTGAATATGGACAACTGCCCGGTGGCCGGCTATTCCCGGACCTACTGTGCGGACCAGCTCATCACCGACTCCTGCGCCGGCGGCTCCGCCCTGGCCGGCGGCGAGAAGACCAAATACGGCTACATCGGCCAGGACGTGAACGAGAAACCCTTCTTCACCCTGCTCCATCAGGCGCAGTCCCTGGGCAAGAAGACCGGCCTCGTCGTGACGTGCCGCATCAACGACGCCACGCCCGCCGACTTCGTATGCCACAGCCCGGACCGCCACCTGGAGGCGGAGATCGCCGCCCAGTATGTGGACAGCGGCGTCGATTACATCCTGGGCGGCGGCCGCCAGTTCTGGGACCAGCGCGAGGACGGCCGGAACCTCATCCAGGAGATGAAGGCGCGCGGCTACAACTTCGTGGAGAAGCGCGAGGAGCTCGCGGACATCCATGACGGCAAGCTCCTGGCCCTGTTCGCCCCGCTGGACATGGACCCGTGCCTGGACCGTGGTCCCGTGCTGGAGGACGGCACGATGAAGGCCATCGAGCTGCTGAGCAAGAACAACAAGAAAGGCTTCTTCCTGATGGTCGAAGGTTCCCAGATCGACGACTGGGCGCACCGCAACAAGGTGGGCTACATGGCCGAGGAACTCTTCGACTTCGACAAGACCATCGGCAAGGTGCTCCAGTGGGCCGAGAAAGACGGCCACACCCTGGTGGTCATCACGGCCGACCACGGCACCGGCGGCATCACCCTCGTGGGCGGCAGCCTTGAGGAGCGCAACGTGAAGGTCCATTTCTCCACGAAGGGCCACCACGGCATCGTGGTCCCCGTTTTCGCCTACGGCCCGCACGCCGAGGATTTCCAGGGCATCATGGAGAATGCGGAGCTTTCCAACCGCATCCGGAAACTGATCAAGTAAACCCATGACCGGCAGCCGCATATCCCTCCGTCTGACCGGGCTCTTCCTGAGCCTGGCGCTGGCCGTCGTCTCCTGCGAAAAGCCGGCGAACACGCTGGTGATTCCGGTACCCCCGTCCAAACCCGACACCGGGACAGGGACCGGGAACGGAAATGGCAGCGGAAACGGCTCGGGCACGGGCACAGGAACGGGTACAGGCACAGGCACCGGCACGGATACCGGCACCCTTTGCACGGACATCGGCCAGACCCCGATCGTCCTGGCATATTTCACGGAGTACACCGAAGTCCTCCCCGAAGTGACGCTCCTGACCCACATCAACTATGCGCACGGCCGCTTCAAGAACCCCAAGACAGGCGACGGCGGCATCGTGATTACGGAATCCAAGCAGGCCTCGCTCAGCAAGGTGGTGGCCCTGAAGAGCGTGAACCCCAAGCTGAAGGTGATGCTGATGATCGGCGGCTGGGGCGGCCACGCCGACGGATTCTCCGAAATGGCCAAGAGCGACGCCAAGCGGACGGAATTCTGCCAGAGCGTGAAAAAGCTCATCGACCAGCACAAGCTGGACGGGGTGGACATCGACTGGGAGTATCCCACCGTGTCGGCCGACAACGAGACGGGCTGCGACCCGATGGACACCCAGAACTTCAACCTCGTGCTCCGGGAGCTCCGCGAGACCCTGGGCACCTCGAAGATCATCTCTTTCGCCTCCTCCTCCAGCGGCAAGTACGTGGACTGGAAGACGGCCATCAAGTACATCGACTATGTCAATGTGATGACCTATGACATGGGCGCGGCCCCGAACGGGCACAACTCGCCGCTGCACAAGTCCAGCCGCTTCACGCACCGGAGCTGGGACGAGGCGGTCGACGCGCACGTGAAGGCCGGCGTGCCCAAGAACCGCCAGGTGATGGGTGTGCCGTTCTACGGCAAGGCGGAGAAGAGCCCCGCGGCCGGGACCAAGATCTTCGAATACTCCGTGAAATACAACGAGATTCCCGACATCCTGGAGAAGGGCCTGTACAAAGGCAAGGCCCTGGCCCGGCCGGTGACCCGCCAGTGGGACCCCACCGCGATGGTGCCCTTCCTGGTGGACGCGGCCGGCAAGAACGTCCTCTCCTATGACGACACCGAGTCCGTGGCGGCGAAGGGCGCCTACGTGAAGGCGAACGGCCACCTGGGCGCGATGTTCTGGGAATACCGCGGCGACACCGGCGACCACGCCCTGCTGGGCTCGCTGGTGAAAGCCATCTATGGAAAGGAAACAGTACTGCAATAATATATAACCAGACAAATAACCCATAAACAAAACCCAATGAAACAGAAAGTAGTCCAATTCTCAAAGCTGGCTGCCGCTCTGTGCCTCTTCCTGGGGCTGTGGGGAGGGATCGCCTCCGCGCAGAACCGGGGCATTACCGTCAAAGGTACTGTGGTGGACGGAGACGGCTTGCCGGTGATCGGTGCGGGCGTCACCCTCCAGGGGACGACCACCGGTGTGGCTGCCGATGCGGATGGCAACTTCACGCTTGTCGTCCCCGGTGAGACTGCTGTGCTGGAGGTTTCGGCCCTGGGCTACGTCACCGAGACGGTGACGGTAGGCAAGCAGCGCACGTTCACGATCGTGCTGCGGGACGATACCCAAACCCTGGACGCCACGGTCGTGGTCGCGTACGGCACCCAGACCAAGGCGACCATCACGGGCGCGCTCACGTCCATCGACAACAAGGCGCTCGTGAAGGCGCCGGTGGCGGACGTGACCAACATCCTCGCCGGCCAGATGCCGGGCGTCACCACCATCCAGGAGACCGGCCAGCCGGGTGAAGACTACGCCAAGATCTACATCCGCGGCGTAGGCTCCCTGTCCGACTCCAACGCGAGCCCGCTCATCCTGGTCGATGGCGTCGAGCGTCCGCTGAACACCGTGGACCCGAACGAGATCGAGAGCCTGTCCGTCCTGAAGGACGCCGCCTCCACGGCAGTGTTCGGCGTGCGCGGCGCGAACGGCGTCGTCATCGTGACGACCAAGCGCGGCGACGCGGGCAAGCCGAAGATCTCCGTGAGCTCCATCACGGGTCTCCAGGCGCCGATGTCCTACATCGAGCAGTGCGACAGCTACGATTTCGCCCGGTACTACAACGTGTACCAGTGGAACGACGGCAAGACCGATCCGGGCCTGTACTTCACCCGCGAGGCCATCGAGGCCTACCGCACGGGTTCCGACCCCATCATGTACCCGAACACCCACTGGAACGAGCTGATGTTCCGCAAGGCCTTCCTGCAGACCAAGAACAACATCAACATCTCCGGCGGTTCGGACAAGGTCCGCTACTTCGTGTCCATGGGCTACATGTTCCAGAACGGTCTGCTCAAGCAGATCCCGGACGTCACCTACGACAACAACTACGCGTACAACCGGTACAACTACCGCGCGAACCTGGACTTCAAGCTCACCGAGACCACGGACATGAAGTTCAACATCAGCGGCGTCATCGGCAACACCCGCGAGCCGCTGAACAGCAACCGCGACAACATCTGGACGCTGACGATGCTGTGGGCCCACCCGACGGCCTCCCCGGGCATCGTGAACGGCATGCCGGTCACGGTCGTCTCCTACGACGCCCTGCCGGACGGCCTCACGAAGTGGAACGGCTGGGAGTACTACTATTGGTCCGGTTACCAGTCCAAGTACAAGACCACCCTCGGCATGGACATGACCATCACCCAGAAGCTGGACTTCATCACCGAAGGCCTCTCCGCCTCCGTGAAGGGCAGCTACGACACGGACATGGCCCTGACTAAGAAGCGTTCCGGTTCCGGCGGTTACCACCAGACCATCGAGTACGCCTCCTGGGCCGACAACTCCGGCCTGAACATGGCCGACCCGGCCTTCGACCGCACCTACGTCCCGGTCATCAGCGGCAGCCAGCCCACCCTGAGCTACGGCGAGTCCTCGGACGACGACAAGAGCTGGTACCTGGAGGCCCGCATCGACTACAAGCGCAAGTTCGCGCACAAGCATGCGGTGAGCGGCCTGCTGCTATACAACCAGTCCCGCGACTACTATCCTTCGAAATATGCCTGGCTGCCGTACGGCTATGTGGGCTGGGTCGCCCGTGCCACCTACGGCTACGCCGACAAATACCTCGTCGACTTCTCCGCCGGTTACAACGGCTCCGAGAACTTCGCCCCGGGCAAGACCCGCTACGGCCTGTTCCCGTCCGGTTCCCTGGGCTGGGTGGTCTCCGAGGAAAAGTTCATGAAGAAGGCCAAGTGGATCGACTTCCTGAAGCTCCGCGCCTCCATCGGCCTCGTCGGTAACGACCAGGGCAACTCCGTCCGCTTCATGTACATGGACGGCGTCTGGAACGATGCCGGCGCGTACTACTTCGGCACCGGCAAGAGCGACGGCGTGCCGCGCTACGAGCTGGGCACCCCGGGCAACAAGGGCGTGACCTGGGAGACCGCGCTCAAGGCCAATATCGGTCTGGACTTCGACCTGTTCAACTACCGCCTGCACTTCTCCGGCGATATCTTCAAGGAGCACCGCACCGGCATCCTGATCGCCCCGCGCTCTCTCCCGGCCATCATCGCTACCTCCCTCCCGAACATGAACCTCGGCGAGGTGGACAACCAGGGTTATGAGATCGAGCTCGGCTGGAAGGACAACATCGGCCAGTTCACCTACGACCTGAACGCCAACGTCACCTTCGCCCGCAACAAGATCATCTTTGAGGACGAGGTCGAACCCGAATTCGAGTACCAGCGCGAGACCTTCGGTTCGACTGGCCGGTACATGCTGTACCAGTTCGAGCGCCTGTACCAGAAGAGCGACTTCTACACGGACGAGAACGGCGTGCAGCGCCTGAATCCGAACCTGCCGCAGCCGTCCAATACGGTGTATCCCGGCGACTGCATGTACAAGGACCTCAGCGGCGACGGCGTCATCGACGGCCGCGACCGCATGTACGACGGCTATCCGAACCGCCCGGAATACGTGTTCGGTTCCAACTGGAAGTTCGGTTACAAGGGCTTCAACCTGAACCTGAACTGGGTGGCCGCGACGAACGTGAGCCGTGTGTGGAACGACGACTACCGCATCCCGTTCACGAACTCGGGACACCGCGGCCTGCTGAAGATCTTCGCGGAGAACTCCTGGATCGACAATGACAATCCCTGGGCGCCCGGCCGTGAGGACGGTACCCTGCCGCGCTTCACCAAGACCAACTATCCCTGGAACTCCATGGATTCCACCCTGTGGACCGTGGACGCCTCCTACCTGCGACTCAAGAGCGCCAGCTTCGGATACACCTTCTCCCGCAACAAGCTGTTCGACAGGCTGGGCATCAGCTCCGTGGGCCTGATGTTCACGGGCTACAACCTCTGGACCCTCTCGAAGATGACCCTGCAGGACCCGGAAGCGAAGTCCAGTTCCTCCAACGGCCAGTATCCGCTGGTCAAGACCTACAACATGTCCCTGAGTATCACCTTCTAAACCGAGCGGACCATGAAGAAGACATTCCAATACATCGCCATCGCCCTCCTGGGGGCGGGCCTGGTCGCTTGTGAGAGCATGAAACTGGGAGACGCCGGCCTGTCCAAGGCCCCGGAAACCTCCGGCGCCACCATCGACACCCTGTTCGCTTCCATCAAGGATGCCGACAAGGTCCTGGCATCGGCCTACTACTATCTTCCGTACGGCCTGGTCTCCGACTTCGACTCCAAGATGGGAGGCGATTTCCTGGAGTCCATCACCGACCACTACGTCAGCAACAAGCATTCGGACAGCGACGGTCCGAACAACCTCTACTATTCCGGCGGCCTTTCCGCCAACCTCACGGGCTCCTACGCCGGCGGCGAAACCTACCGTTTCGGCAGCGAGAAGGACTACACGGCCATCCGCTATGCTTGGCTGTTCCTGGAGAACGCCGACCGCATCCCGAACGCCGATCCGGCGGAACTCGCCAAGAAGAAGGCCGAGGCCAAGCTCTGCATGGCCATCGCCTATTCGAACATGCTCCGCTACCTGGGCGGCGTGCCCATCCTGGACCACGCCGTGGATCCCGCCGAGGAGATGCATTATCCGCGCAACACCTTCGCGGAGACCGTGGACTTCATCGTGAAGCTCTGCGACGAGGCCGCTCCGGACCTTCCCTGGGCCGTGAGCGCCGCGGAGGACGGCCGCATGACGCGCGCCGGCGCCCTGGGCCTCAAGCTCCGGGTCTTGTGCTTCGCCGCCTCTCCGACCTTCAACTCCAACACCAAGTGGCACCCGCAGGCCGACGAGTACACCTGCTACGGCAACTACGATGCCGCCCGCTGGCAGGCCGCCAAGGCCGCCGCGGACGAGTTCATGCGCCAGCAGCTCGCCAACGGCCACTATGCGCTGTGTGAAGCGCAGCCGGATCCCGTGACGGGCCTCATCTCCAGCTCCGAGAGCATCATCTCCATCCGCAAGTCCAACAGCACCAGCTACCACGACAAGCACTTCGAGGTGCAGGGCTCCTACGGCAGCGGCGCCACCCTGACCTGGGTGAACAAGTTCCCGTGGGCCGACGGCGAGCCGTTCCCGGAGGACTTCCCCTGGGAGGACAAGGCCTCCTGGCCCGAGCATCCGTTCTTCAAGCCGGATCCGCTCGGCACGCTCAAGGTCAACGGCGCCACCTTCACCGAGACCCGCGACCCCCGTCTGTACGAGAACATCGGCGTGCCCGGCGACATCTGGCGTGACGGTTCCGTGGGACGCGCCTATGACAACCACAAGTACCACCAGGACGGCTGCACCGGCTTCCTGATGATGAAGTTCGTCCTGCAGCAGAACACCGACCGCTCCCAGCCGCAGCACTGGCCCTTCATGCGTTTCGCGGAAGTGCTCCTGAACTGCGCCGAGGCCTACAACGAGGCCGACGGCGGTCCGTCCGACAAGGCTTATGCCTGGGTCAATGCCGTCCGCGCCCGCGTCGGCCTGCCCGGCCTGCCCGAAGGCCTGTCCCAGGAGGAATTCCGCAAGGCCCTCATCCTGGAGCGCGAACTCGAGTTCGGCTTCGAGGAGGTCCGCTGGTTCGACATGGTCCGCTGGGGCCTGACCGAAGCGTTCACCACGCCGCTGAAGGGCCTGACGTCCTTCGGTGACAACAACAACGCGGCGACCGTCTTCACCTTCAAGGAGAAGGACGTCTATCCGCCGCGCAGCTGGTACACCAGCTGGGACACGAAGTGGTATCTCGCCCCCATCCCCGCCCTGGAGATCAACAAGGCTTATGGGATGACTCAGAATCCGGGTTGGTAATCTAAAATGTGCCCGAATATGAAAAGATTGTTTGCATATATAACGCTTCCGCTTCTGCTTGTCGCCGCGGCGGCCTCCGCCCAGGAGGTCGAGACCGTGTCGCCGCTGGATTCCGTCCAGCTGGGCAACCTGTTCCAGCTGAAGGCGGGCGGCGCGCTCTCCGCGGGCGGCTGCCTCTTCGAGAAGAGCCCTGAAGTGGACATTGCCAACGCCCTGTATGGGCAGTTCTCCGGCCTGCTGGTGAAGAACAGCTCCAGCACCTATGACTCCAATCGGTCCCGGCTGAAGCTCTCCCTCCGCCTGCGCGGCCACAGTCCGCTGCTGCTGGTGGACGGCTTCCCCCGCGAACTGGACGACCTGGAGGGCGTGGAGATCGACAAGATCGAGGTTCTCAAAGACGCGGCCGCCGCGGCGCTGTACGGCGTCAAGGGCGGCAACGGCGTCATCTCCATCACGACCAAGCGCGGCAAGGACGCCCCGCTCCAGGTGACGGCCAAGTATCAGTACGGCCTGCAGACCATGTTCCGCGCGCCGGAATTCGCCGACGCCTACACCTACGGCTTCCTGGTGAACGAGGCCCGCACGCTGGACGGCCTGCCCGTCAAGTACAACGATGCGGAGCTCCTCGCCCTGTACAGCGGCCAGTATCCGTACGCGTATCCGAATGTCAACTGGTGGAACGAGGTGTTCCGCGACCACGGTGACAACCACCAGGCCGAGTTCACCTTCCAGGGCGGCAACCGCAACTTCCGCTATTTCGCCGCGGTCGATTACCTGAAGGAGGACTTCCTCTACAAGAAGGCCACCGCCGACGACCGCTACAACGCGAACCACTATGACAACCGCCTGGGCATCCGCGCGAACGTGGACGTGAACATCACGCCTTCCACGCTGATGAAGATCGGCGTGAAGGCCCGTCTCGCGGAATTCAACCAGGGCTACTATTCCGGCCGCATCGAGAGCACGCTCTACACCCTGCCCGCCGCCGCATTCCCTGTGATGCAGGCGGACGGCGTGTACGGCGGCACTTCCCTGTACGGCAACATCAATCCGGTGGCCGTGATGCAGGAGAACGGCCAGCGCCAGTGGTCCCAGACCAAGGTGCTGGCGGACATCCTGCTCCGGCAGGACCTCGGGATGCTCGTCCCGGGCCTGTCCGCCGATGCCAACGTGGCCTTCGACTACATCGGCCTCCAGTACGAGCGCGCCTCCAAGGACTGGCAGTATTCGGAGCTCGTGAGCACCGTGGCCGCCCAGGGCGACCGGAACTACATCCTGAGCGAACAGAAGTACTATGGCGTGAGTTCCAAGACGGTGGATTACGACCACTATTTCTACAACCTGCAGATGAAGATGGAACTCCAGGCCCGCCTGAACTGGGAGAAGGCCTTCGACGCCCACCACGTGGAGGCGCACGCCGCCTACCGCCAGCGCTCCTGGATCTTCAGCGGCCAGAACAATTCCTCCAAGACTCAGGAAATCCTGGGCACGGTGAGCTATAACTGGAAGAAGCGCTATTTCGCCGATGTCGTCGTGAACTACTCCGGCTCGGCCTACATGCCCAAGGGCAAGCGCTTCCACTGGTATCCGGGCATCAGCCTTGGCGCCATCGTCCTGGACGGCGAACCGTACTTGAAGGTATACGGCTCCGCAGGTCTCAGCGGCTCGGACGGCGACCTCGAGCACGAGCTCTGGCGCCAGAACTATGTGAGCGGCAACAGCTATTACTTCGGCGCCAACGGCGGTACCGGCTTCAGCGGCCGTACCGAAGGCCCGATGGCGGCCGTCACCCTGGCTCCGGAACTGTCGAAGAAAGCGACCGCCGGCATCGACCTCGGCCTCTTCGGCAAGCGCCTCATGATCAACGCGGAAGGCTTCCTAGAAGACCGCCGCAACATCCTCATCGACCCGTCCAACATCTCGGGCGTGATCGGCGTGGACGTGAGCGAGCAGAGCATCGGTGAGGAAACCTACAAGGGAGTCGACCTCAATGTCGCCTGGAACGACCGCCACGGGGACTTCGAGTACGGCCTGTACGCCAACGGCGGCTGGCTGTTCTCCAAGGTCATCGACGACGGCCAGGCCTACCAGATGTACGACTACCTGTACCACAAGGGCAACCCGGTGGGCCAGCGCTACGGCCTGGAGGTGATCGGCATCTTCCAGAACCAGGTGGAGATCAACAACAGCCCCCGGCAGACCTTCGGCGCCGTCAAGCCCGGCGACCTGAAGTACCTCGACCAGAACGGGGACGGGGTCATCGACAAGCAGGACCGCGTGAAGATGTTCGGCAGCTCGACGCCGCTCCTCACCTTCGGCTTCGGCCTCCACGCCGGCTGGAAGGGCCTCAAGGTCTTTGCGGACTTCCAGGGCGTGACCGGTGTCACTATCGACCTCCTGGACTCCCCGCTGTACCAGCCGCTGGTGTCCAACGCGACCATCTCCCAGACCTTCCTGAACCGGGAAGTCACATGGGCGCCGGGCCGCGAGATGTACGCCACGATGCCGCGCCTCACCACGCAGGAGAACCCGAACAACTACCAGGCGAACTCGTTGTGGTACCGCGACGGTTCCTTCATCAAGCTGCGCAACGCCGGCATCTCCTACACCCTTCCGAAGAAGGCGATGAAGCTGTGCGACGTTACGGTTTCCTTGACGGGCACGAACCTCTTCTCGACGGACAACATCCGGTTCGCGGATCCCGAGCAGCTGGGCGCCTACTATCCTTCCCTCCGCACCTTCTGGGGCGGCGTTAAGTTCACCTTCTAAACCGGGAAACGCCATGAAAAAGATATTCTGCTTACTTTCTGCTGCGCTTCTTCTCTCGGGCTGCAACTTCCTGGA
>ONJB01000087.1 GCA_900318015.1 uncultured Bacteroidales bacterium | reverse complement strand
GTACTTGATGCCGATGGCGAGCACCAGGATGAGGGCGGCGATGATGACGTTGCGGGAGGAGGTGAAATCGACCTGGTTGTCCACGATGTTGCGCACGCCCACGGCGGAGATCATACCATACAGGACCAGGGAGACGCCGCCGATGGTGGCCGCCGGCATGGAGGCGATCAGGGCGGAGAACTTCGGGCAGAAGGACAGGACGATGGCGAAGCACGCGGCGATGCGGATCACGCGCGGGTCATAGACCTTGGTGAGGTTCAGCACGCCCGTGTTCTCGCCGTAAGTGGTGTTCGCCGGGGCGCCGAACAGGGAGGCGAGGGCGGTGGCGAGACCGTCGCCCATCAGGGTGCGGTGCAGGCCCGGATCCTCCAGGTAGTTGATGCCCACGGTGGAGGAGATGGCGCACATGTCGCCGATGTGCTCGATCATCGTCGCGAGGGAGATCGGGAGGATGGCGATGATGGCGGAGACCACGAGGCCCCAGTTCGGATCCTGGAACACGTGGAAGGCCGTGTTCTGCCACTGGAACGGAACGCCGATCCAGGCGGCTTCCTTCACGGCGGAGAAGTCACAGAGACCGAAGCAGGCGGCCACCAGGTAGGAGCCCAGCACACCCAGGAGGATGGGGATGATCTTGATCATCTTCTTGCCCCAGATGTTGCACACGATGATGATCAGGATCGCGAGCAGGGCGATCCACCAGTTCTGGGTGCAGTTCTGGATGGCCGATCCGGACAGCGTCAGACCGATGGCGATGATGATCGGGCCCGTCACGATGGGCGGGAAGAACCGCATCACCTTCTTCGCGCCGAAGGCCGCGAACAGGCCGGCGAGCACGAAATAAAAAAGGCCTGCGCAGAAGACTCCGATGCAGGCGTAGGGAAGGGACTGGGCGGTGGAAAGACCTTGGGCTTCACCCATCGAGACGACGGCGGCATACCCGCCGAGGAACGCGAAGGACGAGCCGAGGAACGCCGGGACCCGCATCTTGGTCAGGAGGTGGAGGGTGGCCGACATGGAGAGACCGGTGATGACCGGGACCAGGACCGTGGCTCCGAACATGGCGAACATGTGCTGGAGGCCGAGGGTAAGCATCTTCCCGGTACCGAGGGTACGGGCATCGTAGATGGCTTGCTGCTGCTGTGACATTATGGTAGGTTTATAGGTTGTCCTTGCGAAGGGGGTCCAATAACCGTAAACAAAGTTAACTTTTTCAACTTGAAATAGCCAATCAAGTTATCCACAGGGGACTGTTGAAAACTCGTCAAACTGGCCGTCAAATTTCATATCATAAGCGATATTCATCATTTCATAAAGTATTCACGCGGATATCCGTAAAATTCAAATAAATTGTTATCTTTGTACTATGGAATTACACGTCGTCAACGAAACCGCCCGCCTGCGGGAAGTCGTCCTGGGAATGCCCTGGGCGAACGGCCCCGTCCCCTCCCTGTCGGAGACCTTCGACAGCAAATCCTACGAATCCGTCCTGAACGGGACCTATCCCGCCGAGAAGGACATCATCGCCGAGATGGGCGCCTTCGAGGCCGTCCTGAAGAAGTACGGCGTGAAAGTGTACCGCCCTGCCCTCGTGCCGGACTGCAACCAGGTCTTCGCCCGAGACGTCGGTTTCGTCATCGACGACAAGATCATCGTCTCGAACATCATCCCCGACCGGCAGGACGAGATCGACGCCTACGGGGACATCTACCGGCGGATCCATTACAAGAACATCTACAACCTTCCCGAAACCGTCCATGTGGAAGGCGGCGACGTCGTCCTGTACAACGACATCATCTTCCTGGGCCAGTATGACTTCCTGGACTATCCGTCCGTGAAGACGGCCCGCACGAACCGCCTCGCCCTGGACTACCTGAACATGATCTTCCCGGGGAAGACCATCATCCCGCTGAACCTCCGCAAGAGCGACACCAACCCCTATGAGGGCATCCTGCACCTGGACTGCACCTTCATGCCGGTAGGCCGGGGCAAGGCCATCCTCTACCGGGACGGCTTCATGAACCCGCGCGACGCCGACCACCTCGTGGACCTGTTCGGGCCGGAGAACGTCTTCGAGCTCACGAAGGAGGAGATGTACTGGATGAACTCCAACATCTTCTCCATCAGCGAGGACGTCGTCGTGACGGAGGAGCATTTCACCCGGCTGAACAAGCACTTGCGGGAAGCCTGGGGCATGACCGTCGAGACGGTCCCCTACCGCGAGATCTCCAAGATGGGCGGCCTCCTGCGCTGCTCGACCCTCCCGCTCCGCCGGGACTGATCCGGACCAACCACACAACACTGAAACGATATGACCACCAAGAAGTACACCGCCGCCGAGCTCATCGAAATGGAGCAGAAATACGGCGCGCACAACTATCACCCGCTGCCCGTCGTCCTGGAAAGGGGCGAGGGCGTCTATGTCTGGGACGTGGACGGCAAGCGGTACTATGATTTCCTGTCGGCCTATTCGGCCGTCAACCAGGGGCACTGCCACCCCAAGATCGTGAAGGCCCTCTGCGACCAGGCCCAGAAACTGTGCCTGACCTCCCGCGCCTTCTACAACGATTGCCTGGGTCCTTATGAAAAGATGGCCACGGAGTACTTCGGCTATGACAAGCTCCTGCCGATGAACTCCGGCGCCGAAGCCGTCGAGACGGCCCTCAAGCTGGCCCGCCGCTGGGGTTACAAGGTAAAGGGCATCCCGGAGAACGAGGCCCTCATCATCGTGGCCGACGGCAACTTCCACGGCCGCACCATCACCATCGTCACGATGTCCAACGACCCGGACAGCTACTCCCAGTACGGGCCCTTCACGCCCGGTTTCGTCCACATTCCCTATGACGACACCGAGGCGCTGCGGAAGGTGCTGGACGAGCAGGGCGACAAGGTATGCGCCATGATCGTGGAACCCATCCAGGGTGAGGCCGGCGTCTATGTCCCGCACGAGGGCTACCTCAAGGAATGCTTCGACCTGTGCCACGCGCACCGTGTGCTGTTCGTCGCCGACGAGGTCCAGACCGGCATCGGCCGCACCGGCCGGCTGTTCGCCTGTGACCATGAGGGCGTGCGCCCGGACATGGTCACCATCGGCAAGGCCCTTTCCGGCGGCGCCCTGCCCGTTTCCGCCGTCCTCGCCGACGACGAGATCATGCTCACCATCGGCCCCGGCGAGCACGGGTCCACCTTCGGCGGCTTCCCGCTGGCGGCCAAGGTCGCCGTCGCCGCCCTCGAGGTCATCCGCGACGAGCATCTGACCGAGAACGCCGCCCGTCTGGGTGTAATCTTCCGCGAGGAAATCGCCAAGATCAAGAGCCCGTTCTTCAAGTTCGTCCGCGGCAAAGGCCTGCTGAACGCAGTTGTCACCGAACCGCAAAACGGCATCGAGGCCTGGGATATCTGCCTCAAGCTTGCCGAGAAGGGACTGCTTGCGAAGCCGACGCACCGCCACATCATCCGCTTCGCCCCGCCGCTCGTCATTACCGAGGAGCAGCTCCGGGAAGCGATCGGCATCATCAAGGACGTCTTCGAGTCGCTATGAGACCTTTAGCCGTGCTCGCCTTCGGCGGCAACGCGCTGCTCAGAAGCAACCAGAAAGGCACCTACGAGGAACAGTTCCAGAACGTCGAGAACACCTGCCGCCAAATCCTCCCGCTCATCCGGTGGGGCTATGACATCGTCATCTGCCATGGGAACGGACCCCAGGTGGGTAATGTCCTGCTCCAACAGGAGGCCGGCCGTCACGCCTTCGGGCTCCAGGAAATGCCCATGGACGTATGCGGCGCGGAGACCCAGGGCGCCATCGCCTACATGATCGAAACGGCGATGGACCGCGTCATGTACGCGGGCGGCATCACCACCCGGCGGGTCATCTCGCTGGTGACGCGGGTGGAAGTGGACCCCAAGGACCCGATGTTCAAGAACCCGACCAAGCCCGTGGGACCGTACTACTCGGCTGCCGAGGCGGAACGCCTTGCCGCCGAGACCGGCGCCGTATACAAGGAGGATCCGAAGGGGCGCGGCTGGCGCAAGGTCGTGCCCTCCCCCACGCCGATGCACATTTCCAACGTGGACATCGTCTCCCGGCTCGCCCGCGAAGGCAAGATCGTCGTCACCTGCGGGGGCGGCGGCATCCCTGTTATCTGGGAGGCCGGCGGCTACAAGGGCGTGGAGGCGGTCATCGACAAGGACCTGGCCTCGGCCCTGTGCGCCTGCCAGATTGGCGCGGATGCCCTGTACATCCTGACAGACGTCCCGAAGGTCTATCTCAACTTCCGGAAGCCCAATGAAAAGGCCCTGGACGTCCTCACCGTCGCTCAGGCCGAAAAATATCTGGCCGAAGGCCAGTTTGCGGAAGGATCCATGGCGCCGAAGGTCCGCGCAGGCATACATTTTGTGCGCAAAGGGGGCGACCAGTGCGTCATCACCGAGGCCGGGCAGCTCGGCAACCCTGCCTGCGGAACCCGAATCATACTCAAGTAAATATGGCATACGAACTTCACGGCCGCAGCTTCCTCAAGCTGCTCGACTTCACTCCCCAGGAAATCCAGTACCTGCTGGACCTTGCCCGCGACCTCAAGCGCGCCAAGCGCGAAGGCACCGAGCGCCCCACGATGACCGGCAAGAACATCGCCCTCATCTTCGAGAAGACTTCCACCCGCACCCGCTGCGCCTTCGAGGTCGCCGCCCATGACCAGGGCGCGCACGTGACTTACCTCGGTCCCACCGGTTCCCAGATCGGCATCAAGGAATCCATGAAGGACACGGCCCGCGTGCTGGGCCGGATGTTCGACGGCATCGAGTACCGCGGCTTCGCCCAGGCGACCGTGGAGGAACTCGCGGAGTATTCGGGCGTTCCCGTGTGGAACGGCCTCACCAACGAGTTCCATCCGACACAGATCCTCGCCGACTTCCTGACGATGTCCGAGCACAGCGACAAGCCCCTGAAGGACATCACCTATGCTTACCTGGGCGATGCCCGTTTCAACATGGGCAATTCCCTCCTGGTGGGCGGCGCCAAGATGGGGATGGACGTGCGGATCGTCGCCCCGAAGGCCCTGCAGCCGGCCCCGGAACTGGTCGCGCAGTGCCAGGCGGTCGCCGCGCGCCGGCGTGAAGGGCTGCGACTTCGTGTACACCGACATCTGGGTGTCCATGGGCGAGCCCGCCGAAGTCTGGAAGGAGCGCATCGACCTCCTGATGCCCTATCAGGTCAATGCGAAGCTGATGGAACGCACCGGCAATCCGGACTGCAAGTTCATGCACTGCCTCCCTTCCTACCACAACCTGGAGACCAAGGCCGGCCGGGACGTCTATGAGCAGTTCGGACTGGACGGGGTCGAGGTGACCGAGGACGTGTTCGAGTCCCCGAACAGCATCGTCTTCGACGAAGCGGAAAACCGGATGCACACGATCAAGGCCGTCATGGTCGCCACCCTTGGAGAATAACGTCATGAACCGTACCGACACCTTTCGCAAGGAGGTCCGCCAGGTCCTCGAGAACAACATTCTGAATTACTGGCTTACCCTGAAGGATCCGCACGGCGGCTTCTACGGGGAGGCCGACGGCACCGCCGAGATCCTGTACAACGCGCCGCGCGGCGTTATCCTGAACGCCCGCATCCTCTGGGCTTTCGCCGCCGCCTACCGGGCGCTCCACAAGACGGAATACCTGGTGGCGGCCGTCCATGCCCGGGATTACTTCCTGGAGCATTTCTGTGACCACCGGTATGGCGGGGTGTACTGGAGCGTGGATGCCTCCGGCAAGCGGCTGGAGACCAAGAAGCAGCTGTACGCCCAGGGATTCGCCATCTACGGGCTCAGCGAACTGTTCAAGGCCACCCATGACGACGAGGTCCTCAAAAACGCCGTCAACCTGTTCCAGATCGTGGAATCCCGTTTCAAGGACCCGGAGAACGGCGGCTACATCGAGGCCCTTTCCCGCGACTTCACCCCGCTCGAGGACATGTCCCTCAGCGCCCACGACATCAATGCCGACAAGACGATGAACTCGCACCTGCACCTGCTCGAGGCCTATGCGAACCTCTACCAGGTATGGCCGGACAAGGCCCTCCGCGAGGCGGTCAAGGATCTCCTGGCCATCGTCTGCGACAAGGTCATGGGTCCGGACGGACACCTGCAGCTGTACTTCACCCGGGACTGGACCGTCATCCCCGGCGCCGTATCCTACGGGCACGACATCGAGACTTCCTGGCTCGCCCTCGAGTGCGCTTCCGCCATCCACGACATCGACACCGTGAACCGCGTACGGCCGGCGGCCGCCCTGATGGGCAAGGCCGGCAACGAAGGCCTCCGCAGCGACGGTTCGATGATCTACGAGAAGCTGGAGGACGGTTCCCTGGACCTCTCCCGCCAATGGTGGGTCCTCGCCGAGTCCGTCGTCGGCAACCTCTGGCTGTGGAAGTACCACGGCGACCTCGAGGCCCCGGACCGCGCCCTTTCCACCTGGGCCTACATCCGTGACAACCTCGTGGACTTCGACAACGGCGAATGGTTCTGGGCCGTCCACCCCGACGGCACCCCCGACAAGGATTCCCCGAAGGCCGGCTTCTGGAAGTGCCCCTACCACAACACGCGGATGTGCCTCCAGGTCCTGGAGCTGGTATAATGAAAGAAACTCAGGCTTTTGGCCTGAGTTTCTGGTCTTTCCCCTGACGGACGGGTTCTACTTGGGGTATTCGCGGTTTTTCTTCCGCAACCTCGCGCACCAGGTACTCGGAGACTCCTGCATCACGGCCTTGAAAGCCTGGTTGAAGGTGGTGCCCGAGTGGAATCCGGCCAGCGAGCCGAGTTCCGACACCGTGAGCGATTTGTTCCTCCGGAACAGCTCCATCGCGTACATCACCCGATAGTAGTTGATATAGCTTCGGAAATTCTTTCCGGAGTAGTAGTTGATGGTCTTGGAGAGATACACCTTGTTGGTAAACAGCACGCTCGCAAGGTCGCCCAGGGAGAAGGACTCCACCAGGAACGGCTTGCGGTCCGCCATGTACCGGCAACACCTGTCGTAAAGAAACTGGTCGACCACAGCAGGCCCGTCTGCCTGTGATTCGGTGTTGCCTCCCTGCTTAGCGAGGGAAGACTGCCGCTGCGCGGTCTCGCGGTGAGCCCGGCTGCGGCCCAAGAGGTACACTCCAGTCAGGAGGACCGGAGCGAAAAACAGCATCAGGATCATGTGCATAAGCTGACGGTTTTTCGCCCCTCAGGGGAAGACTTTTATTTTCCTTTGATGGCCTCGAACCCGCGTCCATACACCCCGTTCACGGAGGAGACGGACAGGAAGGCGTTCGGGTCGATGGCCTTGATCTGCCGCAGGAACAAGTTGACATCGGTCTTGCGCGTGATCACCATCAGGACCTCGGCGGGTTCCTTGGTGTACCAGCCCTTGCCGTCCAGGACGGTGACGCCCCGGTGCAGGTCATGGGTGATGGAGTCGGCGATCTCCGCATAGTGCTTGGACAGGATGAACAGCTGCACGCTCTGCTGCGAGCCGGACAGGTAGCTGTCGATCACCCGCCCGTTCACCGTCACCAGGATGAGACCGTAGATGACGGTCGTCACCTTCTCGGCGAACGGCATCAGGTGCGTGAGCGGCTCGCCGTCCGGACCGATGAGCTGCTTTCCCGTCGCCGGATCCAGGTCCGGGACGATGGAAGGGATCAGGAGGGAGGACAGGATGATGACGAAGTCGATGTACAGGATCACCTTGCCCGGCGACACGTTGCGGTATTTGGTGTAGATGAGCGCGATGATGTCCGTGCCGCCCGTGCTGCCGCCGTTGGAGATGGACATGCCGATGCCGATGCCGGCCATCAGGCCGCCGCAGAGGGTGGACATCAGCTTGCCGTTCTGCAGGGCCAGCGTCTGGATGATCTCCGTAGGGATCAGGGCCGGCAGGAACCGCAGGCCGACGGAGGCCAGGATGATGGCGTAGATGGTCTTCGCGCCGAAGCCCATGCCGATCACCACCATCGCGAGGATGATCAGGATGGCGTTCAGGACGAAGTAGGAATAACCCATCTGGATCGCTCCGCCCGTGGCGTACTGGATCATCGAGGAAATACCGGAAACGCCGCCGCCCACCAGGTTGTTGGGCATCAGGAACAGGGCCCATCCCGTCACGTAGATCAGGATGCCGAGGGTGACGAGCGCCCATTCCTTGGCGACTGTCCAAAAAGATTTTTTGACTACTGCCATTGGTTATTGTTTTTTCTTCTTGCGCGGAAGGCCCACCTTCATCTCGTCGAAGCCTTCACCATATACGTTGTTCGCGGGTACGACCGTCACGAAGGCCTTGGAATCCACGTCCTTCACGGATTTCACGAGGTCAGAAAGCTCCGTCCGGCGGAGCATCACCATCAGGACGAGGCGGTCCTGCTGCGTATACCAGCCCATGGCCTTGAGGGCGGTGACCCCGCGTTCCATGCGCTTGGTGATGTAGTCGCCAATCTCCTGGATCCGGTCGGAGAAGATCAGCACCTGCACGGTGGAATCCTTGCCCAGGATGATCAGGTCCAGCACATAGGAACACACGCCCATGGTGATGTAACCGTACACCACGTCCGTGAAGCAGTGCCCAGGGACGAGGATCAGCAGGGTGATCACGATGAAGTCCGCATACAGGTAGAAGCGGCCGACGGTGATGGGCCAGAACTTGTTCACGATGAGCGCGAGTATGTCCGTGCCACCGGTGGAACCACCCCGCATGATGATCATCGCGAGGCCGACCGCCTCCAGGAGACCGCCGATGATCGGGACCAGGACGGCTTCCTTCACATGCAGCGCATTCCCCTCGATGGACCAAAGCCAGGACATGCTCTCGCTCCCGAGGAGCCGGAACAGGGCCGTGGACAGGAGGATGGCATAGATGGTCTTGAGGCCGAATCCCCGGCCGAGGATGATCCAGGCCAGCACCAGCAGGAGGACGTTGATGCCGAAGTACCAGATGTCCACGGAGATGCCCGTGACCATGGAGAGCAGGGCGGACGCGCCGGTGAGGCCGCCGTCGATCATGTTGTTGGGGAGGAGGAAACACTGCCAGGCCATCACGAAGAGGATCACCCCCAGCGTGATGACGACATAGTCGTAAATGGCGACGATAACCTTGCTCCGGGCCATGGCTTACTTCTTGAGGACGACGTTCACGATACGGCCCGGGACCACGATGACCTTGGCGATGGTCATGTCGCCCACATACTTGGGCGTCATCTCATGGGCGCGGACGGCGGCTTCCACGTCGGCGGGCGCCGTGTTGGCGGGCACATCGATGAGGAAGCGGGTCTTGCCGTTGAAGGAGACCGGATACTTGACGGTGTTCTCGACCGTGTATTCTTCGTGATACTCCGGGAAGGAGGCCGTCGTCACCGAATCCTCGTGGCCCAGCTGGTGCCACAGTTCCTCCGCGATGTGCGGGGCGAACGGGGACAGGAGGACCAGGAGCGGCTCCAGGACCGCCCGCTTGTGGCAGTTCTGCAGGTCGTTCAGGGCGATCATGAAGGCGGATACCGTCGTGTTGTAGGAGAAGTTCTCGATATCCTCCTGCTCCTTGCCGATGAGCTTGTGGAGGGCCTTCAGTTCCTCCGCCGTGGGCTTCTCGTCGGTGACGAGCCAGTTGTCGCGGTCCCAGAACAGGCGCCAGACCTTCTTCAGGAAGCGGTTCACGCCGTCGATGCCGTCGGTGCTCCAGGGCTTGGCCTGCTCGACCGGGCCGAGGAACATCTCGTACAGACGCAGGGTGTCCGCACCGTAGGTGTCGCACACGTAGTCGGGGTTCACGACGTTGAACATGGACTTCGACATCTTCTCGATCGCCCATCCGCAGACGTATTCCCCGTTCTCGAGGATGAATTCCGCGGTGGCGAACTCCGGACGCCAGGCCTTGAAGGCCTCGAGGTCCAGGCGGTCGTTGCGGACGATGTTCACGTCCACGTGGATTTCCGTCGTCTCGTACTGGTCCTTCAGGCCCAGGGAGACGAAGGTGTTGGTGTTCACGATGCGGTATACGAAGTTCGAGCGGCCCTGGATCATGCCCTGGTTGATGAGCTTCTTGAACGGCTCGTCCTCGCAGACATACCCGAGGTCGAACAGG
>ONJB01000010.1 GCA_900318015.1 uncultured Bacteroidales bacterium | reverse complement strand
GCTGTTCTCGATGCGCTGGATGTTCGGCTGGGTGACGCCGAAACGGTCGATACGGTTGCGGAGCACGTTGAAGGAGTTGTCGATGGCGCTCTTCGCTTCGTTGCGGATGACGTCGATGACTTCCCGGTCGGTGGACTCCGGCTTCACCTTGTCGCGAAGCTCGTAGGTACCGAAGACCTCGGCGAGCCGGCGGCCGTTCGCGGTCTCGGCCCAGGCGTTTTCAAACAGGCCGATGAAATCCTGGCTGGAGTTCACGTTGTTCTTCTTCGCAAGCGCGAGCGCCTGTAGGAAGGCGGGATCGGTGCTGTTGCCGGAGAGCGCCTTCACCAGGTCTTCGAGCTGGACCTGCAGCATGACGTTCATGCCGCCCTTGAGGTCGAGGCCGAGGTTGATCTCCTTCTCCTTGGCGGACTGGTAGGTGTATCCGAGATAGACCTTTTCAGTGCCGATGGAGTCGATGTAGGCACGGTTCCGGATGTTGGCCACCGAGTCAAGGACGAACTCCCGGACCTCGGCGGCGACGTTGTTCGCGTCAACGAACTGCTGGGCGCGTTCGGCAGCGATTTTGGCAGCTTTCTTCTCCTGGATGCGGGTCACCGCGGTGAAGGAGAGCTGCCAGAGGCTGGCCAAGGCAAGCAGGATGGCGAACAGTCTGATTAAGCCTTTGCTTTGCATTGTAGTACTTTATTATAATATTAGTATTTTTCCCATTAGGCCGCGCCCGCTCGGGCCGAACCAAGCAGACTTCGGCAAAATAAGGGCACAAAAATACGAATTTTTTCTGATAAACGAAGATTCTCGCAACTATTTCTTAATTTTGTGCCCGCAAAACGAACAATCCTGTGGTGTTTAGAAGGGGTTTATCCATCCTGGCCGTCCTTTTCCTGACGGCCGCCGGCCTTCGGGCGCAGTCCGACTCGCTCCTCATCGAGGGCGACCGCCTGCACCGGCAATACCGGTTCGAGGAAGCGATGGACCTGTACGCCCGGGCGTCGGCCCAGACGACGGACGCCGACACCATCCGGCTGCTCCGCGACCGTATGGACCGGTCCCAGAACGCCCTAAACATGACGGATTTCTGCGCCGATCCGGTGGTGGTCGCCCGCGAGCGCTTCTCCCGGAAGGATTTCTTTCTGTTCTACCCCCTGAAAAACCAGACCTGGCGCCTGCCGCCGCATTCGCTGGACCCGTCCACGGACGGTTTCCCCACCTATGCGCCGCGCGGCGGGCAGTCCCTCTGCTTCTCCGCCCCGGACGCCACCGGGTCCCGGAACCTCTATGTGTCTTCTTCCGACGGTTCTGTCTGGTCGTACCCCGCGCTGATGGGCGAATCCCTGCTTTCGCCGGGCAACGAAGTGTTCCCAATCCTGTCGGAAGACGGGAAAACCCTGACCTTTTCCTCGGACGGCCTCCACGGCATGGGCGGATATGACCTGTACCGGTCCACCTGGAATGAAGAGACGGGCGCCTGGGGCGAACCCGTGAACCTGGGCTTCCCCTTCTCCTCCCCCGGCGACGATTTCCTGCTGGTGGACTCGCCGGACGGGCGCTACACGCTGTTCGCCTCCAACCGGGACTGCGCCCCGGACAGCGTCTATATCTATGTAACGGAAAAGCAGCCGATTCTCGTCCGTGTGCCGATGCGCGACCCCGTCGCGCTCGCCCGGACCGCCGCCCTGGTTCCTTTGAAAGACCCGACCCGCCAGGACCACGGCGCCGCGGTTGCGGACAATGCGCCGGGGAACGATGACACCCGCCGTTACATGCAGATGACCGCCGAAGCCCGTGTCCTGCGCGATTCCATCTATCGGCACGAACAGCGGCTGGACTCCCTGCGGCAGCGGCTGACGGCCGGGGCGGAGGACCGGACGGCCCTGACGTCGGCCATCGCCGACCGCGAGGCCGCCCTCGCGCCGCTCCGCCGCCGGCTGGAAGAGACCAACCGGGCGGTGCGGACCATCGAACAGTCCTTCCTTCAGCGCGGCGTCGTCACGGACACCGACCGGGCCGACCGAGAATTCGTGGGCGCCCGCAGCAGCTATACTTTCTCGAAGAACGCGCCCGGATCGAAACTGAAACTCAACGTGGCACCGGCGCCGCCGGCCGCGCCCGCCACCTTCCAGGTGGGGCCCGTCGGCCGCTTCGCCCAGGACACCTCCCTGCCGGAAGGCATCGTCTATCAAATTCAGCTGTTCACGTCGCCGCGACACGCAACTCTGGACGAAATCAAAGGTCTGGACCCGGTGTATGAGCGCCTGACAAACGCCCTGCGATACACCTATTCCGTAGGTGTTTTCCGCACTTACAACGAGGCGCTCCTACAGCTCAATCCCCTCCGCGCCCTCGGCTTCCCGAGCGCGGAAATCGTGGCCTACCTGGACGGCAAGCCCATCGCCGTGCCGCTCGCGCGGCGCAGCGAGACTACTCCAGCTCCTTGACGATCCGTTCCAGCCCCACGTAATCTTCCAGGATCCACAGCACATACCGGATGTCTACGCAGACGCACTTGTTGTAGTTCGGCGTGAAAGACACGTCGGAAGCGAGGGATTCCTTGTTCCCGTCAAAGGCGAGGCCGATGACTTCGCCCCGGGCGTTCAGCACCGGTGATCCGGAGTTACCGCCCGTGATGTCGTTGTCCGTGAGGAAGTTGACGGGGCCGTCATAGCGGTCCAGCGCCGCGACGAAGTCCGCCGGCAGGGCGAAATCGTGCTGCGCCGGGTCGTATTTCTCGCGGAGACCGCGCGGGGAGGAATACCAAGAGGTATAGACCGCATCCCACGGTTCCAGGGAAGACACGACGCCATAAGTCAGGCGCATGGTGGAGTTCGCATCCGGATACTGGACCATGCCCTTCGCCTCGCGGTCGTGGTACAGGGCCCGGGTGTAGCGGTGCTGCAGGTCCGTCAGGTCGCCCGTATGCTGTTCCCGGTCGTTGAAGGTCGTGATCTTGACCTCCGTGACGAAGTCCATAAGCGCAAGCGGATGGTCCCACAGGTGTTCCGCCATCGCCTTCCAGTCGCCGCCGAAGGCCTTCCGCAGGGAATCCTGCCGGTGGCCGACAACATCGGCCGGCATGTGGCCGAAATACTCCTCCAGCGAATAGGCGATGAGGTCCTTTTCCACGCGCGCATCCAGGGCGCCGATGTCCCGGCGATAGATTTCATCGCGGGCCTCGGGCGTCTTGGCGTTGGACATCCGGAGCATCGTGGGCGTGATGCGCATCCCGCGCACGATCGTCTCGCGGTAGTAGGCCTTCTCCCGTTCGATGTCCTCGATGGCGGCGTACTCGTCGGCCAGCCCCTGCAGGATATCCTGCGGGAGATCTTTCTCCTGGGCCCGCTTCTCCTCCACCACGCCGAAACGCTTCACGCACTGCACTTCCCCTTCCTGCATCTCCTGGACGTTGGACAGGGAGAAGAACCAGTCGGAGTATTTCGCGCGGACGCCGGGATCGGCATCCATCCATTTCCGGACGATTTCCATCTGGTTGCCGCGGAGGCGGTTCGTCACCGGACGCTCGACGCGGGTCTGATAATCCACCTTGTAGGAGCTGCTGTAACGGTCGGTACGGCCGGGATAGCCGATGACCATCGCGTAGTCCCCTTCCCGGTAGCCGGCCCGCGAAATGCGCAGGTGCCAGGGGGATTGGAGCGGCTCGCCGTGGTCATAGATGCGGTACAGGGCGAAATCGCCCTTGTGCTGCGGCCATTCCCAGTTGTCCTCGTCCCCGCCGAAGGCGGCGATGGACACCGGCGGGGCGCCCACCAGGCGGATGTCCTTATAGGTCGTGTAGAGGGCCAGATAGTACTTCTCCCCCGCCCACATGGAATTCAGCGAGGCCTCCAGGCCAGTACGCGCGGCATAACGGCGCTCCAGGATGGAGGTAAGTTTCCGCGAACCGAAGCGTTCGCCCCGGGCGGTCAGCGAATCCGACACGGCGGCAACCTCGTCCGTCACGTCCAGGACCCGCTTGAGGAAATACACTTCCTTCCCCTGGAGCGGGATCTCATCCTGGCGGTGAAACGCCCAGTAACCGTCCTCCAGGTAGTTTTTCTCCGGAGTGGACAGGTCGAACAGGTCGCTGTAGGCACAGTGATGGTTCGTGATAAGGAGACCCTCGTCGGAAATCACGCTGGCGGTGCAGTAGAAGCCTAGGGACACGACGGCGTCGGAGACCGTGGCCCCCGGCGCGTCGGCGTTGTAGATCTCTCCGGCGGAGAGCTGCAGCCCCCGCTCCTGCATCTTCTTTTCCAGGGCCTGGTTCAGGGCGTGGATCATCCACATCCCTTCATCGGCAAAAGCCGCCACTGGCAGGAGCGCCAGGGCGGCCAGAAGAATGAGGCGTTTCATCAGTTGACGTTCCGGACGCAACGGACAGGACCGGCGATGCGGTAGCTGACCTTGGTGCCATTGCAGGTGTACTGGTCCTCGGAGGCCTTGTTGGTCATCGGCATCAGGCCGTAGAACTGGAGGTTCTTCACGCCGGAGGTCTCGTCACCGCTGGTGTTGTAGGTAGCGCTGGCGAAGGTTGAACCGCAGAACATGCCAGAAGAAAGCTTGTCGGGATAGCCCTTGGCCCAGCCCATGAACGTGCCGGCCGTCTTCGTGTTGTCCTGGATGGAGATGGCGCCGAAAGCATCCATATTGAAACCGTCCGCATTGAGCAGCTTGATCAAACCGTTGGCGCCGTCATAGTACGGGGCGTCCGCATTGGTCTCGATGGGAGAAACCGCCTTGCCCACGAGACCGATGATGTCCTGGATGGTCGGCACATGCCAGCCCTTCGGACAGACACCCTGGGCGGCTTCCAGCAACTTCGCGTCGGCCTCGCTCTGGAGGTCGCCGACCTTCAGGCCCAGGGCGACCTCGGCCTGGTACAGGTAGCCGTTCTTGGCTACGACGGCCGGGTCGGTCGAGAACTCAAGGCCGGAATGGTCCGCTTTAACCTGCAGCGGCGCAAAGACGCCCGCGGTGACGGCCGTAAGGTCGGTCGCCGGGGTGTAGCCTTCCGGCAGATAGGCCAGGTTCTGGGCCATCCACCACTTGCCGTCCTTCATCTTGACCACGCTGTACTTGACGCCGTCATAGGTGAAATACCTCTCCTCGAGGTTCTCCGAGAACGAAGGACCGCCGATGATCTCGCCGCCGTCGTTCCAGTTCTCGATCTCGCCCGCGAGGACGACCTTGATCTCCTCCTTCTTCACGACCATGGACAGGCTGTACTCCTTGCCGGGCTCCAGGGAGACCTCGGTGAGTTCCTGGGTCAGCGTCTTGCCGCCCACGGTCACTTTCACGACCGGTTTCACGGTCTGGGCCGGGACGATGAGGTAGTACTTGTCCTCCTTGAAGAAAGGCTTCATCGGCTGCCATTTCGCGCCGTCCGTCGCCTTCGCCGTCAGGTCGGCGCCAATGGTGGCGACCGGGACGAACTCTTCGAACACGATGTCCTCGATGTCGGCGCCGGAGAGGTTCTTCACCGTGGTGACCACGCGGCTCAGCTGGTGCTTGAACACCACCGAGACGGCGTTGGCGCTCGGAAGGACATTCTCCTTGACGGCCGAGACGAAGTCGGATGCGGCCGTTCCCTTGGTCTGGTCCTGCTGGACGGAGAACATGGTCGGAAGCCCTTCGCCTTCCTTGTACGGATAATAAGCCTTGAGGGTGCAGGCTTCGTCGCCGTTGTCATACCAGTTGAGGCTGCCGGAGAAGGCGGACCCGTCGTAGGTCAGTTTCTCGTTGGCGGCATAGGCGCCTCCCGTACGGACGACGGCCAGGCCGATGGCGTCGCCATTCTCGAAATTCGTCTCCGTCACGCGGGTGATCACCGGTTCCACCTTCAATTTATACTGGGAGAAATCCACCGGCTGGGGCTCGGTGTTCGGGGTTTTGTTGCAGGCGACAAGGGCCAGGAGGGCGGCGCCTGCGAGAATCATCATCTTTTTCATATGCACGTGTTTTAAAACTTATATCCGATTCTAAGCATGCCTGTCTCGCGGTTCTGGCCGCCGGCATAGACCACCGACAGGGCGTGGAGCCAGCTGCCGTCCAGCTGGGCGTACAAGCCCTTTACGCCGGGGATGCGGACGGTAATGGTCCCGCCCACCCCGATGCGGGGCGCCGTGCGGTAATCCATGTTCCGGAGCCAGTCGCTCATCAACCGACCGGGAACAGGGGTATTCTCGATCCGGCCGCGGTCCTTCCACCACCCCTGGGCCGCCAGCGCGTTGAGGTCCAGGTCCACGGGGCCGAAGGAGAAGGAAGCGAGGAGCTTGGCCATCCCGTCATACCACTGGGCCGCACTGGGCTGCTGGGGCATCATTCCCTGATCCTTCCAGTGGTTGCCACCCAGTTCCACTCCGACACGCTTGACGGCCCCGTGCAGGAACCGCACTTCATACGTCAAGTCCAGGTTTCTCTGGTGACGGCCATACAGGGAATTGAATCCCCGACCTTCGCCCGTGGGTTCCCGCAACTGGTCGCGATCGCGCCGATAGGCGATGTGGTACACATGGTCCAGGTTATCCGCCTGGAATGTCTGCCCGAATCCGGCGTGCAGCGTACTGCCCGGGAACCGGAACCGACTGAGATCCAGCCGCCCGGCCCAGCCGCGTTTCCAGGTGATTCCGAATTCGGCGTTCAGTTCGGGCATATACAGCAACTCGTTGAACCCATGGGCGATCTCCAGGATGGGGAACTGCTCGATGTTCTCATATGCGCCGATACGCATGCCCATGTCCAGGAATGGCTGGGCGCCGTCTTCCCGCTGCCCGATGCGGAGCCATTCCATCCGCACGCGGGCATGATAGGAAGAGACCAGGCCCATGTCGTCGTCCATCACATAGGTGACCGTCGGCTCCAGCTTCGCATCCACCCCGAAGGACGAATGCTTGATATCCCGCTGCTTCGTCATGTAATCCACCTGCGCGGACGCCTTGAGCCCGGCGGCCCATTCATAGCCCAGGTCCGTGAGGAAACTGCCTTCCAACTTCCCGGTCTCGCGGGATTTCGTCCCTTCGGCGGCATCGAGGATGTCCACGGGGAAATACCCCGGATCCAGGAGCATGGACGAACCCATGTTGTAGCCCATCATCTGCTGCAAGGAGATGCCGCCGGTCCAGGAAGTCTTCCTTCCGTGGCGGACTGTCTTGGCCTCCGCGCCGGCATTCCACTGGAAGGAGCCCGCGTACGTAGGCCGGAACAAGCCCTCTTCCACGCCGCCGAAAATGGCGGTTTCCGTGCTGGAAACGGCCTTCTCCCGGTTCATCCGAAGCAGGCCGGCTTCCTGACCCTGTGCCAGGATCGGGAAGAGCAGGCTCAGCAGACAGGCTTTGCTAGTTATTTTCATAGTATGCTTGTTTTAGTGTCCTTTGTTGTCAAAAATCATAACCGACGCGGACGGTCGAACTCCAGCGGTCGGCCCCCGGGAGGAGGTCGATGCCGAAGCCGTGCAGCCACGTCCCCTCCGCCTGGAGGGAAAGGCCCTTGACGGACCGCAGGTGATAAGTCAATGTCAATCCCGCGCCGGCCTTCGTCGTGGAGAAATACTCCATTTTCCGAAGCCAGTCGGGGGTCAGGCGGAACGGGACGGAATCGACCGCATCCGTGCCGCCTTTGAGGCCCTGGTCCTTCCAGGCGCCGGCGCCGCCGTTCACCCGGAGGTTCAGGTCCACGGGACCGAACCCGAAGGCGGCGACGAGCGTCGCCATGCCGTTATAGCGGTGCGTCCGGTCCTCGTAAGGATACATCAGATAGGATTTCTCGTCCCAGTAGCCGCCGTGCAAAACGGCCCGCAAGAGCTTCAGGGGACCGTTCCGGAACCGGACGGCGTAGGTCAGGTCCACGCTGCTCCAAGCCCGGTCGGAGACGGCATTCCAAGCGTACACCGTCGGCGTGGTGATGCCGCCGGCTGTGACCTTGTCCAGCACGGACTCCTCCAACTGGTCGTCCTGCAGGTTCAGGTCCAGGCGGAGCGAATGCCCGCCCTGGAAGCGTCCTTCCAGGAAAACCTTCCAGGAGAAGCCCGGGTACCGGAACCAGTCATAACCCTTCTCGCCCACGGAACCGTGCTTCCACAGCAGGCTCATGCCGCCCGCAAGCATGGGCGCATCTATGAGGTAAGAGAATCCGTGCGTGAATTCCTTCACGGGAAAGACGCCCACGCCGGCCTCGTCCAGATGGATTCCGTCACCGTCCCAGACCTGATAGGTGCCGTACCGCATGCCCTTGTCCAGGAACGCGAAATAGGACTGGTCCGTCGCAGCGCCGACCTGCTCGGCGTCAATCGTTTCCGTGCGCTTGCGGAAGACATAGGCGGCAGATAACCCGACGCCGTTGTTGACGAAGGCGATGGTGGGCTCCACCTGCAGGTCCATGCCATAGGTCGTATAGCGGATATCCTTGCGCTTGGCATAGTTGGCAGCCGTATAGTTGGCCTTGACGCCGAAGACGAAATCCTCCGCGAACGTGGTGGCAAAACCGCCGCCCAGCTTGTACGTCTGGCGAGTCTTGTCGCCAGGGGTGAACTCGAGCACATCGACCGGGAAATAACCCGGTTCCAGGAACACGGACGTAAACTGCTCCTTGCCTTCGACTTGCTCGAAAGAGAAGGAACCCGTGAAGGACGTTCGCTCTCCGTGGCGCGTACCCTGCGCCGAGGCGCCGGCCTTCCAGAGCGTAGCCGGGGCGAAGGCGGGATGGTAGCCGCCCGCCTCGTAGCCGCCGTACACGTCGGCCTTGCCCCGGCCGCCCGTTACCGGGTTCAGCCGCAGCAAGCCGATGTCCTGGCCCTGCAGGACCAGCGGCACCAGCAGGCTAAGGATGCAGGCTCTGTATCTCGCTCTCATAGAAGTCATTGCTTGAATTATTCGTGTCCGTGAGGACTTCGTACCCGTTCTCGGCCGACGCCTTCTCGTCCACCTTGCGCCGGAGCGTATGCCCCTTGTAAATATCGCTCTGGATGACGAATCCCGCATCGGCGGCCGGCGCAACCCGTTTCCCGTTGCTGGAAGAACGGCCGTCGAACACCTCTACGGCATCCACGATCCACTCGTAAGGGACGACCACCACGCGGTCCGCGCTGCTGCCGGGCGTAACCCGGACGACGTCGGGCTCCAGGACGTATTCCCCGGCCGGCATCGGCGTCCGGAAGAGGACGAGCGTCGGCGAGGAGATGGAGACGGTATTGGCATTGGACTGGCCGGTCTTGATGACCACCTGCGCGTAACGCTCCGGCTTCACCAGGTCGCCAGGCGCGGGATGGTAGGTCGGGTTCGGGAAATAGGTAGGGTTGTAGCAGACAAATAGGTCCGGCCGGTTCAGATTCACCGACAGCGGGTACTGGAGCGTGTGGTCAATCGCTCCGCGGAGGGCCACGACGGCATCGGCGCCAGGAGCCAGCGGGAAATCCTTCCCGCTCCCGGGCAGTTGCCAGACCACGGTCGAGACCGGAGCGAAATCCGGGAAAACGGTCTCCCCCGTGACCGGGTCGCGCTCCGTCCAATGGTTGACGGCCGTGCTGTTGAACGGCGACAGCGTGCCGAAGCAGAGGCTGTCCAGGTACACGGTCTCGAAGTCGTTGTTGTGGATGATGAAATACTGGTCGCTCTGGTAGGTGCCTTCCTGCGGGGCCTTGCTGCAGCCGCCGGTATAGATTTCCTTGATCACGAGCCCGCCGGCCGTGGAATGCGACAGCCGCAGGTCCACGATGCGCCGCTCCGTGACCACCACCTTGTCCGCCGCGCCGTTGAAGAGGTCTTTCCCGGTTCGGTCGCTGCAGGTAATGCGGTAGATGCCCGGCGGAACCTCGATTTCCGCAAGGCCGCGGCGGTCGGTCCGAGCCAGGTACGCGGCGCCGGAGGAGATCTCCTCGATGCGGATGACCGCGCCTTCATGGACCGCATGGGCATAGCCGTCCGGATAGACGGCGTTCACTGAAAGCAGCTGCAGGGCGTCCGGCCAGGGACTCTTGTATTCCTCGGCGCAGGCCGCCAGCAGCAGGGCCAATCCTATGAACAGGAACCGTTTCATAGCTTGATCCGGCAGGTAAGACCGTAGTAGAAGGCCGGCGTGAAAATCGCGCTGACGCCGGTGGCGTGGCTCTTCCGGTACGGACGGGCGTTCGTGAAATTGTTCGCGAAGAAGGATAGGGACACGTGGTCGCCGATCTCCTTCGTGAGGCTCAGGTTCGCCGACAGATACGGGTCATAGCCGTCCCGGGCGAAGGTGTACATGTTCCCCGAGCGGAGGATGAGCCGCTGCAGGGCGGGATCGTCGGCCGAGGCCGCGGTCCAGGGATGGCGCACGCCGTCCAGGTCGATGTAAGCGACCGGACAAACGGCGGTGTAGCTGCTGCCGTCGTAGATGTCTTCACCGGTCGGCGAAAGGCTGTTTCCGGTCACGGTAAAGGCATGGGTGGAGAGGTTCTGCGAGTTGCGCAGGAGCGTGGCCTCCACGCGGCAGGTGACGATCAGCCGGACTTCCGGGATGTGCGTGATGGCCGTCAGGTTGGCGTCCAGCCAGTCGGTCTTGCGGCCGTTGGCGATGGACGGACCGCCCGCATAGAGGCCGGCATACTGATAGGAACGACCCGGCAATTCGGTATGCGACCATCCCGTCTGGTAGTAGGCCGATTCGTTTTCGTCCAGCGTCTTCGTGTGCGTGTAGGCGGCGTCCAGGCGCAGGTGCGTCCGCAGGACGGCGATCTCCGGAAAGTCCGCCGTGAACTCGAGGCCGGAACGGACGATGTCCGCCCCGCCGCGCTGCATCCGGTTGCCTACGAAGGTCCGGTCCGCGACCCGGAGGGCCATCGGCGTGAAGAATTCGTCCGTGTTATTTCGCAGGTAAACGGCACCGGTTTGGTGGTCAACGACCATTTCGGGGTCAGAAGGCATCACAAAGCCCGTCGGAATCTGCAGGGCGTTGTAGGAGAACGGGACGTACTGGTTCACCAGCTCGTACGGGTCCTTCGTCACATTGCGGAACCCGGCGAGGGAGAGCTTCCAGCCGCCGCGCTCATAGTCGATACCCACCTCCGCATTCCGGTTGGACTGCCAGCGCAGGTCCGGATTGTAGGCCATCGTGTAAGGGATGGTGTAGTAGATGTACGAGGCGCCCGTTCCGTGCGAGAAACCGAAGGTCTGGATGTCGCGGTACTCCTGCCGGGGGAACAGGATGTAGAAGCCCGGGAGTTTCCGGGTGACGCCCCAGCCGCCGCGGAGCGACAGGCGGTCCGTCACGTGCCAGCGAAGGTTCAGGCGGGGCGACAGAGTCTGGAGGTTCCTGTATTGCGTCCCCTCGATAAAGGTCCTTTCTCCCCGCAGGCCGAAGCTTCCTTCCAAGCCTTCCCAAGAGAGCTTCTCTTCCACATACACGGCCAGATTGTGCATGTACGGATAGTCCGTGTAGGGCCGCGGACGGTAGCCGTTCGCCGCCAAGTCGGGATTCTCGTAGTATTCACCCGCGCCCACGTTGCCGTCGGCCTTCCATTGCACGCCGGCCTTCAGGACGCTTTTCACGGCGCCGAAATGGTGCAGCCAGTCGTACTTGAGCGACGCGGCATAATCGAGCTCCCGGGAGTCCGTGATGCGGTCCGCATAGAAGGTGAGCGGCAGCGGTGTCGCGAGGAAATAACCCTGTTCTTCCGCGTGCACGGCCGGTTGCGAAGAGCCGTAGGAGTTGTACAGGTGCTCGTGCGTCCGATTGTCGTGGTAGTACACCGACCCTTCCAGGCTCAGGTTCGTGATCCAGGAGCGGTTGAGCATCCAGGTAAGCTTCGCGTGCGGAGTCAGGAGGTTGTCATGGGCCCTCGCATATTCCTCGGAAAAGGCGTCCGGGTCGTCCTTGCTGTCCATGCCGCCGAGGTTTCCGGTCACGCCGGCCTCCAGCCGCAGCACGCGGGCGAAAGTCCGGTTGTATTCCGCCGTGAAACCGCGGCGAGTGTAGGAGGTATAAGGCGAGGTAAGTTTCTGCGTGGCCCGGGTCCATTGGCCGCTGACGTTCAAGACGCCCTCCCCCACGGCGACGCCCTTGGAAACCGAGACGTCGTAGGTGCGGGGATTGACCGAAAAAGTGGCCTGGACGGGCGTGCGGCCCTTGCGGGTGGTCACCCGGACCATGCCGCTGCCCAAGTCGCCGTATTCGGCCGAAGGGACGCCGGAAACGACCTCCACGGACTCGATGTTCTCCACCTGGAGGCTGCGCGTGTCCACACCGGCGAGGCCACCGAACGCGGCGTTGTCGCCCATGCGGACGCCGTTCACTTCCACCGCCGTGCCGAAGGCGGCGTTGCCGGCGCCGGACCCGCCCCCGCGGACGGTCAGTTCCGTCGCGGCCGTCAGGTCCGGATTGACGGTCTTACCGCCGGGCATCAGGGCCGCGATATTCGACAGGCCGGACACCTGGAGGTGTTCCAGGGCCGTCCGCTCGATCCGTCGGGTCGTATTCAGGTTTTCCTTGGACTGCTCGGCCGTCACGACCACCTCGTTCAAGGCCAGGGTCTGTTCCTGCAGGACGATGACCAGGTCGTCGACCGCCTTGCTCACACGGAGCGTCCGTACGTCAGTCGCATAACCCAGGCATTCGGTTTCCATCCGGTATGTGCCGGCCTCCACGGACGCCAGGACGAAATCGCCCTGGGCGTCCGTGACGGCCCACAGGTAGTTCTCGTCCAGGTGTACGACGGCGCCGGGCAACGGTTCCCCCTGCGCGTCCGTCACGCGCCCGCGTACACGGAAACCGGCTGCAAGCATCTCGACGCTTGCAGCCAGCATGAGCAGAATGCACAGGAATCGTTTCATACCGATTACAAAGATACGATTTTTTCCCCGCAATCGGCAATCCCAACAAATGGGGAGCTAAACGCCGGCGAAGACGCCGCCGAAGAGAATCGGCGTGTCCGCATCGCTTCCAGCGATGACGTACACGAAAGGATGGTCCGCTTCGAATCTCACATCCGGCTGCGGCGCGGACTTCTCGGTCACTTCCACAGCAGTAACCGAGGCCGCCTCGGTACCCCATTCAGCCAGGGAAATCTTGGCCTTTTGCAGCACCCGGCTCACGTAGAAACCGGATCGGTCCACCTCGAACATCGGCCCGAACTGGGCCAGGTTGTCGTCGAAGATCCGCCGAACGCCCAGGCTCCCGAGGGCGATGTTCAGATTGAAGTCGCCGGCGGTGTCGAACTTGGGCAGGCGCAGGGCGACGCGCTTGAAGGCGTCGGCGCGGGGAATAACCTCCTCCCACGGCGTGGCGATGAGTTCGTCCAGCATCGGATAGAAGTCCTGGAAACGCTTGGGCAGCAGCACATACAGGCAGAACTGCCCGTTGGAATACGGGAGGGAAAGGACCTCGTACGACCCCTTGTCGGCATACCGGAAACGCTTCATGGCGGTCATATAGGAAACCTTTGTCTCAGTGCCGGCGGAGCGGTGGAAGACATCTTCCGCCGTCGCATTCGGGTCAAAAATCGCCGATCCTTCCACTTCCTGCCAGGGGGCCTTGAAATAGAGCGCATTCAGCAGGAGCGCGACCGTATTCGGGTCGATTTCCTCCAGCATCGGGTTGATCAGGCCGTTGGTGTTCCGGTCGGCCCAGCCGTTGACCAGGTCCATCACATACTGGGGGTCATGGAACGGAACGATGGTGGCGGGTGCAAAGTAAGAATCCCGGATGGCGGCCCTGAAGTCATTCCGGATCGGATACCGGTCCGTGACCAGGAGCGCGTCGGCCAGCCGGAGCGTCACCTCCAGGTCCAGGGCCGGCAGCTGCAGGATGAGGGACCGGACGAACCGATTGAGGCCCTCGACATCGTCCTGTCCATAGCCCAGGGCCGACAGGATCTCCGCCCGGGTCTCCCCTTCCGCACCGTTCGCGAGCATCGCCATCGCGACCTGCAAGCTCAGCGGCGAGCAGACGTACGACGTGGCCGTTTCGCGAGCCAACTGCTTCAGCAGCCGGAAGGACTTCTCGTGGCCCGCGCGGACATAGCCCTCCTGGGCTTCGTCCAGGCGGAGATGGGCCACGGTCTCCGTGGGCGTGGGCGCCGTGACGGCGAACGCATCTTCCGGTTCGGTCACAAGATTGTCTGTCGACGGCTTTTCGGCGCAGGCGACGGCAAGAATGGCCAGGGGCAGGAGAAACAGTCTCGATTTCATGGTTGCTTTCCTTTAGAATCCGACTGTATAATCCCGCCCCTTGCTGAATCTTGCATGGAATTCCTTACAAATTCCGCAGGAGGTTCGTCAGGGAGACTTTCTTGTCGATCATCGCGCGGAGGTCTTCGATCTTCACGCGCTCCTGGGTCATCGTGTCACGGTCGCGGACGGTGACGCAGCCGTCGACGAGGGTGTCGTGGTCCACGGTCACGCAGAACGGGGTGCCGATGGCATCCTGACGGCGATAGCGCTTGCCGATGGAATCCTTCTCGTCGTACTGGTAGGAGAAGTCGTACTTGAGCTCGTCCACCACCTTCTGGGCCACCTCGGGCAGACCGTCCTTCTTCACGAGCGGCATCACGGCCACCTTGATCGGGGCGAGCGGGGCGGGAATCTTCATCACGACGCGCTCCTCACCGTTCTCGAGCTTCTCGACGGTGTAGGAATGGGCCATGACGGCGAGGCACATGCGGTCCACGCCGATGGACGTCTCGATGACGTACGGGGTGTAGGACACGTTCTCCTCCGGATCGAAGTATTCGATCTTCTTGCCGGAGAACTTCTGGTGGTTCCCCAGGTCGAAGTTCGTGCGGCTGTGGATGCCCTCGAGCTCCTTGAAGCCGAACGGGAAGTTGAACTCGATGTCGGTGGCGGCGTTGGCGTAGTGGGCCAGCTTCTCATGGTCGTGGAAACGGTAGTTCTCCGCGCCCATGCCGAGGTTCACGTGCCACTTCATGCGGGCTTCCTTCCACTTGGCGAACCAGTCGAGCTCCGTGCCGGGCTTGATGAAGAACTGCATCTCCATCTGCTCGAACTCGCGCATGCGGAAAATGAACTGCCGGGCCACGATCTCGTTACGGAAGGCCTTGCCGATCTGCGCAATGCCGAAAGGAATCTTCATGCGGCCGGTCTTCTGGACGTTCAGGTAGTTGACGAAAATGCCCTGGGCCGTCTCCGGACGCAGATAGATGATGTTCGCGCCTTCGGCGGTGGAGCCCATGGAGGTCTGGAACATCAGGTTGAACTGGCGGACGTCCGTCCAGTTGCAGGTGCCGCTGATGGGGCAGACGATGTTGTTGTCGATGATGATCTGCCGGTATTCGGCGAGGTCGTTGGCCTTCTCGGCGGCCACGTAGCGGTTGTGGACTTCATCCCACTTGGCCTGCTCGCGGAGGACGTTGGGGTTCGTCGCGCGGAACTGGGCCTCGTCGAAGGAATCGCCGAAGCGCTTGCGGCCCTTCGCGACCTCCTTGTTGATCTTCTCCTCGATCTTGCCGAGGAAATCCTCGATCAGGACGTCGGCGCGATAGCGCTTCTTGGAGTCCTTGTTGTCGATGAGCGGGTCGTTGAAGGCGCCCACGTGGCCCGAGGCCTCCCAGATGCGGGGATGCATGAAGATGGCCGAGTCGATGCCCACGATGTTCTCGTGCAGGCGGGTCATCGCCTCCCACCAATAGGTCTTGATGTTCTGCTTGAGCTGGACGCCCATCTGGCCATAGTCGTACACGGCGGCGAGGCCGTCATAGATCTCGCTGGAGGGGAAAATGAAGCCGTACTCCTTGCAGTGGGCTACCAGCACTTTGAAAAGTTCATCCTGTGTCATATGCTTTGGTTCTTTCGTCATGGCCGACCTGATCGGCCATCTAAGTTTGCAAAATTACATAAAATATTCGGGAAACGCCGCTTTCAGCGAGGGTTTCGCGATTTCGGCGAGCGGGATCTTCACGAAATCGCGCTGCGCGATGAGCGGATGCGGGACCTGCAGGTCCTCGCAGTCGATCCGTTCCTTGCCATAGAAAAGGATATCGATGTCGATGGCCCGGTTGTGGTATACCCGCCGACCGTCGGCGTCGTATTCGGGGGCGTCGTCCCGGCCGAGCTTCCGCTCGATATCCTTGCACGCGGCCAGGATTTCATGGCCGTGCTCCTCGGGCGTCCCTTTCTTGAAAATCCGATATAACACGCAGGCATTCAAGAACTTATCTCCCTTGAACCCCCACGCTTTGGTCTCGATGATCCGGGACAGCGCCGTGTAATGGCACCCCAGCGCCGCGTCCAGCAGGTCCAGCGCCTGCGTCAGATTCTGCAGGCGGTTCCCCTGGTTGGAACCCAGTCCCAGATATACGCTCACGAAGGCCATCTAGCTGAGCTTCCCGTATTCGTCTTCCTCGTAGTCCAGGCCCAGGTCCACGCGGGCCTCCTCGGACAGCATGCTGCGGTCCCAGACCGGTTCGAAGGTCAGCTCGATCGAGCAGCCGGTCACGCCGGGCACCCGTTTCACGCTGTCTTCCACCTCATGCATGACCTCGTCCGCCATCGGGCAGTTCGGAGCCGTGAAGGTCATCACGATGGACACCTTGCGGTCCTTGTCGATATTCAGCTCATAGATGAGACCGAGGTCGTAGATATTGACCGGAATCTCCGGGTCGTACACCTGCTTCAGCGCCAGGATCACATCGGCATACAGCGGTTGCAGCGCCGCGACGTCCTCGGCCGTGAGGACGCCCTTTTCGTCATGGCCGACCTGATCGGCCATCTTTTCCTTTTCGGCCATCTCGTTCGCCACCCATTTAATGGTGTCGATCATGGACACCAGTCCATTTGCGCGGGTCGGGGAAAGGTTTTCCTTCAGGCCGATCTGGTCGACGAAACCGAAATCGTCGGCCGCGATCTCCGCCGGGGTGCGGCCGGAATAGACGCTGATCAGCAGCGAGATGATTCCTTTGGTGATGATGGCGTCGCTATCGGCCCGGAAATACAGCTTCCCGTCCTTCAGCTCATAGTCCAGCCACACGCGGGACTGGCAGCCCTTGATGAGCTTCTCCTCCGTCTTTTGCTCCTCCGGATAGGCCTCCAGGGCCTTTCCGAGCTCGATCAGGTACTCGTACTTGTCCAGCCACTCGTCGTACATCGAGAACTCCTCGATGACCGCCTGTTTCTTATCTTCTAAACTCATTCTATCGTACTTCAGATTGCCGGTCAAGCCGACAATGACGTGCTATTCTCGTCATGCCCGACCTGATCGGGCATCTCAAATCAACATGTTTATCGCTTTGTTCAAACACTTTACGAAGTATTCCGCCTCCTCCATCGTGTTGTACGGGGCGAAGGAAACGCGGAGCATGCCGATGACGCCGAAGCGGTCCATCAGCGGCTCGGCGCACATCTGGCCGGACCGGGCGGCAATGCCCATCTTGTCCAGGATCAGCGCCAGGTCCTCGTGGTGCGCCCCCTCGACCGTGAAGGAGAAGAGCGGGACTTTCACCTGCGTTCCACGGGGAACACCGTAAAGATGGATGCGGGGGTCGGCCGTCAAGGCCTCCGTCAGATAATGCGTGATCGCCCATTCGCGCTGGGCGACTTCCGGATCCTCCTGGAACTCGTGGGCCAGCCGGAGCGCTTCCTGAAGGGTGGGGACCGCATTGAAATTCTGGGTGCCCGCCTCGAACTTGCCGGGGACCGGCGCGAACGTCGTGCCGGAGAACCGGACCGTCTCGATCATCTCTCCCCCGCCCATGTACGGCGGCATCGCCTCCAGCCACTTTTTCTTTCCGTACAGCACGCCGGTGCCGGTCGCGCCGTACACCTTGTGCCCGGAAAACGCGTAGAAGTCGCAGTCCAGCTCCTGTACATCGACTTTCGCGTGGATACTCCCCTGCGCACCGTCCACGAGCACCGGAATGCCGTTATGATGCGCAATCCGGATGATTTCCTGCACGGGGTTAACAAGGCCTAACACATTGGAAATGTGCGAGATAGCTATAATTTTGGTGCGCTGAGAAATCAATTTTTGCAGCGCCTCGACCTGCAGGCCGCCGAATTCGTCAATCTCAAGGACTTTCAGCTCGGCCTTTTTCCGCTGGCAGAGAAGCTGCCACGGGACGATGTTCGAGTGGTGCTCGGCGACGGACACGATGATCTCGTCCCCTTCCCCGACGAACGCTTCGCCGAAACAGGACGCGACGAGATTGATGGACATCGTAGTCCCGGAGGTGAACACGATCTCCTTCGGGCTTTCGGCATTCAGGAAATCGGCCACGATCTCCCGCGTCCGCTCGTACTCCTCCGTCGCATCCACCGCCAGCTTGTGCACGGCGCGATGGATGTTTGCATTGGACGCCGACGCCAGGGCGCGCTCCTTCTCGAGCACGGCCAACGGCCGCTGCGCGGTCGCCGCATTGTCCAGATAGACGAGCGGTTTTCCATACACCTGCTGGGCCAGGGCGGGGAACTGGCTTCTGATTTCCTGTACCGTCATACTTCTTTGATAAGTCTGCAAATTTACATAATTTTGCGATATGATTGATTATATTAAAGGACAAATCATTGAGCTGACGCCCACCGAGCTCATCCTCGAATGCGGCGGCATCGGCTACAGCATCCTCATCTCGCTCCAGACCTACGAGGCCCTGCAGCTGAAAACCCAGGCGGTCGCCTACATCCATCACTATATCCGCGAAGACGAAGAACTCTACTTCGGCTTTGCCACCAAGGACGAACGGGAACTCTTCCGGCTGCTGATCGGCGTCTCCGGCATCGGCGTCGCCTCCGCCCGCATGATGCTCTCGTCCCTGACCTCCGAAGAGATCCGCCAGGCCATCCTTTCCGAGAACATCGCGCGCATCAAAAGTGTCAAGGGAATCGGCCTCAAGAGTGCCCAGCGGCTCGTTTTGGAACTCAAGGACAAGATCGTCAAGGGCGCCGGAACCGACAACAGTACTATCTTCAAGACGGATAACAACGCCCTTGTCGACGAGGCCACCACGGCTCTGGTGATGCTCGGCTTCTCCAAAGCCGCCATCGCCAAGGTCATGCCTTCCCTCCTCAAGGAGAACCCGAACCCGCGCGTGGAAGACCTCATCAAAGCCGCCCTCAAGAAGCTGTAAAAGCAATATCACCCTCGTCGGAGAAAGGGTATAGGTCCCCGAAGGACTCCGCTTCGCTCCGGCCCCTCCCAACGTCTCCTGCGTCATTTGCTGCGCAAATAACTTGTATCCGTCGGGCCCCTCCCCCTACCCGTGTCCGGGGGTGGACACGCCTTCGGGGACCTATACCCTTTCTCTAATGCCGAGGGTGATAGAGTTGCACGAACGGAGGCCGCGAAAAAGTTCCACGTGGAACAAAAGACGACAGCTATCTGCCGAAATAAACGAGCAGGACAGAGATATCGGCGGGGGAGATGCCGGAGATGCGGGAGGCTTGGGCGATGGTGGCAGGACGATAGCGCTTCAGTTTCTGGCGGCATTCGATCGAGAGACTCTGGACTTTGTCAAAGTCGAAGTCGGCCGGAATCTTGATGTATTCCAAACGATTGTTCTTTTCGGCCTGCTGTTTTTCGCGCTCAATGTAACCGGCGTACTTGATACCAATCTCGACAGATTCAATCACTTCCGGAGAAAATGTTCCATGTGGAACAATTTCCAGGAGGTCGGGTAACGACAGTTCGGGGCGTGCGACCAACTCGGCGAGTTTTCGAGAATCGGAGAGGGGAGCAGAGTCCACAGATTCCAGATAATCGTTCACAACATCGGCACGAACCTTCTTGGATTCGCAGTACTCCTGAAGCTCGGAAACCTGTTCCTTCTTCCTGCAAACCGCCGCATAGCGTTTTTCAGAAGCCAATCCAATCTCATGCGAAAGCTCTGTAAGACGGAAATCAGCATTGTCCTGACGCAGAAGAATGCGATATTCCGCCCGCGAGGTAAACATCCGATAAGGCTCATCGACTCCCTTATTGATCAAGTCATCGATCAGCACGCCAATGTAAGCCTGGTCCCTTCTCAAGACGAAAGGATCCTCTCCTTTCAGTTTCCGATGCGCATTGATTCCCGCCATCAGACCCTGCGCAGCAGCTTCCTCATAACCCGTCGTTCCATTGACTTGACCGGCCAGGAACAGACTGTCAACCACGCGAGATTCCAGGGAATAGTTCAGATACTGCGGATCGAAGTAGTCATATTCAACCGCATAGGCAGGCTTGAAGACCACACAGTTCTCTAGTCCCGGAATCGCATGCAGGGCATCTAACTGCACATCCAGGGGCAGCGAGGAAGAGAATCCCTGCAAATAATACTCATCATTGTTCCGCCCTTCAGGCTCCAGGAACAACTGATGCGAATCCTTGTCGGCAAACGTGCGGAGCTTATCCTCGATGCTCGGGCAATAGCGAGGGCCACGTCCGTGGATCAAACCCGTAAACAACGGAGAACGATCGAAGCCGGAGCGAAGGATGTCATGGACCTTCTCATTCGTATGGAGAATGTAGCAGTCCATTTGCGGAGCGCCGGCCTGAATGGCGGAAGGGATGTCCAGGAAAGAGAAGCGGGCAGGGGAGTCGTCGCCGACTTGGACCGGAAGTTTCGACAGGTCCACCGAGCGGACATCGATCCGCGGGGGAGTGCCTGTCTTCATCCGGGCGGTCGGAATGCCGAGGGCAGCGAGCTGGTCCGAGACATGATAGGCCGAGAGCTCGCCAATGCGGCCCCCCTCGAAAGAGTGCGGGCCAATGAACATCTTGCCGTTCAGGAAGGTCCCGGCAGTCAAAATAACCGCCTGAGATTTGAAAATTGCCCCGGTAATCGTACGGACGCCCGCCAAAACGCCATTCTCAAAGAGAAGATTTTCAACAAAATCCGCGTAAATGCTTAAGTTAGAGCAACTTAACAAAACTTCGCGCCATTTCAGCGAAAACGCGAGTTTGTCACACTGAGCACGCGGACTCCACATCGCCGGGCCTTTGGAACGGTTCAGCATCCGGAACTGGAGCGTCGCCGCGTCCGTGACCACGCCAGTCCATCCACCGAGCGCATCAATCTCCCGGACAATCTGTCCTTTGGCAATTCCACCCACGGCGGGATTGCACGACATCTTCGCGAAGCCGTTCAGGTCGGGGGAGACCAGGAGGACGGACGAGCCGAGCGAGGCCGCGGCCATCGCGGCTTCGCAACCGGCGTGTCCGCCGCCGACGACGATGATGTCGAAGCGGGAGGTCATACGAGCTCCCGGAGAGAAAGGTAGTAATTCTCCTTGGCCCGCATCTGGGCGATGTCCTCCTTGGTATGGTCATCGTAGCCGATCAAGTGCAGGACACCATGCACAATCACACGGTTCAATTCGTTCTCGAATTCGGTACCGTAGAACATCGCGTTCTCCCGGACGGAATCCACGCTGATGAACAGGTCGCCGCTGATGCGATCGCCCTCGCAATAGTCGAACGTGATGATGTCCGTGAAGTAGTCGTGCTGCAAGTACTTCATGTTCACGTCCAGGATGTAGTTGTCCGAACAGAAAATGATGGAAATGTCACCCAGGCGCCGGATCTCGCTTTCGGCAACCAGTTTGAGCCAGCGGTTGGTAAGCCGCTTCTCCTTGAAGGTAAATTTCGTATCCTCGGTGAAATAAGAGACCATAACCGAATTTTTGTGCAAATCTACAAATAAATTAAATATCTTTGCAAGAATACAATAGGTTCGTGATTTAAAGAGAGAATGAGTCAATTCAAGACAGAAAAAGCAGTGTTCGTAGGCGTTGTCCTGGAAAAGGGAGGGGAGCGCAAGGTCCAGGAATATCTGGACGAACTCCAGTTCCTGGCCGAGACCGCCGGCGCCGTCGGCGACAAGATGTTCATGCAGCGGATGGACCGGCCCGACAAGGCCACTTACATCGGGACAGGCAAGCTCCAGGATATCAAGCAATACTGTGAAGAGAACGAAATCCAGTACGTCATCTTCGACGACGAGCTCACCGGCACCCAGCAGCGCAACATCGAAAAGATCATCGAGTGTTCCGACGTCATTGACCGGACCAGCCTGATCCTGGAAATCTTCGCCCAGCGAGCCAAGACCTCCTATGCCAAGATGCAGGTGGAACTTGCTCATTATCAATACATGTTGCCCCGACTTGCCGGCATGTGGACGCACTTGGAACGGCAGCGCGGCGGCATGGGTACCCGCGGCGGTATGGGAGAAACCCAGATCGAGGTGGACCGTCGTATCGTCAAACAGCGCATTTCCAAGCTCAAGGAAGACCTGAAGAAGGTGGACCGGCAGATGGCCACCCAGCGCAGCAACCGCGGATCCCTGGTACGCCTGGCGCTCGTCGGCTATACAAACGTCGGCAAGAGCACCCTGATGAACCTCCTGGCGAAGTCCGACGTCTTCGCGGAGAACAAGCTCTTCGCCACCCTGGACACGACGGTCCGAAAGGTTGTCATCGAAAACTGCCCGTTCCTGCTGTCCGATACCGTCGGCTTCATCCGGAAACTGCCCACGCAACTCGTTGAAGCGTTCAAGAGCACCCTCGACGAGGTCCGCGAGGCCGACATCCTCGTACACGTGGTGGACATCTCCCATCCGGACTTCGAGGAACAGATGCAGGTGGTGGAACAGACGCTCCGGGACATCGGCGCGGCCAACAAGCCCGTCTTCGTGGTGTTCAACAAGGTCGATGCCTATACCTACGAGCCCTACGACGAGTTCTCCCTGACGCCCAAGGAGGCGAAGAACCGCACCCTGGACGAACTCAAGAACAGCTGGATCGCCCAGGAAAAGACCCCTTGCATCTTCATCTCGGCCAAGGAAAAGATCGGAATCGACAAACTGCGGAATGACCTGTACAAGATGGTGGCGGAAATCCATGCCGGCCGCTATCCGTTCAATAACTTTTTATGGTAAAACGACTGATACTCATTACTTTGTCGCTGCTCTCCCTGGCCGGAACGGCCGTGGCACAAAGCGAGGATCCGGAAGGCTTGTACGCTGGAATCTTTCGAGGAAAGCTGCCGGGAATCTACCCGTACAAGTACAACGGCACGTACTACTGGGACCGGAGAGAATTCCAGCCCGGCGACGTCATGTACAACGGGCGGCTGTACAAGAATGTCTACTTGAACGTGGACGCCTACCAGGGTGAACTGGAAGTCCGGCCGCTGGAGAACACCAGCGCCATGGTTGTCTTCCGCAACCAGGTCGCCTGGTTCACCATGGGCCCGAAGACCTTTGTCAATCTGCGTTACCTCGGATACGCCGATGCGCCGGAGGGGTTCTACGAAGTCCTTCGGGACGGAGAGATTCCCCTGCTGCTGCGGGTCGACAAACAGATCCGCTTCGACGGAAACAACGGCGGCCTGAACATGATCGGGGGCGATAACGAAAACTATAACTCGCAGATTCACAACTTCTTCTACCGGAACGAGACGTTGTATGCCCTGGAAAAGGGCCAGCTGCGGAAAATCAGTAAGCGAAACCTGAAAAGGCGGCTCGCCGCCCCGGCGGGTTCGCCCTCGCTCAACCTGGAAAACGTTACCTGGCACAGCCATGAAGCCAGAGCGCCGCGGGGGAGCGTCGCGGAAGCGAACCTCCCCGGGACCGGAAGCGGCCTGCCTGACGGCTACTTCGAGGAAATCAAGGCGGACACCGTCATCGTACAGTATGTGGACAATCCCCTGACGGCCACCTACCGGAACAAGGTCTACACCGTCGGCGTCCCGGGACAGAACAAAGGGAACGCGCCGGGCCGGGTCCATGGAACCGTGACGGAAGCCGAAACCGGCGAGCCGATGTACGGGGTCCTGGTCTTCGATGACGAGACCAAGACCTACACCCGGACGGACCGCCGCGGCCAGTATCGCATCAACCTGCCGGTCGGAGAGAATGTCCTGCACTTCAGCGCCGACGGCAAGGAAGAGCTGGCCCTGCGGGTCCAAGTCCATTCCGACGGCGGCCTGGACGTCATCCTGACCGAAAAAGTGACGATGCTGAAGGAAGCCGTCGTCTCCGCTGAAAGCATGGCCCAGCACCGGAATACGGAGATGGGCGTGGAGAAGGTGAGCGTCAAGACGGTGAACAAGATCCCCTCCGCCTTCGGTGAGGGCGACGTAATCAAGGCGGTCCTCACGCTTCCGGGCATCAAGACGGTTGGCGAGGCCTCCGGCGGCTTCAATGTCCGCGGCGGCAGCGCCGACCAGAACCTGATCCTGTTCAACGGCAACACCATCTACAACCCGTCCCACCTGTTCGGCATCTTCTCCGCCTTCAACCCCGACATCGTGGACAACGTGGAACTGTACAAGAGTTCCATCCCGGCGGAGTTCGGCGGCCGGGTGTCCTCGGTCCTGCAGGTCGACAGCAAAACCGGCAACCTGGACCATTGGGGCGGGTCCGCCGGCATCGGCCTCCTGACGAGCCGCCTGCACGTGGAAGGGCCCATCATCAAGGGGAAGACCTCCATCATCGCGGGAGCGCGGACCACGTATTCCGACTGGATCCTGAAGCGGATCCCGAAGGAGAGAAGCAACTACGGCGGCGGTACGGCCGGATTCACGGACGCGAACCTGGGCATTACCCACCACATCGACGATGACAACACCATCCAGGCATACGGTTATTACGCCACGGACCGCTTCTCCTTCGGCGGGGATACGACGTTCCGGTACGGGAACCTCAACGCCTCCCTCGTGTGGAAGCACCGCACGGCCGAGGGCCGGCTCGAAATCCGCGGCGGTTATGACCAGTACCACAACCGGATCTCGGCCCATGAATGGGAATACGGAGCCTACGACCTGGACACCTATATCCGGCAGGCGTTCCTCCGGGCCGACCGCAAACGGCGGCTGAACGACGCGCACGAGCTGTCCTGGGGCGTCCATCTGACGGGCTATGCCCTGGACCCGGGCACGATGGTTCCTTATGGCGACCACTCCGGGATCGCCGCGCGGGCCCTGGACCGGGAAATGGCCCTGGAACCGGCCCTGTACGCGTCCGACACCTGGAAGCCGACCGAGGAGCTTTCCGTGGAGGCCGGCGCCCGCCTGGCGGGTTTCTACGGCCAGCGGGGCCATGCCTTCTACGGATTCCCCGAGGTCCGGCTGGCCTTCAAGTATTCGCCCGAGGAGAACATCTCGTTCAAGGCCGGCGCGAACACCCTGTCGCAGAACATCCATCTGATTTCGAACACGATGGCGGTTTCGCCGATGGACACCTGGAAACTGAGCGACGACCGGATCAAGCCCACCTGGGGCTGGCAGACGGCCGCCGGCGCCTATTGGACCGAACTGAACACCGGCATCGACTTCTCCCTGGAGGCCTACTACAAGAACACCTACCGGGCGCTGGATTACCTGCCCGGCGCCACCCTGACCATGAATCCGAACCTGGCCGACGAACTCGTCCAAGTGCGGGGACGCTCGTACGGCGTGGAACTGATGGCCCGCAAGACCACCGGCAAGATTACCGGCTGGGCGTCCTACAGCTACTCCCGCGCGCGCTTAAAAGAAATGGGGGACCGCGGCTTGGAAGCCCTGGCGCACGGACGGTGGTACAACGCCCCGTACGACAAACCGCACGAGTTCAAGCTGGTGACGAACATCGCGCTCACCCACCGCTACAGCTTCTCGGTGAACGTGGACTATTCCACTGGACGGCCCGTTACGGTGCCCATCGGCCTGTACTTCTACGGCGGCACCTACCGGATGGCCTATTCCGAACGCAACGCATACCGGATTCCGGACTATTTCCGGACCGACGTCGCCTTCAACATCGACCCGGGCCATTACCTGAAGGCCGCCTTCCATACGACCATCACGCTGGGCGTGTACAACGTCACCGGACGGAAGAACCCGTACTCGGTCTTCTTCAAGACCATGGGCGGTTCCAGCGTGGCGAAAGGCTACCTGCTGTCCGTCTTCGCCACCCAGATTCCCTACATCAACCTTAACATCCTGTTCTGATGAAAAAGAGCCTTTCCCTATTGGCCTTATTCCTGTGCGCGACGGCTTGCATCTATCCGTACACGCCGGAACTTGAGGAGGCGCCGGAAGGCGTCCTGGCGGTTGATGCCAACATTTCCATCGGCGATGTCTCCTCCGTCCGGGTGAGCACGCTCCGCTCTGTCTGGCCCAGCGACAATGCTTTCTATCCGGACCTCAGTGGCGTTCAAGTCTGGGTGGAAGACGAGACCGGTGTGACCTATCCCGGAGTTCCTGACCCGGCCTATTTCGGGTATTACGATTTTATTTTCCCTGGCAACGCCCTGTATACCATCGCAACGGAAAATGCGCCCGCCGACCGGCGCTACCGGCTTTGCATCAAGACCCCGGATGCGCAATATGCCAGTGACTGGAGCGATATCGCAGCGCCTCCTGTCATCAAGAAGATCGACTTCACGGCCGACGACGTGGCGGTGAGCGTCAACGTCAGCGTGGACGGCGGCGCATCGGCGACCGGCTATTTCCTGCTCTCGTACGAAGAGACTTGGGAATTCCATGCGGATTATGTGCCCCGCTTCGCGGTCACCGTCCGAGGATCGCGCGTGAACATCGAGGAAACGTATCCGGATTACAGCCGGTACTGGTGCTGGAAAAGCAGCAACAACAACCAGATCTATCCGGTGGATTATACGGCGATGTCCGAGTCCGGCGTCACGTCCTGGCCGCTCACGCGGTTCTCCCGCAGGGATGACCGCAACCACAAGCGCTACTGCGTGACGGTCAAGGCGAGGACCGTGTCCAAGGAAACCTACCGCTTCCTGAAAAACCTGGAGACCAATACCGGCGCCGGAGACAACCTCTTCTCGCCGACGCCGGGCGAACTCCCCAGCAACCTCCGTTGCGAAAGCGATCCGGAACGAACGGTGCTGGGCTATGTGCTGTTCTCGCAGACCGTCCAAAAACGGGCTTGGCTGGACAGCCGGTATCAGCAGTTGGCCCGGCCACACTCCCTTCTCTACCCGGAGGAAGACCAGTTCATAGAGTTTTACGAAACGGGGTTCCTGCCCCTGGAAGAGCTGCTTCCTGAACAGATACAAGAGGGTATGGGCCCGTACGGCTGGGGCGCGAAGTACTGTTACGACTGCACGGCCGCCGGGGGAACGCAAAAAAAACCTGATTTTTGGGACGACGCGGAATGAAAAAGATGTTCTTGACCCTGACTGCCCTGGCCCTCGCCGGGACCCTGTCCGTGGCGGCGCCCACGGAGCGCATCTTCGTCTCCACCGACCGGAGCGCCTATCTGGCCGGCGATGCCGTCTGGTGTTCCCTGACCTGTCTGGACGAAAACGGCCTATATTCGAACGCCAGCGCCATTTCCTATGTGGAACTCGTTTCCGAGGAAGGAACGGCCTGTACCGCCAAAATCGGCCTGCTGCAGGGCCGCGGCGCCGGCTCGTTCCGGATTCCGGTGACGACCCCCACCGGCACGTACCGCATCCTGGCCTACACGGCCGTCAACGCCGCCGAGAACGGGACGCCCTGGCTGGCCGGATCCCGCCTCGTGACGGTCTTCAACACCACCTCCCGCGCCCGCGTTGTCAATAACGTGGTCGTCGGAAGCGGGAATGCGCCCGTGGTCCAGGAAGAACGTCCGGTGGCCGAAGGACAACTGGAGCTCTCCTCCCGGATCCGCCTCCAGAAAGGACAGTCCGCCGTCCTGAACCTCCACAACGGGGGAGCCGCCGCATCGGTGAGCCTTTCCATCTACCATGCGGACGACTTGCCTGAGGGTGGCCGGGAAAACACGCCGGCAGGCTTCCTGAAGGCCCTTCCCGCCTCCGTTACCACCACCCGGGCGGTGTCTGTCGAAAATGACGGGGAAATCATCTCGGCCCGCATCCGGGGGACGGTCTTGAAAGCGGATGACCTCACTCTCGCCACCCTGTCCGCTGCCGGTTCCCCGACCGACCTGTACATCGGCAGGGCCGAAGGCGACGACCGCCTCCGCTTCTATACGTCCAATATCTATGGAAACCGGGAAATCGTGTGCGAGGTCTCCCAGCTGGACCGGCAGGAAGGATACATCGACTTCGAGAGCCCGTTCCTGTTCCCGGAGACCGGTCCCCTGCCCAAACTGACGCTGGATCCGGCCCTGCGGCCGGACCTGAACGCCCGGAAGGCCGCCCTGCGCGCCGAAAAGACACGCCGCATCGACACGCTCACCACTTTCATGACCCACCGGGAAGACCTCCTGCTGGCGTCCATCCCCTCACGCCGGTACCATCTGGACGACTACACCCGTTTCCATTCGGTGAAGGAGATCTTGGTTGAAATCACCCCGGAACTCCATTTGCGGACGGACCACGGCGTCCCCTCCCTGCTGCTCACCTACTCCGACGCGCTGGAACGGAGGAGTGACCGGACGGACAACATCGCCGTCATGATGGACGGTGTGCTCCTGAGCGACCTGAACCTGCTGCTGGGTTTCGACGCGATGCTCCTGGAAGACATCGACATTTACGACCAGCCGCTCGTGTGCGGGCGGACGCCGCTGCACGGAATCGTGAACTTCATCACCAAGAAGAACTACGTCACCGCCCTCCACTTCCCGGCCAGCGTGCGGGTGGTGGATTTCCAGGGCGTCGCCTACCCGGTCGCCTACAACGGCGCCGTCCCGGAAGGGGAGGGACAGGACCTGCGCCAACTCCTGTACTGGCATCCGATCCTGAACCTGGACACCGGTTCCGACTACCGCCTGGAATTCAATACACCGGGCTATGCCGGCCGTTTCAAGGCCGTCGCCGAAGGCTTCACGGAAGACGGGAAGCCGGTCTATCAGGAATTCTCCTTCGAGGTGGAATAGAGATTCCCGGTCAAGCCGGGAATGACGGAAACAGAACGACCGTCATGGCCGACCTGATCGGCCATCTGATACAATGAAATCGGGCGGCCCGTGAGGGTCGCCCGAATCGTTGTTGGGTGGTCCTTCTGCTAGAAGGAAGGAGGAGTGACCTGCTCGGCGGTCAGGACGCCTTCGGTATTGTCGGCGACATCCCACCAGACGCGGCTGCTCACGTTGTCACCGCTGCCGCGGAGATCCTTGAGCGCCTCCTGATACTGCGCGTTGTTCAGCTCAGGATCCTGCATCGTGGAATAGGCGAGACGATACGGATAGTGCGAGTTGCCGTTTCTGGCAGCCTCCGGACCGACAGGGAGCTTCGGGATATCCAGACGGCGCCAGTCGGACCAGGCCTCGATACCGTCGGCCAGGTAGCCGGCAATCCAGCGCTGGAGCGCGATCTGCTCGATGGCGTTGGCCGCGTTGAACGCGACGGCCTCAGAGGCGACATAAGCATCGGCACCGTCCGCTTCCCACTGCTCGAAGGAAGCTTTGATACCCGCCTCGTAGAGGGTCTTCGCATCGGCGGAAATCCAGCCTCTCGCAGCGGCCTCGGCCTCGGTGAGGAGGACACGGGCGGCGGTGATCACGGGCAGGGTGGCATCCATGGCCAGCATCTTGTTGGCGACGGAGCAGATGTAAGGGGTCCAGGCCGTAACATCCGTATTGCTGTTCAGGCCGAGCGGAATACCATAGAAGGAATCGTAGGAATCACGCGGGAACTTTTCCGGATCGCGGGGGCCCAGGTAACCTTCGATGTCGAAATACTTGAACATACGGGGATCCTTGAATTTCTTCATCTGTTCCACGATGAAATAGTTCGGAGCCATCGCGAAGCTGGCGCTCGGATAGGTCGGGTTGTTCCAGTAGTAGAGCATGTTCCAGTTCAAGTCGTCGTGCGTATGGCTGAAGTTGTCGCTGGAACTGGTCATGCCGCCGTCGCTGTAGGCCTTGGCGAAACGGGACTTGCCGGTGGCCGGATCCACGTCGCAGAGCTTGATGGCCGCGAGCATGCGGAGGGAAGCGTTGAACTTCTTCCACTTGGCGATATCGCCACCGAAGCAGGCGTCGGCCGAAGCGTTCAGGTCTCCGCTCGTGTCGAACTGGCCGTAGGCCTCGTTCAGGGAAGCGTCAAGGAAGTCATACACTTCCTTCTGGGTGTCGTACTTAGGCGTCCAGTTATCGTCGGAAGAGCCCTGGAAGGCCTCGGTGATGACGATCGGACCGACGATGTCGGAGAGGGTCATGTAGTAGAAGGCCATGAGGGTCTTCGCGGCCGCGATCTGGTTGGCGGACGTACCGAGGGCCGTCACGTTCGGGAGATCCACCTGCTCGGGATCCTCGTTCATCTCGATGATGTAGTGGAGGTTCTTGAGCGGGGTCAGATAGAACGTGCTGTTACCCCACGTAGTGGTCGTGCCCAGCGGGCCGTACTGGTTGTTCTTGCACTCGGCCAGATAACCGTTCCACTGCTGCTGCCAAGGGTCGTACGCGTTGGTGGCGTTACCCGTGACGAAATAGTAGAGATACCGCTGGGACTGGGTGAACATGTAGCTCGTGAAGGCCGTAGACGGAGAGTTCGGACTCTTGTTGATATCACCGAAACTCCGGATCTTCTCACAGCTGTTGAAGAACAGACCGGCAACCACGACAGCGGTCAAAAGGGCATATATCTTTTTCATATACATTCTCCTAATTTAAATTGACCATAAACTAGCGACGGGAACGACCTTCGCCGAAGGAAGCCTTCAGCGTGATACCAAAGGTACGGGTGGAGATCGCCTGACCGCCTTCGAGGAAGTTGTAGGAGGAGCCACCGAGTTCGGAAGGATCCAGGTTCGGGGCGGCGGAGTAAATCAGCCAAGGGTTCGTGGCGACGAAGGCGATGCTGACATTCCGCATGCCGATACCGAGCTTGTCCACCAGGCGCTGGGGAACCGCATAGCGGACGGAGAGTTCGCGCATCTTCAGGTAGGTACGGTCGTACAGCCAGCAGTCGTTGCCATAGCGATACTTGTAGTAGAAGTGGTAGTAGGCATCCATGTAACCGGTGAGTTCGTTGCCGTCGGCATCGACACCTTCCATGTAGACACCACCGCCCACCTGGACAGGCTCACGGATGTTGTTGCCCTTCGGGTTGATCGCGGCAGACTCTGCGAGCAGACCGGAACCCTGGCCCCACATGTTCGTCCAGGAGATGAACTGACCGCCGATGACGAAGTCGAAGTTGGCGCTCAGGGTGAGGTTCTTGTAGGTGAGGTCGGTGCTGAAACCGCCCGTGAAGTCGGGCTGGACATTACCGATTTCCTTGGGTTCGTTGACCTCCCAGACCGGACGGACGTCACCGATCGCGGCGGCGGTGTTGCCGGAGAGTTTCTGGAGGACCAGCTTGCCGTCCTCGTTGGTCTTCCAACGGGCATCCGTCTGGATGATACCGACCGGCTGGCCGACGCGGGACTTGATGGTGTAGTTGTAGTAGAACCGGTTGGAATACCAGGAATAATAGTCGTCCGGATCGCCGAAGAGTTCAACCAGGGTGTTGATGTTCTTGGAGATGTTGCCGGAGATGTTCCACTCCCAATTCTTGGTCTTGACAGGGGTGCCGCCGAGGAGGATCTCGATACCCTTGTTCTGCACCAGGCCGGCGTTCATCGTACGGGTGCTGTAGCCGGAGTAGGCGATGACTCCGGAGTTGATGATGTCGTCCTTGGTGTTCTTGAGGTAGAGGTTCACGTCACCGTAGAGGCGGTTGTTGAAGAGCTTGAACTCGGTACCGACCTCGTAGGAGGTGGAGATGGTCGGACGGATGTTCTGATTCACCTGGGTGGAAGGCTCGGACATCGTCGGCTGGCCATGGAACTTGGAGTTGACCGAGTAAACCGGAGTCACGGAGTAGGCGCCGAGGGTGGAACCCACCTGGGCGAGGGAGCCGCGGATCTTCCAGAAGTTCAGCCAAGGGGCGTTGATGAGCTTGCTGACCATGAAGGACAGGGACGCGCCGCCGTAGAGGTAACCGTTGTTCTGGGCCGGCAGACGGGAGTCGAGGTCGTAACGGATGGAACCGTCCACATACACGAGGTCGTCCCAGCCGATGGTGGCATTGGCGAAGAACGAACGGGTCCGGTAGTGGGTCTCGCTGTTGCTGGCGCTGTAGGTGCTCTGGGAAGCCGCCAGGTTGTAGAACTCATCCACGGTCAGGCCGCCGTTGGTCGCGCCGTTGATGTAGTAGTAATCGTAAGCACGGGTCTCGGCGAAGGCCGCGGCCTCGATGGCGAGCCGGTTCTCGGCGAACTGGCCGCTCCAGGTCAGGTAACCCTGGGCGGTGATGTCGTTGGTCTGGCTCTGGTTCGTCCGGAAGTACGGGTCGAAGTTGATGGAGCCGGAAGCATACTTGTACTCATCCTTGCCGGTGTTCATCATCTCGTTGATACGGGCACCGAGACGGAAGTTGTACGGAAGGGTCGCAAAAACGTCGGCAGCGATGGAGTGATACTGGGAAACACCGATACGGTTGTAGTTTTCCATCACAGCGAACGGGTTGTCATGGAAGTTCGTGGCGAGGCTGAAGTTGCCGGCGTCAAAACGGGGACCCGAAGTGGCACCCTTGATGTTCCAGGTACGCCAGGAACCGTCCGGACGCTGCCAATCCTTGAGGGTGGAGATGTCCACATTGGTGTGGCCCCACTGGATGAAGTCGCACACGTAGTTACCGTTGGCGGAATAACCTTCTGTGGAAGCGTTCTGGTTCTTGCGGAGACGGTAGCGGTAGCTGATGTCCGCGGTGAGCCAGGAAGTGGGCTTGATCTGCGAGGAGATACTGAAGGAACGGCGGACGGCCTTGGAGTTGTAGAAGATACCGGGACGGTCCACGTTGCTGAAAGAAACGCGGGTGTTCATGCCCCGGGTGGCCTTCGTGAAGGAGACGTTGGTATTGTTCGTCCAGGCGACGCGGGTCAGGTCGCGGATGTCCATGCGGTAGCTCCAGGTGTCGGTCTTTCCGTAGTACTCGGAAGTCGGATCCCAGGAGAGGGCGGTGCGGTAGAGGGTCTTGTCATCGAAGCGCGGGCCCCAGGACACGTCCTCACCGTAGTCATAGACGAAGGTTCCGTCGGCGAGTTTCATATTGTTGTTGGTGAAGCACCAGACGGCATCATTGACGTCACCCGTACCGTCATACTGGGCGGTAGCCTGGGCGGCCATGGAACCACCACCATAGAGCTTCTGGATGTTCAGGTGGTTGTAGTACACCTCGGCCGCGGTGGTCTGGGTGAACTCCACATAGGAGGAACCCTCCTCGGCGCGCTTGGTGGTGATGATCACAGCTCCGTTCGCACCACGGGAACCGTACAGGGCGGTAGCCGCAGGGCCCTTCAGGATATTGATGCTCTCCACATCGTCCATGTTAACGGCGGCGGCGCTGCCGTAGATGGCGCCATCGACCACATAGATCGGCTGGGAGCCTTCCTGGGAGTTGTAGGAAGTCGGACCACGGAGGACGATACGGCCCTCGTTGAAGGTGGAACCGCCGGATCCCCAGAACTGGGCGCCGGCCACCTTGCCGGCCAGGGCGTTGCCCATGGCGGGGCTGTGGGTGATGTTCAGCTTCTCGTCGTTGAGGACCTGGGCGGAATAACCGATGGCCTTCTGCTTTCTCGTGAGGCCCTGCGCCGTCACGATGACCTCGTCGAGGTACTCGGTGTCCGGCTCGAGGGCGACGTTCACGACGGTCATGCCGTTGACCTCGACAGACTGGGTCTTGTAACCCATGTTGCTGACGACGAGGACGCCGTTTCTAGGAGCCGTGAGCGAGTAGGCACCCGACACGTCCGTGAGCGCGTAGGAAGTGGCGCTTCCCTGCACGACGACGGCTGCACCGGCGATGGGCTCACCGTTGGAAGCGTCGGAGACGGTTCCCTTGACGGTGATGTTCTGTGCCCACAGCGCCGTCGAAGCGACAGCCAGCAGGCACGCCAGGAACAGTTTTACTTTTTTCATAAGCAAGATCTTTGGTTAAACATATTGTAATTGGTAATAATTCCTTACCTTTTAGTCGAAATACACTGCTAAACGGTCATTTACACTACTACTCCGGTTGCAAAGTTGTAAAACAAAAACGAAATCTGCAAATTCTATAAACTGCTCATTCTTTGATGATTTTGGTTGTTATTTCTTGAGTAACAAACAATCTTGACACAATAAGCAGGCAGAATGGTTTAAATTGAAAGAATAATGTCACTTATGATTTAAAACAAAAATATTTAATTATTCTAACAAACTTCTTACAACACCTCTTTCAGGTACCTGTAAAGCGTGTTTTTGTGGACTCCGACCTGGTCTGCTATGATATTATAAGGTGTTTTTTCCTCCCGCAGCCGGAGAACATCATCAAGCATTGCTTCAAAACGGATCCGCTGTTTCGTTTTTCCACGGGGTCGACCTAATTTCTTTCCTGCCGCCCTTCTTGCGGCCAGCGCCTCTTTGGTCCGCTGGGAAATCAAGTTCCTTTCTATCTCAGAGGTTAGGGAGAACGCGAAAGCGATGATTTTCGAATGGAGGGATTCGGACAATTCGAAATTGTCCTTGATGGACTGTATCCTGATTCCTTTCTCGCTGCAGTAGTTCAGAATAGACATGACCATCATCATGTTACGTCCCAGCCGGGATAACTCCGTGCAAACCAACAAATCTCCCCTGCTCATTCTTCCGAGCGCTCTTCCGAGTGTCCTTTCGCGCAGTTTTTTCATACCGGACACTTTTTCTTCCACCCAGGTGTTGATCGTGATTCCGCAGCGGACACTCCAGTTCTCGATTTCGAATCGCTGGCCTTGCCCGGTCTGAATCTGCGTACTGACTCTAATGTAAGCAATAGTCATAATTGTCAAACTGTTAATGAATCATTCTTCTTTTCACTTTTCAAATAGTACCAATAAATGACCGTTTATAAGTGAATCTTGCATCTGACCGGTATCGACTATGGCGTTCAATATGATAAAGGTATATGCTGCTGAAAACACGCGTATTCCTTGTCCCGTTATTATTCTACGTTGGCACGTCAAGGACATTAACATTTTACGGGCTCCCGATTCCCCTGTAAATGCCTGACTCCTATGGTCTTCAAGCTCTTTTCAACAACCATTTGTGAATAATTATTTGCATATTTGAAATCTATTTTAGAACTTTGCGAGTTCATTCCGCCCATAATGGTCGTTTTGGATTGAAAACTATTATTGTTTTATAGTGTATTTTGTTTAACTAATCTAATGCTTATGAAAAAAGTAAAGCTTATGATCGCATCTTTGATGATTCTGGTCGCAGGCTCCGCGTTTGCGCAGAACATCAGGGTGTCCGGTACCGTTACGGACAGTAATGGCGACCCGGTTCCCGGTGCGGCTGTCATGCTCCAGGGAAGCTCTTCCGTGGGTACGGCGACGCTCGCGAACGGATCCTATTCGCTTTCCGTCCCTTCCAATGGCACGCTGGTGGTTTCCTCCGTCGGCTACAAGGAGGCTTCGGCTCCCGTCAACGGAAGAGCGGTCATCAACTTCGTCCTCGAGGACGACGCTGAGGTCCTTGAGCAGGCCATCGCCGTGGGCTATGGTTCCGCCAAGAAGATCAGCTCCATCGTGGGTTCCGTCTCGACCGTGAACTCCGAGACCATCAAGAACGCCCCGTCTTCCTCCGCCCTCGACCAGCTCCAGGGCCAGGTGGCCGGTCTGTCCGTCCTGTCCTATTCCGGTATCGCCGGTGATAACGCGGTGAGCATGACCCTCCACGGTGTCGGTTCCCTCGAGGCCAGCACGACTCCGCTCTACGTGATCGACGGTATTCCTTCCTCCAGCACCGCTGTGATGAACATGAACCCGAACGATATCGAGAGCGTCAGCGTCCTGAAGGATGCGTCCGCGACCTCCATCTACGGTTCCCGTGCTGCGAACGGTGTCGTCTACATCTCCACCAAGAGCGGTTCCTACAACACCAAGGCTTCCGTCACCTACCGTGGCCAGTGGGGTGTTTCCACCCTCGCCGACACCTCTCTCTATGAGAGCATGATGAGCAGCTCCGAACTGATGGACTTCTGGGTGCGCGCCGGTATCCACGACCAGGCTTACATCGACAATACCTACCTGAGCAAGGGTTACAACTACGACACCCCCTGGTACAAGTACATGATGGATCTTTGGAATCCGCAGTACCAGAATGACCTCACCATCGAAGGTGGCGGCTCCAAGGTGGCTTACATGATCGCCGCCTCCCAGTACCACCAGAAGGGTTACACCCCTGGTAACTTCTTCGACCGTTACACCCTCCGTTCCAACGTGCAGGCCCACCCGCTCGAGTGGCTCAAGACCGGTGTCAACCTGAACCTCAGCCTCTCCAACACCCAGCAGAACCCGAACTGGGGTTCCGCCGCCAACGGTATGTCCAACTACACTTCCGGTGGTCTGTCCTTCCTCCTCATCCCGATGTATCCGGCCTTGGACGAGAACGGCAATGTCTACGAGAAGAAGTTCCCGGGCCAGAACCGTATCACCCCGACCTACTACATGGACAACCATATCGACCAGTACGACCGCTACGGTGCGAACGGCAATGTGTTCGTTGAAATCGAGCCCATCCGCAACCTCAAGTTCGTCTCCCGCGCCGGTGTCGACGGCTATATCCGTCTGAACAACTGGCTGACCAAGCCGTCCTACGTGGCTGCTAACGGTGGTACCGCCACCGTCGGTCACTCCAGCGCGCTGGAGTATGCCGCCAACATCACCAACACCGTCGAGTATTCCTTCCAGATCACGGATGACCACAAGTTCAGCGTCCTCGCCGGTCACGAAGGTGTCGAGAACTACTACACCTACTTCTCCGCCTCCTCCAACGGTCAGACCGATGACCGCCTGGCCCGTGTCAACGACGGTACCGCCGATTCCCGTTCCGTCAGCGAGAGCTACTCCGAGAGCCGCTTCCTGTCCTTCTTCGGACACCTGGACTACACGCTCATGGACCGCTACATCTTCGACGCCACCATCCGTAACGATGCTTCTTCCCGTTTCGGTAAGGACGTCCGCAACGCGCTCTTCTGGTCCCTCGGCGGCATGTGGAAACTCAAGAAGGAGAACTTCCTGAAGAACGTCCGCGCCGTCAACGACCTCAACCTGAAGGTCAGCTATGGTACCCAGGGTAACGCCGGTATCGGCAACTACGCCCACCTCGGCCTCGTCGGTTCCACCGGCAAGTATGCCGACGCCAACGGTATCCATGTCGCCCAGCCGGCCAACTCCCACCTCACCTGGGAGCGCCAGGGCCTGTTCACCACCGCCCTCACCGGCCGCCTGTTCAACTTCCTGGACTTCGACCTCGAGTACTACCTCCGTAAGACCTCCTCGATGCTCCTCGACGTTCCCCAGCCGTACACCACCGGTATCGACGAAGCTACCAACAACGTGGGCAGCCTCCAGAACACCGGTGTCGACGTGACCCTCGGCTTCGATATCCTCCGCACCCGCGACTACTGGATGCGTTTCAACACCACGTTCAACTACAACGCCCAGAAGGTGACCGAGCTGTTCGACGGCAAGCACACCTGGCCGATGTACTCCTACATGATCGCCTACGTGGTCGGCAGCCCTGTCATGTTCTACAACCCGATCTATGCCGGTGTCGATCCGGAAGACGGTATGCCTATGTGGTATGTCCCGGGTGACGATCCCGACATCACGACCATGGACAAGACCACGAAGGTTTTCGACTCAGAAGGTCTGACCCAGAACACCGGCAAGAAGCGTTACGCTCCGATCAACGGTGGTTTCAGCCTCTCCGGCGGCTGGAAGGGCCTCTCCCTGCAGGCTGACTTCTCCTATGTCCTCGGCAAGTACCTCGTGTCCAACGACGGTTACTTCTATGGCAACCCGGCCAACTTCTCCACCATGAACACCAACAAGGCGGTCTCCGACTTCTGGACTCCGGAACACCGGGACGCCAAGTGGCCTGACTGGTCCAAGGGCGCCGTGATGCAGTTTGACACCCACCTCCTCGAGGATGCCTCCTTCCTCCGTCTGAAGAACCTCCAGATCGCCTACAGCCTTCCGAAGGTCCTCCTGGGCTGGCAGAATGCCGTGAAGGATCTCAAGATTACCTTCACCGGACGTAACCTCCTCACCTTCACCAAGTACACTGGTATCGATCCGGAAATCAACTCCAACCTCACCTACGGTGTGGGTGGTAACTCCAAGCAGTTCCTGGGCGGTATCGAGGTTAAGTTCTAACGGATAAAACAGAACGAATATGAAAAAGATCATCAATACCCTTGCGCTCGGCGCGGCCGTCACCCTGCTTGCTTCCTGCGACCTGGACCTGATGCCTAATAACGCGATCGCCTACAATCCCGAGCAGATTGTGGAGACTGCCAGCGACCTCAATGGTTTCGAGAACGGTATGTTCTCCTACTTCCGCGGTACGCAGTACGGCGTGTACAATATCGCTTCCGAGGTGATGTGCGACGGCTTCAACGCCATGGCCGACTTCGGTAACAACTACGGTTCCATCCACCGTACCGACAATTCCTTCTCCGCCACCGACTATGACGCCGAAGATCACTGGGAGAACATCTACCACGCGATCATGCGTTACAACGTGGTCATCAACGGCCTGCAGGAGAATGTCCCGGCCGACCTTCTGGCGAAGGCCGCCGTCGTCCGCGGTGAAGGTTACTTCTTCCGCGCCGACTCCTACCTGCGTCTCGTCCGCCTGTATGCGAAGGCCTATGCGCACAGCACGCCTTCTTCCGACCTGGGCGTTCCCCTGGTGCTCGAATATGACCAGACGGCCCGTCCCGCCCGGAACACCATCCAGGAGGTCTATGACCAGATCGGTAAGGATCTCGACTCCGCCGCCGTGCTTCTCGCCGGTGTCAAGGGCGAAGTCCGTGCCCAGAAGCCGACCATCGACGCTGTGAACGCCCTGTATGCCCGCTACTACCTGGACATCAAGGACTATGCGAAGGCTGCCGCCGCCGCCAACACGGTCATCACCTCTGCCGCCGGTTACAAGCTCTCCGCTTCCGCCGAAGAAATGACGAACGAGTGGCTCAACGACAAGGGCAACGAGCCTGTCTTCCAGATGTACGCCACGTACGCCGAGCGTCCGAACCGCAACTTCGACGCCTGGACGAATACCAGCCGCGATCCCGACCATGGCGACTACTTCCGTCCGTACTTCATCCCTTCCTCCAACCTGATGAACCTGTACGAGGTGAACGACCTCCGTCTGGCCCAGTGGTTCGACAAGGGTGGCCACGAAGTCTTCTTCAACAGCGACTATCACAACGACGTGTTCTACGTGTTCACCAAGTACCTCGGCAACCCCGCTCTCCGCTCCGCTCCGGATGCCATGCCTGACGGCTACCAGGCCGTGAAGCCCATCCTCATCAGCGAGATGTACCTGATCGCCGCCGAGGCGAACCTCGCCGCTGGCAACGCCTCCTCCGCGAAGTCCGCTCTGAACACCCTCCAGTCCGCCCGTGGCGCTTCCCTTACGGAAGCTTCCAATACCACAATCCACAACGAGTGGTTCAAGGAGACCGTCGGTCAGGGTTACCGCATGGTTTGCCTGAAGCGTTGGAACGAAGGTTTCAGCAGCCGTCCCGGCCAGGCCTCTGCCATCGAGGCCGGTGCGCTGGCCCAGGGTGCCGCCTACGAGTCCAAGTCTCTCCCCGCCGGTGATTTCCACTATCTGTGGCCGATCCCGTCCCACGAGTTCGAGGTGAACAACAATCTGGTCCAGAATCCCGGATACAGCGCCGCAGAATAATCATATCCTTAAAAGAATTTGAATATGAAATATTTAGCTAACATATGCCTCGCGGGTCTTGCGGCTCTTTCCCTGGCTGCCTGCTCGCACGTCGCTCATTTCACGAGTGAGGATTTCGTCGCTTTCCACACGGGTTCCGTCACTGTCTCCGAGCGTGCTGGTTCAGTAAAAATCCCCGTGCATGCCTATCCGCAGAACGGGAATCCCAACACGACGGTTTCCTTCAAGGTGGTCGAAGGTTCTGCCAAGTCCGGCACCAACTTCTCCATTGAGCCGGCTTCCGGTGTCCTGACTTTCGCCGGGGATTCCACCCAGTACATCACGGTCAACGTGAAGAACCAGGAAGGTCTCTACACCGGCAACCTCACCTTCAACATCGAGATTGCCAGCACGACCAACGACTACAAGTTCCCGAACTACAACTCCGTCAAGTTCACCATCAAGGACGAAGACCATCCGCTCATCAATTACTTCGGTTCCTATACGACTTCCTATTGCATGGGTTACTGGGGCGATAACTACAGCGGTCACACCATTGAGTTGGCTGCTTGGGAAGGTGATGTGAACAGCTTCTCCATCTCCAACCTCGAGCCTTATCTGGGTGGCAATGGCTTCAAGGGCCCCGTCAGAGGCGTGCTGAATGCGGAAAAGACCGTCATCACCGTCGCCGCCGGTCAGGCTACCGGTTATAACGGTGTGAACTATTACGGTTTCGACGCTCCCAATCCCAATGATGCCGAATCCTCCGAGGCTGACATCATCATCAACATTCAGGAAGACGGTTCCCTCTTCATCCCGAATGCATGGGGTGCTGCCAGCTCCAGCGGTTGGTATGAAATCCTCCTGGGTGGCGTTACCTACAAGAAGAATTAATTTTCTACTGCTTTTGAAGGGAGCCTGTCCGCTTGCGGACGGGCTCCTTTTACCCTTTATTATTTGCAACCATGAAAAGAATCGTTTTCCTGCTGCTGGGAATGATGGCCGTCCTTCCCGCTTTTGCGCAGCCCAACCGCGATAAATGGGCCTTCAAGCCGAAGGACTCCTGGCCGTTCCTGTATGAGGATTTCACCGAGGGCGTCGTCTGCTCCGATACCGGGGACGACATCCTGACCGGAAGGGTCAATGTGTCCGTCTTGAACCAGAAACTCTACTACATCAAGGGTGAGGACATCATGGAGGCGGACATGCTCAAAGTCTTCTCCGTTCGCGTCGGTCTGGATGTCTTCGTGAACGTGGCAGGAAAACTGTACAAGGTCCTGGCAGAGTCGAAAGGCGGCGCCGCCGTCCGGGCGCTTTTCCTGGACACGGAGCAGCTGAACAAGGCCAGTATCGGATACGGGGTCAGCTCCTCCGTCGCCGCCACGCAGAACGTGGCCGGCCTGGCCATGGACAGCAACGCCGGGATCAACATCAACCAGGCCATCGCCTCCAAAGAGGGAGGCAAGGAAATTCCCATTGCGGAAAAGACCTATATCCTGTTCTGTCGGAACAGGATCGTACCGGCCCTGAAGCGGGAAGTCATGGACGTCCCCGGGCTGGACAAGGACAAGGCGAAAGCCTTTTTCAAGGAACACAAGATCAAATGGTCACAGCCGGAATCCCTGACGGAAGTGGCTGATTTTCTGACTGAAAATCTACTCTAGAACCATGAAGGACAGATTGATTCCCTTCGGATGGGCCCTGGCGCTTTTCCTGCTGGCCGGCTGTCAGCAGGAAATGGAAACCGAAATCGCCACCCGGGTCACTCCGGAGGAAAAGCAACCGGAAAGCATTTATGTCCCCGGAACGGCGAACATCCTGCTGGATGAGGAGACCGTTGCGTGGATCGAACAGGGCATGCCGGCGACCCGGGCCTCCGCCTCTTTCAACGAGGCCGTCGGCGAAATCGGCGTGACCGGCCTGGAAAGGATTTTCCCGGATGCCGGCGAATTCGAACCGCGCTCGCGGGAAATGGGACTCCACCGCTGGTATCGGGTCCATTTCAGCCCCTCCGTCCAGAAAGACCGCGCCGCGGATGTCCTCCGCCAGGTGAAGGGCGTCGTCGCCTATGAACCGGTCATCAAGGCCAAACGGATGAGCTATCCCTTCAATGACCCGAAATTCAGCTCCCAGTGGCAGTACCACAATGAAGGAACCAACACCGCCTGGGTGGCCGGAGCCGACATGCAGGTCATTCCGGTTTGGAAGTATTATACGACGGGCAGTTCTACCGTCGGTGTCACGGTCGTGGACGGCGGTATCCAGCTCAATCATGAAGATCTGGTCGGAAACACCGATGCGACCAACAGCTACAACTTCGCCACCAAAAGCACATACATCACGCCGGACGACCATGGTACCCATGTGGCCGGCATCATCGGGGCCGTCAACAACAACGGCATCGGTGTCGCCGGGATGGCCGGCGGAGACGCCGCGGAAGGAATTCCGGGTGTCCGCCTGATTTCCTGCCAAGTCTTCTCGGGCGAAGGCAGCGGCGGTTTCGAAAACGCCATCAAATGGGGAGCAGACCATGGTGCCGTCCTCTGCAACAACAGCTGGGGCTATGATTTCAGCAATGACGACGGCTCCTACAAGGACGAGGAAGCCCGGGAAAGCCATGAGTTTTTCCTGCAGCCGAATACCGGGGAATATGCTTCGGCCTTGAAATCGGCCATCGATTACTTTAACAAGTATGCCGGCATGGACGCCAATGGCAAGCAGGTCGGTCCCATGGCGGGCGGTGTCTGCTTCTTCTCCGCCGGCAACGATAGCAAGCCCTGGGGTCCTCCGGCCGAATATCCGGGCGCTGTCGCAGTGGGCGCCATCGGCCCCAACGGAGGCCGTGCCTATTATTCCTGCTACGGAGACTGGGTGGACGTTTCCACGACCGGTGGAGACTATCACTACGGCCAGATCTATAATACCTGGACCAACAACGCCTACGGCAATTTCCAGGGCACTTCGATGGCCTGCCCGCACGCTACGGGCGTGGCGGCCCTGCTGGTCTCCTATTTCGGCGGTCCCGGATTCACGCGCGAGATGCTGCTCGAAAGGATGCTGAATGCCCAGAATCCTACCATTTCCCTGGATGTCCAGCAAATCGGTGTCATGCTGGATGCAACGGCGGCCTTCACCTACGGGGAAGACCGGACCCCTGCGAAAGTGACGGACCTGTCCGCTACGGCGAAGGCCAACACCATCACGGTCTCCTGGACCGTCACCGGTTCGGACAAAATACCGGCGGCCGGTTACTACCTGTTCTCCGGCACGGACCGGAATGCCGTGGCCGAATCCACCCAGGACAAGACCGGAAAAGGGGTCAAGAAAACCACCATCATCTCCACCCCTTATTCGGTCGGAGAGACGATTACCGCTACCCTGAAGTCCCTCAAGTTCGAAACTCCTTACTGGTTCAAGGTCATCGGCTTCGACAAGCAGCCCGCCTATTCGGAAGCATCGGACCTGCTCACCGTCACCACCCCGGCCAACAATCCACCGGTCATCACGCCCGACGAACCGACGGAAGGACTGGCCATCCGCAGCTTTGAAAGCAAGGAGATTTCGTTCACCATCACAGACCCGGACGAGCATGTCTTCATCACGGAAGTCACGCCCGGATCCAAGGCGGAAACCTGGACGGAAACCGCTGGTGGACAGACCGTCAGAATCGACGGGAGCAAGGTTGAGTCCGGCACCTACCAGGCCGTCATCACGGCCATGGATGAATTCGACGCCGTATCGACCTACACGCTCACGTACCGGATCCTTCCCAATACGCCGCCCGCGGCCGTCAAGGATATTCCGGACATGCTTCTCAGCGGTCAGTCCGATGCCGCCCAGATTCCTATGGCGGAATATTTCAAAGATCCTGATGGTGAACCGCTTACCTATGATGCTGAAAACACGGCACCTGCCGTCCTGCATGCGACGGTGAACTCCGGTGTCCTTCACATCACTCCGATCGGTTTCGGTGCCTCTACCGTGACGGTTTATGCCATCGACGCCCGTGGAGAGAAAGCCTCCATCACATTCCGGGTGCTGGTTCGCCAGTCCGGTGTCGAATATCAGGCCTATCCCAATCCGGTGTCGGATTATCTCCACATCGCCACCGGCATGAACGAGGAAAGCACGGGCATCAAGGTGGTTTCCGCGACCGGTTCCACCGTCTGGGAAGGAACGGTCAATGCGAGCGCTTTCAATCCTGCCCAGGTCGATTTCACCTCCTTCGCTCCGGGACAGTACGGACTCTTCCTCAAGTTCGGAGGAAAGGAATACCATGAAACCATCGTCAAAAGATAAACGGCTATGAAAAAGATATTTGTTGTCGGTATCCTTTCCCTGCTCTGGACCGCTGTCAACGCGCAGGACGCCCTGCCGTTCCTTCGGATAGACCGGGACCCCGCCACGGCGGCGATGGGCGGAATCCAGGCCGTTTCCGACCTGCAGAACCCGGGTCTGGTTCCCTTCAGCGGAAGCAATCTTGTTTTCAGCTATCAGAACTGGGCTCCGAAGTCCGTCCATTCCACCAACCTGAATCTGCTGGGTGCGTTCAAGGTAGGGGATAAGATGGGCATCACCCTGACGGGCGCTTTCCAGAACGGAAGTCCGTATACGACTGTGGACGCTTCCGGAAATGCGGGCAGTTCCTTCACGCCGACGGCCCTGCTGGCCGGGGCCGGCTTCGGTTTCCGGTTCACGGAAACCCTTTCCGCCGGCGCCACCGTCCGCTTCGCGTCGGAAAAACTGTCCGATAAGGATTCCTACAGTGCCATCGCTGCCGATATCCTCGTTTCTTTCAAGAAAGACGGTTTGAAAGCCGCTGCCGGCGTGGCTAACCTAGGCACTCCAGTCAAGTCCGGCAAGAATTCCTATTCCCTGCCGATGTCCGTGAAAGCCGGTGTCGGGTATGGCGTGGACCTGTCTGGAAACAAACTGTATTTCGGAGCCGACCTCGACTATTTCTTCTCCGGAGGATTCGGAGCGGCGGCCGGTACCGAATTCGCCTTCAAGGACATGGTCTTTGTTCGCGCAGGCGCCCACATAGGAACCGGACGGTCTCCGCTTCCTACCTATCTGTCCCTCGGAGCCGGGGCCAAGTTCTCCGGTTTCCACTTCGACCTGTGCTTCTTAACCCTCAATGAAGCCATCGGCAATACGCTTGCAATCGGTCTCGGATACGCCTTCTAAAGCATTCTCTTTAAAGTAACAGGGCGGCCCTTTCGGGTCGCCCTTACTTTTAATAGATTCCCGGTCAAGCCGGGAATGACACCTTAGTCGTCATGGCCGACCTGATCGGCCATCTTATTACTCGCTGAAACGCGCCTTCAGATATTCGCGGTTCAGACGGGCGATATGGTCGATGGTGACATGCTTCGGGCACTCCATCTCGCAGGCGCGGGTGTTCGTGCAGTTGCCGAAACCGAGTTCGTCCATCTTGGCGACCATGGCGCGGGCGCGGCGGGCGGCTTCCGGCTTACCCTGAGGGAGCAGGGCGAGGGAGCTGACGCGCGCAGCCACGAACAGCATCGCGGAGCCGTTCTTACAAGTGGCGACGCAGGCGCCGCAACCGACGCAGGCGGCGGCATCCATGGACAGTTCCGCGTCATCGTGCGGGATCAGGATGGTATTCGCATCCTGCGCGGCACCGGTGCGGACGGAGATGAAACCGCCGGCCTGGAGGATCTTATCGAAGGCCTGACGGTCCACGACGAGGTCCTTGATCACCGGGAAGGCGGCGCTCCGCCAAGGCTCCACGGTGATGGTGGCGCCCGGCTTGAAATGACGCATGAACAGCTGGCAGGTGGTCACCTGGTCGTCCGGACCATGGGCGCGGCCGTCCACATACAGGGAGCAGGCGCCGCAGATACCCTCGCGGCAGTCGTGGTCGAAGGCGATGGGCTCCACGCCCTTGCGGATCAGCTGGTCGTTCAGGATGTCCAGCATCTCCAGGAAGGAGGCATCCTCTTCCACGTCGGTGACATGATAGGTCTCGAAGTGACCCTTGGCTTTGGCGTTCTTCTGACGCCACACTTTCACGTTATATTCCATAATCGTCGTTAGTCTTTATAGTTACGGGTCGCAATCTTGATGTTCTCATACTTGAGCGGCTCCTTGTGGAGTTCAGGCTCCTTGCCTTCGCCCTTGTATTCCCAGGCACCCACGTACATGAAGTTCTCGTCGTCACGCTTGGTCTCGCCCTCTTCCGTCTGCATTTCCTCGCGGAAGTGACCGCCGCAGGATTCCTTGCGGTTCAGGGCGTCGCGGGCCATCAGTTCGCCGATGTCGAAGAAGTCCACCAGCCGGAGAGCCTTCTCCAGTTCCTGGTTGAATTCGTCGTTCGTGCCGGGGACGCGGACCGTCTTCCAGAATTCCTTCCGGAGTTCGCCGATTTCCTCGATGGCCTTCTTCAGGCCGGCCTCATTACGGGCCATGCCCACATACTCCCACATGATGTGGCCGAGTTTCTTATGGATGCTGTCCACGGTCTCGGTACCCTTGACCGCCAGGATCTTCTCGATCCGGTCGAGGACGGCCTTTTCAGCCTCGGCGAATTCGGGAGCGTTGGTGTCGGTCTTGGGCTCCGCAAACTTGTGGGACAGATAGTCACCGATGGTATACGGAAGGATGAAGTAGCCATCGGCCAGGCCCTGCATGAGGGCGGAAGCGCCGAGACGGTTGCCGCCGTGGTCGGAGAAGTTCGCTTCGCCGATGGCGTACAGGCCCGGAATGGTGGTCTGGAGGTCGTAATCCACCCAGAGACCGCCCATGGTGTAGTGGATGGCCGGATAGATCATCATCGGCTCCTCCCAAGGGGAAGAGGAGGTGATCTTTTCGTACATCTGGAAGAGGTTGCCGTAGCGCTCTTCCACACGCTGGTGACCGAGGCGCTTGATGGCGTCGGCGAAATCAAGGAACACGGCCAGGCCGGTCTCGTTCACGCCGTAGCCGGCGTCGCAACGCTCCTTGGCGGCGCGGGAAGCGACGTCACGGGGAACCAGGTTACCGAAGGCCGGATAACGGCGCTCCAGGTAGTAGTCACGGCGCTCCTCAGGAATCTGGGAAGGCTTGATTCCGTGCTTGCGGAGCTTGATGACATCCTCCATGTTGTTCGGCACCCAGATACGGCCATCATTACGCAGGGACTCGGACATCAGGGTGAGTTTGCACTGCTGGTCGCCATGGACCGGGATACAGGTCGGGTGAATCTGCGCGAAGCAGGGATTCGCAAAGAAAGCGCCCTTGCGGTAGGCCTGCATTGCGGCGGAGCCGTTGGAATTCATCGCGTTCGTGGACAGAAAATAGGCATTTCCATAACCACCGGTGGCGAGGACCACGGCATGGGCGCCGAAGCGCTCGATCTCACCGGTCACGAGGTTGCGGGCGATGATGCCCTTCGCTTCACCGTTGATGATGACGAGGTCCAGCATCTCGTGACGCGGGTAGCTCTTGACGGAACCGGCGGCGATTTCCTTGTTCAGGGCCGCATAGGCGCCGAGAAGCAGCTGCTGGCCGGTTTGTCCGCGGGCGTAGAAGGTACGGCTCACCTGCACACCGCCGAAGGAGCGGTTCGCCAGATAACCGCCGTACTCGCGGGCGAAAGGAACGCCCTGCGCGACGCACTGGTCGATGATGGCCGCACTTACCTCCGCCAGGCGGTACACGTTCGCTTCACGGGAACGATAGTCACCGCCCTTGATGGTGTCGTAGAACAACCGGTAGATGGAGTCGTTGTCGTTCTGGTAGTTCTTCGCGGCATTGATACCGCCCTGCGCAGCGATGGAGTGCGCGCGGCGCGGAGAGTCGGAGATGCAGAAAATCTTGACGTTGTATCCGAGCTCGCCCAGGGAGGCGGCTGCGGACGCTCCGCCGAGGCCCGTTCCGACGACGATCACCTCGAGTTTCCGCTTGTTGTTCGGAGAGACGATCCGGATTTCGGCCTTGCGCTTCGACCATTTCTCGGCGAGCGGCCCTTCCGGAATCTTGGAGATAAGTTTAGAGTCAGCCATAAAAGTTATAAATGAGAAATTATAATTTCAGATGTCTTGCAATTTTACACAAAATTCCGGACTATTCCAATATTTTATAGGACTATTGCGGAATTATCGTCATGGCCGACCTGATCGGCCATCTACCGTATACGGTTTGTACGGATTCTTGTCCGGCTGTCCCAGGGAAGCCCACATGACCCCATTCTCGAAAACGACGGCCGCCGTGGTGATGGAACGGAGAATCGGAGCACCGCTGCGGGAAATCTTGTTGATCAGGAAATCATGGTCCCATTCGGCAATGGGAATGCAGGTTTCCGCGAGCAGGCTGCGGGCTTTCTCGTAACGGTCCACACCCTTGCGGTCCGCTTCCCGTCCCTGCCAGGTGAAGTTCGTAACAACCCGATATCCAGTCGGTTCCTCATTCACATCGTACTTGGCGCGGATCTTCCAGTTGTCCATCTCGTAGTAAACCGCGCCTCCCTGGGCGTCGATCACGCCGAAATTGGCTTCCACCCCCATCGGCTTGGACAGCGTGTCGATGAAATGCTCGAAATCCTCCACCGTTGCGCAGATTTCCAGCGCCCGATACATCAGATAGCCTTCCCGGTCCATCCGGTCGGCCGGCACATCATCCTCCTTGAGGTCGTACGTCGCCGTATTCATGATGCTGAACCCGGCGCTGTTCGTCCCGGCCCAGACCTCCTTCTCCAGCGGCACATCCGTATTGACCAGGCCGATGAACGCATACTTCTCGCCCTGGAACCACTGGATGTCATTCGTCAGATGGCTCGTGTCCCGATGCTTGAACATCACCGGCTTCCCATCCGCGCGGACCTTTCCGCTGATGATCACCGACGTACACGCCAGCGCCGGCCCCATCCACGCTAAAAGCATCAAAAGACTGGCAGTTAATCTCTTCATAATCAAATCTTTACTATACATTCCTGTGCTTCTCCGGCTACACAGGAAACTATTTAATCTTATGATTGTCAAGCACTTATGTGCCAGACTCAGAGTCTAAAAGAGGGTTCCGCTGGGGGAGGCAGGATTCCATGCCCAGGTGCTGGTAGGCGAGGTCGGTGGCGACGCGGCCGCGCTGGGTGCGGATGAGGAAGCCTTCCTTGATCAGGAAGGGTTCGTAAACCTCCTCCAGGGTGCCGGCGTCCTCGGAGATGGAGGTAGCCAGGGTGCCCACCCCCACCGGACCGCCCTTGAAGGTGGTGATGAGGGTGCGGAGGATCTTATGGTCGATGGAATCGAGTCCGCGCTTGTCGATCTTGAGCTTGTTCAATGCGAAGCGGGCGATGTCCACGTCGATGCGGCCGTCGCCGAGCACCTGCGCGAAGTCGCGGACGCGCTTGAGCAGCGCGTTGGCGATCCGCGCCGTGCCGCGGCTGCGGAGGGCGATTTCAAGCGCCGCGTCATTGTCAATCTCGATGTTCAGGATGGTCGCGCTGCGAATGACGATCTTCCTAAGGTCCTCGGTATCATAATATTCCAGCGCGCAGTTGATGCCGAACCGATCCCGGAGCGGTGCGGTCAGGAGGCCGCTGCGGGTCGTCGCGCCGATCAGCGTGAAAGGATTCAGGGAGATGCGGACGCTCCGCGCACCGGGACCCTTGTCGATCATGATGTCTATGACATAGTCCTCCATCGCGGAGTACAGATACTCTTCCACCTCGGGGGAGAGACGGTGGATTTCGTCAATGAAGAGCACGTCGCCCTTTTCCAGGGAAGTCAGGAGGCCGGCCAGATCGCCGGGTTTATCGAGGACGGGACCGCTCGTCACCTTCATGTTCACGCCCATTTCGTTGGCGATAATATGCGCGAGGGTGGTTTTTCCCAGGCCGGGAGGGCCGTGGAACAACGTGTGGTCCAGAGCCTCACCGCGCATCTTGGCGGCTTTGATATAGATTTCCAGATTCGAGACGATTTCCTTCTGTCCGGTGAAATCATCCAGTTGCTGGGGGCGGATAATTCCGTCCAATTCATTATCTTTGCGGTCGGTTGTGCTGCGCGGGTCGAATTCGCTCATGGGCGGTCGGGTCTGTTTCAGCTACAAATATAGTTATTTTAGATTTAAATTGAATGATATTATTGTTCCTGTCAATTTGTTGAAAACTATACGGAAACAATTGTATATCATTTAATTGAGTGCTTTGAAAACTGTTGAAAACTCCGGGGTTTTCCCGGGAGGAACCTGTGGAAAACCGAGACGGAATTTTCCGGTCGAGTTATCCACCATCCTGTCAACAGGGTTATCAACAGCTTTTCAACAGCCTTTTAGAGCAGAATGTTGATAAGTCAAACATCGACAGCCTTGCTCCGCCGCAGAATGAATTCCTCCCGGGAGACATTCTGCAGCGGGCTATTTCTGTCTGCCCGTTGGTTTGTCCTCTCCCAGATCGCGGAAAAAGGAATCCATCTGGTCGTCCTTCCCAACCGGGAAGCGGCCGAGTATTGCAGTGCTGACCTGTATAATCTGGTGGAAGGCGACCGCGTCTTTTTCCTGCCGGACAGCGGCGGCGCGGTGGAACGGAGCAATTACAAGTCTTCCCTCGGGGTTCAGCGGACGGCCGCCATCGGCAAGATCATGGATCCGGGCGAAGGTCCCTTGTTCATCGTCACCTATCCGACGGCTTTGGAAGAGCCGGTGCCGGAACAGGAAAAGATCACCGGCGCGCTCCTGACCGTCAGCGTAGGACAGGAAATCTCTTACGATACCCTGCGCGAGGCTCTGGTACAGCAGGGATTCGAACGCGTAGACTTCGTATCGGCCCCGGGACAGTATGCTATCCGCGGCGCCGTCATCGACATATTCTCCTATTCCCTTGACCATCCCTACCGGCTCACTTTCTTCGGAAACGAGATTGAGAAGATCCATACCTTCGACTGCAATACGCAGCTGTCCATCGACAAGGTGGAAAAGGCCGAGATCTATCCGGACATCGTCGCCGGCGGCCAGGGGGAGGGCGGTGTCAGTATCCTGACCCTGCTGAAGGAAGATGCGGTCGTATGGCTGGATTCGTCCGACATGTACAAGGAACAGCCGTTCTTCCAGGAACTGACCGCTTTCCGGCATGTGTTCCTGGAAATTCCGCTCCAGAACCAGGGCGTGGACAGCGTGGCTTTCGCCATTGCGCCGCAGCCGGTGTTCAACAAGAACTTCGAACTGCTGCTTTCGGACATCCGGACCAAGCTGGAGAACAACTACAAGGTCTATATCTACGGTGAGAAGGAGTCCCAGTTGGAACGCCTCCGTTCCATCATGCTCCAGGACGAGCACGCGCTCCTGCCGGAGTTCGTCAAAGGGAAGAACATCCATGCGGGGTTCATCGACAATGAAGACCGGATTTGCTGCTATTCCGACCACGAAATCTTCGACCGTTTCCACCGCGTCCGCCTGAGAAGGACGGTGGAAAAGTCGGAACAGCTGACGCTGAACGATCTCAGTTCCTTCAATCTGGGTGATTACATCGTCCATATCGACCATGGCGTGGGCGTCTTCGGCGGTCTGGTGAAAATGACCGACGACAAGGGCCGGGTCCATGAGGTCGTGAAACTCATGTATCGGGACAACGACGTCGTCTTCGTTTCCGTCCATTCCCTGCACAAGATTTCCCGCTTCCGGTCCAAGGAAGGGGAAATGCCGCGGATCAACAAGCTCGGTTCGAAGACTTGGGCCACGATGAAATCGTCGGCCAAGTCCCGCGTGAAGGACATCGCCAAGGAACTCATCCAACTCTATGCGAAGCGTCGGGCCTCGAAGGGTTTCGCCTTCTCGGCCGACAACTATCTCCAGGAAGAGCTGGAATCCTCCTTCATGTACGAGGATACCCCCGATCAGGAAAGGGCGACGAAAGCGGTCAAGGAGGATATGGAGGACAACTGCCCGATGGACCGTCTCGTCTGCGGCGACGTGGGCTTCGGCAAGACGGAAGTGGCTATCCGCGCCGCTTTCAAGGCTGTATGCGATTCCAAGCAGGTAGCGGTGCTGGTGCCGACGACCATTCTCGCCCTCCAACATTTCGAGACTTTCAAGTCCCGGCTCAAGGGACTCCCCTGCACGGTCGATTATGTCAGCCGTCTGCGGACCGCGAAAGAAATCACGGACATCAAGAAACGTCTGAAAGAGGGAAGGATTGACATCCTGATCGGCACCCATAAGGTGCTGGGCGCCGGATTCGAGTTCAAGGACCTGGGTTTGCTCGTCATTGACGAGGAACAGAAGTTCGGCGTGGCGGCCAAGGAAAGGCTCCGGCACCTGAAGGCGTCGGTCGATACTCTGACCTTGACGGCCACCCCGATTCCGAGAACTCTCCAGTTTTCCCTCCTGGGCGCGCGCGACCTCAGTATCATCAGCACACCGCCGCCGAACCGAATTCCTATTCAGACAGAAATCATCCTGTTCGACGAGCAGGAAATCAAGAGCATCATCAATTACGAACTGAATCGGGGCGGCCAGATTTTCTTCCTGCACAACAAGGTGGAAGAACTCCCGGCCATCCACGACATCCTTCACCGGCTCGTTCCGGATATGAAAATCTGCGTCGCGCATGGGCAGATGGAAGCGAAGGAACTGGAAAACAAGATGCTGGACTTCATGCGGGGCGACTACGACATGCTCCTTTGCACGACCATCATCGAGAACGGTCTGGACATTCCGAACGCGAATACGATCATCATCAACCAGGCGCAGAACATCGGCCTTTCTGACCTACACCAGCTGCGAGGCCGCGTGGGTCGTTCCAACCGGAAAGCGTTCTGCTATCTGGTGGTTCCTCCGCTCATTTCCATCACGGAGGATGCCCGACGCCGCCTGAAGGCCATCGAGGAATTCTCCGACCTGGGCAGCGGCTTCAACATCGCGATGCAGGACCTGGACATCCGCGGCGCCGGCAACCTGCTGGGCGCGGAACAGAGCGGTTTCATCACCGACATGGGCTTCGAGACCTATCAGCAGATCCTGTCCGAGGCGATGGAAGAACTGGGCGTGGAGACGGGCATCGCCACCAAGCAGTCCCGCGAGACTTTCGTGGAGGATTGCACCGTGGAAACCGACCAGCCGGCGCTCATCCCGGACGACTACATCGACATCACCGCGGAGAAAATCCGTATCTACAAGCAGCTGGACAGTCTCAAGGACGACCGCGAGATCGACCGCCTGGGCCGCCAGCTGGAAGACCGCTTCGGGCCGATGCCGCCGCAGGTGAAGAATCTCCTGTACGTGGTGAAGATCCGCAACCTCGGCGCCCAGTCCGGTTTCGAGAAGGTCATCGTCAAGAACGGGATGCAGATCATGTTCTTCGTTTCCAACCCGATGTCCGGCTACTACCAGTCCAGGCAGTTCGAGCGGGTGATCGGCAAGGTCAATGACAATCCGGTCCTCTTCAAGGTGAACCAGGACAAGGGCAAACTGCGGACCGTCTCCCGGGGCGTCAACTCCCTGGAAACCGCCCTCAAGGTGCTCCAGCGGTTGCAATAACCGCCGAAAATCACTATTTTTGCAATCTATGCCCAATCTGCTGGTGGAAATAGGAAACACCGCCCTGAAGGCGGCCTGGTCCGACGGGATGACCCTCGGAAAGACCTTCCGGTACCAGGGCGAAAAGTGGATGGACTTCACCCTCTCGCTCACCCGCCGGGAGAAGCCCGCCGTGCTGGTCGTTTCCTCCGTCTACGTCCTGACCGAGGAAGATTGCAAAACCCTCTCCGGCGAATGCGGTTATCTGCTCCTGCTTGACAAGGATCACAAGGAACCGCTTCTGAGTCATGGACTTCCGGCCTATCTGTCCTATGACCGGGCTGCATCCGTCCTCGCGGCACGCTACCTGTTCCGCGGCATGGGCTGCACCCTGGTGGATTTCGGGACGACCCTGACCATCGATTATCTCGACAAAGACGGCCTCTATACGGGCGGCAACATCTCCCTCGGCTGCCGTACGCGGTTCAAGGCGCTCAACCGGTATTCCCGCGCCCTGCCGCTGGTGAACACCCCCGAAAACTGCGCCCTGGTGGGCCAGTCGGAACAGGCTTCCATCGAAAGCGGTGTCGTCTCGGGCATACAATTTGAAATAGAGGGATACCTGGCGCTTCATCCGGAGAATGTCGTCGTGTTTACCGGCGGCGATGCGAATTATTTTGCAAAACGGATGAAAAGTTCCATCTTTGTAATTTGTAACCTCGTTTTGATGGGGTTGGCTTTAATGGCTGACGAATATGTCAAGAAGAATGATCGGTAGGATCTGGATCGCCGTCGCCGCCTTCCTGGCGGCTGCGTGGCCGCTCTCTGCGCAGAACGGCACGTACAACGGCTTTTCTCCCTATTCCGTATATGGCATCGGAGACCTCCATGCCGCCGGAACCGCTTTCAACGCCTCCATGGGCGGCGTGGGCATCGCCACGCGCAACAAGCGGTTCGTGAACACGATGAACCCGGCCTCGATCACCGCCCGCGACTCCCTGTCCTTCATGGCGGATTTCGGCCTTTCCGGCAAGTTCTCCGTGTTCAGCGAAGGCGATCTGAAGGGAAAGAAGACCCTCTTCAACATCAATGACTTCGTGATCTCCTTCCCGATGTGGCGCCACACCGCGTTCATGGTGGGCATCCAGCCCTTCAGCGACACGGGATTCTCCATGTCCTACGCGGACAAGATCACGACCGGCGACCAGAGCATCGGCTATACCGGCAACCGCGCCTATGGCGCCTATGGGGACGGAGGTCTGCACCAGTTCTTCGCCGCCGCTTCGGCGACGCTCTGGAACCGTCTTTCCGTCGGTGCGCAGTACAACCTGTACTTCGGCACCATCAGCAAGTACTCCATGAGCCAGTTCACCGACGCGAGCTACCGGAGCCAGACCCTCGGCGACACCCTGCAGGTGCGGGCCCATACCGCCAAGTTCGGCCTCCAGTACGAGCAGCCCGTCGGCACCGGCAAGTTCGTCCTGGGCGCCACCTACCGCCTCAAGGCCCGCGTGACCGGCCATGCCATCGAATACAGCAACGTGGCGGAACTGGACCTCGGCGAACGGGACCTGGCGAAGGACAACATCTGGCTGGGCGACGAAATCGGCGTCGGCCTGGGCTTCACCCAGGGGGACAGATGGAGCGTCGAGGTGGATTACCTCCGGGGCAACTGGACCGGCAGCAACTTCGACCAGGTGCGCGGATTCCGCAACAACGGTGTCCATGCGTTCAGCACGGGAACCATGCAGTCCGTCAAGGCGGGCTTCGAGATCACCCCGAACCGGAACGACATCCGCTATTTCCTGCGGCGCTGCACGTACCGCGTGGGCGGTTACTTCGACCAGTCCTACTACCAGGTGGACGGGAAGAATATCCTGTCGGCCGGCATCACCCTCGGCATGACCGTTCCGGTGTTCCAGGGCTACAATGGCATTACTTTTGCGATTGACCTCGGAAAGAGAGGTTTCGGAACGGGTTTCGTAAATGAGGACTACCTCGGATTCCACGTCGGATTCAACATCTTCGACATCTGGTTCCGGAAACCGCAGTACCAGTAAAAGGAACAGAAAATACAAAATTCTAACGCGATATGAAAAGATTGACCTTCATCCTCCTGGCCGTCATGGCAGCCTTCATGGGCCAGAACGCGTCTGCCCAGGGAAAGTATGGTGCGGACAGCGCCGAGTGCATCAAGTACCTCTCCTACTATCAGGAGTACTACAAGCAGAAGAACTATGATTCCGCCCTCCCGAACTGGCGGAAAGCGTATTCGATCTGCCCGGCCACCGCGTCCCAGAACCTGTTCGTCCACGGTTCCACCCTCCTGAACCGCGAGATCAACAAGAACCGCAAGAACGCGGCCCTCTTCAACGCGCAGGTGGACAGCCTCCTCAAACTGCAGGACGAGCGTCTGCAGTACTATCCGCGGACCGCGAAGGGCGTGGACCAGAAGGCGACGATCCTGAACAACAAGGGTCAGTACATGATCAACTTCCGTTCCGACGATTCCCAGTATCTGTATGACAACCTCACGGCCATCATCAAGGAACTGGGCAACGAGACGAAGGGCGGCCTGCTGGTGAACAACCTCCAGGCGGCGATCAACCTCTATCGCGACGGCAAGCTCCAGGCCGATGACGTGATCAACATGTATGACACCGTCACCGAGGCCATCAACGGCGCCACCGCCAAGAGCGACGCCGAGGCGGAGGACAACCTCAAGACCAAGGCCACCATCGAGAGCGTGTTCGCCGACAGCAAGGTCGCTTCCTGCGACAACCTCATCGCCATCTTCACGCCGCGCTTCGAGGCCGATCCGACCAACATGGCCGTGGTCACGAACATCGTGAAGCTGATGAACAGCGCCGAGGACTGCGCCAACAACGACCTCTACTTCAAGGCCGTCACCCAGATGCACAAGGGTGATCCGTCCTACCGCAGCGCCTTCGGCCTGTACAAGCTGAACGCCGCCCGCGGCAATGTCGCCGACGCCTGCCGTTACCTGGAAGAGGCGATCGACTATGAGGAGTCCGACGAGGCCACCGACGCCCAGTACCTGTACGAGCTCGCCCGCTTCTGCTATGCGAACAACATGCGCGGCCGCGCCTTCGACGCCGCCGGCAAGGCGGTCCGCCTGGACAACGGCTATGCCGGCAAGGCTTACATGATCATGGGCAACCTCTGGGCTTCCGCCAGCTGCGGCGGTGACGTGGACAAGTACGCCCGCTACTGGGCCGCCACGGACTACTACCAGAAGGCCCAGGCTGCCGACGCCACCCTCGCGGACGACGCCCGTGCCGCCATCGGCAAGGTGAGCATCTACTATCCGGAGGCCAGCGAAATCTTCATGTATGACCTGGGCAAGGGCCAGATCTACACGGTCTCCTGCGGTGGCATGACCACCACCACCACGGTCCGTACCAGATAAGATTCAGTGAGACTGCACCGCATACTTACGACGATGGCAACCGCATTGGCGGTTGCTTTCGTCGTATTTTCGTGCAAGGGAAACCTGTCCGAGGCGGAGAAGCTGGACCTGACCCAGACTCCGCTCCAGGTCGTGGACAGCATGTTCTTCGTCCAGACGGAGAACGGGAAGCTGAAGATGCGCGTGGAGGCGCCCGTGATGGAGGTCTATGACCACGACACCGTCTCCTACGAACTGTTCCCGAAGGGCCTTGCGGTCTTCGGCTATGCCGAGGACGGCTCCCTGGAGACCACCATCCGGTCGCAGCAGGCCCGCCACGACATCCGGAAGAAGGAAGGGGAGGACAAGTGGTCGGCGTTCGGAAGCGTGTTCATCCGGAACATCGTGAAACAGGAGACCATGGAGACGGACACCATCTACTGGGACCAGAAGGCCAAAGAAATCTGGACGGACTGCTACATCAAGATGTATTCTCCGGCCGGTTTCATGCAGGGTTTCGGGATGCGGTCCGACGACATGGCCCGGAACGCCATCATCCAGCGTCCGTTCAACAGTTACAGCGTCGTCGAGCAGGATTCCACCAAAGTGGTGCTTGATTCCGTCAATTTCATCGGTCCTTTCCCCCTCAAAAAGGGCAGAAATGGCCGGTACTAAATTTGCGCCCTTGACTGAAAATTGACGAAAATTTTAAAAAAGTAACGATAAAATGGCAGTTTTAGAGAAACTCCGCGGTTGGGGCATCGTCCTTTCCATCCTGGTCGCCCTTCCGCTCTTACTCTTCATCATCGATCCGAGCCAGATCATCCAGACGGTCCAGTCCGTCTCCTCCAAGTATGACGTGGGCAAGATCGGTGGCAAATCCGTCAGTTATACCGACTTCCAGGCGGAGGTCGACCGGATGACCCGCATCCAGGAACTGATGTCCGGCACCACTTCTTCCAGCGAGGAACAGCAGCAGCAGCTCCGCAACGCGGTCTGGCAGCAGTTCGTGGAAGAGAACCTGTTCATCAAGAACGCCAAGGCCGCCGGTATCAACGTCGGCAAGGACGAGATCATGGACCTGACCAACGGCGAGACCGTTTCCCCGGTCATCGCCTCCCTGTTCGTGGACGAGAACGGCCTGTTCTCCAACGCGCGCCTGGTGGACTTCCTCCGCAACGTGGAAGAGGGTGACGAGAACGCCAAGGCCATCTGGGCCTACCTTCAGGAGCAGATCGTCACGAACCAGTTCTTCAACAAGTACAATGCGCTGTTCATGAACTCCAACGTGGAGAATGCCCTGCAGGTGAACAAGGCCATCGCCGACAACAACACCACCGCCGACGTGGACTTCGTCATGGTTCCCTTCTCCTACGCCACCGACAGCACCGTCGTGGTGAGCGACAAGGAAATCCGGGACTACTACGACAACCACAAGAAGTTCTTCGAGCAGAAGGCGACCCGCGACATCGAGTACGTCGTGTTCCAGGTGGTTCCGTCCGCCGAGGACATCACCGCCGCGAACGACGAGTTCGTGAAGCTGTACGAGGACTTCACCACCACGGACAACGTGCGTGCCTTCCTGCAGCGCAACTCCGACACCCAGTGGAGCGACCAGTGGTACAAGGCCGGTGACCTGCGCACCGTCAATGCCGACCTCGACACCTTCGTGTCCGAGAACAACGAGGGCACTTCCCCGGTGATCAGCGCGAACAACACCCTGTATGCCGGCCGCATCATGGCGACCGCGACCATGCCCGAGACCGTGACCGTCCGCCACATGATGTTCCAGTCCAACGAGGACGGCCAGCACCTGGCCGACAGCCTCCTGAACGAACTCAAGAAGGGTGCGGACTTCACCGCCCTGGCGACCGAGTTCTCCCTGGACCGCGGTTCCCAGGCCGACGGCGAGTTCGGCAAGATCGGCGAGATCTCCCAGTCGACCATCTCCTACCTCCCGACCGGCTTCAACGCCATCTTCAACGCGAAGGTGGGCCAGCCGTTCATCCTCCAGTCCAACATCGCCACCCACATCGTGGAGGTGACCGCGGCGGGTGAGCCGACCCTGTTCAAGCAGGTGGCCCTGTTCGAGAAGGAGATCCTCTCCAGCAAGGAGACCTTCAACAAGTTCTACAACGACGCCAACCGCGTCGCTACCCTCGCCGGCGGCAAGTACGCGAACTACCGCGCCGCCTGCGATTCCATCGGCACGTACTCCCACAGCATGACCATCAGCGAGGCCACCGATACCTACGGTTCCATCGGCCATGCCAAGGAAGTCACCCGCTGGGCCTTCGACAACAAGCCGGGCAAGGTGTCCAACATCATCACCGTGGACAACAACTACTTCTTCGTGGTGGCCGTCACCGGCGCCCACAAGGAGGGTATCGCCCCCGTCGAGGATGTGGCCCCCCAGATCAAGACCCAGCTCTACACCGAAAAGTACGCCGAGAAGCGTCAGGGTGAGGTGGCCGAGCAGATCGCCGGCATGAACGACCTCGAGGCCATCGCCGAGAAGCTGGGCACCTCCGTGTCCACGCAGAACGACGTCGCCTTCGCTTCGATGGCCGCCCGCAGCCTGGATCCGAAGTTCGTCGGCGCCATCGCCGCCGCTCCGGAAGGCAAGATCTGCGGCCCGGTCGCCGGTTCCATCGGTGTCTATGTGTTCAAGGTGAACGGTCGCGAGACCGGCGCCTTCTACACCGAGAGCGATGCCAAGAACGCCAACGCGCAGATCCTGAACTACGCCGCGCAGATGATTCTTCCCGTGATGATGGACGATGCCGACGTCAAGGACAACCGCGCACGTTTCTTCTAGACTATGGCTTTGAAATGTGGAATAGTTGGACTTCCCAATGTCGGGAAGTCCACTTTGTTTAACTGCGTGAGCTCGGGCAAGGCCCAGAGCGCCAACTTCCCGTTCTGCACCATCGAGCCCAACGTGGGTTCCACCAACGTGCCGGACAAGCGCCTGGAAGTCCTGACCGAGATCTGCCAGCCCAAGCGCACGATTCCCGCCACGGTGGAGATTGTGGACATCGCCGGCCTGGTGAAGGGCGCCTCCAAGGGAGAGGGCCTCGGCAACCAGTTCCTCGCCAACATCCGCGAGACCGACGCCATCCTGCACGTCCTCCGCTGCTTCGACGACGGCAACATCGTCCATGTCGATGGTTCCGTGGACCCGGTCCGCGACAAGGAAGTCGTTGACATGGAGCTGCAGATCAAGGACCTGGAGACGGTGGAAAACCGCATCAAGAAGGTGGAGAAGCAGGCCACGACGGGCGGCGACAAGGAAGCGAAGAAGCTCCTTTCGCTGCTCCAGCGTTACCGCGAGGTGCTGCTGCAGGGCAAGTCCTGCCGCGTGGTTGTTCCCGAGAATCCCGAGGAAGAGCAGATGGCGCGCGACCTGTACCTCCTGACGAACAAGCCCGTCATGTACGTTTGCAACGTGGACGAGGCCTCCGCCGCCACGGGTAACGCCTATGTCGATGCCGTCCGCGCCGCCGTCGCCGACGAGCATGCGGAAATCCTCGTGATCGCCGCCAAGACCGAATCCGAGATCGCCGAGATCGAGGAGTACGAGGACCGGCAGATGTTCCTCGAGGAGATGGGCCTTTCCGAGTCGGGCGTCGTCCGCCTCATCCAGGGCGCCTACCGCCTCCTGGGCCTCCAGACCTTCTTTACGGCCGGCGCCGACGAGTGCCGCGCCTGGACCATCCGCGTGGGCGACAAGGCCCCCAAGGCCGCCGGTGTCATCCACACCGACTTCGAGCGCGGCTTCATCCGCGCCGAAGTCATCAAGTACGACGACTTCGTCCACTACAAGACCGAAGCCGCCGTCCGCGCCGCCGGCAAGATGGGCATCGAAGGCAAGGACTACGTCGTCCAGGACGGTGACATCATGCACTTCCTGTTCAACGTGTAAGTACTCAACCTAAACCTTTATTCACGCTCCCTTTGCGCTTCGCACGGGGGGCGTTTTTGTTGTTTGAGTGGAACAACAAAAAACATTTCGCCACATTCTTACGTTTCTTGCCCTGCGTTCCGGCCGCGCCTCCTAACTTGGGCGCATGAGAACATTGTTATTCATTTGGCTCTTTGTGGCTCCGGGGGCGGACACGCTTCAGGTGATGTTCTGGAACGTGGAGAACTTCTTCGACTGGCGGAATGACTCTACGACGGTGTCGGACATGGAGTTTTCGGCGGCGGGGGAGCGGCACTGGACCTGGAAGCGGTTCCAGGCGAAGGCGAATGCCTTTGCGAAAGCGTTGTTCTGGGTGGAGACGGAGACGGGGCGGCTGCCGGACATCATCGGCCTGGAGGAGGTGGAGAACGCCTTCGTCCTGCGGCAGGTTCTGCAGAAGACCGCGCTCCGCAAACTGGACTACAAATATGTCCATTACGACTCCCCCGACCGCCGCGGCATCGATGTCGCCCTGCTCTATCGTTCCTCCCGCCTGGAACTTCTGGACTCCAAGCCCTGCCATCTCTATGCCGCGGACTCCGTCATGGCCACGCGGGATATCCTGCTGTGCGTGTTCAAACGCGCCGGTCCCCTTGTCATGACCGACCCATTATCTTTCGCCGTGCTGGTGAACCACCACCCGTCCAAGTATGGCGGAGCGGCGGAGTCGGAGCCCCGGCGGCGGATTGCCGTGGAGCGGCTCCGATTCCTGGCGGATTCACTCGCCGCCATCGGCATCGACCGGATTATCGCCGGGGGCGACTTCAACGATACCCCCGACAATCCCGTCTTCCGGCGGCTGGAACCTACGCTGGTGCCGATGCATATGGACCTTTACCGCCGCGGCCTCGGCACCATCAAGTACGACGGAAAATGGGATCTCATCGACCATATCTATGTGTCCCCGGCCCTGGTCGTAGCGCCGACGTCCGCTTCGACCTTGGATTCTTTCTCGGGAGATGTCGATCGACAGACGGACAAGGCTGGGGCCCCATCGGCCCGAGCCCGGATGCAGATCCTCCGGATTCCCTTCCTGCTCACGCGCGACACCGTCCATTCCGGCGAGAAACCCCTCCGCACCTACACCGGCCCCCGCCATACCGGCGGCGTCTCCGACCATCTTCCCGTCCTGCTGGAGGTGTCGTTGCCCCCTTGATAGGGAGCCGTCATCCATTTTCCTTGTACAAGTCTCGCTTGTACCCCGAAACGGCCAAGAGGACCGGGTCTCGTGTACAAGTCTTTGCGAAATACCTGGTTTTCTGGTCTTTCCGGCGAGACTTGGACAGAAAAACATCAACCCACAATATATATCGTGTGCAAGCGAGACTTGTACAAGGCCAATAAGAGAATCACCATGCTTAAGACATATCACCTTTGTTATACTTCCCACCAGGAAGTCATGTATCGGAATGTAGAAGATATGAATCGTTCCTTCAATTGTTTATGTTCGGCTTTGGAAAAGACGGACAGCCGGTGTCTAGCCGAGAACGACATTCCCAACCATCATCATGGTTGCTATGAAACGGAATGTCCAGACCTCCTGATCCGTATTAAGCGCCAGGCTTATACTTGCTATTTCAACGAGAAGTATGGCCGAAAGGGGCCGTTGGGCGAACCGAGTTATTTCAAAATGGAATTGGAGGGCTTGCAGCATAAGTTGACGGCCATTTCCTATACCGTCAGGAATTCCGTCCATCATGGCATAACCTCTACGCCGTTCGAGTGGCCGTTCTGTTCGGCCAATGCCTATTTCCGGAAGGAGCTAGGAAAGCTGTATGCGCCGGATTTGCTGTTGACGCCTGCCCAGATCAAGGCTGCCCTGCCTCGCCGGGCGAGATTCAACCCTCAGTGGAAGATGGGGGTGGAGGGGGTGTTTCTGCGGGAGTCGGTCATTGAGACGGAAGTGGTCGAGAATCTGTATGCCACGCCGAAAGCGTTCAACTATCTGATCACCCGTCTGAGCGGTGAAGATTGGAGCCAGGAACAGGAGGCCGATAACAACGGCCGCCCGCCTATCACCCTAGAGAACTTCGAGGATCTGGTTTTACAGCGCGCGGCCTCCCGCGAAAAGACCATCGCCGAAATGCTCCGCAACGAGAAGAACCGCGGCACGCCGCTGGGATTCAATGACTTGCAACTGTGTGAGCTGATTGATAATCAATATGTTCCGCAGTGTCGGGCGCGGTCGGTCTATCAGCTGTCCGCCCGCGAGAAGAACAACATCGCCAGCGAACTCTTTCGCCGCCGCCTGGCCGGTGAGGCACAGATTCGTCGATGCCTCGTTCTATGATCCTCGGGTCTCTTTTGTGTGTAGGTACCGTTGGTGTTTCTAGGTGGGCGGGAATCCTCCGCGTGGGTGCTGGTCCATGGGTGGTTATTCGCGGGGGGGGTGTCGGCGGGAGGATGGGTCCGAGTGGAGAGGTTTCCGGTGGTCGGCCCCCCATGTACAAGTCTCGCTTGTGCAACTGAACGTCCCTGCCATGGAGATATTATGTTCAAGTCTTTCGGGAAGAGGCCGAAATCGATCTCCCCCGCCGAGACTTGTACAGAGAAACGCAGTTCCAGGAGCAGAGCGGTGCACATACGAGACTTGTACACCGGCGCGGGACGAGGGTGAGCAGGACAAAGTGACGAATGTGAAAAAAGAAAAAGAAACAAGAAAAGGGGAAAAGAAACAAAGGGGGAAGGCGGTTTCCTAAGAAACTCCGAAAAAAATACGGAATACTCCTATAAAAATTAGGAGTTTGGAAATTTTTGTCTATATTTGCACCATGAGACAGAAATTGACAGCCAAGGAGGAGCAGCTGATGACCCTTTTCTGGGAGCATGGCGACCTCTTCATCCGCGACCTGGTGGCGCTGCTGCCGGAGCCGCGGCCGCATTACAACACCGTGGCAACCCTCGTGAAGTTCCTGGAAGAGAAAGGCTTCCTGGAGCGGGAGCCGATGGCGAACACTTTCCGCTACCATGTGAAGGTTTCCGAGAAGCAGTACCGCGGGGAGACCGTGGGCGAGATGGTGGCCCAGTATTATAACAATTCCTACGCGAGCCTGGTCTCGCAGTTCGTGGAGGAGGACCGCATGGACCTCCAGGAGCTGAAGGACCTGATTGCGCGGATTGAAAGCGCCCGGAAATGACACCGTTCCTTTTATATATCGGCCGGAGTAGCCTGTACCTGGCCCTGTTCTACGCATTCTTCCTGCTGGTGATGCGCAGGACGACCTTCTTCCGCCTGAACCGCATCCTGCTGTTGGCGGGAACGCTTGTGTGCTTCCTGCTGCCGTTGCTGCGGCTCCGGACGGTGGAAGTACCGTTCCTCATGGTCGGGCCACTGACCGAGACGGCTTCCGAGCCGGCGCTGACGGCCGGCCCGTCCGCTGCCTCCCCCTTCCCCTACCTGGAACTCCTCTACGCCATCGGCTTCCTCGCCGTTTTGGGCTGGACCGCCGTCGCGATGGTCCGGATGTATCGGACCATCCGGAAAGGCGCCGCCACGCGCCTGGACGACGGCACCAGGCTCGTATTGACCGAGGCCGATGTCCCCTCCTTCAGCTGGGGCCGGACCATTGTCATGAGCCGGAAGGATGCGGAAACGAATCCGGTGATCCGCCTCCACGAGGAGGCCCACATCCGCCAGGCCCATACCCTTGATATCCTCCTTTTTACGGCGGTCACGCTGGTCCATTGGTTCAATCCCCTCGTTTGGATTACCCTCAGCGAACTCAAGCTCCTGCACGAGTATGAGGCCGATGACGCCGTCCTCAATCATGGCATCGATGCTACCCAATATCAACTTCTTCTGGTGCGGAAAGCCGTCGGGGACAAGCGCTTCACCCTGGCAAACGGATTCCAGCACGCCAAACTCAAAAACCGAATCGACATGATGCTCAAATCCCCCTCCTCCGGATGGAAGCGCCTCTCCTGGCTCGCCATCCTCCCCTTCCTCGCGGGAACCATGTTCCTGTGCAACCCCGTCCGCGCCAAGGTCGTCTCCTCCGACCTGTCCGAGACGGTCCTCTCTGAAACGGCACCGGCCGCTCTCCCCGATACGACCAAGGTGGTTCCTTTTGCGACCGTCGAGGTCAAGCCGACTTTCAACGGCGGCGAAGCCATCGAATTCTCCAAATGGGTCAATGAGAACCTCAAGTACCCGCAGGCCGCCAAAGACGCGGGCGTCCAGGGGCGCGTGACGTTGCAATTCACCGTCTATCCCGACGGCTCGGTCCGTGACACCAAAGTCCTCCGCGGTGTGAACCCCGACCTGGATGCCGAGGCGCTCCGCGTCGTATCCGCCTCCCCGGACTGGACGCCCGGCTATGTCAAGGGCGAGCCCGTCAAGGTCACCTATACTTTCCCGGTCATCTTTAAGCTGAGTGGCGAAAAGACCGAGCCGAAAACCGCGTCCATCCACGTGACTGGCGACGCCAATGATGTCTTCATCCGGGGCGCCCTGGCAGATTCCGTACTCTTCGTTCTGGACGGTAAACCCGTCAACCGGAAAGACGTCAACCTGGAGACCATAGAGTCCATCCAAGTCCTGAAAGACGAAAAGGCCATCGAGAAATATGGCGAGAAAGCACGCTACGGAGTCGTAGAGTTCACTTCCAAGAAAAAATGAAACGCCGCCTGCTGACCGCCGCCCTGCTGGTCTGCGCCGCCACCCTGCAGGCGCAGACCACGCATCGCGACTCCGTGCTGGCCGAGGCCCGGTATCTCAAGAGCATCTATCGGACGGATGATGCCATCGAGAAACTGTCGGCCCTGGTGCAGCCGGGCGCGATGGACGAGGGCGTGCTCGCGGAACTCGCCGACTGCCATTTCCAGAGCGGCGCCTACGAGGATGCCGCCGGGACCTATTTCCTGCTCTCGTCCAAGTCTCCGGACAACATCCTCTACCACATCCGCCTGATGCAGGCCTATTCTCGGCTGAAGGCCTATTCCCAGAGCATCCAGGCGGGGCGGGCGGTCCTGCAGCGGGATTCCATTCCGGCGGTCCTGAGTTTCGTGGGGGACTCCTTCCGGCAGCTGGAGCAGGTCGATTCGGCCCTCTGGTACTACCGCCGATCCCTGGCCCAGAAGCCGATGAACGAAACGGTCCTGTCCAAGGCGGTGGGCATTCTCATCGACAAGGAAAAGTACGACGAGGCGATTGCCCAGAGCGAACCCTTCCTGGCAGAGGATCCGGACAATATGACCATTGCGCCGCTCCAGGGGCTCGCCTACTACCGAAAGGGCGATTACGAGGCCGCCAGCAAGATCTTCCAGCGGCAGGAAGACATTGGCAACGACACCTATCCTATCCACTACTACCTGGGACAGAGCTATTGGCACACCCTGGTCATCTACCGGGCAGAGGAGGAGCTCCAGAAGGCCTGGCAGATTGATTCCAGCGACGTGAACCTGGCCTATTCCATCGCCGCCGTGAAAAAGGAGGCCGTCCGCCCGTTTGAACGGGAAGTCAAGCCCTGGCTGGACAAGGCCTTGGAGATGCTGGAACCGGACCCGGTCACGATGTCCCGCATCCACCAGCAATATGCCCTGGGCTACTACGGCCGGGAGGATGCCTGGGACCTGGCCATCGCCCATTACAAGGAAGCCTACCGATACAACCCCAAGCTCATATCGGCCCTCTCCACCATCGCCTACTGCTACCAGCAGAAGAAGGAGTACAAGGCGGCCATCGAATGGTACGAGAAGTACCTGAAAGTCGCCCGCCCCGGCTCCCGGGGCTACGAGTTCGCTGCCGACAACCTGAAGTACATCCGGGCCGAGAAATTCATGGAAGAGCCATAGGCTCAATTATTGCAGCGAAATCCGCCGCTATGAAGAAGGTTATCTCTACGCTACTCCTGTGCCTATTCGTGTGCCTGGGCGCACGGGCGCAGGTGTTCATCCTCAATGACAACATTTTCCAGGGCCGGATGAGTGACATCAAGGCCACCGTCGTGGACTCGCTCACCAACGAGCCCGTCGCGTTCGCGTCCGTGTATGTCATTCCGGCCAAGGACACGATCATCACCAATTTCACCCTGACGGACACCCTGGGCGTTGCCAAACTGGATGAAGTCCCCTTCGGGAACTATGTCTTCCACGTGGAGATGATGGGGTACAAGCCCTTCGTGAAGGAACGGTACTTCCGCAACGAGGAAGTGGATATGGGTACCATCCGGATGCAGGTCGACGAGCACTTCCTGCAGGCGGCCACGGTCACCGATGTGGGCAACCCCATCGTCGTCAAGAAAGATACGGTCGAGTTCAACGCCTCCTCCTTCCGGGTCGGGGCCAATGCGATGCTCCGGGACCTGCTGAAGCGGATGCCGGGCATGGAAATCACCGAGGACGGCAAGGTCAAGTTCAACGGCGAGGAAATCGACAAGCTCACCGTGGGCGGGCGTACCTTCTTCTTCAATGACCAGTCCACGGCCCTGAACAACCTGCCGGCGGCCGTGGTGGACAAGATCCGCGTGATTGACCGGGAAAGCGAGCAGACGCGTGCTTCCGGCATCCAGGACGGCAACCGGGAAAAGGTCCTGGACGTGGCCCTGAAGAAGGAATACGAGAAAGGCTGGTTCGGCAACGTGGGCCTCAAGGGCGGCACGACGGCCGGCTCTCCGGATGGCGAGGATCCGCTCCGGGACAACCGCGGCTTCCTGTACAACGGAAACGCCCTGGTGTCGGCCTATACCGAGAAAGACCAGGTGACGGTAATCGGTAATGTGCAGAATATCAGCGATTCCGACATTGTCGTGATGGTCAGCATGGGGGATGACGACGAGGTCTTCTCTTCCCTGGACCAGGGCCTTACCACCGCCGCGCAACTGGGCGTGAATGCCAATACCTCCCGCATTAAGGACGTAGAAACGACGGTCAGCGTCAATTACAAGTACACCGATACGGATAACGGCACCCGCGCCGACCGGACCACCTACCAGCAGGACGGGAATCTGGCATCCCGGACGGAAAACACCGGGAAACAATATGCCAATTCCGTGAACGCCGACGTCGAGTTCCAGAAGGAAACCGGGAAGGTCTGGTTCCATGTCCGGCCTGGATTCCGGTATGGACGGACCAACTCGTTCGGCGGCAGTTCCTCGGAAACCCGCCGGGGAGAGAACCTGATGAACCGTTCCGAAAACACGACCCGGAGCCTGTCGGATTCCAAGGATGCGGAGGTGAGCGCGGATATGACCTTCCGGGAATTGGGAGGAAAGACAGGGCGGACCCTCGGCTTGAGCGGGGGCACCTCCTATGAGAAAACAGGAGGCGAGAGCGCGGAAAACACCCTCCTGACCCTGTCGGGCGGCCAGGAAGCCCGTTCCATGACTTACCAGTCCGACGGGGCCTCTTCCTGGGTGAACGGCCAGATCCGGTATACGGAGCCGCTCGGCGATAAATGGACGCTCTCCACCTCGGCGAATCTCGACTGGTCCCGCCGCAACCGGGTCCGGGACGCCTTCGATCCGGCCGGGCGGAACGACTACTACTCGTCGGTCAGCCGGTCCGACTACCTGAGACAGCAATATGACGTCACGGCCCAGTACAAGTTCGGGACGGGCAGCTGGATCACGGTCGGCGCCCGCGCGATCGGCACCCTGAACGAGACCTTCTCCAAGAGCTATGGCATCGAGGAAACCACCGGCAAGGACCAGTGGTACTGGTATGTGGCGCCGTCCCTCAATTTTCAGTATAACAAAGGAATCAACCGGTTGACAGTCAGTTCTTCCGCTTTCAGCCAGCGGCCTTCCGCGGAACGGATGCTGCCCGTGCTGACCATCGCCAACCCGTCCCGGCTGACCCTCGGCAACGTGTATCTGAAGCCTTATTCCTACAACTATTTCTCGGCGAACTGGACGCGGAACAACCGGGAGAAATTCTCCACCCTGATGGCCTATTTCAGCGGGCAGGTGAATGCGAAGCCGATTACCTCGGCGCAATGGTACGACGGAGACGGAATCCTGTATTCCATTCCCGTCAACGCCCGGAAACCGAGCATGACGATTTCCAGCTTCATCAATTACAGCACGCCGCTGGACGCGAAGAAAAACTGGTTCCTGACGATCAACGGATCGTTCGGCTACAATACTTCCGTCAGCTACCAGACCCGGAAGTCGCTTCCGGGCCTGGACAAGGACCACTTCGACTATTCGGCCTTCCTGGAAGATTTCTGGGGAGACGCGGAAGGCAACCGGTTCTACGGCGGCGCAAGCAGCTTCGAAGAAAGCCGCACGCGCTCGTTCACTCCGTATGCCCGCATGACCGTCCGGTACAACCAGGAACGCTGGTCCTTCTCCGCGAACGCCGGCATCAACGGCCGGATCTCCCGCTACTCGCTGGATCCGAGCGTCAACATGAACACGCTGGACACGCGCTTCGGGGGAGAGGTTTCCTATACGACCAAGCACGAGTTCGAGATTGAAAGCGACCTGGACTATGTCTTCTACAAAGGGTATTCGGCCGGCTACGGCCTCCCGGAATGGCAATGGAACGCGGAAATCACCAAGAGCATCGGCGCTTTCAACCTGAGTCTCAGCGTCCATGACATCCTGAACCAGACCCGGAACCTCACGCACACGGTGACCGCCAATTATGAGGAGGATTCCTACCGCCTCGTGATGGGCCGATACGTCCTGTTCGGCGTCAAGTGGAACTTCGGCAAGATGAACGCCGGCCACAGCGCCCGCGCGCAGCAGGCCGCCCTTAACATGGTCTTCTAGGCAGGCGTTCCAAGACCCATAAATTATTCGTAACTTCGCACCAAATGATGCGAAGATGAAAATAATCGATAAATCCATCCTTTCTGCGTTGGTGCTGGTGGTGCTGTTTGCCGCGTGGCTGATTGTGCAGCGCACGGGGCTCCTCCGGGGCGGGGCCGCCACGCCCCTGGTGGAGCTGTCGGACGGGCAGCTGGAACTTCCGGCCGGCCGCCCCGGCGACCGGATCATGACCTACAAGGGCTATGTAAGTTCCTATAATCCGGAGACCTTGATTCCCGACTGGGTCGCCTATGAACTCACGGAGGAAGAAACCCACGGTGACGCGACGCGGCAAGACAAGGGCTTTTCCATGGACATGAACTATCACGGGAAGCAGGCGATGCGGGAGGATTACTGGGGCAGCGGCTGGACCCGAGGGCACATGGCCCCGGCAGGGGACTTCATGTGGGACGACGAGGCCATGTCGGAGACGTTCTATTTCATGAACATCTGCCCGCAGCGCGAGGAACTGAACAACAAGGACTGGCAGTACCTGGAGAAGCAGGTACGCGCCTGGGCCCGCAAGTACGGCAAGGTCTGGGTGGTGTCCGGGCCCATCGTCGGCGACAACATCTACGGCACCATCGGCAAGGACCACGTGGTGGTGCCGGACGCCTTCTACAAGGTGGTGATGGTCCATGACGGCAAGCAGTACCAGTCCATCGCCTTCGTGATGGGCAACGACGCCGAGCGGTACTGGCTGCAGGACTGCGCCCTGACCGTGGACGAGCTGGAAAAGCGCACCGGACTCGACTTCTACCCCGCCCTCCCCGACGACCTCGAAAAGGAGACCGAATCCCGCTATGATTTCTCCGTCTGGGGTATCCGTAGCCGGTAAAAATTGCGTATCTTTGTGAATTGACACTAAACGACAATCGATATGAAAGCGAAAATCCAGGAAAAGTTCCAGACCCTCTTCGGCGAAGCCGGCGACCTGTACGCCTCCGCCGGCCGTATCAACCTCATCGGCGAACATACCGACTACAACGGCGGTTACGTGTTCCCGGGCGCCATCGACTGCGGCATCATGGCTGAGATCAAGGTCAACGGCACCCAGAAGGTGCGGGCCTATTCCATCGACTTCGACGAGTTCGTGGAATTCGGCCTCCAGGAGGAGGATGCGCCCGGCCAGCAGTGGGCCCGCTACATCTTCGGCGTGTGCCGTGAGACGGTCAAGCGCGGCGGCAAGGTCGAGGGCTTCGACACCGTGTTCGCGGGTGACGTGCCCCTGGGCGCCGGCCTGAGCTCCAGCGCGGCCCTCGAGAGCACCTTCGCCTTCGCCCTGAACGACATCTTCGGCAACGGCATCGACAAGTTCGACCTCGCGAAGATCGGCCAGAGCACCGAGCATAATTACTGCGGCGTCAAGTGCGGCATCATGGACCAGTTCGCCTCCATCTTCGGCAAGGCTGGCTCCCTCATCCGCCTGAACTGCAAGACCCTGGAGTACAAGTATTTCCCCTTCAAGCCGGAAGGCTACCGCCTGGTCCTTGTGGATTCCTGCGTGAAGCACGAGCTCGCCTCCAGCGCGTACAACAAGCGCCGCGCGTCCTGCGAGAACGCCGCGGCCGCCATCCGCAAGAACCATCCTGAAGTGGAATTCCTCTCCGACGCCAAGCGCGTGTGGCTGGACGAGGTCCGCACCGAGATTCCCGAGGAGGATTTCCTCCGCGCGGAGTACGTGATCGGCGAGGTCCAGCGCGTCCTGGACGTCTGCGACGCCCTGGAGCGCGGCGACTACGAGACCGTGGGCGAGATGATGTACCAGACCCACTTCGGCATGAGCAAGCTGTACGAAGTGTCCTGCGAGGAGCTCGACTTCCTGAACAAGCTGGCCCGCAAGATGGACGTCACCGGATCCCGCGTGATGGGCGGCGGCTTCGGCGGCTGCACCATCAACCTCGTGAAGGACGAACTGTACGATACCTTCATCGAGGAGGCTGTGAAGCAGTTCACCGAGAAGTTCGGCCACGCCCCGAAGATTTACCCTGTGGTCATCTCCGACGGCGCCCGCAAGCTGTAGGCCCATGAGGCGCCGCATCCTGGCGGCCCTCGCGGCCGTCCTCCTGCCCCTGGGCGCCCAGGCGCAGATCAATCTCTTCTCCTCCACGGGCCATGACCCGGGCAGCCTCCGCTGGTCCACGTTCCAGACCGGAGACTATCAACTGATCTATCCCCGCGGGCTCGACTCGCTGGCCACCGTTTACGGGACGCTGCTGCAGCAGTACAGCGTCCCGCTTTCGGCCTCTTCCGGTTTCAGGCCGAACGAGTTGTTCTCCCAGCCGATGCCCGTCATCCTGCATCCCTATACCGGCTACTCGAACGGGATGGTCGCCTGGGCGCCCCGGCGGATGGACCTCTTCACCCTCCCGGACGTCTCCAGCCTGACCCCGGTCCCCTGGGCGAAACTCCTCGCCATCCACGAGGGCCGGCACGTCGCCCAGAAGCAATTCCTCCGGACCGGCTTTTGGAAAGGCTTCCACTATCCTTTCGGCGAACTGGCGGAGATGATTATCGGCATGGTCCCGAACTCCTCGCTGCTGGAGGGCGACGCCGTGGTAGCCGAAACGGTCCTGACCCAGGCCGGCCGCGGCCGCAGCGCAGACTTCCTGAGCGAGATGCGGATGTTCTTCGACCTCGATGACTTCCGCAGCTGGTACCAGTGGCGCTACGGATCCATTAAGAAATACACGCCGGACATCTACCGGCTGGGCTACCTGACCGTCGCCGGCTACCGCTACCTGTACCAGGATCCGTATTATACGATGAAATTCCTGCAGGTGGCCTCCAAGCTCAGTGGCGCCTTCTCCGCGATGAATTCGGCCTCGAAACTGTCTTCCGGGAAGAAGCTTCCGGATGCCTGGAACGAGATGATGTACACCTACCGGACCCTCTGGAACCAGAACGACGACCACCGCGCGCCCTTCTCCGGAACGGAGCCGCAGGTGGCGCTGCCCCGGTCCTATACGGTCTATACCGGCGCCGTGCCAGGTGGCGGGACCGTCTATTCGGAGAAGGCCGGCATGGACCTTCCCGCGGTCTTGGTCCGGGTCGGTCCGGACGGCAAGGAAGAGACCCTGACGGCTTTCGGCGGAGATGGAAAACTGGCCTGGTCCGCGCCCCTGCGGCGGGTCTATTGGTCCGAGTCCGTTCCGGACATGCGCTGGACGCTGAAACAGGATGCCCGGATCCGCTACTATGACGAACAGACGGGCCGCCAGGGCACCCTGGTGCGTGACGGGCGCTATTTCAGCCCCGCGGTCGCTCCGGACGGGCTTTCCCTCGCGGCCGTGGAATATCCGACGGACGGATCGGCCGCCTTGGTCGTCCTGGATGCCCGCAGCGGCAGTCTTCTCCGTCGATGGGTGGCTCCGGACGGTTTCCAGCCGACGGAAGTGATCTTCCAGGACGGCGGACTCGTCTTCGCCGCCATTACGGACGAAGGGACGGGCCTGTACCGCGTGCCCATGGGCGGCGGTCGTCCTGAAACCGTCCTTGCACCGCAGCCGGTGACGATCAAGGATATCTCCGCCGTGGACGGGAACACGATCCTACTGGTCAGCGACCGGACGGGAACCAGCGAAGCCTATACCCTCTCCGAGGGGACGCTGACACAGCTTTCCATCACGAAGTACGGACTGGGCTGTCCCTTCTTCATGGGCGGGCGCCTCTATGCCTCGGTCCTCCAGCCCGAAGGTCGGATCCTTGCCCAGGTGGAATGCAAGCCTGAGCAGGTCGATTTCAATGATATATACCGCGATCCGGTCGCCGAGGTCCTTACCGCCCAGGAAAAGGAGATGTCGACCTTCCTGACGGAGGCCCCCGTCGAACTGACGACCGCGGAACCTTTCCGCAAGATCTCAGACGCCTTCCACTTCCATTCCTGGGCACCGGTGTATGTCGACCTTAGCCGTGCGGACATCTCCTTCCAGGATTACCTGTTCCAGACGGCCGCCTTTGGTGCGACGGGTTTCTTCACGAACCGTCTAGGCACCGTGAGCGGCTCCGTGGGCCTGTCTGTCCACCAGAAGGCTTCTCCCGAGGATAAGACCCCGGGTGTAGGTCTCCATTCCCGGGTGTCGTACAGCGGCCTGTATCCGGTTTTCGACTTCGCCCTGGACGTGGGCGACCGCGACGCCGCCCTGCAGGTTCCGTATCTGATTACGAAGGACAAGACCACGATCATCCATTCAGCGCCCACCGGAAAGTTGTATGTGGGCGGAGAAGTGGCCGTTTCCCTGCCCCTGGACTTCTCTTCCGGCGGATGGGAACGCAAGCTTGAGCCTTCGCTGGTGGCCTCCATCAGCAATGACGACCTGTACGGCCCTTTCGTGCCGGTCAAAGCCAATAAGAATGCGGAAGGCGGCTATTCCGAAGATAAAAAGTATAAGGACCTGCCCGACTGGACCTCCCAGACCGTGGCCTACCGGACCTCGGCCATCGTGCGCGGCAGCGTCCTCCGTCCCGCGGCCCATTCGCAGCTGATGCCCTCCAAGGGGATCGGCTTCGAGGTGGGCGCGACCGGCACCGACCGCAACTGGGCGGAGTATGCGAAGGTCTACGGCTATCTTCCGGGCCTGCACCCGTGGCACGGCCTGAAGGTTTCCGCCGCCTTGCGGCATTATACCGGGGGCCGTTATTCCTTCTGGTTCACGGACCCGTGCCCGCCGGCCCCCCGCGGCCTGGTCAAGACCGTGTCCCTGCTGGAGGCCTCCCCGCTGGCGGGAAAGATTTCCCTGGACTATGCGATGCCTATCCTGCCGGTCGACTTCGCGATGGGCAACATCTTCTATTTCCGGAATTTCGAGCTGGTTCCTTTCGCGGACCTCACGGTCCTCCGGCCGGCCGAAGGCTTGGAAATGGGCGGAAACCTGCTCTGGAGCGCCGGCGCGGACATCGCGGTGAACATCCAGCGCCTCATCCTGATTTCCAGCAACTTCAGCATCGGCGCCCGGCTCGCCTATAACGGCGGCTCGGCCTTCCCGTATCTGAAAGAACAGATTCCCGGCCTCAACGCCTTCTACATCGGGGCCGTGTTCAATACCAAACTCTGATGGACGCAATCTGCAGCCGCTGCGGCGAAAGCCACGCCGTCGCGACCTACCCGAGCATCAACGTCGCCGCGGACCCGGACCTCAAGGCCCGGGTCCGGGACGGCTCGCTCTTCGTGTGGGAATGCCCCCACTGCGGGGCCCGGAACCTGCTCAAATACGAGACCTTGTACCATGACCCGGCGGAGAAGCTGATGGTCTGGCTCCTGCCCGGCGATGCCGAGCCGCCCCGGGCCGTGGCCGACGCCGTCAAGGAACTGGACGGCTACACCCTCCGACTCGTGCGGGAAGTGGGCGACCTGGTGGAGAAGGTCAATATCCACGCCTGCGGCCTGGACGACGTCCTGGTGGAGATGTGCAAGTACGTCACCCGCCTGGAGATGGCGGACCAGCAGAAGCGTCCCGAAATCCAGGATGCGCCGCTCAAGTTCTTCAAGATGGACGGGCCCGACAACGACCTCGTGTTCTCCTTCCCCCTGGACGGGGAGATGAAGGTCGTGAACGTGGGCTTCCATGTATACGAAGACGCCCGAGGAATCCTCGGGCGCCATCAGGAAGTTCGTCCCGAACCCGGCTTCGCGCGTGTGGACGCGGCCTGGCTGGGACAGTATTTTCGTTAGAACTTCGGGATCTCGAAGAGCGCGGCGTCCACCGGGCCTTCCTTGACCTCGACCACCTTCGTGGTGATGGCGAAACCGCCCGCGTCGATGTTGGTCTTCATCGCGATGCCGTTCCAGACGGAGACGGTGGCCTTGGCGGTCTGGCCCATCTGGTTCATCTCGAGGGTGTAGATCGTGCATTCCTTGCCGGCGACCGTTTCCTTGCCGACTTCCTTGATCTTGTTCTTGGCGATGACCTCGTCGGTGAGGTTCAGGTAGTTGACCTGCTGTTGCTGCTGAGGCATCTCCTGGACGGACTTCTCGCCCTTGTTCACGAGATACATCTTGCCGTCCTTGTTGATCTGGGTCATCTCCATGCCCATCATGTTCATCGAGGTGGCCTGCTTGGCGCCGTAGTCGTCAAAGTAGACGGTGTTGGTAATGACCTGGCCCATCATGTCCATCTCGGTCTTGTAGGAGCCGGACTTGATGCCGTAGTACTTGGTCCCGTCCTGGGCCATCGCCGTCACCGCTGCCAGCAGCACGGCGCAAATCATGAAAATTTTTTTCATATCAGTGTGTGAATGGTTTGAGTTCGTTCCGGACAAAGATAGAGATTTTTGTCTTAGGTACAAAAAGCCTCGGCGGGTTTTCGACGAAAGGCCCTTTTTTTACGACGAAACCTCCGGGTCCTGCCTGTCGGCCTCCTGGGAAGTCTTTTCCGCATCGCGGGCTTCCTTTTCGGCTTCGCGCGCAGCCTTTGCCGCCGCCTTGGCGGCTTTCTCCGCCTCGCGGGCGGCCTGTTTTTCGGCGCGGGCGCGCTCTTGCTCCAGGTACCGCTCGAAGATGCGGCGCTCCTTCTGGGCTTTCCGCTCCAGGTTCTTCAGGATGCGCAGTTTCTTCTTGCGCTCTTTCTCCAGCGCTTTCTGCCGCTTGGCCTCCTGTCTCTCCTCGTATTTCCGGTCCTCTTCGGCCCAACGGGCCTCTTTCTCTGCCTGCTTCTCTGCGGCGATCCGGGCCTTTTCGGCATCGCGGGCGGCCTTCTCCGCCTCTTTGGCGGCTTTTTCTTCGGCCTTCCGGGCCTTCTCCGCCTCCTTGGCCGCCTGTTCCGCCGCCTTCTTCTCGGCCTGCGGATCGGGTACGGTTTCAATCGGCGGGGCGTCCTTTTCTTCCGTTTCTTCAAGCGCCGGCGGTGTTACCAGCGAGTCGCGTACGGGTGCTGCGCCTAGGGAATCCAGGGCAGGGATGACGCCCAACGAATCCAGGGCAGGAACGACGCCCAGCGAATCCCGCTGAAGAACCATTCCGAGGGAATCCCGCGCAGGCGCCTTCGCCAGCGAATCCAGCGCGTTGCGCAGGGCTTCGTCCGCCACGGAAAGGGCGGGAGGTGCCGCGGTCGTGTCGATGGGCGCGGCGGTCGTGTCCTTCGGCGCCGGCGCGTCGGCCGGTTTCTCCTTGGCCTGTCTTGCCCGGACGACCGCCATGGAGTCCCGGTAGGCGATTTCCTGGTAAATCTTCTTGATATGGCCCGGGAAATAGACTTCCGTCTCCTTGAACTGGGCGTGCGGACGTGCCAGATAGGACGTCCGCTGGCTCTTGCGGGGCTTCAGCGGGGTGATGTCGGAGCCGCCCTTGGGCTGGCGTTGCGGCTCCCATCGGAAGCCTTTCATATAGCGTTCGTCCTTCGGCAGCTGGACTACCGGATAGGCATCGTTCTTGGCATCGTCGAAGTAGTAGATCTTGTCCAGGTTGCCCTGGTCGAAGAGGGCGTACAGCATCTTGGATTCCACCTTGTTCACGGTGGCGAGCGCGTCGTTCTCCGTCAGGAAGAACAGGGCCGTGGCCCCGCCCAGGGCGTCGAAACGCCGGAGCGTGCGGGTGGTGTCGAAATAGGCCATCATCTCGGCGCCCTTGATCTGGTCGTAGCAGAGGGTGTCTTCCTGCGTGGTGATGAAGGCATTGGACATCAGCCGCGCCCGGTCCGCCTTGCGGTCCTTGATGACGAGGTAGATGCTGTCGGCCGCGTACTGGCGGTTCCCGTCGCTGAACACGAGCGGGTCGCGGTACAGCCGGACCAGGGAATCCAGGTCGTTATAGACCAGCGAATCGCACGACATCTGCATGTCGCTGCGGAACATTTTCACCCGGCTGGTCGCCCAGACGAAGGAGAGCTGCGTGGTGTCCACGGGCGGCGGCGGTGGAGCGGCGAGGGAATCGACCGGCAAGGATGGCTGGGCGCCGGTGGTGTCCACCGGCGGGGTTGCCGGAATGTCCGGCTTCTTCTCCTCTCCGGGCTTGCTAGGCGGCCCTCCAGCGGGCGTTGTCGCTGCGTTCCTGTTCAAACCGCCTCCCGGTCCGCGGTCGCGGCCGGCCTGCGCGTTCGGATTCTTCTTCGCGGCCTCCTCAGCCGCCTTGGCGGCCTCTTCTGCGGCTTTCCGGCGGTATTCGGTGACCGGATCCCCCGAGAGGTCCGCGAGCCGCTTTTCGGCATCGACCTTCCAGAGGGAATCTACCAGATGCCGCTTGATTCCCCGGTACACGATCGTGTCGGCACCGAACCAGACTGTGTCCCGTCGGGACGTCTTCTGGTCCTCGTCGATGCTCATGACTGCCGGGGTGACGGTCATCTTCACGCGGGAAAGGGAGTCCATGTATTCCACGCGGCCCGCCAAGCCGAACACATTCCGTGTCGTGTCCATCAGTTCCACCGCCCCCCGCATTTCCACATCGTTCAGTTTCCGGTGGTAATACAGGGTGTCGGACCAGGCCTCCTGGTCCTTTGTGAGCAGATGTACGTTCCGTCGGAAGAAGAACAGCTCCTTGTCGCGGTCATACCAGCCGTCATTGGCGGAGAGCATGTTGTCATCCTGCCACATGTCCGTCCCGTAGCCGAAGTAAGCGGTGTTGATGTCGCTGCGGTACTCCAGGCGGGAGGTTTTGATGAACGTCGTGTCCATGTACATGTTCACCTGGTCGTTGAAGACGAACAGGCCTGGAAGATGGCGACGGAGTCCTTGGTGTTGTAGTCCAGGTAGCGGGTGCGCAGGGTGTTCTTGTCCTTGTCCTCCAGCTGGACGAGGCCGCCGCGGAATTTCGCGAGGTCGTCGTCCACCACGTACTGCAGGGAGCCGGAGCTCAGGCGGGTGCGGTCCTGGATGATCTGGACATGGCCGACGGCGTCGATGATGTTCGTCGTCACGTTCCACAGGGCCGAGTCGCACAGGAGATAGGTGTTGTTATGCAGGAAGCGGGCGGGACCCGTGACCTTGCGGAAGCTCTCTCCGCCCCGCTCGATGAGCTGGGCCGACTTCGCGCTCACCAGGGTCACCAGCGAGTCTTTCCGCTCCTGGGCCCTGACGGAAACGGCCGCCGCCCCCAGGAGGGACAGCGCCGTCAGGAAGAGATATGCGAGCGTCCGCCGCACGGTGCGATCAGAACTTTTCGTGCCAGATATCCCGGCTGAAGGAGCACTCCTTGTACATCGGGTCGATCACGATGTAGGTCTCCTTGATCTTCTTTTCCAGGAACTCGTCGATCGCCTGCATCTGCCGAAGTCCCCGCACGCGGCCCTGCAGCTCGGCGTAGTCGTTCGTGAACGAGGCCGGATGGGCCGGGACGATCTTGTCCACGCGGATGATCTTGTAGACGGTGTTGCCGGTACGGCCCTGCTGATAGCCCTCGTTATCGGTGGATTCCACGGGCTCGGAGATTTCGCCCTCCTTCAGGTTCTGGATGGCCGCATAGTCGGCCGGCTTGAGCTGGTCGATCTCGAAATAGGAGGAGCCGGTGGCCGGGTCGGCCATCTGGCCGCCGTTGGTACGGGTGGCCGGGTCCTCGGAGAAGAAGCGGGCGGCGAGGTTGAACTTGATTTCGTCTTCCAGGATCTTGGTGCGGAGGCTGTCCAGGCGGGAGAAGGCCTTTTCACGGTCTTCCGCGGTGTATTGAGGCTTGAGGAGGATGTGACGGGCGTTGAACATGTCGCCCTTCTTCTCGATGACCTCGATGATGTGGTAACCGTCCGGGGTTTCCACGATCTGGGAGATGACGCCCGGGCGCAGGGCCATCGCGGCGTCGGAGAAGGCCGGCCAGAAGATGGACTTGGACGCCATGCCCAGTTCGCCGCCGCGGCGGGCGCTGCCCGGATCCTCGGAGTAGATGCGGGCGAGGGTGGCGAACCGCTCGCCGTTGATCACGCGCTCGCGCAGCGACAGGAGGCGTTCCTTGACGGCCATCGCCGCCGCTTCGCGGTCCGGATAGATGCAGATCTGGCTCAGCTGGTACTTGATCGGGACGACGGGCAGGTCCTCGACGGAGACGGTGTCCAGGAACTGCTGGACGTCGTAGGGCGTCACCTCGGGGATGCGCCCCGCGATCTCGCCCTGCTCCGACTGGATCAGGCTCTGCTCCTCGAACATCTGCCGCCACTCCTGGCGCAGCTTGTAAAGCGGCTTGCCGAAGTATTTCTCCAGCTCCTCGTCTCCGCCCAGGAAGGTGCGGTACTGGTCGATGCGGTTGGTGAGCTCGCCGTCCACCATGTCGTAATTGACGGTCAGGGAGTCGATGCGGGCCTGCATCAGGAAGATCTTGTTCTCCATCATCCGTTCCAGGATGGTGCAGCGCATGTCCCGGTCAGAAGACCGGCCCTGGGCCTGCTCCTGCTGCACAGTGCTCTCGATGTCCGAGACGAGGATCACTTCGTTGCCGACGACGGCGACGGTCTTGTCCACGAGCCCGCCCGGGTATTTCTGGGCGGAAAGGCCCGTCGTGAGAAGCAGGGCCGCTGCGAAGACGAAAAATCTGAACTTCATATCAACAAATTACCAATTTCAATAGATGACGAATTTTCCTTTGCCAAGCGCATCTTTGAGCAAGTCTTGTTCCAAACCGGACACCAATTCGTGTTTCCGGGCGCTTAACAGGACATCTTTGATGCGTTCGGCGCAATAATCCAGCGGAGCGGGGCTCCCTTTCTGCACGAGATCCACGACCCAGGCGACCCGGAGGTTTCCGTCGTCGCCCTTCAGTTCGATGAACCGGCCTTTGAGGGCTTTCATCATGGACACCTCGTCCGTTCCCAGCTCCCGGGCCAGCAGGATGGCGTCCATCCAGTTGTCCGAGCTGTCCACGTACCGCAGCGCGGCGGTGAAGGCCAGGCTGTCGGCGGCGATGGCGTCCATCGCGTCGTCCGAACTCATCAGCTCCTTGATTTTCTTGAGGCTGCGGGAATCGGCCGGGATGACCATGTAGCGCGTTTTCAGGAGGGGTCGCTCCACGAGGAACTTGTCCGTATGCTCCTGATAGTAGTTCCGAACCTCCTCGTCGGAGATGAGGGTGTCCAGCCTTTCGTTGATGTAGCGCTCCTCGTAGCGGTATTTCAGCAGCGTGCGGCGGTATTCCTCCAGTTCCTTGGACACGTCCTGTTCCTCCTTGGAGAGGCGGGATTCCGCCATGTCCAGGAACAGGAGCTCTTCCGCCCAGGCCTTGATATACTGCTGCGCGAGTCCCAGGCTGTCCTCGGACGAGACGCCGGCGGGGATGTAGTTCGCCAGTTCCGACCGCATCAGCCGGTGTTCGCCCACGCGCGCGACCACGGCGTCGCCGAACAGTTCGGCGGCCGTGTCCGTCACCCGGTGCACCATCTGGCACGATACGGCCAGGAGGGCGATGAGCAGCACGCATTTCCTCATAGCCTACAAATATAGGAATAATTTCCCGAAAAAGTCAGATGTCGAAGCTGAAGACAAGACCTACGTAGTAGGGCTTGCGGCCTTCAGGGGCGGATTCCGCCAGGGTCTTGAAATAGGGACCGCCGAGCCAGGAGGCGGATACGCCCAGCGAGCAGGGGTAGGGAACCCAGGCCAGATTGCCCAGTTCCACGGTGAAATCCGCGCCGGCGCTCACGAGGAAAGAGGGATCGGTGGCGCCTTTCCGGTTGCGGGCGCCGCCGAAGCCGGTCCAGTCCACGTGCGGGATCAGGAGGAAGTTCTGGATGTAGGCCACGGGGGAGAACCAGGACAGGTCGCCCACATAGAGGGGAATGGCGTAATCGGCCGTGAGGCGGAGCTGCGCGGCGGAGGCGCGGGCAACGGTTCGTCCTTCGGCCGACGTGAATCCGCGCGGCATGATCTGGACGGTGTTTTCCCCGAACGGGGCACCCGAGGGCAGCTGGACCTGGGCCAGGGCGGAAAGCCGGAGCCCCTGGGTCCGGGTGAACCCGGGCAGATAGCCGTACAGGTAGCCGTAGGCGAGCGGGGTGTAGACCGACGTGAGCCCGGGACGGAAGCTGGCGCCCGCTTCTGCGCCGATGCCCCAGCGGGGATAGACCTGGCTTTCGGCGGTCGGGAGCATCATGTAGGCGCGGACGGAGCCGCGGAGGGACTGCATCAGCACGTTGTCCCCGGGATGGATGCCCACGAGGGAGGCGTGCGCCCCTTCGTGGACGATATCCTCGGCCATGGTCAGTTCCGTCGTCCCGTTGTCGAACAGGTTGTTCGAAATGCTCCAGTTCACCTGGGGCACCCATCCGCGCTGGATGCCGCTCCGGGTGTGCCGGAACGGGATGTAGGCGGTGATGTGACCGGTCCAGAACGGGCCGCCGACGTCCTTTCGGGTCGTGGTGTAGCCGACTTTGTCCTCGTACAGGCGGCGCTGGAAACCGTATTGGCCGGAGCCCTTGTCATACAGGTCGAACCCTGCCTCCAGGACGGGATACAGGCCTGTGTAAGTGAACTGGACGTGGCCGGAATGCCGCCATTCCGACGGCTTGTCCGCATCCGGGTGCGCGGAATAGCCCACGGTGCCCCAGGCCGTCCCCAAGTCATTCTGGAACAGGCCGATGAGGCCCGGCGATGCCGTGTCGTACGACAGGTCGCCACTCATGGACGCGATGGCGTCATAGTCGAAATACAGGGGCGCCCAGGAATGGAATTTCACCAGGTGCGGCACCTTGTGATACGCCTTGGGCGCACTGACCGCCACGTCATTCCGGGCTTGACCCGGAATCTCGGCGAGCAGCGCCTTCTCCTGCTCCGCCAGCTTTTCCGCCACCCGGTACTTGTGCACCTCGCGGATGTCCACTTCCACCGGCTCCGGAGGCGTGGCCTTGAAGATGGCATTGCCTTCCGGCGTGATGGAATTGAACCAGAGCACGCCGTCGTGCCAGAAATAGTCCGTGCCGCCGTAGCGCGAGTTCGTCAGCTGCCAGGCGCGCCCCGTGGCCGGGTCGTACCGGTACAGCTCCTTCACGCCGTTCCGGTCACTCACGAAGTCCAGCACGTGGTTCTCCCCTTCCAGGTTCTCGATTTCCTGGAGCGTGGGCTCCAGGACGCAGGTCCACGCGCGTCCGTTCAGGCACCAGATGCTGTAGCCGCCGTCGTTTACGGCCAGGCAGTAGATGGTGCTGTCCACCCAGGCCGGGTCCGCGAGCTCGACGCCCGCCGGAGCGGGCACCCGCAGGAGCTCGTGGCCGTCCTGCTCGTCGATGAGGACCAGGTTGCTGCCGCCCCGGACCGGATACTCCACCGTCGCGATGCCGCCCGGACCCGGCTGCGGGTTGTACAGTCGGCCTTCGGTCGTGAGGTTCCGCCGCCGTCCGCTGTGTTCCAGCGACCGGATGACCGATTTCCCGTCCAGGGTCCATCGTTTTCCGGGGACGGTCTCGCTCCAGAACAGGCGATGCTCGCCCGGGTTGAGGGAGCTGGTGTTGGAAGCGAAGGGGCCCAGGTCGTCTTCGGAGCCGTCCACGTTGATCCGGACCAGCCGCGGCGCCAGGTCTTTTCCCTCCTTGAGGGCGAGGTATTCGTTGTCGACCCAGGATCCATTCGAATAGTCGGTCGCGAAGGCATGCTTCTGCGTGACCTGTTCCATTTCCATGAAGGGCGCGCGGGCATCCTCTTCCTGCTCCCAGATTTCGTGGAAGCCATCCATGATGCCTTGCCAGGTCTTCTTGAAGGACTGCCCGGAGACTTGCTTGATATAATGCTGGAGTTTGGCGACGGGGAAAGGATGCTGGGTCACATAATCGAAGTAATCGGCCGTAAAAGCGGGCTGGTCGTAGAAGTACCGCATGCCCGCGACGGTCATGTACCCGGCCGCGTAATAGTCCGGTCCGGCTTTCTTGAAGGAACCGTAGACCCACTGGTACCAGTCGCGCCAGTCGCCGTTGTCGAACGCGAGGTGATAGTAGTTCAGGAAGTCGGCGTTGCGCCCGCGGCCGGCGGGAGTGAGGGCGGTTTCCGCGACGACGGCGTCGCCTTCCAGGAACACCGGCGGGGTATAGAAGGCGCTCACGGCGCCGCTCCACATTTCGCCCACCAGATAGTTCACCCACTTGAACGGGCGCCGGTAAGACAGCTGCATCTGCGCCACATGGCGGGATTCGTGGGTGGTCAGCTGCGTCATCCAGGACTGGGGGTAGGGGCCGTAGGCTTCGGGATGGGTGTACAGGTCCATCCGTTTCGGGGCCCAGGCCACCGAGCCGTTGGAATAGGGATTCCAGGGGTGCAGGACGACGGGCAGCTTGCCCCAGTGCAGGCTGCCGGGGGCCATGCCGGCACTCGCGCCCACCGTGGGCTGCCATTTCTCCAGGTCCAGGACGTAGGCCCGCGCAAGCGAGTCCATTCCCTGGGGATAAATCATGCGGAAATGCTCCGTGTCCATCTCGGACCAACGGCTGAAAGGGTCCGATCCGGCCTGGAAGAACTGGGCCGAGGCGGTGGTCCCGGCCAGCAGGCCGGCGGCGAGAAGGAGGGTCCGCAAACGCTTCATACTACAAAACTAACCATTTTTTCGTAACTTTGTGTGGCGATCTTTTAAGAGAATGCGTAAGTATTTGATATACTTCTTGTTCTTCCTTCTCTGCGCCTGCGGGCCGCGGGGCGGGAAGGACGTTTCGGACGCCCCGGCCCGGCGGGAGTTCCCGTCGGTGGAGGTTCCGTCCATGTATGTGGACCCGCAGGAGCGCGCCGGCTTTGCGGCCGCCCATTTCTGGGACCGGTTCACGGACACCACGAAAGTGTATGCCTGTGATTCGCTGACGGTCAACGGCGTGCCGGCGGCGGCGCTGGAGGGCCAGATGGGCCTGTTCGCAAGCCTGCTCGGCGAGCTGCCGGCGGACGCGGGCGCCCAGGCGGTCATCCGCCTCTATGACCGGGCCGAAGCCTTTGAGCGTAAGTTCCCGGATTCCAACGTGTTCGAAGAGCTGGGCCGCCTGACGCGGCATTACCTGTACGACCCGAATTCCCCGGTCCGCAACGAGGACCTGTATTACTATTTCGTGGACCGGCTGGGCCGGTCGGACCTCATCGACAACGGCTACCGGATGGGCTATGAATGGGACGCCCGGATGTGCAGCCTGAACCGCGTAGGCACGCCCGCCGCGGACTTTTCGTTCACCGACACCCGCGGCCGGGTGCGGACGCTCTACGGCGTGAAAGCGGAGCGCACGGTGCTCATCTTCGGCAATCCCGGCTGCCAGGCCTGCCAGGAAATCATGGAGGACATGGAATCGACCCCGGAGGTCTCGGCCCTCATCGCTTCCGGCCACCTTCAGGTCGTGGATGTCTATATCGACCAGGAAATCGACGACTGGAAGGCCCATATCCCCGATTATCCCGCCAACTGGATCAACGGGTACGATCACAACTACGCCATCCGCACGGACCTCATCTACAACGTCCGCGGGATCCCGTCCATCTATCTGCTGGATGCGGAGAAGACCGTCCTGATGAAAGACGCAACGCCGGAGCGGGTGCTCACGGCGTTGGCGAATCTTTAGATTCCGGGTCAAGCCCGGAATGACGGGGAGGACGTCATGCCCGGCTCCGACCGGGCATCTCGTTTAAGCGGTAAATACCCAGATGATCGCTTCCTCGAGGGCTTCTCCGGGGCGGAGGACCGTCGTGGGGAAGGCGGGCTGGTTGGGAGCGTCGGGCGTGTGCTGGCACTCGATGGCGATGGCGTCATAGTCCTCGAACTCGCGCCCGTATTTGCCCGTCGGGCTGCCCTTGAGCCAGTTGCCGGTATAGACCTGCACGGCCGGCTGCGTGGTGAGGATCTCCACCTTGCGGCCGGACTTTGCGCCCCAGAGCTCCGCGCAGGTGGAAAGCTGGCCGGGCATGGCGCCGTCGATGAGCCAGCAGTGGTCATAGCCCTTGCCGATCTTCAGGGCCTCGAAATCCGCGTGGATGTCCTGGCCGACGCGCTTCGCCTCGACAAAGTCCATCGGGGTGCCGGCGACGTCCGCAGGCTCGCCCAGCGGAATCTGCGTCGGGTCCGTGGGTAGGTACTGGGATGCGTTCAGCTCCAGCTTGTGGTCCAGGACGGTGCCGGAGGCCTCGCCGTCCAGGTTGAAATAGACATGGCTCGTGAGGTTCACGACCGTGGGGGCGTCCGTTTCGGCCGTCAGGATGAGCTTGAGCTCGTTGTTCTCGCTCCACTCATAGTGCGCGACGGCCTTCAGGTTGCCGGGATAGCCGGCCTCGCCGTCCTCGGAGAAATACAGGAACTCCACGGCGTCGCCCTCGATGCGGCTCTCCCAGATTTGGTTCGCAAACCCGTTCGGACCGCCGTGCAGGTGGTTGGGGCCGTTGTTGATGGGGAGCGTGTACTCCTTGCCGTCCAGCGTGAACTTGCCGTCCTTGACCCGGTTCGCAAAACGGCCGGGCACCTTGCCGCAGCAGGGGCCGTCGCCGATGTAATCCAGCGGGTTCTTATAGCCGAGCACGACATCTCCGAGCTTGCCGTCCTTGTCCGGAACGACGACCGAGACGATCGCCGCGCCGATGCTGGCCAGCTGGACATAAGCGCCGGAGGCGTTCTTGAGGGTATAGCGGAAGATTTCCTTTCCGTCCGGGGCGGTCGCCCACAGTTCTTTCGTGATTTCCATATCGGTTTTGTGTCTTGGTTTCGTGTCTTACAAATATAAGGATTTTTAGGAATTATCCGTATATTTGCAACCTATGAAACAATACCTGGACCTGCTGCGACATATCCGCGCCCACGGCGTCATGAAGGAGGACCGGACCGGGACCGGCACGCAGAGCGTGTTCGGCTACCAGATGCGGTTCGACCTGTCGGAAGGCTTTCCCCTCCTGACCACCAAGAAGGTGCATCTGAAGTCCATCATCTACGAGCTCCTGTGGTTCATCGCCGGGGATACGAACGTCAAGTATCTTCAGGACCACGGCGTCACGATCTGGGATGAATGGGCCGATGCCGACGGCAATCTGGGTCCCGTCTATGGCCATCAGTGGCGCTCCTGGCCCGCTCCGGATGGACGGGCCATCGACCAACTTTCGATGGTCATCGACACAATCAGGCGGAATCCGGACTCCCGGCGCATGCTTGTGACCGCCTGGAACCCCGCCGAGGTGGACCAGATGGCCCTGCCCCCCTGCCACTGCCTGTTCCAGTTCTACGTGGCGGACGGCAAGCTCTCCTGCCAGCTGTACCAGCGGAGCGCCGACGTCTTCCTGGGCGTCCCGTTCAACATCGCCTCCTACGCGCTTCTCACGATGATGATCGCGCAGGTGTGCGGCCTCCAGCCGGGCGAGTTCGTCCATACCACAGGCGATACGCACATCTACCGGAACCACTTCGAGCAGGTGGCCATGCAGCTCTCCCGCGAGCCGCGTCCGCTCCCCCGGATGCGGCTGAACCCGGACGTCAAGTCCCTCTTTGATTTCAAGTACGAAGATTTCACCCTGGAAGGCTACGACCCGTGGCCGGCCATCAAAGCCCCCGTCGCCGTCTAGTCATGGAAAAGAGCCTCATCGTCGCCGTCGCCGACAACTACGCCATCGGCCGCAAGAACGCCCTCCTGTGGAATCTCCCGGGCGATATGAAGTATTTCCGGCAGCAGACTACCGGAAACGCCGTCATCATGGGCTGGATGACCTTCCAGTCCATCGGACGCCCGCTCCCCAAGCGGCACAACATCGTCATCTCCCTCTTCCCCTGGCCGGACGCCCCGGAAGGCGTGACTGTCGTCGACAGCCTGGACGCGGCCTTTGAAGCCGCCGCCGACGAAAAGGCCTTCGTCATCGGCGGGGCCTACACCTACGCCGAGGCGATGGAGGTGGTCGATACCATGCATATTACCCACGTGCACGACGCCCCGGAGGACGCCGATGCCTTTTTCCCCGTCATCGACCCGGCGATCTGGCGGGAGGACAGCCGCAGCGAACTGCAGGTGGACCCCGCCACCGGCATCACCTACGAATTCGTGGTGTACCGCCGCCGGTAAACCGGACAAGAACGAACTTGACACATGAAGCAACGTGAGAATTTCGGCAGCCGGATGGCTGTCATCATGGCCTTTGCCGGCAGCGCCATCGGCCTCGGCAACATCTGGCGGTTCCCGTACCTGGTGGGCCAGGACGGCGGCGCGGCTTTCGTCGTCATCTATGTCCTCGCCACGCTCGTCATCTCCCTGCCCATTTTCTTCGCCGAATCGGTCGTGGGCCGGCGCACCGGCGCGAACTGTCGCGGCGCGTTCATCGAGCTGGGCAAAGGCACGGCATGGCCCTACCTGGGTTTCCTGATGGTGTTCACCCCCCTGTGGATCGTCTCCTACTACAGCGTCGTGGGCGGCTGGTCGCTGGAGTATCTGGTCCAGGCGGTCCGGCTGGATTTCATCCATACGGCGCCGGACGCCATGAGCGGTTCGTTCGAGCGTTTCATCTCGCGGACCTGGGCCCCGCTGGGCTTCCACCTGGCTTTCCTGGCCGTCACCGTGGCCATCGTCGCCCTCGGCGTGAAGTCGGGCATCGAGAAGTTCAGCAAGATCTGCCTGCCGGTCCTGTTTGCGCTGGTGGTGCTCATTGCGGTCTATTCCCTCACCCTCCCGGGCGCGCAGAAAGGCCTCGCCTATCTGTTCAGGCCCGATTTCTCGAAAGTGACCATCCGCACCTGCCTGGACGCGCTGGGGCAGTCGTTCTATTCGGGAACGGCCGTTTCCGACATGCTGTTCGCCATCCTGGCGGGCGTCGCCATCATGCCGGCCGTGTTCGCCGCCGGCATCGAGCCGGGCAGCGGCCCCGGCCTGATCTTCGACACGCTGCCGTACATTTTCGCCCAGATGGGCCTGCAGATGCCGTGGATCAGCTCCCTGGCCGCCATCCTGTTCTTCCTGACCATCCTGTTCGCAGCCCTCACCTCGTCCATCTCCTTGATCGAGGTGGGCGTGGCGTACCTGACGGAGGAGCGGGGCTTCAAGCGCGGATGGGCCTGCGTGTTCCTGTTCGTCATCACCGGCGCCCTCGGCGGCCTGTGCAGCCTGTCCTTCGGCCCGCTGGCGGACGTGAAGGTCTTCGGCATGGGCTTTTTCGACCTGTTCGACACCGTTGCGTCCAATGTCCTCCTCACGGTCGGCGGTCTCCTGGTGGTCCTGTTCGTGGGCTGGAAGATGCCCAAGGCCGATGTCTTCGATGAACTCACCAACGGCGGGACCAAGCGCCGCAACGTCCGCCTGTTCAACTTCTTCTACTTCCTGATCCGGTACGTCGCGCCCGTGGGCCTGCTCGTCCTCATCCTTTCCAACCTGCTATGACGCCCCGGGAGAACTTCGGCAGCCGCTTCGCGGTGATCATGGCCATGGCCGGCAGCGCGGTGGGCCTCGGCAACATCTGGCGTTTCCCTTATATGGTAGGGGAGCACGGCGGTGCGGCCTTCATTATCCTGTACGCGCTGGCGAGTTTCATCCTGGTCCTTCCCATCTTCTTCGCGGAGACGATCATCGGCCGCCGCAGCCGCCAGGGCACCTTCGGGGCCATGGAAAAGCTCGCGCCGGGTTCACGCTGGAAGTGGCTGGGACTGCTCACCGTGTTTGCGCCCATCATCATCCTGAGCTACTACAGCGTCGTGGGCGGCTGGTCGGTGGAATACCTGTTCAAGGCGGTCTGCCTGGACTTCACGAATACGCCCCCTGAGCAGATCCAGGGCTTCTTCGGGGCGTTCATCTCCTCCACGGGCGCCCCCATCGCGGTCCATACCATCTTCATGCTCCTGGTCGCGGGAATCGTCCTGGCGGGCGTCAAAAAGGGCATTGAGGGGTTCACGAAGGTCACGATGCCGGTCCTGTTCGTGCTGATCGTCGCCCTCGCCATCTATTCCGTGACGCTTCCGGGCGCCTCCGAGGGCGTCGCCTACCTCGTCAAGCCTGATTTCTCCAAGGTCGATGCGCGCGCGGTCGCGGCCGCTATGGGCCAGGCCTTCTTCTCCCTGTCGCTGGGCGTGGGGACGATCCTCACCTATGCCTCGTACATGCGGAAGGAGGAGAATATCCTGGCGGCCGGAATCGGCACGGCCGTTTCCGACCTGCTGTTCGCCATCATCGCGGGCTTCGCCGTGATGCCGGCCGTTTTCGCCGCGGGCATCGCCCCCGGCGCGGGCCCCGGCCTCGTGTTCGACACCCTGCCTTATATCTTCAACCGGCTGGGCGCGAACGTTCCCTGGCTCAGCGCCGCCATCGCCATCATCTTTTTCGTGACCATCCTGGTGGCGGCCCTTACCTCGGCCATCTCGATGATGGAGGTGGGCGTGGCCTATCTGACGGAGGAGAAAGGCATGCGGCGCCCGACGGCCGTGTTCCTCATTACGGCATTCGCCTGGACCGTGGGCGTGCTGTGCAGCCTGTCCTTCGGCCCGCTGGCGGAGGTTAAACTCTTGGGCAACAGCATCTTCGACTTCTTGGACAAGCTCTGTTCCGACTGGCTCCTGCCGGCCGGCGGCCTGCTCTTCACGCTGTTCGTGGGGTGGAAGATGTCCCGGGCCGATGTCTATGAGGAGTTCACCAACGGCGGCACGCTCAAGGCGAACGCCGTCCTTTTCCGGACCATCTGGTTCCTGCTCCGGTTCGTCGCCCCCGTGGGCATCGTCGTGGTATTCCTGACGAATCTGATCCTGTAGGAACTACACCCCCAGCTCGTCCTTCATCGCTCGAAGCGCGTCGAACGCTTGGAGAGGGGTCATGTTGTTGAGGTCCAAGGATTTGAGCCGGTCACGCAGGGACTCCAGGAGCGGGTCGTCCAGCTGGAACATGGAAAGCTGGATGGAGCCGTCCTTTTCCACGCGGCCTTCCTTGGTGTTGTGCGGCTTGACGGGCGTGAGCGCGCCGATGCGCTCGAGCGCCTGGGAATTTTCCAGGGCCTTGAGCGTCCGCTCGGCGCTTTCCAGCACCGGGGCGGGCATGCCGGCCATGCGGGCGACATGGATACCGAAGCTGTGGGCCGTGCCGCCTTCCTTGATCTTGCGGAGGAAGATGACCTCCTTTCCCACTTCCTTGACGGTCACATGGAAATTCTTCACGCGCGGGAAAACGCCTTCCAGGTCGTTCAGTTCGTGGTAATGGGTGGCGAAGAGGGTCTTCGCGCCCTTCCCGTACTCGTGGATGTATTCCACGATGCCGCGGGCGATGGACATGCCGTCGTAGGTGGAGGTGCCGCGGCCGATCTCGTCCAGCAGGACCAGCGACCGGGCGCTGAGGTTGTGGAGGATCATCGCCGTCTCCAGCATCTCCACCATGAAGGTGGATTCGCCGCGGGAGATGTTGTCCGTCGCGCCCACGCGGGTGAAGATCTTGTCAAAATAGCCGATCCGGGCCGACGCCGCCGGCACGAAGGAGCCTGTCTGCGCGAGCAGGACGATGAGCGCAGTCTGCCGCAGGAGGGCGGACTTACCGGCCATGTTCGGACCGGTCAAGATAATGATCTGCTGCGTCTTGGAGTCCAGGAAGACGTCGTTCGGGACGTATTCCTCTCCCGCCGGCATGAGGGTTTCGATGACCGGATGGCGGCCCGCCTTGATGTCCAGCGACAGGGAGTCGTCCATCACGGGGCGGCAGTAGTGCCGGTCCTCGGCCTGCTCCGCGAAGCCCGCGAGCACGTCCAGCTTCGCCAGGATGCGGCTGTTCTTCTGGATGGCCACGATGCAGTCCTGGACATGGGCGATGAGGGTGGCGTAGAGGCGGGTTTCGATCTCGTAGATGCGGCTTTCCGCCGTGACGATCTTCTCTTCGTATTCCTTCAGTTCCTCGGTGATGTAGCGCTCCGCATTGACCAGGGTCTGCTTGCGGATCCATTCCGGGGGAACCTTGTCCTTGAAGGTGTTGCGGACTTCGATATAGTAGCCGAAAACGTTGTTGTAGGCGATTCGGAGCGAAGGGATGCCGGTCCGTTCGGCCTCTCGCTGCTGCATTTCCAGCAGGTAGTCCTTGCCGCTGCCGGACAGCCCGCGCAGCTCGTCCAGGTCCTCGTTCACGCCTTCGGCGATGACCGGGCCCTTGCCGATCTGGGCGGCGGGTTCCGGGTCCAGGGTATTGACGATCTCCTTGTAGATCTTCTCGCAGCCCACGAGTCCCCGCATCAGCTTGTCCAGGGCGTCGCAGCCCTTGCCGGTGCAGTTCTCGCGCAGCGGGCCCAGCTGGGCGAGGCCGCGGCTGAGCTGCAGGACCTCGCGCGGGAGGGCCTTGCCGTTCGCGACACGGCCCAGGATGCGGTCCAGGTCGCCGAGCTTGCCCAGTTCTTCCTGCACCTGCGTCAGGGTATCAGGGTTGTCGACAAAGAACTGCACGATGTCGTAGCGGTGGTCCAGTTCCTTCCGGTCCAGCACCGGCATCGCAAGCCAGTTCCGGAGCAGGCGCGCGCCCATGGGCGAGGAGCACTTGTCAATGGTTTCCACCAGCGACACGCCTTCGCGACCGGATGCGGCCTGGAAGACCTCCAGGTTGCGGAGGGTGAACGGGTCCATCCACACGAACTTGGCCTCGTCGATGCGGCCGAGGGTGGAAATGTTCCGGAGGCCCACATGCTGCGTCTGTTCCAGGTACACCATCAGGGCGCCGGCGGCGCACAGCCCGAGCGGCATCGTGTCCACGGCGAATCCCTTGAGGCTGTCCACGCGGAGCTGCCGCTTGAGCTTCTCCACCGCCGCGTCATACACGAACGCCCATTCGTCCAGGGACGTTGTGTAATAGTCGCCGAAGCGGTCCTTGACGCCCTTCTCGTAGCTCCGGGGAACGACCAGCTCCTTGGGGGAGAGCGAACCCATCAGCGTGCCGATGTAGTCCAGCGAGCCCTGCGCCACCTGGAACTGTCCCGTGGACACGTCCAGGAAGGCGGCGCCGCATTGGTCGCGCTCGAAGGCGAGGCCGCACAGGTAGTTGTTCTCCTTGATTTCCAGCATGTTCTCGCCGAAGGAGATGCCCGGCGTGACGATTTCCGTCACCCCGCGCTTGACGAGCTTCTTCGCGAATTTCGGGTCCTCCAGCTGGTCGCAGATGGCGACCTTGAAGCCGGCCCGGACCAGTTTCGTCAGGTAGTTCTCGATGGCGTGGTGCGGGAAGCCGGCCATGGGGATGGGCCCCTTGTCGCCGTTGGATTTCTTCGTCTGCACGAGGCCCAGCACCCGGGACGCCGTCACGGCGTCGTCCGAGTAGGTTTCGTAGAAGTCCCCCACGCGGTACAGCAGCAGCGCTTCGGGGTGCTGTGCCTTGACCTCGAAGAACTGCCTGATCAGGGGGGTGTCTTCCGCCATCTTCGCCATACTGTCTGCTTTTTCGGAACATACAAAGATACGATAATTTTAGTTAACTTTGTAAGTTATGAAACGAGTCCTTGTCATCACGTACTATTGGCCCCCGTCCGGCGGATCAGGTGTGCAGCGCTGGGTGAAATTCGCCAAATACCTGCCTCAGGAAGGCTGGCAGCCGGTCATCTATACGCCTGAGAATCCGGAATATACGGCCATCGACCATACCCTGGAGGCGGAAATCCCGCATACCACGGAAATCGTCCGCCGTCCGATCACGGAGCCGTACAACGTCTACCGCAAGCTGATGGGCAAGGGCGCCTCCACGGACATGAAAACCCTCACGGCCGGCGCCGCGGGCGGGGCCGTCACGGAGATCTCCAGCGGAAAGAAGTCCTTCAAGCAGCGCCTGTCGCTGTGGATCCGTGGCAACCTGTTCGTGCCGGACCCCCGCGTGGGTTGGGTGCGGCCGAGCGTGCGTTTCCTGAAGGAATACCTGGCGGAACATCCGGTCGATGTGATTGTCACGACAGGGCCGCCCCACTCGATGCATCTGATCGGGCAGCGGTTGCACCAGGAACTCGGGATTCCCTGGATTCCGGATTTCCGCGACCCGTGGACCCGGATGTACTACCTCAAGCACCTGCCGATGACCCGCCGCACCTGGCGCAGGCTCCGGGCGATGGAGCAGTCCGTGCTGGACGAATGCTCCACCGTGCTGGCCGTCACGCCGCTCGTGCAGGAAGAGTTCCAGGCGCAGACGAAGACGCCCGTGGCCATGATCACGAACGGCTACGACGGCGGTGATTTCAACCAGCCTGTCGAGCCGGACGGCCATTTCAACGTCGTCCACACCGGTCTTTTCGCCGCCGACGGCAATCCGCTGAACCTCTGGAAGGCGCTGGGCGCGAAGGCCTGGTCCGATCCGGACTTCAAGCAGGAACTGCGGCTGCGGCTTGTCGGCAAGGTGGACCGTGAAGTGTACGCGGCCATCGAAGAGGCAGGACTGAAAGACAACGTCGTGGACCTCGGCTATTGCGACCACCTGACGGCGGTCCGCGAACAGCTGGCGGCTTCCGTGCTGGTGCTTCCCTTGCGGAACGATCCGGAGTACCGGCCCATCCTTCCCGGGAAACTCTTCGAGTATCTCGCTTCCCGCCGGCCCGTGCTGGGCATCGGCCAGGAGGACGGGGCCATGGCCCGCGTCCTCGCCGATACCGGCGCCGGCATCACGGCCGACTGGGACAACATCACCGCCATCCGCGACTTCCTGGACAAAGCCTGGGAACAGCACAAGTCCGGCGGTGTCCCGTCCGTCACGGGCGACATCGCCCGTTTCTCCCGCCAAAACCTCACCCGCGAGCTCGCCGCCCTGTTGGAGCGAGTCTCCAACGAAAACAAGTAAGACATGGACAAGAAACTTTTGAAGAACCTCGGCATCGCCCTCGGCGCCGTCCTCTTTTTCCTCGTGCTCAGCTACGCCTTTGTGCCGCAGCTCCTGCAAGGAAAGATCGTGAACCAGGGCGACATCTCGGAATATACGGGGATGTCACATGAGATGGTGGAGTGGAACAGGGCGCACCCGGACGACCCGACCTACTGGACGGGTTCGATGTTCGGAGGCATGCCCACGACGATCATCTCCACGCAGAACGAAGGGGATGCCACGCAGCATATCTATAACCTGCTGCTCACAGGACGACGGCCCGCGACCTACCTGTTCATCGCCTTGCTGGGCGCGTTCCTGCTGATGCTTTCGCTCGGCATCAGCTGGCCGCTCGCGATCGGCGGCGCCATCGCCGTCGCCTTCTGCTCGTACAACTTCCAGATTATCCAGGTGGGCCACAACACGAAGATGCAGGCGATCGCCTTCTTCCCGTGGGTGCTGGCCGCGCTCGTCTATACCTACCGGAGCACCGAATCCAAGAGCCGCTGGCTCGCGAAAGTGCTCCTCGGCTCCGTCCTGTTCGGCCTGGCGCTGAGCCTGCAGATCAAGGCGAACCACCAGCAGATCACCTACTATCTCGCCATCCTCGTGCTCCTGTTCGCCCTGGTGGAGTTCATCGACATCCTGGTCCGCAAGGACAAGGACTCCTTGGTGGCGAAAACGACGCGGAACACCCGGCTCACGCGGTTCTTCATCGCGTCGGCCTTGCTGCTGGTCGTCGGCAGCGTGGGTATCGCCACGAACGTGAACAAGCTGCTTCCGCTCGCGAAGTATACGCCTCACACCATGCGTGGGGGCTCCGAACTCACCCAGGACGGGGGAGTCAAGGGCGGAGGCCTGGACCTGGACTATGCGACTTCGTGGTCCTACGGCTGGGAGGAACTGCCCAACCTGATGATCCCGAATTTCAACGGTGGCTCCTCGACGCAGGCCGTCAATCCGGAGAAGTCCGCGACCATTCAGCTGCTCAAGAGCGCCGGCCAGACGGGGACGCGTGAAATCGCGAAATCCCTGCCCCTGTACTGGGGGCCGCAGCCTTTCACGGCCGGACCGATGTATATGGGCGCCATCACCGTTTTCCTCTTCATCCTGGGCCTGTTCCTGTACAAGGGGAAGGAGAAATGGTGGCTCATCGTGGGGACGGTCATCGCCATCCTGATGGCGGTGGGCAACCACTTCATGGCGTTCACGAAGTTCTGTTTCAATGTCTTGCCGCTGTACAACAAGTTCCGGACGGTGTCCATGGCGCTCGTCGTCCTGCAGGTGACGCTGCCCATGCTGGGCTTCCTCACGCTGGACCGCATCGTCAAGGACGGCTATGACCGGAAGTCGTTCCTGAAGAAGAGCGGCATCGCCTTTGCCCTGACGGGCGGCGTCTGCCTCCTGTTCTTCCTGATTCCTTCGTTGGCCGGCGACTTCACGGCGGCTTCCGACGAGGGCGGGCAGGATATCCTCGTGGAGGCATTCCAAGCGGACCGCATCGCCCTGCTGCGCCAGGACGCCTTGATGTCCTTCTTCCTCATCGCCGTTTCCTGGGGCTTCCTGCTCTGGGCCTGCCTGCCGGAAAAGAAGAATCCGGTCCGGAAGGTCGTCGCCAGCCTGGTCATCTGCACGCTGGTGCTCGTAAATCTCTTCGCGACGGGCCGGCGCTATCTGAACGACAACCATTTCATGTCCCCGAAGGATTTCTCGAAACCCTTCGCCGAGCGCACCGTGGACAAGCTGATCAAGACCGACCCGGACCCGTCCTACCGCGTCCTGGACCTGAGTGTCAACGTGTTCAACTCGTCTGTGCCGTCGTACCACCACAAGAACGTCGGCGGATACTCTCCGGCCAAGCTTCAGCGCTACCAGGACCTCATCGAGCACTATCTGACGGATGAGATCAACCGGATTTACGGTGTCCTCCGGAATGCCGAAACCCTCGGCGACATCGAGGCCGGCATGCCGGTGACCCCCGTGCTCAATGCGCTGAATACGAGATACATCATTGTCGGCGGTGAATATCCGCCGGTGGTGAATGAGAACGCCTTCGGAAACGCCTGGTTCGTGGACGAGGTGGTCCCGGCCGCGACGCCGGATGAGGAAATCGCGCTCCTGGGCGGAATCGACTTGCGGCATCAGGCCGTCATCGGCAAGGACATGCCGGCGGTAACGGCTGCTCCGGCCGATTCCACGGATACCATCGTCCTGACCGCCTACACCCCGAACGAGCTGCGCTACCGCTACAAGGCCTCGGCCGACCGCCTCGCCGTCTTCAGCGAAATCTACTACCCCGACGGTTGGAAAGCGAAAGTGGATGGCACGCCAGTCGATGTCCTGCGTGCGGACTGGACGCTGCGCGCGGCGCAGCTCCCGGCGGGCGAGCATGACCTTGTCATGCGCTTCGAGCCCGACTCCTACCGTATCGGCGCGAACGTTTCCCGCGCTTCCTCCATCACCTTGATCCTCCTGCTCCTTCTCTCCATCGCCGGGATGTTCCTGCCTGCAAGAAAGAAATGAGACGCGTTGTTTTAGCCCTTCTGGCCCTTGCCGCCGGCCTTCCGGCCGCGGCGCAGGGCGTCCGCAAGACGGCGGACGAGTTCAACAGGATGTCCCGCAGCGACACCTCGCTGGTGGTGTTGCGCGGGGTGGTGACCCGGCCGCGCGCCAACGACCAGCGCGGCGTGTTCTACCTGCAGGACGAAACGGGCGAGGCCTACATCTACGGCCTCGAAGACGGACGTCCGGGCATGAATCAGTCGTTTGTCCAGATGGGCATTGCCCCCGGAGACACCCTGACTGTCGCCGGCCGCCGGACGGTCTATAACGGCACGACCATCGAAATGGCCGGCGGACACCTGCTCCGCAAGGCCGACGGACCCCGGCATGCGGAGATCCTGGAAAGCATGAAGGCCCCGGACAAGTATCCTACCTTCAAGGGCCAGGATGCCAATGCCTTCTCGTCCTGGGTGACAGCACGGCTGAAATACCCGCAGGACGCCAAGGACGCCCGGATCGAGGGAACCGTTCTCGTGAAATTCGTGATCGGCACCAACGGCGGCGTCCAGGAGGTGGAGGTGGAGAAGGGCGTATTTCCTTCGTTGGACGCCGAGGCCGTCCGCGTCATCAAAAGCTCCCCGAAGTGGAAGCCCGGCATCAAGGATGGCAAGCCCGTCCGCGTCACTTATCATCACCCCGTAATTTTCGTTCTCCCGAATTGACGGAGGTGTCAAGGGTGGTCCAGGGGATGGACCACCAACGGCAAAAAAGGGGGTAAAATGACGACGGTGGTCCAGGACTTGGACCACCGTCGGCGTTTCAGGAGGGAAGGCCTTACTTCAGCGCCTTCTCGATCATCTTGGAGAGTTCGGTCCAGTGGGCCTGGGTGGCGGCGTCGGAGGACTTCGCCTTGGCGGCCTTTTTCTGGAGTTCGGTGACCTTGCCGAGGAGGAGGGTGCGGGCGTCGGTGCCTTCAGCGACGCGGCTCGCGATGACCTCCAGGGCGGAGGAGACGTACGTGCGCTGGAGATAGCGGCGCCAGCTGTCCGTCGCGCGGCCCTTGTAGAGCTCTTCGAAGATCATGTCGGTCAGGTCGTCCAGGAATTCCTCGGGGGCGTAGTTGCCGGGACCGTACTCCGCGAACTGGCCCATGCGCTCGAGCTTCTGGACATTCAGCAGGCCGGAGATGGCGCTCTTCGCGTACGGGGTGATCTGGCTGTCCGGGCGGTCCGTAACCTCGAAGATGTAGGGGACATCCACGAGCCAGGTCGGCTTCTGGAATAGGTTGTCATTCAGCCAGTTCAGGGCCCGCTTCTGGCGGTCCTTCGGGACGGGGGCGTACTTGACGGCGTTCGGCTGTTCGATGCTGTGGTTCGTGACGAAGCGGCCGCCGATGTTCGCGGCCACGTGGCCGACGTAGCGGTTGTACTGGCCCAGGAGGGCCTTGTACATCCGGGAGACGTTCTCATACTGGTCGGCCTCTTCCGCGTTCCATTCCGGCAGCTGGCCGATGATGCGCTTGAGGTTCATGATGCCGTAGTTGCTGGCCGCGACGGCGTCGTCGCCGAGGTCCTCGCGCTGGGCGCGCGGGTCGGAATCGGAGCCTTCACCGCCGAACCAGAGTTCGGGCTGGGCCGCGAGCCGGTCGATGATGACCTTGTTCCAGTACAGGTGGTCCTCCTTCGCGGTCTTGAACGGCGTGGGCTTGTAGCCGTATTCGATGGCCCACTTGTCATAGGTGTTGATGCGCGGATACAGGCCGTCCTTGCCGATGCCGTCCTCCGGCTGCGCCACGTAGTTGAAGCGGGCGTAGTCCATGATGGACACGGTGTGGCCGTGCTTTTCCACCCACTCCTTGTCGCGGAGCTTCTCCACCGGGGTCTGGCTGCTGGAGCCCATGTTGTGACGCAGGCCACGCAGGCCCAGGGTGTGGCCCACCTCGTGGGAGGAGACGAAGCGGATGAGGTCGCCCATCAGTTCGTCGTCATATTTCATCTTGCGGGCGCGCGGGTCTACGGCGCCCACCTGCACCTGGTACCAGTCGTGGACGAGCGTCATGACGTTGTGGTACCAGCCGATGTGGCTTTCGAGGATTTCGCCGGAACGCGGGTCATGGACATTGGGTCCATAGGCGTTGGCGGTGGAGGAAGCGAGGTAGCGGATCACGGAGAAGCGGGCGTCCTCCATGCTCATGTCGGGATTGTCCTCCGGCCATTCCTCGGCGCGGATGGCGTTCTTCCAGCCCGCCTGCTCGAAGGCCTTCTGCCAGTCGTTCACGCCGGCGATCAGGTACGGGCGCCACTGCTTCGGGGTCGCCGGGTCGATGTAGTAGATGATGGGCTTGATCGGCTCCACGAGCTCGCCGCGCTTCTGCTTCTCCACGTCCTCCGGGCGGGCTTCCAGGCGCCAGCGGGTGATGAAGCGGATGCGCTCCACGGCCTGCTGCTCGTCGGTGAACTCCGTATAGCCGTCGGCGAAGTAGCCGACGCGGGCGTCGAACCAGCGGGGCTGCATGGGCTTTTCAGGCAGGAGGATCATCGAGGTGTTGAGCACGAGCGTCACGACTCCGGCCTGGGAGCCGGCGGGCAGCATGGTGCCCCGGGCGGCAGGACCCGCCGCGGTAGGCGTGGGCGCGTTGTAGGTGAAGGTCTTGGTGGTCGTCACCTCGGTGTTGATGGGATAGGTGCGGATGCTCTGGATGAAGGACGCGTCGCCCTTGAGGCCGCCCAGGTTGTAGGACCGCTTGGAGGCGGGGCTGAGCGAGAACGGCTGGTTGTCACCCTCGAACAGGGAGGTGACCTTCACCCGCGTGCAGCCGGGAGAGGCCGTCTTCTCGGGCTTCAGGGAAGCCACGATTGGATTCTCCGAGCTGGCCTTGACGGCAAGGTCGATGTCTTCCCCTTCCTCGGAGTGGATGACGTTCGGGTCGATGCGGAGGAGGAGGTTGCCGTTGGGGGCTTTCTCCCAGTAGATCATGCGGTCGCTGACCATTTCGCCACCGTATTCGGAGGCGCCGGGGGTATGCTTGACGAAGCGCGTCACGGCCAGGATCCGGCGGCCGAGGAGGCTGTCGGGAATGTCGAAGTACCAGTCCTTTTCGTGCTGGGCAACGCCGAAGAGGCCGGCGATGACTTTCAGCTCGGGCGCCGGTTTCTCCGGTTCGTCTTTCTTTTCGGTGTCGGGTTTGGCGCCGGGACGGGGACCTCCGGGGCGCTGGGCGAGGGATGCCGGGGCGAACGCGATCACGATGGCCACGGCGGCGATGAGGATCTTTTTCATCGAAATAGTTTTGTGTTTGATTTTCACGAAGATAGTCATTTTTCCCGAAAAGGCGCCTTTCTCCGGTTTGATTTCTGCCCGAAAAACCGTATTTTTGACTGATTAACCCATCGACCTATGCGTTTTCCCCAGATTCTCCTGCTTGCGACGTCCGTCGCGTTCCTGTCCCTCTCCTGCGGTCCGAAGGACTATGCCGTGAAAGGCAACACGGTGACCGTGAAACTCCAGGCGCCTGCCGAAGGCGGGGCGGCCCAGGTCCGGCTCCAGGTGCTGGGCGAGAAGATCATCCGCGTTTCCGCGACCCCGGACAAGAAGTTCAATGATCGGAACAGCCTCGTAGTGCTTCCTGTTACAGAAAAGACGCCCTTCTCCGTGACGGCGGAAGGAGGCCTCGTGAAAGTGGCCACGGCGGCCGTGACCGCCACCGTGGACCCGGCCACCGGGAAACTGTGCTTCACGGATGCCGCGGGCAAGACGCTCCTGGCCTCCGGAGAAGGCGGCCAGATAGCCTTCACGCCCATCGAGGTCGAGGGCAAGAAAGCCTACTCCACCCGCGTCGTGTTCGACTCTCCCGCGGACGAGTCCTTCTACGGCCTCGGCCAGCAGCAGACGGGCGAGTTCGACCACAAGGGGCTCAATGAGGAACTCTATCAGTACAATACCAAGATCAGCATCCCGTTCGTCGTCTCTTCCAAGGGTTATGGCCTCCTGTTCGACGCCTACTCCTGGAGCCGTTGGGGCAACCCCGAGCCTTATCAGCACCTGGGCGACGTGTTCAAGCTCTATGACAAGGACGGTGTGGAAGGCGCGCTGACGGGAACCTACCATCCAGCCCGCGGAAACGAGCTCGTCCAGCGGGAGGAGACCCTGGACTATGGTGATGAGCGCCGGATCGGCGACCTGCCCAAGCTGCCGCTCCAGGGCGCTTTCGTGAAATATGAGGGAGAACTCGAGGCTCCGGTGGCCGGTGATTACTATTTCACCCAATATTACGCCGGTTTCCAGGGCACGAAGATCGGGGGAGAAGAAGTGATGTCCCGCCGCTGGCGTCCGGCCTGGAACCCGAACAGCTTCCGCTACAAGGTCCATTTCGAGGCCGGCGAGCGCAAGCCCGTCGAGGTGTTCTGGGAGCCCGACGGCGGCGTTTCCTACCTCAGCCTGAAGGTCGCCGTGCCCCAGAGCGTGGAGGAGCAGGAGCGCCTGAGCTTCTGGTCGGAATTCGAGCCCGAACTGGACTTCTACTTCATGGCGGGCGACGACTATGACGAAGTCATCAGCGGCTACCGCACCCTTACGGGCAAGGCCTCCCTGTACCCGAAGTGGTCCTTCGGCTTCTGGCAGAGCCGCGAGCGCTATACCACGCAGGACGAGCTCGTGAGCACGCTCGCGGAGTTCCGCAGGCGGGAGATTCCTGTTGACAACATCGTCCAGGACTGGCATTACTGGAAGGAGGACCAGTGGGGAAGCCATGAGTTCGAGGCCTCCCGCTATCCGGATCCGGAAAAGATGCTGGACGACGTCCACGCGATGCACGGCCGCTTTATGATCAGCGTCTGGCCCAAGTTCTACACGAACACGGACCATTACAAGGAGCTCAAGGAAGCGGGCTACGCCTACACGCACGCCGAGGACACCGGCCTCGTGGACTGGCTCAACCACCCGCAGACCTTCTACGACGCCTATGCCGAAGGCGGGCGCAAGATGTTCTGGCGCCAGATGGACGAGTCCCTGTACTCCAAGTACGGGAAGAAGATTGACGCCTGGTGGATGGACGCTTCGGAACCCAATCTCCGCGACTGCCTGCCGTGGGACTATTTCAAGTGGCTCCTCACCCCGACGGCCCTCGGTCCGTCCACGGAATACTTCACGGCCTATTCCCTCGTGAATGCCGACGCCATCTACACCGGCCAGCGCGAGGTCAATCCCAATACCCGCGTGTTCCTCCTCACCCGCAACGGCTTTGCGGGCCTCCAGCGCTATTCCACGGCCTCCTGGAGCGGTGACATCGGCACATCCTGGTATGACATGCGGATGCAGATGGCCGCCGGCCTGAACTATTCCATGGCCGGCCTTCCGATGTGGGGCATGGACATCGGCGGCTTCTGCGTGATGAGCAAGTTCTACAACCCGGCGAACCTCCCCGAATGGCGGGAGCTCCAGACCCGCTGGCACCAGTTCGGCACCTTCGTCCCGCTGTTCCGCACCCATGGACAGGCACCGGCGCGCGAACTTTGGAACATCGCCCCGGAAGGCTCCGAGACCTACGAGTCCATCCTCTGGTACATGCGCCTGCGCTACCGCTTGATGCCGTACATCTATTCCCTCGCGGGCGCCGTCCATTTCGACGACTATACGATCATGCGCGGCCTGCCGATGGACTTCCCGGACGACCCGCAGGTCCACGACCTGTCCGACCAGTGGCTCTTCGGCCCGGCCCTGATGCCGTGCCCGGTGTACGAGTACCAGGCCCGCAGCCGCCGCGTCTATTTCCCGAAGGGCGGCTGGTATGACTTCTATACGGGCCAGTACATCGATACGGAATCCCGCCCGTTCGGCCATGCAGTGGTCCGACGAGAAGCCCGCGGACGACATCCTCCTCGCCGTCTATGCCGGCAAGGACGCCTGCTTCAACCTCTACGAGGACGAGAACGTGAACTACAACTACGAGAAGGGCTTCTTCGCCAACATCCCCATCACCTGGGACGAGGCCGCCCGCACCCTCACCATCGGCGAGCGCAAAGGCTCCTTCGAAGGCATGCTCCAGAACCGTACCTTCCGCGTAGTCCTGGTCGAGCCGGGCCGCCCGTGGTCCTACGACCCCGACGCCCCCGGCGTGGCGGTCTCTTATGATGGTAAACCCGTCGAGGTGAAGTTCTAAGCCCCCGTCATTCCGCCTGCGCCTCGCCCCTTGCCATTTCGACCGTGCGAAGCGAGTGGAGAATTCTGCCAGCACGCGAGAGGGAACAATAACACCATAAAACGTTCCCTCTCCCGTGCTGACGGTCGTCAGTTTGGCGAAATCCCGTCTTTGCCGGGCGGCATCTCTTCGCTGCCGGGAAATTCTTCTCTCTCTCACTCGGTGCACAACGCGCGCAGTGCACAAGTCTCGCTTGTACAAGTTCAGGCGTTTCAAAGGCGACAATTGTGTTCAAGTCTCCGCCAATCTTGCCTTCTGGGGCTTACGCCCGGGAGACTTGTACATGGAAACCCCGTTTGAGGGCCGTCTTGATGTACATGCGAGACTTGTACAGGGAAATCCTGGTGGTTGTGGTCGTGGGTTGGGAAAGAAAGGAACGTTTGTGAGAGGGTTGGAGGCACTTTCCCTTTGATTCATCTACAAAGGATCTCGTCCCATCCGTCATTCCGGGCTTGACCCGGAATCTCTAGAACGTCCAGCCGAGGCCGAGGTTCAAGGCGGTGGCGGCGGGGCTGTAGGTGTTTTCGATGAAGAATTTGAGGGGGCCGGTGCCGAAGCGGACGGCGATGGGGGTGATGGACGGGACGATGCCCACGAGGCTGTCCGAGAAGAAATGGTCCTTACCGCCCAGCACGATGCCGCCGCCGAAAGCGGAGTAGAGCTTGACTTTTTGCGTGGGGTTCCAGAAGCAGCGCGCCTGGAAAAAGAGGGCGCCGATGGGGGCGGAGTCTCTCCATCCGTCGGGATGGGGATCTTTCAGGTTGTACCGGGGATTCCCATACGGGTCGATGCCGAAGGTTCCGTATTGGATGACCTTGTGGTGGCACCAGGAAACGCCACCCGTCAGGACCATCTCCCAACGGCGGGCCGTCTTCCAGACGGCGGACAGGCTCAACGCGGGCATCCAGGCGCCATCCATGTCAGGCTGTTTCCCTTGTTGGGCGAGCGACTTGTCGTATTTGGTGCCGTTTACCTCGAGAAGGGTGTGGATGGGCGGAATACCGGTGGCGATTTCCACCGAAAACTGCTTGAAGAAGGGCGGATCCTCCTCCTGGGCATAGGCGGAGACGCCCAGCAGCATCAGCGCCACGAGGGCAGTCAGGCGCGCTTTCATTGCACGGAGTCCAGCGTGATGACGATTTCCCGGTCGCGGAGGTCCGCCAGGGTGGTGTCCTTGACGACGAACGCTCCTTGCGGGTCCTCGAACCGGAGGAAGGGGCCTTCCTGATTCCGGTAATAGGGAATTTCCACGCGGCAGCGGCCGCTGGCGTCCGTGATTCCCAGCACATCCTCCCTTTCCATGTCATGTTTCCAGGAGCCGCCTTTGATTCGGATGCCCTCGAGGGGTTCGCCCGTGGTGCGGGAAACTAGGGAGAAGGACATGGGCGCCTCGCCCCCTTCCAGGTCCAGCGGGGACTGAGGCATGCCGTAGCAGGCCTGGAACACGAACAGGGCCCCGGTGAGGGATGCTCCCTTCAAAAGATTATGCAAGAATTTCATGGTTGTCGCGTTTACAAGATAAATCCCCCCGGGGACGAATCTTGCACAAAAATAACGTAAATTTGCCGAAAGA
>ONJB01000095.1 GCA_900318015.1 uncultured Bacteroidales bacterium | reverse complement strand
CGAACTGACCCCGCACATCTGGCCCACGACCTACGACCCAGCCGCTCCCGATGTCGACGGCATGCAGTACCTGCATCCAACCGACGCGCCCAACCCCGGCACCTCGCTCGTGGGCTACACTTTCACGCTCCAACCCCACCAAAAGGTCGTCCTGCACGTGAGGCTCTCCCGGGCTCTCTAGCCCCGCCTGGCACCCAACACCCTGTCACACAGCGCTTTAAAGGCTTTGCTATGCATCCCGGGATGCACAGCAAAGTCGTCAAACGTTTGATTATCAGGACGATAGGTGCCAGAGGGGGGGTCAGCGCTCGTAGGCGAGGCGCTCGGTGCCGTCTTCGAGCCAGATGATGCCGCAGTAGGTGAAGCCGTGCTTCTCGATGAGGTGCTGCATGATGCGGTTGTCGCGATGCGTGTCGATACGCAGGTGCGCGTAGCGCGTTGCGGCGTAATTGATTACCGTTGAGAAGATTCCATGTATCTCCGGATAGCTTGCCATCCGGTGGATGACGCCGTACGGCTCGTCGGTGAGCCACGCACCGTCGATGACGTCGTAGGTCGGCTCCGGGGACGGAAGGAGGGCGAAGTACGCGACGATGCGCGGAGCGGCGAGATGCCCGGTCAAGCCGGGCATGACGGTCTTTCTTTCGTCATGGCCGGCCCCGACCGGCCATCTGTTTTCAATGACAAAGCCTCCTCCGCGGGCGATGTCGCGGAGGAGGAGGGAGTCGTCGGGGAAGCCGGGGACGGACCACTGGTCGTGGTTGCCGTCGGCGCGCATAATGCCCTTGGCGGCCTCGAAGACGGGCCGCAGGGCGGGGATGTCAGCCGGTGTGGCGGGACGGATTACCACTTGTCGTAGTGGATGTTCTCGGGCTTCCACTTGTCCTTGGGCTGGTCGTCACCGGCCGGGTAGCCGCAGGGGACGACGCACAGCGGCGTCACGTTCTCGGGCAGGCCCAGGGCTTCGCGGATGGGGTTCACCCGGTCCGCATACGGATGGGCTGCGGTCCAGACGGCACCGAGGCCGAGGGCTTCGGCCGCGAGGAGCAGGTTCTCCGTCGCGGCGGAGCAGTCCTGCGTCCAGTTGCCGTTCTCCACCTCCACGGCCTCCGCGTCGGGCTGGCCGAACGGCTTGCGCATCAGGGTGGTTTCGCCACAGATGACGAAGACAACGGGGGCCTGGGCGATCATGCCGCCGCGGGGGCCGGCGAGCTTGTCCTTCACGGCCTGGTCGCGGACGACGACGAAGCGCCAGGGCTGGACGTTCATGCCCGTCGGGGCGGCCATCGCGGCGCGGAGCATGGTTTCCACCTGCTCGTCGGAGACGGGCTGGTCGGTATAGGAACGGACGCTCTTGCGGGCGAAAATGACGTCGAGCGCGGAGGGGCAGGAGGCCTCCTGCTGCTTCGGCGCACAGGCGGCGGCCGCTACCAGCAGGGACGCCAGGATGAAAAACTTTGCAATTCTCATTTTGTCAATCATTTAATGCCACAAAGATACATATTTTTCCCGTCCGGGCGGTTGCCGAAGTCTCAAAGAATTGCTATATTCGCATAATAGACTTAATCGCGCGTATGAGAAGACCGATCGTTTGCCTCGTCGTGTCGCTGGCGGCCGTCGCGGCCGCGGCGCAGCCCGCGGGCCGGACGTCCTTCAACGAAGGCTGGACCTTCGTCAAGGACGGGGAAAGCCGGCCGGTGGACCTGCCGCACGACTGGGGCGTGGACGGGCCGTTCCGGCAGGAGTATCCCGGCGAGAGCGGGAAACTCGCCTGGTGGGGCAAGGCCGACTATCGAAAAACTTTGGAAATCACTTCGGAAGACCTGGAAAAGGACATTGACCTCGAGATTGACGGCGCCATGTCGCACGCGACCGTGGAGGTCAACGGCGTCGACCTCGGCGGCTGGCCGTACGGCTACGCCTCCTTCGCCGTCCGCCTGAATCCGGCGCTGAAGCCCGGCAGGAACGAGATCACCGTCCATATCGACAATCCCGAGGAATCCTCCCGCTGGTATCCCGGCGGCGGCATCTACCGCAATGTCTGGCTCACGAAGACGAACAGGACCTCCGTCGCCCACTGGGGCACGTACGTCACGACGGAGATCGGTCCCGTCAACCGGATCCTGAACCAGGCCGACGCCCTGGTGACCCTCCGCGTCACCCTCAAGCACGCCGGCGAGAAGACGGTGGGGATGGTCCGCACGCAGATCATCCGCCAGGACCGCCTCAAGCGCGACGGAGAGGAGATGGTCATGGACCGCATCCTGGCCGAAACCCGCAGCATCGAGTACGTCGAGGACGGGAAGACCGTCTGGCAGACCTTCGACCTCCCGGGCGCCCGCCTGTGGAACCCGGACAGCCCCACGATCTACATCGCCCGCACCACCGTGGAAACGCCCGACGAGGTGCTCGACACCTACGAGACGCCGTTCGGCGTCCGCCAGGCGGAATGGAAGGCGGACGGCTTCTACCTCAACGGCGACCGGACATTCCTCAAGGGCGTGTGCCTGCATCATGATGCGGGTGCGCTCGGCGCCGTCTGGAACGACGACGCCTGGGTGCGCCGCCTGCAGATGCTCAAGGACATGGGCTGCAACGCCATCCGCACTTCCCACAATCCCCCGGCGCCGGAATTCCTGGACCTTTGCGACCGGATGGGATTCCTGGTGATGGACGAGCTCACGGACACCTGGACGGTGCCCAAGAAAGAGCACGGCTATGCGGAGCTCTTTGACGAATGGGCCGAGAAGGACCTCGTGGCCCTGATCCAACGTGACCGGAACCATCCTTCCGTCATCCTGTGGTCCATCGGCAACGAGTGCGGAGAGCAGGGCGACAGCACCAAGTGGTGGATCCCGCAAATGCTCACGGACATCTGCCACCGCGAGGACCCGACGCGCCCGAGTTCCGCCGGCAACGACAACCCCTGGGCCGCCAGCCAGGGCTATGCGAAAACCATCGACGCCTACGGCTTCAACTACAAGCCGCATCAATACGCCCAGTTCGTGAAGGACCATCCCGGCCAGCCGGTGTTCGGCTCGGAAACGGCCTCCTGCATCTCCACGCGCGGGTATTACCTGTTCCCGGTGGAGCAGGAGAAAGGCAAGGGCTGGACGCTGGACGCCCCCTTCCAGGTGAGTTCCTACGACCTCTATGCCCCCGGATGGGCCTCCAAGCCCGACTATGAGTGGCAGTACGAGGATGTCGTGCCGGAATGCGCCGGCGAGTTCGTCTGGACCGGCTATGACTACCTGGGCGAGCCCACGCCCTTCAACCTGGATCCCTCCGTGCTGACCAACTTCCACACCGAGGAAGAGCGCGAAGCCTTCAAGAAGATGGTCGCGGGCTGGGGCCAGACCATCGCCGAGGTGCCCCTTCCTTCCCGGAGCTCGTACTTCGGCATCATCGACCTGGCCGGCTTCCCGAAGGACCGCTACTGGATCTACCAGGCCCGCTGGCGCCCGGAACTGCCGATGGTCCACATCCTTCCGCACTGGACCTGGCCCGG
>ONJB01000074.1 GCA_900318015.1 uncultured Bacteroidales bacterium | reverse complement strand
CGTCCACAACGTGATGAACGAGACCTACCTCAAGAACCACGAGGCTCCCGAGGACATCAAGTACTTCATGTGCGGTCCGCCCATGATGACCAAGTGCGTCTGCGATCTGCTCGACTCCCTGGGCGTCGCTCCGGAAAGCATTTTGTTCGATAACTTCGGCGGTTAACCGTCTTCAACCTACGAAAAAACCCGACTCAATCGAGCCGGGTTTTTTACTTCCTTGTCATTTCGAGCCTGTCGAGAAATCTCTATTCATGCAGGAAGCGCATGACCATGAGGCGGACGCAGTCGGCGACGTGCTTCTGGGAATCGGTCGCCTTTTCGAGGGTTTCCGCCAGGTTCTTGTACTTGGTCATTTCGCGCATGTCGTCCTCTTCGGCGAAGATGTAGCCGATGTATTCCTCGTAGGCGTCGTCGGCGGCGTGTTCCATCTCGGTGACGCGGTCGCAGAGGAGGGAAATGGCCGAGGCCTTGTCCCGGATGTGCCAGATCAGCGGGAGAAGTTCCTGGAGGGCGTACGCCTCGCCCCGGATAAGCTGGGCAAGGTCCTGCAGCTGCTGGTCGATCTTGCGGGGCTTGTAGATCTGGACGGCCTTGGCGGCATCCTTGATGACGTCCAGGCTGTCGTCCATGGACATGGCGATGGTCGAGAGGTCCGTCCGGTTCAAGGATCCCATCAGGCGCTCGGAAAGCTGCTCGCGGAAATCCTGCAGGAGGGCGTCGCCCTGCGTCTCGCAGGATTTGATCTCACGCTGGAGCATGTTCCATTGCACAGGGTCCACGTGGTCGAGCATCCGGACCAGGGTATCGGAGCACTGGCACAGCAGTTCCGCCTGACGCGTGAAGAAGGGAGTCAGGTCCCGTTTGCCGTCAAAGAGGTGGCGAAAAGTTCGTAAAATATGCATCATTTTATTTTTTATGCCCGCATGTTTTCTATCCTGAGAGGATAAAAAACAGTTAAAGTGAATAAAAAACAAAAAAAGTTTCAGGTCTGCGCCTTGTTTCCGAGCCGGATTGTCCGTTCCCTTCCGTAGTTTTGCAGCAACACAAAGTTGCGCTGAACATGTCAAAAGGCCGGATTCTGAAATACACTTCCTTACCTGTCTTTACCCGCTTCGGGCGCCGTCGGTCTGCGGCAAAACCGGGTGCGCTCTGGCACCTGCCGGCCTTTTTGTTACTCGCCTGTACGCCCCAAGTCCTGCCGGAGGGATCCGCTCCCGTGGCACGGAAAATGCAAATATATATAAATGCAGTTGGAAATGCAAGCATCCAGGCCGTGGACCTGCTCTTTTTCCAGGACGGTCCCCTGTACCGGCTGGACGCTTACCAACACCTGGACCGGGTGGTCGGGAACCGCGTCACGGGGACATCATCGACGTCCGCGCAGAAAGTTGTCATCCTGTCCAACTATCCTGCAGACGCTTATCCCTGGAGAAGCGTCCGCAGCCTTGAATCCCTGGAGGACCTGCCATTCCGGCTTGCGGACGAGGATCCTGCCGCGCCGATGCTGTACGGAGAATCGGCGGCAAGGACGATGGGCCAGGTCACCCTCCGGCCGATGCTCGCGAAGATCACCCTCCATTCCATCGGCTGCGATTTCAGCGGACGGGCCTACGCCGGGGAGCGGCTCCAGGACGTGCGCGCCTATCTGACGTACGCCTCGCAGGAATGCCGGCCCTTCGCGCCGGAGGACCCGCCGTCCTCCTGGCTGAACGCCGGCCGGCTGGATGAGGCGGCGACCGCGGCGCTCAACCACCCCGAGGCCATCCTCCAGACGCTGTCAGCGTCCCTGGGCGGACGGATCTATCCCTCCGACGGGTTCTACTGCTATCCGAACCCGTCGGACGGTACGACGTTCGGCAGTCCTGTCACGCGCCTGGTCATCGAAGGGAAGCTCCGGGGCACGACCTACTACTATCCCATCGACCTGCCCGGCCTGGAGGCCGACGTGCAGTACCGGTTGGACGTAACCCTCACACGGGCCGGCACGACCGACCCGGACACCCCCGCCGTCGCCGGGTCCATCCGCCTGGAAAGCCAGGTCCTGGACTGGGACGGACGCGAATGGGAAGACATACATTACCGCTGATTGATGGAGGAGACAAGCGATGAGAAGCGTCGGCATCCTGCCTGTGTTGTTGTTAAGTTTGGTGATAGGATGTAATAGTTGGGACTCGGGAAACGGGCGCGCCGGTACCGCGCTCGTCCTGGAGGTCGAAAGCCGGATTCCGACCCGGTCGTCCCTCCCGGACGACCGGCTTGTCTCCGATATCAATCTGCTGATATACAACGCGGAAGGACTGCTGGAAGAGCGCCGGTACCTCACCGCCCGGCAGTTCTTCGTCCAGGACGGGACCATTCCGCTGAAGACCACCCTCCTGACCGGTGCCGCCTACGACATCTTCGTCGCGGCCAACATTGGCTATGCCCTGCCCGCGCTCTCCCGGGATGCGGTGGAAGCTTACCGCTATTATCTGGCCTATCCCGACGAATACAGCCGGGGCATGCCCATGAGCGCACGGCTGGACGGCTACGTGAGCGGCGGCGAAGAAGAGGTCAGGATCCCGCTGGTGCGGACGATGGCCCGGATCGACCTGGTCCTGGACCGGACGGAACTCCGAAGCGACGTCACCTTCCTGGTCACGTCCGTGACCATCGGGAACGGGCCGTCCTCGGTCCGCCTCTTCGGGGACAGCAAGGCGGAATCGGCCACCCAGGTATTCTCAGGCGGGTTTACATTGGACGGGCGACAGGTGCAGGCATTGAACATCGACCAGTCCCCGGGCGTGAGCGGGGCCATCAGCCTGTACCTCCCGGAGAACCTGCAGGGAGACCTGCTGGACACCGACGACGAAACGGAGAAGCATTTCTCGGAAGGACCCTATGGCCGGGTCTGCTCCTATCTCGAGATCCAGGGTTCCTACCATTCCGATACCTGGCACACCCGTGCCGGTGAACCGCTGATCTACCGTTTTTATCTGGGTGACGGGCCCGGGAACTTCGACGTGTACCGAAACACGGCCTGCCGGGTGACGGTCCATCTGCAAGGGACCGGGCTGGAAGAGGATGGCTGGCGGGTGGACAAGAACCGCCTGGTCCAGGAAACCCGCTTCGACCTCCACCCGGCCGCCTACAACGAATGCCGGAGCGGGGACGATTTCCACCTCTGGTGCGACGTCTCGCCGCCGGATACTTACTTCGAGATCGAACCCGTCGCCTGGGACGACGACGACCGGGTGCATGACCTGTATTCCTATGACATTGACCGGGACGGCCACGGGCTCACCATCCACACGCGGAAAGGCGGGTCCGTCATGGTCTATTTCAAGGCGGGGCCGCCCGTGAACCGGGACACGCTCGCCTTGCTGGTCATCGACCCGTAAGCTTGACGGAAAGATAACGGAGATAACGGCCGAAGGCCTGCAGCGGCGTGGCCGCGAGGAACCAGCGCCGGTATTCTTTGCCGTACAGGCGGTCCAGGTCGGCCACCACGGCTTCGGTTATCGCCGGGTCCGCCTTCGAGAGCGCCTGCGCGACCGCCGGACCGAGGCTGCCGCCATGCCGGGTGAAGGCCGATTTTTTCAGGAAAGGGAAATCTTGTCGGGAAAGGCGTCCTATGGCATTGTAAATGGCTTTCCCGGGCAGTTCCCATAAGCCCGCATAGGAGGCAGAATGTGCCTCCAGCAGGCGCGCAAGTCCATTTTCATAGCGGATGCAGACGTCTTCCTTCCGGCCGACCGCCTCCACGCCGTCCAGGAATTCCGCGAACCAGGACGCCCGGAAAACAGCCGGTTTCAGGCCGATGAACCAGGACTGCAGATGCCGCTCACTCCGGGAAGGATGGAGCGCAAGACCGAAGGCATCCGTTCCCAGGGCTTCCATACGCTGGAGTAAAGGCTCCAGCGGCGCCAACGGCCCCACGACCGAATCGTTCACCAGATACACGACGTCATACCCCGACAGATCCGCCTGCCGGAATGCCCGCTTGTAGGAACCGAAATCGTATTCGCCGTGGCGGGATGCCGTGTACGATACCACCAGCGGCGCCAGCTTCTCCGCCTCCACAGGCTTCAGCGCGCAGTCAGCCGCCAGGACAATGTCACCCTGGGCGCGCAGCACCTCCAGGTAGCGGAGCACCGACTCCCCTACCACGCCCTGCGGGTCATAGAAAGCGAACAGGAACAAGCGTTTCATCGGTACGGGGCGAGGAGATGGTCGGCAAAGGAACCCGGAACGGGGTTCGTGGCCGCAGGGAATTTATAATCGAGCTTCTGGAAGAGGGCCTTGGCGCAGACCTCGTGCAGGAGGGTCTCGTCAAAGGGCTGGTCCGCATAATCGTACCACAGGACATGGGTTGGATCCTGGACCAGGGACGGCATCTCCGCATACAGCGCCGCGGCGCGGGGATGGGCCGCCATCGCCTGCGAGAACAGGAGTTGATGCACAAAATAGTCCACCGCGGTATCCTCGACTGCCCAATAGGCCAGGATGGCCTCCCGCCAGACTTTCACGAGGTAGGCATCCTTCGCCGCCCGGATGAAGCAGTTCTGGATGCCGCCATAGGCTCCCAGCCCGGTTTCGCCGCCTTGATACACGAAGAAATCGGCCTCCCAGAGCCAGGCAGGCAAGGGGGCGTCCAGATAGCAGGTTGCATCCATCCACACGCCGCCATAGCGGTACAGGAGTTCCACGCGGCAGATGTCGGCGAAATGGGCCGCCCGCATCTTCCCGGATTTCCAGAGCGAGACGATCCGTTCGGGGAGCGTGATCCAGTCGAAGACCGTCTTCCCGTCCAGGACTACGAGCTCCGCCCCGGCGTGCCTACGGATACTGTCCAGGCAAGCCCGCACGACGGGCGGTGCCTGTTCCATTCCCTGCAGCCACAGCGTGAAGACACGGCGGGGCGCCGAACGGTCCGGCTGGCCGTCAGGGACGGCGTACGCGGCCGTCACGTACGGCCGCAGATACGCCTCCGAGGCCCGCCGGATCGCCCGCCCGCGCGCCTGCCGGCGCGCCTGGCGGGGACGCCAGAGCCAGTTGCACACATGGCCGCCCAGGATGACCCGGGTGTAGTACAGGAACCGTCTCATCTGTAATGCGTCAGAAGGAACAGTTTGATGAGCGACTGGCGGATCTTGCCGATATGATATCCGGGCGTGAGGGGAATGTCACGGACGGCCGGGGCCAGGAAAGGATATTCCTTGAACAGGTTCCGGTCATGCTGGAGACCGGCCCAGGCGGCGCGGAGGAAGATTTCCTCCCGGAGGTCGGACACCGGCGACGGGTCCTGACCCTCGAAATGGAGATACAGGTCCAGCAGGTTCCGGGCGGAATTCACGCGCCGGATCTTCTGCGGCGCCCGCGTCGCGGAAGCGCTGACGGTCCGGTCGTAATGGTACAGGCCTTCCTTCAGGTGGACGACCTTCCGGGCCTTGTACAGGATCTGTGTGCTGAAGACAATGTCCTCATGCATGGCGTACTTGGGCACGAAAACGCCGTCGTAGAGGCTTCGGCGGCAGAATTTGTTCCATACATACCCATAGGACTTATACGTATAGAGCCGATGCCGGAAGAGGTCCGGGTCGGCGGCGGAACTGTCCCGCTCACTGTCCAGCTTGCTCCGGTTCGGATACTCTTTCCAGAAGTCGTAGACGACGATATCGGCCTCCGTTGCGACAGCTTCCCGGACCAGCTTCTCCACGGCCGTGGGCTCCAACCAGTCGTCAGAATCCACGTGCAGGACATACTCCCCCGAAGCAGCGTCCAGACCGGTCTTGCGCGCGTGCGGAAGGCCGCCGTTCTCCTTGGAGATGATGCGGACCCGGGCCTGCAGCGCCGGTTCCTGCTTCCCAAGTATGCCACGAAGAACATCCACCGACCGGTCCTTGCACCCGTCGTCCACGAAGATGAACTCGATGGACGGATATGTCTGTGCGAAAAGGCTCTCCGCGCAGCGGGCAATATAGTTCTCGACACCGTACATCGGCACGATGACGGAAACGAGCGGAGTATTCGAAGCGGTATTCATAGTCCAAGGCTGATAAAGCGGTCCGGAATCCGGACCACGAGTTTCAGGCCGGCTATCGCCGGCTTGTTCCAGGCATACGGCGGGCGGCAGACCGTCTGGAACCGCCGGGCGAACCGGGTCCACCGGTCGAAGTCCAGGGCCTTTTTCCGCGTCACCAGCCGGATGGTCCGGGAGCGTTTGTCCAGGTGGCGCTGCCAGCCCTGCGCGCGACGGTCCGCGTCGGCGAAACGCGCTTGCAGCTGTTTCATGTCGAAGTAGCCGAAGTGGAACAGATACAGGTCTTTGATGATATGCAGGTTATGGCTTTCCACACGGTGGAAGCCGCTGCCCCAGCGAAGGGGTTTCCCCAGTACCGAAGCCTTCGTGTAGCGGGTACCCAGCTGCGCGTAATGCCGCTGCTCCAGGAAGGGCCTGTCGGCCGTAATATCCGCTTCCTCGCCCAGTTTCTGGCCCACATCCAGGCCCAGGCCGGAAACGGCCGTCCGCACATCCAGTCCGGAAAGGAACTCCGCGAGTCCGACGCCGAGCCGGGGATCCACCGCAAGCATCTCGTCGGCGTCCGTGCCGATGACGAGGTCATACCCCTCGGCAAACAGCCGGGCCGCCTCGTCCGAGATCCGCTCGATCCGCCCCTTATCGGCCCGGGCCACCTGCCCGCCGACCCGGTCGCACGGAATCACATGGGCCTTCGGGCACCAGTCCGGAAGGGGCTGGTCGCGCCCGTCCAGCAGGATGTACAAGTTCTCCTCCCCGAGCTGGCCGCCGTACCAGGCGGTCCATTTCCGGAGGTAGAACGCGTCGCCGCGCACCATGGTGATGGCCGCGATGCGCTTCATCCGCGTAAGTATTTGGCCGTGAATGTATCGCCTTTCGCAATCAGGTCCTCCGGCGTGCCCGCGAAGACCACCTCCCCGCCCCGGTCGCCCGCGTCCGGGCCCAGGTCGATGACCCAGTCCGCGCTGCGGATGACGTCCAGGTTGTGCTCCACCACGACCACCGAATGGCCGCGGGAGAGCAAGGCGTCGAAGGCCTTCAGCAGTTTCTCCACGTCATAGAAATGGAGGCCCGTCGTGGGCTCGTCGAACATGAACAGGATCTTGTCCTTGCGGGGCTTGTCGTCGCTCTTGCTCAGGCTCAGGAAGTAGGCGAGCTTAATGCGCTGGCTCTCGCCGCCTGACAGGGTGCTGGAAGGCTGTCCCAGCTTGATATAGCCGAGGCCCACGTCCACGAGGGGCTGGAGCTGCACCGCGATGGACTTGGCGAGTTCCTCCGGCTGGGAGGAGAAGAAGGCGATGGCCTCCTCCACGCTCATGTTCAGGATATCGTCGATATTCTTGTCCCGGTACCGGACTTCCAGGATCTCGGGCTTGAAACGCTTGCCGCCGCAGGATTCGCACACCATCGTGACGTCGGCCATGAACTGCATCCCGATCTTCACGAAACCGTCGCCCTGGCATTCCGGGCAGCGTCCGCCTTCCTGGTTGAAGGAGAAGAAGGACGGGGTGAACCCGTTGATCTTCGCGAACTGCTGGTCGCTCAGGAGCTTGCGGATGTCGTCGTACACCTTCAGGTAGGTGACGGCATTGGACCGGGAACTCTTGCCGATGGGGTTCTGGTCCACGTACTCCACGCGGGTGACGCGGTCCAGGTTGCCGGACAGGCCCTTGAAGGTGCCGGGCAGGTCGCCGGTCTCGTTGATGCGGCGGTGCAGGGCCGGGTACAGGATGTC
>ONJB01000096.1 GCA_900318015.1 uncultured Bacteroidales bacterium | reverse complement strand
CCTCGTACTCATGGACCCAGACGGCCCAGTTGCGGGAGGTGGAGATCTTGTCGCCCTCGAGGTTCAGGAACTCGTTGGCGGGGACGTTCTCCGGGAGGATGAAGTCGCCGTAGGCCTTGAGCATGGACGGGAACACGATGCAGTGGAACACGATGTTGTCCTTGCCGATGAAGTGCACGAGGCGGGTTTCCGGGTCCTTCCACCACTTCTCCCAGCTCTGAGGGAGGAGTTCCTTGGTGTTGGAGATGTAGCCGATGGGCGCGTCGAACCAGACATAGAGGACCTTGCCCTCTGCACCTTCCACGGGCACCGGGACGCCCCAGTCCAGGTCGCGGCTCACGGCGCGGGGCTGCAGGCCGCCGTCCAGCCAGCTCTTGCACTGGCCGTACACGTTCGTCTTCCATTCCTTGTGCTGTTCCAGGATCCAGTCGCGGAGCCAGGGTTCATACTGGTCCAGCGGGAGATACCAATGCTTGGTCTTCACCTTCTTGGGGGTGGAACCGGACAGGGCGGAACGCGGGTCGATCAGTTCCTCGGGGCTCAGCGTGGAGCCGCATTTCTCGCACTGGTCGCCGTAGGCGCCGGGATTGCCGCACTTGGGGCAGGTGCCCACGATGTAGCGGTCCGCCAGGAAGGTCTTCGCCTCCTCGTCGTAGTACTGCTCGGTCTCCTTGGTGATGAACTTGTCCTCGTCATACAGTTTCCGGAAGAACTCGGATGCGGTCTTGTCATGGACGTCCGAGGTTGTCCGGGAATAGATGTCGAAGTTGATGCCGAGGCCCGTGAAGGCGTCTTTCATCACCTGGTGGTACTTGTCCACGATGTCCTGCGGCGTGACGCCCTGGGCGCGCGCCTTGATGGTGATGGGCACGCCGTGTTCGTCGGAGCCGCACACGAAGACGACGTCCTCCCCGCGCAGGCGGAGATAGCGGACATAGATGTCGCCGGGGATGTAGGCACCGGCCAGGTGGCCGATATGGACGGGACCGTTCGCGTACGGAAGGGCGCAGGTCACGAGGGTTCTCTTGTGGTCGTTCATTTCAATCTTCCGAGTTTGATATTGATTTTTTTCTTGAGTTCATTGATGCGCTCCAGCGTGGTGAAGATCTCGCGCTGCCGGTCGGGGCCGGCCGTGGCGAGCTCCCGCGTCAGGTTAGTCTGGTCCGCCTGGAGCCGCTTGATGTGATAGGCCAGGATAGCCTTGGGGACGAAATTCGTCAGCCAGGAATCCCGGGTGGTCAGGGCCGCCTGGAAGTTCTTGACCGTGAGTTCGTATTTGTCGCCGGAGAGCTGGGAGACGACGAAGCGGACGGCGTCGTCGGGTCCGTTCAGGAGGTCACGGACGATCTCGTCCTGCTCCTTGCCGGCGTCATACAGGGCGAAATAGGCCTCGTAGGTGCGGTTGTAGGCGTCGTTCTCGAACACGATCCCATCGCCGGCGAGGGCCGTGTCGATGAACTCGGCCACGGTCTGCGGGGTTTCCGAATAGAATTCCGAATCGCTCTCGAACACCAGCGGCGTACTGCCGTCCGTGAGGATGAAGCGGAGGAGTTCGCGTTCGGAGGGAGCCAGGATCGGGCTCTTCGTCTCCAGGGCCCGGAGCTCGTTCACCGGGGGCGTATAGGTCGATTCCTGCGGCCGGGAAGCCTCTTCCTCCCGGCGGGCGCGGACGACCTCGCGCTGGGCCTGCGTCCGCTCCTCGCCCTGGATCTTTTCGCGGGTGCGGCGGACGCGGTCCGTGAGGATGTCCGCGTCAATGCGGAACTTTGCGGAAATGGCATCGGTATAGACCGACCGCTTCACCGCGTCGGGAATGCCGGCCACGGTGTCTGCGATGTCGTTGATGAGGTTCGCCCGCTTGAGCGGGTCGTTGCCGGCCTCGCCCAGCAGGAGGTCCGCCTTGAAGGCGATGAAGTCCTGCTCGTTCGCGGCGATGAAGGCCTCCACCTCCTCCAGCGTATGCTTACGGGCGTAGGAGTCCGGGTCGTCGCCGTCGGGGATGAGGACCACCTTCACGTTCATGCCTTCCTTCAGGATCAGGTCGATGCCGCGGAGGGCGGCGTGGATGCCGGCCGGATCGCCGTCGTACATGATGGTGACGTTCTCGGTGAACCGCTTGATGAGGCGGATCTGTTCCACCGTGAGGGAGGTGCCGCTGGAGGCCACCACGTTGGTGATGCCCAGCTGGTGCATGGACAGGACGTCCAGGTAGCCTTCCACGAGGTAGCACTTGTCCGCGCGGGAGATGGCGGACTTGGCGAAATAGATGCCGTACAGGGAGCGGGATTTCACGTAGATCTCCGACTCCTTGGAATTCACGTACTTGGCGACGGACTTGTCGGTGAACAGGGTGCGTCCGCCGAAGGCGATGACGCGGCCGCTCACCGAATGGATCGGGAACATCACCCGGTCGTAGAAGCGGTCATGCAGGGATCCGTCCGTGTCCCACTGGGCGCAGAGGCCCGTTTCCAGCAGGTATTCGTCCTTGTAGCCCTCCTTCTTCGCCGCTTCCGTGAGCGCGTTCTTGGATTTCGGGGCCCATCCCAGGCCGTACTTGGCAATGGTCTCGTCCTCGAGGCCGCGGGAATGGAAATACTGGACGGCGACGGCACGGCCTTCGTCCGTAGCGAGCTGGTCCTTGTAGAAGTTGAAGGCGAACTCCGAGACAGCGAGGAGGCTCTCGTTCCGCTGGCGCGCGGCGATGTCCTCCGCCGATTCCTCCTTCTCCTTCACCTCGATATGGTATTTGCGGGCGAGATACTTGAGGGCCTCCGTGTAGGAGAGCTTCTCATACTCCATGATGAAGCCCACGGCCGTACCGGACTTGCCGCAGCCGAAACATTTGTAGATGCCGCGGGAAGGCTCCACGTGGAAGGACGGCGTTTTCTCATTGTGGAACGGGCAGCAGGCCCACAGGCTGCTCCCGCGGCGCTTCAGCGTCACGAAATCGCCCACCACGTCCTCGACGCGAGCCGTGTCCAGAATGAGTTGTACCGTCTCCTGCGGGATCATGTCCTATTCTTTCTCGAAATCCACTTCCTTGGCGCCGGACAGGTCCGTCACCTGGATCTTGCCGTCGTCCACGACGGGAGTGTCCTCCGGGCGCCTAGGCTCGGAGGGGCGTTCCACATCGCGACGGGATTCTTTCGTCTGCCCCATCGCCTTGATGCGGAGCGAGAAGTCCCGGCCGTACCAGAGGAGCGCCAGGACACCGACGACGGCGCCCAGGAAACGTCCTTTCACGATGAGGAAAAGGGCCACCAGGATGAACAGGAGGTCCTTGCCCAAAGTCAGTAGCGTATGCTGTTTCTGCGTCATGTTTTCTCGTTCAGTTATAACTTGCAAATATACGAAATCTTCCCTACTTTTGTGTTCCAAATTCAGTTTTGATCATGTATAACCCCAAGTCCGCCCACGCCGAGGAATT
>ONJB01000072.1 GCA_900318015.1 uncultured Bacteroidales bacterium | reverse complement strand
TGAGGCTAAAAGGAAAGAGCCCGGTGCAATACCGAGCTCTGTTCCAATCTAAGGCCTCGTAACTAATGTTAAACCGTCCAACTTTTGGGGGTCACATCATAATCCAGGGGCCTTTTCCTGAGGAAGCTGACTACTGACTTTTAGAACTGCATGGCGAAGGTGACGCCAGCGGCAGGTTGTACTTTGTCTCCGACCCGGACAGGAGCGACAAACGGCATCGTCTCGAAGGAAACCCGCCGACCGAGTTTATTCAGGTCATATTCATATAGGCTCTTGACCTTTGCAATTTTCTTTGCATCAACAACGGACCAGATAAAATTTCCGAGAGAGAGGGCGCCAAAGCCAAGAAAACCGTATAGAGCGCTTACATCGGTCGAATCTTCCACGAAATAAAAATACGCTGCCGAACTTGCAATCGCATCCGTGAATAAGCCAATCAACAAAAAACGAACACCTCGCCCCGGTTCCTTCATGGTAAATTGAGCAAGTCCCGGAACCAGCACGTTGAACCATGCACGACTTGTTCCATATTCAGGGTCGGCCAGATATACGTAGTCCTTCGGATTATATAATTTCTTTATTTTTCTGTACTTGAGCCCCGGAACGACCTGATCCGGATTCTTAGCAAAATACTCAGGAGCGGATGCATACTGAGCTGAAGCAGACAAAGTAGCAGCAATGGCCACAAAGATGGAAAGAAATAGTTTTTTCATATCGTAAAGTGTTGATTATCCAAATGTAAAGATAGCTTTCTCTATTGAGTTTTCCAAGAAAAAAAATAACAGTTCTTTTCTTATTAGCTTTAACTATCCCATAATCAGTGTTTTCAGTAGTTCTTTACGCTGAATCTCTATTTCTAGGTTCTTTTTTACCTCGTTTACATGTTTTCGGGTTGACAATTATACTGAATGCATGTTCTCTGACAATTACTTGAAGAGAAAAGATAATTTCGTAATAATTTGCACAAGGGATCTTTATTTTGACAAACTGGAATAGTTTCATTACTTTTGTATATAAAGCGCTCAAAAGTAAAAAACTTTCACCCAACCATGAAAAGAATAATTCTTCTTTCTGCCCTGGCTATTGTTTCCTTGAACCTATTTGCTCAAAGAGCCAAAGAACAATCTTGGAAAGATCTCTCATTGCTTTTAGGCCAAAGCCGGATTAGTCTTGTCGTTGATTTCTCGAAGGCAGATATCTTGAATATGGACGCTGAGGACTTCATCGCCCAAGAGTTGGATTGGGATAAGGGCCTGGCTGAAATGAAGACCAAATTCATCCAAGCGTTCAATGAAAAGTCGAGTGTGAGGGCTGTTACTAGTAAAGAGACAGATTACACACTGACAATCATCCCTTTGACTGTCACAGAAAGCGGATCACATATAAAAGGGATCCTTTCAATTACGAACAAAGAAGGCCTTGAAGTATTCCAACACCGTTTCGACAATGAAGCCGGGATGTTCGGTTCTGCCATCAATCTCATGGGAGATGCTTTTGAGGATCTTGGAGAAGAATTAGGAAAGATCTTCAAGAAAAACGTCAAATAAGGGTTAAACATACCAATCTTCGATCCAATTGTATAAGTAATTGGTTTTCAAGCGTTCTCCGAAGCAGTATGATGTAAAACCTTTGGCGGAATGTCTAGAAAGGCATGACCGTCATTGACGAGAACCTGGAGTGGTGTTCCCCCGGTACGACACTATGCTTTCACATCACGGAATGATGCGGAACCCGGTCAATGGGCCGGATTGTCATCCTTTGGATTCCGATTCCTTTGTGACCTCAGCTCCTCCAAGTAGCGAGCCGTGATAACGCCCGAGGGAAGTGCGATAATGGCCACGCCGAACAACGAGGAGAGCATGCTCACTAAACGGCCTATATCGGTCACTGGAGTCAGGTCTCCGTAGCCAACCGTAGTCAACGTGACGGTTGCCCAATAAAGCGCGTCAAAAAAATCTTCGAATACCGTGGCCCCTGTTACCGGGTTCACATGCGGCTCCGCATTAAACATGATCAATGCCGTGAGGAAAACGTAAAACACTGCTATCCCTAGCACAGTCAGCAGCACGCCCTTCTCTTTCCGGATGACCTTGCCCAAGACTTGAATCTTTTCGGTGTACCGAATAAACTTGACAAGCCGAAGGATTCTCAGAAGCCGAGTCACTCTGAGGATCTTAAACCCTCTGCTCAGGACGCTGAGCCCCGGCAAGATCGACAGGAGATCCACGATAGCCCACCCGGTGAATGGATAGAAGACGAAGGACCACGCTTTCTTCCCCATCCTGTAATCCGCTGTCATCCACCGAAGCAGATAATCAAGGATAAAAATGGTGACGGTTATCTGCTCGATGACCCGAAATGCTTGGGTATCCTCCACAAACATAAGAGGAACGATACTTGCCGTGATGGCTATGAGCATAAAAATGTCATAGGCGAGACTCGGCCCATCTCCATTTCGTGAAGGCTCTATTATTTCATAGACGCGTTTTCTCATATCTTATTGGTTCTCCCGTATTGCCAATCCAATCACTCCCCCCCAGGGTCATGAAAGTCCAGTTTACCCACAAAGGTAAGGAATAATCCAATTAATCAAAGAGAAACAGAAGAACTATCGTTATCCGGGTTAGACACAAAAAAACCAACCACTTTCATGTGATTGGTTTTCAGGCGCTCCCCAGCTAGGACTTGAACCTAGGACCCTCTGATTAACAGTCAGATGCTCTAACCAACTGAGCTACTGAGGAATATTTTCATCCTTGCGGATGCCCTGTTGTTGTTTCGGGATTGCAAAGGTACAACCTTTTTCGGAAACTCCAAACTTTTTTGCAGTTTTTTTCACTATCTTTGCAACGCGAATCTGAAACTGACCGCGATGGATATCGATCTGCTTGCAAAAATGGTGAAGGAGGCCATCCTGGACCATGACACCGTAACCCTGCCCGGGGTCGGCTGCTTCGTGGCCGAACTGGTGCCTTCCACCTTTTCCGACAAGGGCTACACGATCAACCCTCCCTACCGGCGGTTGTATTTCTCCCCGAAGCAGGGCGGCGACACGTATCTCGTAGACCTGTATGCCCGGGACAACGAGGAGGTCGATGCCGACATGGCGACCCGCATCCTGACGGAGTTCCTCACCGAGATGAAGGAGGTCCTGAAGGTCAAGAAGACGGTCGTCTTCCCGGGCCTCGGACGTCTCCGCGCCACGCGCGAGAACCATTTCTTCTTCGTCGCCGACGAGGACCTGGACATCTATCCCGAAGGTCTGGGCCTCGCTCCCCTCTCCCTCAAGACGCATGTGGAAACGCCCGAAGAGGTTGCGACGGCTGTCGCGGGACTGGCAGAGCTGATCGCGGAGCCTGAGGAGATTCCGGATCAGGCCCGGAATGACGAGGAAGAGCAGGTCCCTGAGCCTGTCGAAGGGCCGGTGGAAGAACCGGTGGTTCGACAAGCTCTCCAACCGGAACCCGAACCCGAGCCGACTCCTAAACCTGAACCGGAACCGACTCCAGAACCGGAGCCGGAACCCGCACCCGAACCGGTCCCTGAACCTGTCGAAGGGCCAGTGGAGGAGCCGAAGGTCAAGAAATCGCATCGCAAGTTCAGGCGGGTGGTACTGATCGTTTTGTGCGTGCTGGTGGGACTGCTTCTGATTTTCGTCCTGTTGAGCCGACTCGCGCCGGGGCTGCTGGATCCCCTGCTGTACTCCCGGGAGGAACTTCAGATTCTGCGTTACTAGCGTACTTATGAGCGAAGTCAGAAGAGAAGGATACAAATTCTGTCAGGATATCTGCGTCCCGTGCTACGACACGGACGCATCGTTCTACCTGAAGCCGGCCGCCTTCATGGACATGGCCCAGGAAATCGCCTATTGGGCCGCCCAGGAGCTGGGTTTCGGCTATGACGACCTGCATGTCCACCACGTGGCCTGGGTACTGTCCCGGATGCATTTCCATTTCGAGAATCCGCCCAAATGGCGGGACAACGTCACGCTGTATACCTGGCACAAGGGAGCGGACGGCCTGTTCTACCTCCGTGATTTCTTCCTGCGGGATGCCGAGGGCAACCGCCTCGTGACCTGCACCAGTTCCTGGGTGGTGATTGACGAGCGTACGCGCCGCCTGGTCCGTCCCGAGGAGTTGCAGGACAAGCTGAGCACAGGGGACGTGGACGATGCCATTGCGGAGCGCGCGCCGAAGGTCGCGATGCCCCGCGGGGCGGAGCCCGAACCCGCCGGCGAACACACGGTCGTGTATTCCGACGTGGACATCATCGGCCACACCAACAACGCCCGCTACATGGTCTGGGCGATGGACTGCATCGACTATGAGACCGTCTCGGGCCGCCGGGTCCGGGACGCGTACATCAATTTCAACAAGGAGACCACGCCCGGCGCCACCGTCCAGCTGTTCCGGCTGCAGGCGGAGGAAGACGGGGCGACGGTCTGGTACGTGGAAGGCCGTGTGGACGGCAAGTCCGCCTTCTGTGTCAAACTGGTATTCTAAGCTATGAAAGATCTGTTCCTCGGTCAGGGCGTCGCCCATACGATCATGCTGCTCGCCTTTGTGATCGGCCTCGGCATCTATCTGGGCCGGTTCAAGATAAAAGGCGTTTCCATCGGCGCCACCTGGATCCTGTTCATGGGCATCCTGATGAGCCATCTCGGCTTCCGCGCGGATCCCGAGATGCTCCATTTCATCAAGGAGTTCGGCCTCATCCTGTTCGTCTTCTCCATCGGCCTGCAGGTAGGCCCCGGCTTCTTCCACTCCCTCAAGTCCGGGGGCGTGAAGATGAACCTCCTGGCCCTCGTGAACGTCCTGCTCGCGGTGGCCGTAACCTGGTGCATCTCCCTGATCACGGGTGTCGACCTCAAGACCATGGTGGGCGTGATGTCCGGCGCGGTGACCAACACCCCGGGCCTCGGCGCCGCCCAGCAGACCTACATCGACGTGGCTTCGGCCGGCGGCATGGACCCGGTCGCCGCCTCCAAGGTCGCTTCCGAACTGGCTTCCGGCTATGCCGTGACCTATCCCATCGGTGTCATCGGCGTCATCCTGGTCCTGCTCGTGGGGAAGAGCCTCTTCAAGGTCGATCCGGCCAAGGAGCTGGCGGAACTGGAAGCCCAGGACGATACCGGCTCCCACCCCCGCCGGATGCACGTGGCCGTCGAGAACCCGGCCATCTTCGGCAAGAAACTGTCCGACATCCTGCACGAATTCAACGGCGAGTATGTCGTCTCCCGCATCATGAAGGGGAAGGAAATCCTCTTCGCGACCGGCGACATCGTGCTCGAGGAAGGAGACAAGGTCCTCATCGTCACCTCCCAGCAGGAGGTGGAGAAACTCCGCATCCTCTTCGGCCAGGAAGTGCCCATGCACCTGGAGGACTGGGACCGGATGGACCATCACCTGGTAACCCGCCGTCTGACGGTCACGAAATCGTCCCTGACCGGCAAGAAACTGAGAGACCTGCATTTCCGCGAGGCCTATGAGGTGAGCGTGACCCGCGTCATCCGCACCGGCGTCGAACTGGTCGCCCGCCCGGACCTGTACCTGCAGATGGGCGACGCCCTGATCTGCATCGGCGCCGAACAGAACATCAAGCGCGTGGCCGAGCAGGTGGGCAACTCCAGCGGCGCCCTTGACAAGCCGAACCTCGTGCCCATCTTCCTGGGCATCGTGGTCGGTATCATCTTCGGTTCCCTGCCCATCCGCTTCCCGGGCATCCCGCAGCCCATCAAGCTGGGACTGGCCGGCGGTCCGCTCATCATCGCCATCCTCCTGGGCCATTTCGGCCCGAAGCACAAGATCACGACCTTCACCACGATGAGCGCCAACCTGATGATCCGGGAGATCGGCATCTCGCTGTTCCTCGCGGCCGTGGGCCTCGGCGCCGGCGAGAACTTCGTCAGTTCCATCGTGAACGGCGGCTACTGGTGGATCCTGTACGGCGCGATCATCACGATCGTCCCTGTGTTCCTCACCTTCGTCATCGCCCGCTTCCTCGTCCGGCTGAATTTCTACCAGGTGTGCGGCCTCATCGCCGGCTCCTGCTGCAATCCGCCGGCCCTGGCGTTCGCACAGGGGATGTACGGCAGCGACTATACTTCCGTGAATTACGCGACGGTGTACCCGCTGTCCATGTTCCTCCGCGTGCTGGTCGCCCAGCTGCTCATCCTCATTTCCTTCGCCTGATGGTCGATCTCGTATACCCCCTGGAACCCGCGCCGGTCTATCCCCGGCCGACCGTGGACGCGCCCGGGCTTCCCTCCGTTTCGTCCGAAGAGATGCTCCCGCTCATCGAGCCCAGCGGACTGGTCTATGGACAGGCGACCCGCACCTGGTGCCACAGCGGCGCCAAACCCCTTCACCCGGTGGTCCATCTCCACCTGGTGGACCGTCTGGGGAGGGTTTTCCTGCAGAAAAGGTCGATGGAAAAGGACCTCCTCCCGGGCTACTGGGATACGGCCGTCGGCGGACATGTCACCTACGGAGAACTGGCGGAAGAGGCCTTGTATCGGGAAGCCGCCGAGGAACTGGGGCTCACGGCCTTCAATCCGGTCTTCCTGGAGACCAACATCTGGGAAACGGAGCGGGACCGCGAGTTTGTCTTCATCTTCGCTTCCGTGGGCCATCCCGACCTGCATCCCGAAAACGACGAAGTGACCGAAGGCCGCTGGTGGACGCAGGAGGAACTGACCGCCGCCATCGGCAAGGATCTGCTCACCCCCAATTTCGAAGCGGAATACGCCCGCATCCAGGGCCTGCTGCTTGCACTTCTATAGCCGAAAAAAGAAAGTCTTGCTCTTTCATCAGTTTTTACTATATTTGTAAAACAAACAATAACACTGATGAAAAGACTCTTTACCACAGCACTTTTGGCCATTTTCTGCCTGAGCCTCGGCGCCCAGGAGGAAGTCGTGCGCCTGTTCACCGAGAACCCCGACCGGTCGGCGAACAACATGCACTCGTACGAGTTCAATCCCATCGTGGACACGAAGGCCCCGAAGGGCTTCAAGCCGTTCTACATCTCCCATTACGGACGCCACGGCTCCCGGTATGAGCAGAACGCCACCTTCGCCCGCGCGGCGATGGGCGCGTTCCCCGTCCTGGACTCCCTGGGCCTGCTCACCGAGACCGGAAAGGCCCTGTATGCCGATGTGAACGCCATCGTGGAGGCCCACAAGGGCATGGAAGGCTCCCTCACGCCCCGTGGCGCCAAGGAGCACCAGCTGCTGGCGGCCCGGATGGTGGAAAGGTTCCCCGCCGTGTTCAAGAACAAGGACCGCTGGGAGGTGAACAGCTTCTCCAGCACGAACTTCCGCTGCATTGTGTCGATGTGCAACTTCACCAACTCGATGAAGGCGGAAAGCCCCCGGCAGGAATTCACCTACACGAGCGCCGAACGGTTCATGGGCTATATCAATCCGAGCCTCCGCGTCCCGCGTCCCGGCGAGGTGCCGGCGCCGCGTCCGAGCTTCACGCCCGAGCAGATGGCCCGCATGCGCGGCGGTAACCCGGAAAGCGCCAAGTATACGCCTGCTACCGGTACGCCCGGCTATGATTTCACCCGATTCCTGACCCCGCTGTTCAAGGATTACGACGCCGCCCTCAAGGTCATCGGCAATCCCGAGCCTTTCGTCAAGGCCTGCTTCACCGCCGGCGGCCTGTGCCAGGTCATCGACTTCATGGGCATCGACATCCTCCGGAAATACTTCGTTCCCGAGGAGCTGGTCTATCTCTGGGCCAGCGGCAATGACTCCATCTACCGCATGTGGGGCGGTTCCGTCGAGAACGGCGATGTCATCCGCTTCGCGATCCGTCCGCTGATGATGGACTTCATCGAGAAGGCCGACGCCGCCATGCAGCCCGGCAGCCACCGCACCGCCGACCTGCGCTTCGGCCACGACACCTCCATCCTGCCCCTCTTCGCCCTGATGGGTGTCGATGATCCCCACGCCTTCTTCCAGGTCCCGATGGCCACCAACTGCCAGATGATCTTCTACCAGAACAAGAAGGGCGAGGTCCTCACGAAGGTCCTCTACAACGAGAAGGAGATCCTCATCCCCGGCATCGAACCGGTCTCCGGTCCGTATTACCGCTGGGACGAGCTCAAGGCCCATTTCCTGGACCTCTGCAAGAAGGCTTCCGCGCCTTGGGACAACTGGAACAGGACACACGGACATCACAATTAACAGCCTGATACTATGAAAAGAATCCTTTTCTTCCTGGCGGCATCGCTCTGCGTGTGCGCCAACGCCCAGGTGAAGGAGGACTTCGTCCCCTCCCCGAACAACCAGCCCGGCAAGCAGTATCCGATGGTCAATTCCGAACGCTGCGTCCGCGTGCGCGTGGAAGCGCCCGACGCCCAGTCCGTGAAACTGGACATCGGTGGTGTCAAGTACGACCTCGTCAAGGGCGCCGACGGCGCCTGGATCGGTGAATCCGCTCCGCAGGACGAAGGCTTCCACTACTATCAGCTGAACATCGACGGGGCCAACGTCCCGGATCCCTCCAGCCTCTACTACTACGGCGCCAGCCGCTGGGGCAGCGGCATCGACGTCCCGGCCGCCGACCAGGATTTCTACGCGGTGAAGAATGTCCCCCAGGGCCAGATGCGGGAAATCTACTACTGGTCCGAGGTGAACAAGGCGATGCGCCACTGCTTCGTCTATACCCCGGCCGAATATGACCAGAATCCCACCAAGCGTTATCCGGTGCTGTACCTGCAGCACGGCGGCGGCGAGAACGAGTACGGCTGGCCGCAGCAGGGCCACACCGCCCAGATCATGGACAACCTGATCGCCGCGGGCAAGGCCCTTCCGTTCATCATCGTGATGGAGAACGGCTCCTGGACGATGCCGCGTCCGGCCATGGGCCAGGGCGGTCCCCAGGGACAGCGTCCGCCGCAGGGGATGGGCCAGCGTCCGCAGGGTCAGCGTCCTCCGCAGGGGCAGGGCCAGCGTCCCCCGCAGGGTCAGGGCCAGCGTCCGCGCGGCGGTTTCGGCATGCCTTCCGGCTGGGCCGACGGCTTCGCGAACACGCTGATCAAGGACTGCATCCCCTACATCGACAGCCACTTCCGCACGATCGCCGACAACAAGCACCGCGCGATGGCCGGCCTGTCGATGGGCGGCATGCAGACGAAGTCCATCACCGTCGCGCACCCGGAGGTTTTCTCCTCCCTGGGCATCTTCAGCGGCGGCACCATTACCGTGGATGACACGAAGAACAATCCCGAATTCGCGAAGGGCCTCCAGCTCGTGTTCGTGAGCTTCGGCAGCCGCGAGCTCGAGAACCGCGTGCAGGGTTTTGGTGACGGCACCGACCCCAAGGTCGAGACCGAGGAGCTGGCCAAGAGCGGCGTGAACGCGCACTTCTATGTCTCGCCGGGCACGGCCCACGAGTGGCAGAGCTGGCGTCGCGCCCTGTACCAGTTCGCGCAGCTGCTGTTCAAGTAGGCTATTTCGGGAAAGACATCAGGGTGTCGATGACTTCCTGAGGGTCGTCCGTTACGGAGATCAGAAGTCCTCTATACTTCCCGCGGGAGAGCAAGTCTTCCAGCAGGGGGTATACGGGGACTTCCTTCGTGAAGAACTCCTTGTCCAGGAAGATCATCGGACTGGGAGCGCCGAAGGTCTCGTAATGGTTCTGCGCGGCGTCCTGGAAGATTTCCTGGATGGTGCCGGCCGATCCGGGCGAATAGATGATGCCGCCCTTGGCGATGGCCAGCAGGACATCCTCCCGGAGGCTGTTGAAGAAGTACTTAGCGATATGGGTCGCGAACGGCGTGGCGGGCTCGTGCCCATAGAACCAGGTCGGAATGCCCAGGCTGCGATACTTGTTCTGCGGATACTTTTTCCGGACCTCGAAGGCCGTGCGGAGCCACCCTTCGTCCTTGAACGTGGGCGCGACGGAAAGGATTTCCAGGGCGTCGTCGAACTCTTCCATCGACCTGCCCGCCATCCAGGCGCCGAAGTGCGTCGCCTCCATGGCGCCGGGGCCGCCGCCGGAGGCCATCAGCTTGCCCCGTTCGGTGAGCGCTTTCGCGATCAAAGCCACCCGGCGAAAAGATGCCTCCGTGCGCAACTGCGCGTGGCCGCCCATGATGGCGACGACCTGGTGCTCGTCGAAGCGGCTCAGGAATTCCCGCATCGCGTCGCCGATGGCCCGGTCGTGCATCGTCCGGCCCAGGGTCTCCCGGATGTCGTCGCAGTTGACACCTTTCTCCTTGTAGTCGGCATAGACCCGCGAGTCGAAGCAGGTCGCATAGGATTCCTCGTTCTCGGGATCATAGCCGGCGTACAGGCTCTCCCCATTGTACAGATGACCCCGGAAGGTATTGTAGATGCGTCCCAACCGGGGGAACACCAGGCAGGTACTGCCAATGTTTCCTTCCATCCCGGTGGGAATCTCACAGCCGAGGAAACAACAGTCGGAAAAGCGGTGCCCCGCCGCCACATATTGCGGGACCTCGTTGAAGTCTATGTATTGGAACGCATAGCGGGAGATGAATCCCGTCTCGTCCGGAGCAGGCAGCTGGTTGATATCGGAGATTTCCTGGTAAGGTTTGTTCGCCATCGTCTACTTGGATTCTGGATTTCAAAAATACGAAAAAACGGAAAGAACTACAACAGGATGTTGACGCCCAGGCCGATGAGGACGAGCCCCCCGACGATGCGGGCGGAATAGCCGAGTTTCCGGCCGATGAAGCTGCCGGAGAGCATCCCGACCACGACCGAAAGGGCCGTGAACGCGAAGATGGACACCGAAATGGGCCAGATTTCCTTCCATGGAGCGGTGTCCATCGCCATGGAAAGGCCCACCACCGCCGCATCGATGGAGGTGGCGATTCCCCCGATGACGATGCTCTTGAAGCCGCTGAGGTTCAGGTGCTCCGACTTGCTGCGGACACCGTCGATGAACATTTCGCCGCCCACGTACAGCAGCAGGAGGAAGCCGATGACATGGGCCACTTTCTCGAAATGGCTGACATATTCGGAAATCAGTTCCGCCGCCACGGTTCCTAGTCCCCAGCCGGCCAGGAACAGGCCCGTCTGGATGACGGCGAAGACGGCGGCGATGGTCCATACCTTGCGGCGGACCTCCTCGCGGGTGACGGTCACGCTGGAGCAGAGCGCGACCGCGAAGCAGTCGGCGCAGAGGGAAATCCCCAGCAGGATAGCGCTTAAGATCACATTCATGGCTTGAATTCCTGACGGGCCGCGATGGAACGGCCCAGGGTGAGTTCGTCGGCATATTCAAGGTCGTCGCCGAAGCCGAGCCCGCGAGCCAGCGTGGAGAAACGGACCCCCGTATGGGACAGTTTACGATACAGATAGAAGGCGGTGGACTCCCCTTCCACGTCGCCGCTGAGGGCGAAGATCACTTCCGCACCGGCGGGATTCTCCAGTGCCTCCACGCGGCGGACCAGTTCCGGGATGCTCAGGTCGGACGGGCCGATGCCGGCAATCGGGGAAATGATGCCGCCGAGGACGTGGTACACGCCGTGGTACTGGCCGGTATTCTCAATGCTCATCACGTCACGGACACTCTCGACCACGCAGATGGCGCTATGGTCGCGGGAACGGTCCGCGCAGAAGGAGCAGGTTTCCTCGTCGGAGATCATGCGGCATTCCTTGCAGTAGCGGACATCGTCCCGGAGGCGGTTGATGGCCTCCGTGAAATGGTGGACGTTCTCCTGCGGCTGGCGAAGCAGGTGCAGGGCCAGCCGGAGCGCGCTGCGACGGCCTACGCCGGGCAGCGAGCCGATGGCTTCGACCGCATCGGAAAGGAGTTCGGAAGGGTATTTCTCTTTATACGCCATGGTAGTCGACAAGTCCTTCCATCGGAGAAGGGATGAAACGGGAGAAAGTCAGGCCGTATCCGGCCCCGAGTCGTTCCAGCTCCGCCCGACAGGCGCAGCCGAAACCGCCCACCACGCCCACGGGGAGACGGTCGTAGCGCACGAGCGTACGCTCGAACAGGTCGCGGAAGTTCCTTTCCACCAGGGCGTCCACATAGGGCTCTCCCCGGTGCTCCAGGATGAAGGGGGCCAGGCTCCCGAGATAGCGGGAAGGCGCAGGGCTCTTATAGACATTCCGGACGACGGAAGCATAATCCACCTCGTGGAAGGCGGAGAAAGCTTCCACCAGCTCCTCCGGAACCAGGTCCTTGACGAGATCTGCGAGGAACAGCCGGCCCAGGGCCGCTGCGCTGCCCTCGTCGCCGATGATGAAACCGCCGCCATGGATGTTCCGTACGATCTTTTCCCCGTCGTAATGACAGGTATTGGAACCGGTTCCCAGGATGGCGGCGAGGCCCGCCTCGTGGCCGCAGGCCGCGCGGGCGGCCGCCAGGAGGTCGGACGCATACTCGCACCGGACACCCGGGAAGCGCTCCTTGAAGATGCGGTCCAGCTCGGCGGGGAATTCCAGCAGGCCGGCCGCGTAGAAATGGACCTCGTGCACGTCCGTGAAGGACTCGACCGCGTCCGCGAAGACGGAAGCGTTGGCCTCCGCCGCGATCGTGGACAGGTTCATGCCCGGAGTCTGCAACCGGCGGACCGGTTTTCCGCCCTCCACCAGGCACCAGTCGGTCTTGGTGGCGCCGCTTTCGACGATCAGGATCATAGTTCCACTCCTTTCTTTTTCCAATGACAATAGCCGTACACCGCCGAGGCGATGTAGGCGAGATACAGGAACGCCATCCAGTACTGGCCGTTCACCACGCAGAGCATCGTGGTCAGGGCATCGGCCACCACCCACAGCATCCACTGCTGGATGTACGAACGGGTGAGCCACCAGGTCGCGATGACGCTCAGGACCGTCGCGGGGGCATCCAATTCGGACACCCCGTCCCCCAGGGCACGGAACACCCAGATGAGGACGAGGGAGCCCAGGACGAAGCCCACGGCGCTCCAGAGGGCCGTTTTCTTCGGCAGGGACCGCAGATGGATCACATCCTCCCCTACCGCGGCATCGTCCTTCCTCCACTGCACGAGGCCGATGACGGACATCACGATGTAATAGAGGTTCAGGCCCATCATCCCCCAGCTCCGCTGCACCGCGAAACTGTACGCGCAGGCCGCGCCGGTGAGGATGCCCACCACCCACATCGCATTCTTCTGGAGGATCTCCAGGACGACGTAGGCGACACCCGTCACCAGGGCGAAGATCTCGATGATTTCGATGACGCTCATCTTTCAGTTCACCATTTCCCTTTGAAGAAGGTCGGGGTCACGTTCAGCATCAGCCAGCCCCAGTGCAACCGGTTGTTATTGGCACTCCGCTTGAGGACGGACATGGTCTCGGTGCCTTGCATGAACGAATAGCCGGCGCTGAGCGACACGGAAGGGACGATGGTCCAGGTCAACGCCAGCTCCACCTCATGTCCCAGAGCCCGCTTGGCATCCTTGACGGGAGCGGCCGTGGAGAAGAAATGGTAGGCGGCGTCCGCCGACAGTTGCTGGACGGGGGTCCAGGAAACGCCGGCATAGAGATTCTGGAGGCCGGGCGTGAATCCGTTCACATACGTCGACACATAGAAGAAATCCATCGCCCCGTAAAACTTGTGGTTCGAACCGTACAGGGAATTGAATCCCCGGACGATCTCGTGCCGCACCAGGCCGATGTTGCCCCCTCCCGGGATAGGAAAATCCTCCTCACCGCTCAGGTAATCATAGCCGGCCCGGAACGACCAGTGCTCCGACGGCGTGGCCGTGGCTTTCGCGCTGGCCATCCACGCATTCAGGGGAATGCCTCCAAAAGCCTTTCCCCACTGGTGGTAATAGGACGCCTCCAGCCCGAAATGCTCCGGAGTCCAAGACAGGAAAGAGCCGGCAAGCTGCTGGAAATACGTCGTATAGGTATCTTCTTCCCCGACATTCATGCTTTCCAGGCCCATATTGACGAAGAGAAGGGAGGCGCCGATGTTGGTTTTCGGGATATCGAAGTGATACCAGAAGGAAGCCAGGGACTTGTACGGCTGGATGCCTCCGGAAAAGCGGGTGCCGCCCTCGTCGATGTTGTTCACATCCTGGTTATAGGCGCCGAACAGATGGACCTTGTGTCCGGCCCGCTCGAATCCCAGTTTCAAGCCGTCGTGGGAGTAGCCGGTCATGGACCAGTCGTCTGCGCCGAAGATACGCTGGTCGTCATACGAGAGACGCTGGCGGCCGATCTGGGCGAAGAAGCCCACCGGAAGCTGCGCTTTCACCCAGGCCTCGTTCATCGACAGGCCGTTTCCGGCCGCACTTCCCCAGGTGTCGGCATGCTGGGCGGTCAGACGCGCCGTCAGCCAGTCGCGGGAATAGGAAGCTCCCAGACGGGTCCTGCTGAGGATGAAACGCGAATTGAGCGCATCCCCGTCTTCCTCGACAGAAATGCCGCCACGCCGGATCTCACCGCGCGTGAGGTAATCGGCATCGACCGAGAACGTGTTTTCCTGCGCCCGGGCACAGAGCGGCAGGGCGGCCAGGAGCATCAGGGCAAGCCGTTTCATTCGAAGACGAAATAGGAGACGAACCCGGTGAGTTCCAGCACGTCCCGGATCACCTCATTGACATTCTTCAGGACGACCCGGTCCCCCTTCGCCTTCGCCGTCTTGAGCAGGTTCACCAGGATGCGGATGCCGCTCGAGGCGATGTACTGCAGATCGGTGCAGTCGAGGACGAGGTCCTTTCCGGTGCTGTCGAACAGGGGTTTGAGCGCGGCTTCCGTCTCCGCAGCCGAGGCGGTGTCCAGTTCGCCGGCAAGGATGGCGACCAGTCTCCCATCCAGTTCTTGTACGGTTGTTTTCATATTCCTAAATGTTTATATCATTCAATATCAGCCTATTGTATTCTCGTTCGGATGATAGTGGATGGCGAGCATCGTGAGGTCGTCACTCTGCTCGGCCTCCCCGGCGAAGGCCCGGACGCCGGCTTCGATCGTGCGCACCAGCACATCCGGTTTCCGGGGACAGGCCGACAGGGCTCCGAGGAGCCGCTCGCGTCCGTATTGCCTCCGGTCGGCATCCATCGATTCGGTTACCCCGTCCGTATAGAGGAACAGAAGGGTCCCGGGAGCGACCATGGCCTCCTGCTCCTGGTACGTGACATCGTCGAACGCTCCCACCGGCACGTTCGCCAGGGCCGGCAGTTCCTCCACGGAGTCGCCGACGAGGACCGGGCGGTCGTGACCGGCGTTGCAGTACCGCAAGCGGCCGGTGGACAAGTCCAGTACTCCCAGGAAGAGCGTCACGAACGTTCCCGTCGCATTGTTCCGGCACGCTTCGCGGTTGAGTTCCCCGAGAATCCGGGCGGGAGCCTCCTCCTGCTCGGAAAGCATCCGCAGCATGGAATGGACGACAGCCATCAACATGGCGGCCGGAACGCCCTTCCCGCATACGTCTCCGATGCAGAAGAACAGCTTCTCCTCCCGGATGTAGTAATCGAAGAGGTCTCCCCCTACTTCCTTGGCCGGCGCCAGGGATCCCTGGACAGTCAGGTCGCTCCGGTCCAGGGAAGCCTTCGGCAGCATTTCCTCCTGGATGCGCCGGGCGATCCGGAGTTCGCTCCCGATGCGGGCCTGCTTCACATCCGCCTCCCAGAGCCGTTTCCCGTTCCGGGCGAACCGGTGGATGATCACGAGGAGGAAGGCAAAGCCCGCGAGGGCCATCAGCAGGATCCGCCACATCATCGCTCGCACCGGGGCCAGCACCTCATCCCGGTAGGACACCTCCGCGACGATCCAGCCCGGATCCCGCGGCAGGGCCCTGTAATCGAGATAGGCCCGCTTCCCGCTGACGGGATCCCGGAATTCGATGCAACTGACCCGGTGACGTCCCCGGATGGTCCGGTCGACGGTCGGGTCCATCACCAGGCCCGCCACATAGTCCATGGTCCGAGACGAAACCCGTTCCTCCCGGGGGCCGGTGAGCATGAAACCGAAGCTGGAGGGATAGTAAGGATGGACGTTCAGGGTATCGCTGAGCCAGGTCAGGTCGATGTCCAGGCCGCAGATGGCCGCGAGACGGCCCGACCGGTCCCGGACGGGATACGTGTAGGTGGTCAGTTTCTGGACCGGGTCCGCGCCGTAGTCATACGGATCGCTCCAGAATTCCGTTTCCTCCCGGAGCGCCTGCTGGAAGTAGGGCCCCAGCGTATAGTCGTGGTCGGGGCCGGCAATCTGGTCCACCAGGATCCGTCCGTCTTCCCGATGGGCATAGGGTTCGAAAAGCCGGCCTTTTTCCGGATAGTAATCCGGCAGCACGGCAATACAGGCGCCTGAGACGTTCGAATTGCTCTCGATCATCCGCCCGACCGCTCCGAACAGGGAATCCGGGTGGGCCAGGCTCTCCTTGACACTCCATTCATTCTCGAACATCGACAGCTCCGCCTCCTCCAGGGTATGGAGGATGATCTCGGACTCCATCGTCAGTTCCATCCGCGTAATCCGCTCTTCCTCCTTGATCAGCAGGTTTCGGGTATAGGTATACTGCAGGGCGGCGACCAGCTCCAGCAAGAGGGCCGTCAGGAGGATGAGAATCAGGCGGGAACCCTTCCTCTCCTTGAAAAACGTGCGGATCCTGTCGATGAAAGAGGCCATTCCGATCAGTCGTCAAAGAAACGGAAAGAGTCCAGGATGCGGAAGATCATATCCACATACGCGCTGGAAGTCTCGTCCCAGCGGAATCCCAGCCGGTGCAGCACCTGCATGGAGAAGACGCTCGAAGCCACGTTCTCCACCATCTGGACCTGGCCTTCCGCCTGCGAGTAAGCGATGATGCTGGAAAGGATCCGGGCTTTCTCCGGATCGGCCTTGGCCTCGTCCATCCGGCGGACGAATTCTTCCACCTCCAGATAGTCCAGGGGGCTTCCGTCATCCTTGTGGAGCCGGGAAAGGATGTCGTCCATCGGCAGCATATGGTCGTTCTGCACGTGGAAGACCACGTTCGCGGCGGGCGTTCCGGCCAGCAGGACGACGGCGCGGGCGGTCTGGTCGATCGGCGAGAACTCCATCCGTTCCTCCAGCAGCGGGTACGGGCATCCGCCCAGCATCCGGTACGCCTTCAGGCGGCCCATCGAGGCGTTCGAATTGAAGTTGATCTGGAACTCGCCGTCCGTGGCGCGCGGGGACAGGTTGCCCACCCGGATGATCTTCGCGTCCAGACGGCCTTCCGCGACCTTCTCCAGGATGCACCGTTCGGCCAGGAACTTGGACACGACGTACTGGTTGTCCGTATTCTGCCCGAAGAACAGCATCTGCTCGTCCATGACCACCGGCACGGTACCCTCGGTCATGCCGCCCACGCTGATGGTGGACACCTGGATCAGCCGGGCCTTCGCGGCCATACAGAAACCGACGAGGTTCTGCACGCCGACATAATTGACTTTCAGGATATCGTCGCCGCGGGAGAAGTGCTTGACGTTGGCCGCGCAGTTCACCACCAGGTCGAACGGGGTGCCGGACACGAGCAGGGCGTCGAATATCTCCGCGCCCGTGATGTCGCCCTCGATCATCCGGACCCTCCGGCCCAGGAGCGGACGGTAGTTCTTCTCGAAGTAGTACACCAGCATCTCCGACAGGCGGCGCTCCGCGGTGATGGAGCCCTTGCCCCGGAGGAGGCACCAGATGACGGTGTCCTTCCCGGTCTGCTCGATCAGTTCGCGCAGGACGTGGATGCCCAGGAAACCGGTCGCGCCCGTCAGTAGGATGTTCTTCCCGAGCCCGCGGCGTTCTCCGGCCTGGAAAGCATCCAGGGTATTGCCCGCGAGCAGGTTTTCGATGGCGGAATAATCGTAGGCGGTGACATCGTCCTTGTCCGCGGCCGGCGCTTCGGCGCCTCCTGTCAGGAAGGCCGCCAGGGCACGGGCCGTCGGATTGTTGAACACGTCGCCGTAGGAGAACTTCAGGCCGCGCTTTTCAGCGCTCACCAGCACGCTCGTCACCATGAGCGAGGAACCGCCCAGGTCGAAGAAGCTGTCGGTGGCGCCCACCCGCTCCATGCCGAGGATTTCGGCGAAGACTTCGCACAGGGCGGTCTCGGTCGGTCCCTCGGGCTGGACATAGTCGCCGCCCGAAGTCATCACGGGCGCCGGCAGGGCCTTGCGGTCCACTTTCTGGTTCACGTTCAGCGGAATCTTGTCCAGTTTCGCGAACGCGGCCGGGACCATGTACGGCGGTTTCCGCTCCAGGATGAAGGCGGACAGGGCCTTGGTGTCCAGCTCCCCTTCGCACACGACGTACGCGGCGATGAACTTGCCGCCGGAAGGATTGTCGAACGGCTGGACCGTCACGTCCTTCACGCCCGGGAATTCCCGGATGACGGCCTCCACTTCCTTGGTCTCCACCCGGAAGCCCCGGATCTTGACCTGGCCGTCGTTGCGGCCCACGAATTCGATGTTGCCGTCCAGCCGGTACCGGACGATGTCGCCGGTCCGGTACGCCCGGTCATAGGGATACTCCTGGGCGAACGGGTTGGCAATGAAGGTCTCCGCCGTCTTTTCCGGACGGTTCAGGTAACCCCGGCTCACCTGCGGGCCGGAGATCCAGAGCTCGCCGACGGCGCCCGCGGGAAGCCGGCGTCCGGCGGTGTCCGTCACGTACAGCCGCAGGTTGTCCAGCGGATGGCCGATCGGGATGTTCGGTTCCTTCTTCTGCACGTCGAAGATCGTGGAGAAGATGGTGCATTCCGTCGGGCCGTACCCGTTGTGGAAGGCGTAGGCAGGCGGGTCCATCGACACGAGCTTCTCGCCGCCCACAGACAGATGCTTCAAGGAAGGATTCTCCGGATAGTTCAGAGCGAACATCACGCCCACCTGTGTCGTCATGAAACTATGGGTGACGCCGTTCTCCGTGACGAAGCGGTCCAGTTCGGACATGTCGTGCCGGGTTTCCTCCGGAATGATATACACGGAGGCGCCCGTCGTCAGGGCGGGATACATATCCATCATGCAGGCGTCGAAGCCGTAGCTGGCATAGGCCGCCACCCGACTGTCCGGGGTAAGTCCGTAATAGTTCCGGTACCAGGCGCAGAAGTTCACCAGGTTGCGGTGCTCGAGCATGCATCCCTTCGGAACGCCGGTGGAGCCGGACGTGTACAGGAGGATGAACAGGTTCTCCGGGGTGGGACCTTCCGGGACGGGGCCCGCGGATAGCGCGGCGATATCCGCGGTGTCCAGGACAGGGCCGTCATAGGAAGTGATCAGGGGCCTGTACTGCGCATCGGCGGGATAGGAAGGATCCAGCGGCTGGTAGGCGCAGCCCGCCTTGAGGGCGCCGAGGGAGGCCACGGCCATGTTCTCGCTGCGGCCGATCAGGACGGAGACGACGTCTTCCCGTCCGAGGCCCAGCGAGGCGATGTACGCGGCGATCCGGTCGGATACCTCGTCCAGTTCCTTGTATGTCAGCGTCTTGCCTCCATAGCACACCGCCGGGGCGTCCGGCCGCTGGGCGGCCTGGGTCCGGAACAGGGACACGATCGTCTGCGTGGTGTCCACCGGAAGGGTATAGGCATTGAAACCGTCCAGGACCTTCTCCTGTTTCTTGTCGATGAGCGCGATGCCGTCCATCGGACCGTCCACGAGCATCCCGCGCAGCACCTGCGCCATCGTATCGGCGAAACTCTGCATGAGTTCCTGGCTGTACAGGGTCTCGTCGTACTGGATGAGGATGCTTTCGGCCGCTTCCCCGCCGTTGACGAAAATGCTCACCGGGAACATCGGCGTCTCGGTGGCGAGGTCCTCGGAGGAAATCTCGACGCCGCCCATCTTGTAGGCCTCCAGCAGGCCTACCTGGTAGGCCATCATCACCTGCGGCTGGAAACCGTAGTCGGAAGAGACCTTGGCGAAAGGATAGTATTCATGCGCACGGGTTTCGGTGAAGAGATTGTCCGTTTCCTTGAGATAATCCGCCACCTGTTCCATGCCCGTGTCGCCGGCGAGGGCCAGCGTATTCACGAACATGCCCAGCGTGTCGGAGACCTTCAGGTCCGAACGGCCGTTGCTGACCGTGCAGATATAGACCTTCTTGTTTCCGCAGAAGGCGCCGACGGAGAGGAAGGCGGCCGACAGGAAATAGCTGGCGGGAGAGATGCCCAGCGCCAGGCAGCGCTCGGCAATCTTCCCGTCCACGGGAATCTCCAACGAGGCCACCACGCCGGCGGCGTCGCCCTTCTCCCGGTCGGGCAGGATGGCGCTGGCGCCTTCGCAGCCGGCCATCTTCTCCTGGAAGAACGCGGCCGCGGCGGCGAACTCCTCGCCTTCCTCCGCGGCTTTCTGGTCCGCGGCATAATCGTAATAGGTGTATTCTTCCGGAGTCGGATCCACGCCGTCCACGGCGGCGCAGAGCTCCGTCATGAAAATGTCCATGGAACGGCCGTCGAAGACCAAGTGATGGAAATCGGTGAGCAGGTACAGACCTTCGCCCGCCTTCACGATTTCAGCGCGGTACAGGGGGCCTTCGCTGAGATTGAACGGTTCCAGGAAATGGGCCTTGCAGTCCTCGAGGTTTTCCTCCGGGATGGTCGAAATGCCCACCTCCGGCTCCTGCTCGCACGGGACGAGCATCACCTGGCCTTCCCGCATCTCGAAATGGGAATTCAGGACCGGATGGCACTTGATCACTTTCAGGACGGCATCCCGGACCTTCTCCGGATCCAGGGAGCCCGGGAGGGTCCAGATCTCCGGCAGGTTATAGACCGTCTGGGCCGGGGCCTTCATGCACTCGAAGTAGAGGCCTTCCTGCTGGAAGGTCAGCGGCTCCGGACCGGTCCCGTGCGAGGCGACACCCGCCCCGTGGGCGGCCTGCCCGGAGATCAGGGAGGTGAGGATCTCGTTCTCGATGCTCTGCAGGGTAGCCGTCTTGACAAAGGTGTGCATATCCACCGAGATGCCGTATTTCTTGTGCAGCTCCACGGCCAGCCGCAGGGCCGACAGGGAGGTCAGGCCGGCATAGACGAGCGGATCCGTCAGGGAGAACCCGTCGATGTGCGCGGATTCCTTGATCAGCGCGGCGATGTCCTGTTCCAGGATATTGAGCGGAGCCTCCACCGCGGGCTTCTCCGCCTTGCGGACCTCGGGCTTCGGAAGGGCCTTCCGGTCCACTTTCTGATTGACATTCAGCGGGATGGCTTCGATCTGCATCGTCACGGCAGGGACCATGTACGGGGGCTTTCGCTCCAGGATGAACGCATTCAGGGCGTCGATATCCACGGGGGCGTCGCTGACGACATAGGCCGCCAGGAACTTGCCGCCGCCCTCGCCTTCTTCGTCGAAGGCCTGGACCGTCACGTCCGAAATGCCGGGGAACTCCCGGATCACGCTCTCGACTTCCTTCAGCTCGATCCGGAAGCCCCGGATCTTGACCTGCATGTCCTTGCGGCCGATGAACTCGATGTCCCCGTCGGCGCGCCAGCGGACTATGTCGCCGGTCCGGTACATATGCTTGAACAAAGGATCGTCGGTATAGGGGTTGTCCACGAACACTTCGGCCGTCTTTTCCGGGCGGCCGAGATAGCCCTTGCCCACCTGCAGGCCGGAAATCAGCAGCTCACCGGCGGCGCCCACCGGCATCCGCCAGCCGCCCTTGCCGGCGATGAAGGCATGGACGCCCGGAAGCGGACGCCCGATCGGGACGTCGGGTTCCTGGACGGTCACATGCTTGCTCACGACATAGGCCGTCGTCTCCGTAGGGCCGTAGCAGTTGAACATGCCGAACTTGGGCACGGGGAAGCTGGCCATCTTCTCGCCGCCCGTATACAGGCCCACCAGGGACTTGTTTTCCGGGAAGTTGATGGCGAACTGCGTGGCCACCTGCGTGGTCATCATCGAATGCGTGATGCCGTTCTGCTCGAAATATTCGTTCAGGGCGAGGAGGTCCAGCCGGATCTCCTCCGGGATGATATACAGGGACGCGCCGGCCGCGAGGGCCGTGGAGAAATCGCTCATGTTGGCGTCGAAACCGAAACTGGCGTAGGCCGCGGTATGGGAAACCTGCGTGATGCCCAGGGAGGCGTCATTGTTCCGGGCGAAGACGGAGATGTTCCGGTGGCAGAGCTGCACGCCCTTGGGAACACCGGTGGTTCCGCTGGTATAGAGCAGGATGAACAGGTCGTCCGGCGCGGGCGCAGGCACATTCGCCTTCCCCTCGGGCAGGGACTGGATCTTGTCCGTCGACAGGACCGGCCCCTCATAGCCGCTGATGAGGCCTTCCAGGCCGGGATCGGCGATGAGCAGGGAGGCTCCCGCATCCTGGACCATGAAGGAAAGGCGCTCGGTCGGATAGGACGGGTCCAGCGGCTCATAGGCGCAGCCGGCCTTCAGGACACCGAGCGGAGCGACGACCATGAACTGGTTCCGGTTGAGGATGACGGACACCACGCCGCCGGGCTTCACGACCGAAGCGACATAGGCGGCGAGCCGGTCCGTCAACGCGTCCAGTTCGGCATAGGTGAGCGTCGTATCGCGGAAGACGACGGCCGGATGGTCGGGGTACTTGGCGACATTCTCGCGGAAGAGGTCCAGGAGAGTCACATCCGGGTCGCCGGGGAAGGGTTCCGGGTTGAAGGAATCGGTCTCGGCCACCTGCTTTTCCGTCGCAAACTCAAGGTCACTTACCTTGTCGGCCTTTCCCATGGACAGCAGGCAGGCGGAGAAGCTGTCCGCAAACTGCTGCAGGATACCCTCCGAGTACTGGTCGGAACGGAACTGGCACACCAGCTTGAATCCGCCCTTGCCGGCGTCCGTCAGCCGGAAGGCAAGGGCATCGTCCCCCACTTCGGCTTCCGGGTCATCGGGGCCGTCGAAAGAGACGGAGAATCCCGGTCCCAAGTCACGGACACAGTCTTCGTAGGTATAGTCCCCGAATCGGGCCGCGCCCTCGGCCTGTTCCTGCCGGTTCCGGACCAGTTCTTCCAGGGACTGTTCCGGAGTCCATTCCACCAGGACCGGCCGCTGGCCGCCTCCCGTCGGGAAGAACGCCTTCGTATCGGCATTCCAGACGGAAACGGTGACACCGAAAGCGGTGGTCAGCAGGATGTCCGCGTCGCAGGAGAAACGCTGGCGAAGCGCATCCAGGTCCTTGGCTCCAAACGCAATGGGACATTCCACCCGCTTCATCTCGCCCGGCCCGCCAGCATGCAGGTCGGGAATCAGGCGCGTATCCAGATCGGCGCACGCCGAAAAATGTTCGACGAACCAGGTACGGGCCTCTTCCGGGCTCGCGGGGGAAGATTTGGGAACGGACTTACTCATGTGGCTCTAGAATTTAAGCTATGGACAAGAAAAGTTATGCATTCGGCATGAGCCTGGCCGGCAACCTGCTCCAGAACGGAGTGCACGGGCTCAATTTCGACGATTTCGTGGCCGGCTTGAAGGCCATGCTCCAGGGGGAGGAACTCGCCATCTCGATGGAGGAGGCCGGCGAGGCTCTCGAGCAGTTCTACAAGGAGATGGAGGAAGAGGCTTCCGAGCGGGCCGCCGCAGCCGGCGCCGCCGCGAAGGAAGAAGGCGAGAAGTTCCTCGCCAAGGCCGCCCGCGACCCGCAGGTCCGCGCCACCGGCAGCGGCCTCATGTACAAGGTCCTGAAACAGGGCTTCGGCAAGAAACCAACGGCCACCAGCCAGGTGAAGTGCCACTATGAGGGTACCTTCCCGAACGGACAGATCTTCGACAGCTCCTACAAACGGGGCGAACCGGCCGTCTTCGGCCTGAACCAGGTCATCAAGGGCTGGACCGAAGGCCTCCAGCTGATGGCGGAAGGCTCCAAGTACGAGCTCTACCTGCCGTACGACCTCGCCTATGGCGAGCGCGGAGCCGGCAACGCCATCCCGCCGTACAGCGCCCTGAAGTTCGTCGTCGAACTCATCCAGGTCCTGTAAGACCTACCAGGAATATGTGACGGACAGCATCAGGTTGATTCCAGGCATCGGATAGCCCTGGACCACCTGATAAGGCCGGTCGAAGACGTTCCTGACCACCATGCCCGCTTCCAGCGCCGGTTTCTTTGCCCGGCTGCCGGAAGCGGGCAAATCGATGGTCCGGGTCAGGCCCGCATCACTGACCGTCCACGGCGCGATGCGGTAATCCGGGGTGTTGGCCGTCCGGGACCAGCGCTCCCCGGTCACGACCGTATTCCAGGACAACGTCCAGTTCCGCCAGCCGGCGACGAGGTCGATCCCTCCGCTATGCCGCGGAATATAGGGAATCTGGTTCCCGAACGTGCTTCCGGCCGGATCGCTTCGGTCCAGCGCCTGTTGGAAGCTGTACCGGAGTACGGCCTCCACCGTCCAGTCCTGCCGGTGGAACCGGGCTTCCAACCGCACATCCAGGCCCGTGACATCCACCCGGCCGATGTTGAGCATCGTCCACCGGAACTGCGAAGAAGTCGGGATGGCGACGATCTTGTCCGTCACCCGGTTCAAATAGGGTGATATCCGGCTCTCCCAGGACCAAGGTCCGGCAACATGATGGAACCGGATGTCGGCACCGGCCTGGGCGGCGGATTCCGGGACCAGCGCGGAATTGCCCATCTGGGAATAATAGAGGTCGTTGAAGGACGGAAGCCGGTAGCTCCGCTTGAGGAATCCGTCCAGTTCCAGCCATCGGAAAGGCGCATAATACACGCTGAAAGAGGGCATCCACGCATCCCGGTACGTGTTTTCCCGGGACCAGCCACCCGCATTCGGAGTCCGGAACCGGTCCCAGGCCCCTTGATACACCAGATGGGCCGCCATACGAAAGCGGTCCCAAGCCAGCCGGGTGGCCAGCACTCCCGTGAAGACGGTCCGTCGCGGGGTGACGGACTGCCCGGCATCGGAATCCAGCGCATTCCGCTGCACATCCGTACTCAGGTCCACGGACCACGGATCGGCCAGGACCAGCGACTGGGCCAGGGACAGGTATCCGGAACGCTGGTGATAGTGCAGGTCGTACGGCAGGGCCATCGGATTCTTTTCCGGATGGGTGTCGTAATGGATGTAATCATCGGCGTACTTGAACCGGACCGCAGAGGAGTAGCGGGGCGTCCAGTCCTGGTTCCAGCCGCCCTGTAGGAAAAGGTTGCGGTCCGCCTGGCGCTCGGCGCTGAAAGGAAATCCCGAGGCGCGCCGGATGACCGGTCCGGGGAAGCCCCGTTCCGAGCCGTAGCCGTACAGGCGGAGGCGCCAGTCCCCCCGCCTGAGCCGGCCGAACAGGGCCGATTCCAGGCGGAGGCTCCTGATATCCCCGTTCTCCCGCACCAGGGTGGTATCGAAAAACGGGAACTTGTATTTTCCGGAGCTGGTCATCCCCTCGGCCGACACGCGGAGGATCACCGGCCCCAGGTCCCTGTCCCATTGCAGCGAGGGTTGGAAGGTTCCGAAGGAACCGCCCTGGAGCCGCACCTTTCCCCCGTCCTTGTCCAGGAGCAGGGGGCGCTCGCCGTCCAGATGGACCGAAGCCCCGGACGCATACTCCTTGGCAGTCTGCAAACGGCTGGTCTTCTGTCCGTTATAGAGCGTAATCCGTCCGATTCCGTCCACGGAGAACCGGCCCAGGTCCACCTGCATGTTCTGGGCGTTGTCCACCTGGATCCCGTCCAGGAAGACGCCCACATGCTCGCTGCCGAGGCTCCGTACATTCACCGTCTTCAGGCCGCCCACGCCTCCGTAGTCCTTGACCTGGACTCCGGTGAACCGGCGGAGGACATCCGCCACCTGCGCCGGCGCCGCTAAAGCGCCGGACAGGTCGACCTCCTCGGCCGCCCGGACCACGGGAAAGGCCTGGACGGAGTAGACGGTCGCCGCCGCAAGCGTATCCGCCTCCTGGGCCGGCAGGCTCCAGGGGGCGGACAAGGCGGCGGCCAGCGCTATGACAGCGCGCTTACGCAACTCAATACGCGGCGAAATGACCCGGGCAGACGCCGGCGTCTACGCTCCAGCGCTTGGCGCCTTTGTAGTAACAAGAGACGGTGCCGGGGTTGAAATAATCTCCCGCATCCCCGACGAAGAAGGTATCGGCATCCAGCGCATACAGGCTGTACAGGGTTGTCGCGGCAACATTCAAGTTCCAATCCTTCTTGTTTCCACCCTGGACGCACCAGGCCTTGTAGACATGGGCGGCCGACCAGTCGAATTCCGAATCGGTGCCGATGCAGTAGACCGTATCCCCGCACAGGGAGGAAACGCTCACATAATCCGATACCTTGGAGACAGTGTCTTCACTTCCGATTTTCGTCTGGATCCGGTACAATCCTGAATGAGTGCTCCAGTAATCCCCCAGCGACGTCACATAAATGTTGCCTTTCCCGTCGGAATAGACATTCTTCAGGTTCACCTGTACCGCCACGGCCTGGGTAACCTTGAAGCTCTTGGTGTCGATGATGCTGACGGTATTGTCATATGAATAGTCCGGAGGCAGTTGACTGGAAATACCGCCGGAGTTTGCGACATAGAGTTTCCCGTCGTAGGATGCAATCCCTTCCGGCTGGTAACCCACCTCGACGCTCCCAGCCAACTTCTTGGTTTTCAGGTCAATCCGGTATACCTGGCCCTTCGGGTTCTTGGAATCCGTGATGACGTAATAGCCGTTCTCGTCATAGCTTCCTGACGCATAGGCTCCCGCCCAGGAAGTCACATAGGCATATTGGTCGTCAAAGGCCAGATTCCGCGGGGTGGGAACCGCGATGGCGGCGATTTCCGTCTCGTCTTTGGCGGAGACGACCTCCACGATGCCGGAATTGTTCACGACCATCCAGAGTTCATCCCCTTGGACCGCGATATCGTTGCCCACGTCGCCGAGGCCGGCGCCCACACTCGGATTCATCTTCTTGAAAGCGCCCGTGACGTAGTTTCCGTCGGAGAACCGGAGGAAATCCAGGCTCGCGTTGTTGGAGCCCATGCCCCCCTCGTTCAGGACGAACAGTTTCCGGGTCGATTCCGGGAAACCGGAGACATCGACTTTCTGGCCGGTCAGGTCCGCATCCTTGGACGGCGGCTCCGGCACAGGGTCCTTGCGGCACGCGCAGAAGGCCAGCGCACCGCACAGCAAAAGCAGCGTTGCTTTTTTCATTGAAAAACAAAGTTTACGTTCCCACACGGACTTGTCCCCGAGCCCGATTGTGCAACTTGACGATGGCAGGTCTTCTGACTGGTCCCGGCTCCGGCCTTCTCGAAGAATCCGTCATTGCCGGCGTGACCGGCAATCTCTTCAATGGCATCGATTCGGAGCCGTTACGGACGACACAGCTGCGGGCACAGTTCCGGATTCCCACCGGCTTCCCTATTGAGCTCGCCGGGAAGACTCCCGGCCGCAGCACCATCCTCTGGTGCAAAGATACGAAAAAACCTGGATTACCAGGTCTTGAAAGGATGCGTGGCCAGATAGCCGTTGTAATACCGCCCGTCTTCCGTGACCTCCTGTCCCAGCCAGGACGGTCTTTCGAACGGCTCGTCCGGGCTTCCCAGTTCGATTTCGGCCATGACCAGGCCTTCATTCTCCCCGTGAAACTCGTCCACCTCGAACTTGCGGATGCCCGCCGGTACGATCCAGCGCGTCTTGTCCACGCTGCCCGGCTTGCACAGCGCGAACAGGTCCTCGGCCTCCTGCAGGGAGATTTCCTTCTCCCATTCGGGACGGCTTCCGGCAAGGAGGAACGGGCCCTTGATGGTCAGGAAACCCTGGTCGTCCCGGATGCGTACGCGGACCGTCCGGCCGCTGTCGTGGGCCAGATAGCCCTGGCGGATGCGGTAGGACTTGACCGCCTGCGCCTTGAATCCATCGTCCAGGACGAGGAACTTTTTTTCAGTTTCGATGTTCATAGTTTACATGAGCCAGGCCGACATGTCGCGGCCGGCGGCGAGGCCGTCGCGGATCTCGGTGGAAGAAATGTCGATGCGGGGCGCTTTCAGCAGTTCGATGCGGTAGTCCGGGCACTCGCGCAGGAGACGGGCCTTCAGGTAACCGCGGTGAAAGCCCTTCCGAGGAAAGACCACGACCCCGTATTCCTTCAGGATCCGCTCGTGCTCCCGCCAGCGTGGAAAGCTTTCCAGGTTGTCCGCGCCGATGACCAGCGTGAACTCGTTCTCCGGTTCCCGCGCCTGCAAGGCATCCAGCGTACGGATCGTATAATGCGGCGGTTCCATCCCGAGTTCGATGTCATCGACCCAGACCCGGATCTCCGGATGCCGTTTCACGGCCGCAACGGCCGCCTCATACCGTTCCCTCCCCGTCAGCGCATTCTCCGCCCCCTTGAACGGACTCTGCGGCGACACCACCAGGTACACCCAATCGAACGCCGCATCCAGCGTCAGATACTCCATGATGGCCTGATGGCCGATATGCAACGGGTTGAAACTCCCGGAATAAACCGCAATTCTCATTCGGCCAGGAACGCATCGACCATGGCATCGGCCTCCGCCAGCGCGGTGGCGAGGTCGTCGTTGATGAGGACCTTGTCGAACTGGGGGGCGTAGGTCATTTCCTCGGCCGCCTTGGCGACGCGCTTCTCGATGTCCTCGGCGGAATCCGTGCCGCGCCCGATGAGACGCTGCCGGAGGACCTCCACGGAAGGAGCCTGGATGAAGACGGAAAGGGCCTGGTCGCCGAAGTATTTCTTGAGGTTCACCCCGCCCTTGACGTCCACGTCGAAGATGATGACGTTCCCGCGGGCCCAGATGCGGTTCACTTCCGCCTTGAGCGTGCCGTAGAAGCGGTCGGGATAGACTTCCTCGAACTCGACGAACTTGTCGTCCCGCACCAGGAGGCGGAAGATGTCGGCGGAGTAGAAGAAATACTCCACCCCGTCCTTCTCCTCGCCGCGCGGCGGCCGGGAGGTGGCCGAGACGGAAAACTCGATACCCTTGTGGCCGCTCAGGATATGGTTTACGACCGTGCTTTTGCCCGAGCCGGAGGGCGCGGAGAAAATCAATACTTTGTTCATGGTCCTATTGTGCATGGATGATGATACAAAAATACGAAAAAATTGCTAAATTTGCGGATGGTTAAAGTAGCGATATCTGTTTAACACTTTATAACTATGGTTTCTTACAAAGAATTAGGTCTTGTGAACACCCGTGAGATGTTTGCCAAGGCTGTCGACGGCGGTTACGCCATCCCTGCGTTCAATTTCAACAACATGGAGCAGCTCCAGGCCATCATCCAGGCCGCTGCCGAGACCAAATCCCCGGTCATCCTCCAGGTTTCCAAGGGCGCCCGCAACTATGCCAACGCCACCCTTCTCCGCTACATGGCCGAGGGTGCCGTCGCCTACGCCAAGGAACTCGGCTGGGCCAACCCGCAGATCTGCCTCCATCTGGACCACGGCGACAGCTTCGAGACCTGCAAGAGCTGCGTGGACACGGGCTTCTCTTCCGTGATGATCGACGCTTCCTCCCTCCCCTACGAGGAGAACATCGCCCTCACCAAGAAGGTCGTGGAATACGCCCACCAGTACGACGTGACCGTCGAGGCCGAACTCGGCGTGCTCGCCGGTGTCGAGGATGAGGTTTCCGGGATGAGGTTTCCGCCGCGGAATCCCATTACACCAAGCCGGAAGAGGTCATCGACTTCGCCACCCGCACCGGCTGCGACTCCCTCGCCATCTCCATCGGCACCTCCCACGGCGCCTACAAGTTCACCCCGGAGCAGTGCACCCGCGACCCGAAGACCGGCCGTCTGATCCCTCCGCCGCTCGCCTTCGACGTCCTCCACGAGATCGAAAAGAAGCTCCCCGGCTTCCCGATCGTCCTCCACGGCTCTTCCTCCGTCCCGCAGGAATATGTCGACATGTGCAACAAGTACGGAGGCAACCTGCCGAACGCGGTCGGCATCCCCGAGGAGCAGCTCCGCGAGGCCGCCAAGAGCGCCGTCTGCAAGATCAACATCGACTCTGACAGCCGCCTGGCGATGACCGCTGCCATCCGCAAGCACATGGCCGAGAACCCGAGCCACTTCGATCCCCGCCAGTACCTCAAGCCGGCCCGCGAGGAGATGAAGAAGATGTACATCCACAAGATCGTCAACGTCCTCGGTTCCGACGGCAAGGCCGAGTAATCCCCCGGCTGAAAAAGTTCAAGGAACGGCGTCCTTTTCGGGCGCCGTTCTTTTGTTTTTCCGGTTTATCTCCTATCTTTGCTCTCAGACTGCGAAGGGTGCGGGACGTAGCGTTCAAGCCTTGGTTACAGGCGCCCCCATCTGAACCCTGTGGGTCTGAGCCACTGGGGCTCTCCGGCCGGAGAGCGCCCGCCCCCGAGTCTTTTCCGGGTTTTTCGTAACTCCGCCGCGGAGGGTCCGCGGTGCGGATTTGTTTTCCTTAAAACCCTGGTCATGCGCACTGCAACAAGATTCTTGATTCCGGCTGTCCTCCTCGTCGCCGCGTGCGGCAAGGAGGCGGGTCCGGATGCCGGCGGGCCGGACGCCGTCCGGGACCGCCGTATTCCCACCGCGCAGGTGCCGCTCTACGGCAACCTGTCTTCCTACAATCTTCTCCCCGGCAACACCGGTACGCGGACGGATGGCAAGACCGTCACGCTGGGCGACCTCCTAAACACGGAGCATACGCGGAACGTCCGTTTCGGAGACATCACCTTCATCCAGATTCCCTTCTTTCCCGACGGAGAACCTTCGCTCGCCGAGTACGGAACGGACCTGACGCCCGACATCGGCGCCGCCACCGCCATCCGGAAATTTTACGTCGAAACCCTGCAGGACGGTGTCCGCTACCGGTTCGTCGCCGCCATGGTCGCCGAGGCGCAGTATGCCGGCAGTCACCCGGATTTCGATTACCTGGACATGCCGGGATTCACGGGGGCCGTCCTCCTGTCCACACCGGAAGGCGGAGTCTTCCGGGTGGAAAACTACCAGGGCGGCCTCCTCCGGGAGTCCCGGCTCCTGTCCAAAAAGGAAGCCGACGGGAAAAGCGGGCTGCGCTACCTGAAACTGTACCGGCCGGCACCGGACACCAGGACGGGCGGGAATCCGGACGGATGGGAGCTGGAGACGGCGGTCTGCCTGGCCGAAAAACCGGAAACGGACCCGGCGCGAAAGAGCGCGGTCCTCCTTCCCCATCCGCAGTATACCGTCAGCATCACGACCAACCTGCCCGACTATGTGGATGTAAAAGGATGCGGGACGTACAGTTCCGGGAGCTGGGCGACCATCGGCTGTTTCCCCAAACACACGTTCATGATCCTGGACTTCGGCCGGTGGACCGGCGATTTCGCCGGGGAAAAGCGGCCTTATTTCCCCTGGAAAGTGACCCATGACATCGGGGCGACAGCCTGGTACGAGGATAGCGGCCCGTGCATGGACTTGGAGCGCGGCGTCGCGAACCCGCTCCAGCGGATGTCCGTGGCCGCCACCGGCAGCGGGAGCTATGTCAACGGCACCTTCAAGGCGCTGCGGGGCTACTACGAGGACGGATCGCCCCGGTATCACTGGGGCATCGACCTGTACGCGAAGCCCGGGACACCGGTGTATTCGATGTATTCCGGATACGTCCTCCGGACGGAAACCAACCATCCGGACCGGTACGAGGAGAAGTCCTTCGGGAACGTCATCGTCACCGAGAACGAGGTGAAAGGATATACCGGGAAAGTGTTCCTGCAGTATTCGCATCTGCGACACGGGACGCCGGTCGCGGTCAATCCCCGCACCGGAAAACCCTTCGCGAAGGGCGACCGGGTGTTCGCCGGGGACCTGATCGGCTACACCGGAAAGACGGGCAACGCCTTCGACGACACCGACGTCCCCAACAAGCACCTGGACCTCATGGCCGCCTTCGCGGTCGATCCTCCGACCGGGAAACTCAAGTCCGACGCCCTGACGGATCCGGCTCCGTTCCTGAACGGGACGCTGGACCTGGAGAACCTGCAGCGGAAGAAGGGGCAGGTCGAGCGGATCCGGTGCGATTAGGTGGCGGAAGTCCCTTTTTTTTCGTATGTTTGTAAAAGAATACCATAAACACCTGATATGAAGCATTCTTTTACCATCCTTGCGCTGGCCGCCGCCCTGGCAGCCGGCGTTTCCGCACGGGCCGATGAGGCCCGCCTGCTGCGTTTCCCCGCCACAAACGGCACCGAGGTCGCCTTCTCCTACGCCGGCGACCTTTGGACCGTGCCCATCCAGGGCGGTGTGGCCCGGCGGCTCACCTCGCACATCGGCTACGAAATGTTCGCCCGTTTCTCTCCCGACGGGAAGAGCATCGCCTTCACGGGCGAATATGACGGGAACCGGGAGGTTTATTTGATCCCGGCCACGGGCGGCGAACCCGTCCGGCTCACGTACACGTCCACCAACGGCCGTGACGACCTGGGCGACCGCATGGGCCCGAACAACATCGTGATGGGCTGGTCCCCCGACGGGAAGAAGATCGTGTACCGCAACCGCATCGGCGACGGCTTCCCGGGCAAGCTCTGGACCGTGGGCCCCGAAGGCGGGATGCCGGCCGAGATTCCCCTCCCGGAAGGCGGTTTCTGCTCCTATTCCCCGGACGGAAAGAAGCTGGCCTACAACCGCGTGATGCGCGAATTCCGCACCTGGAAGTACTACCGGGGCGGCATGGCGGACGACGTGTGGGTCTATGATCCCAAGGCC
>ONJB01000068.1 GCA_900318015.1 uncultured Bacteroidales bacterium | reverse complement strand
CGGCATCAAGATGAAGGAACTGGAGACCATCGACGAGATGATCACCCAGTACACCGGCAGCGCCAACCGCTTCAAGAAGGGCCTCATCTGGGACGACGATCCCGAGATCGGCGACAAGGTGCGGATCACCGCCATCGTCACCGGCTTCGACATGGGCCAGCTGGGCCACATCACGGACGTGAACCTGGGGAACATCGTGATCATCGACCGGGACTTCCAGTGGGAGACCGTCTACAAGGGCGCGGAAGTGCCCCTCCCCGAGATGGCCCCGTCGATCAAGGTCGGCTTCAACACGGCCGAACCCACCCGCCGCTTCCGCTACACGGAGGACACCAAGCCCTGCCTGTGCGTGGAGCCCGGCGAAAGCATCAGCGAGCTGGAGGCCGTTCCGGCCATCCGCCGCGCGCATGAAGGGAAAAAATAACGCCTGGGGCAGTTCCACCCAATGCGTTTATTATCTATCTGCTATTCAATGATTCCCGGTGATTCCTCACCGGGGATCTTCGTTTAAGAAGCGACTAATCAATTACTTAGCTTCGCAGAGGTGCACCTGGCGGTGCACCTCCGAACAGTCAAGTGACTGATTGATCAATAGATAAACTCGCAGAGGTGCACTTGAAGGTGCACCTCTGCGAAGCTAAGTAGCTGGATAATCGCTGATTGACCATTGGTCGGGGCTAGATCCGCCCCAGCTTATTGGCGATATAGGTCATCCGGCGGGCGAATTCCTTGCGGCCGATCAAGGAGATGATCGCGGCGATGCCGAGGCCGCTGGCGCTGCCCGTGAGGGCGAGGCGCAGGCTGTTCATCACCTTGCCCATCGGATATTCGCGCATCTTGATGTAGTCCTCGAGTTCCTTCTCCAGGGCCGGGACTTCCAGCGGGCCGCGATAGACTTCCAGGTCATCGAAGCCGAACTCGCGGCCGGTGATGTGCTGGCACACCTCGAAGCAGTACTCGTACCATTCCGGTTTCCAGAACTTGTCCACGTCCTTAGCCAGGAAGGGAGCGGTGGCCGTATCGTCGTACACTTTGGCGCGGGGATCGACTCTCTCCGGCGCAGCGACGGCGGCGCCGGCCTTGATGTCGAAGACGGCGTAGTCCTCGGGGGCGACGAACAGATAGGGGGCGGCGTCCCAGAAGTCGGAGACGAAGGTGGCACGGTCCCGCAGGGTTTCGACGACGCGGGCCACATAGTCTTTCGTGAAGATATGGTTCTGGAAGTCAAATCCTTCCGGAGAGAGCTCCGAACCGGCCACAAGGGCGCAGGCGGGGCAGTCCACGACCTTGATGCCGTGTTTCTCCAGGATGGGGGCGTACAGGTCGGCCAGCTCTTCGGCCGGCTTGGCCCGGAGATATTCCTTGTTATACCACTTGGCCTTGTCGGCGTTGAAACGGGCGCCGGACTTGATGACGCGCTCCAGCGAGAACACCGGAACCAGCTCGTCGAGGGTGTAGAGTTCGGTGTCGTCGCCCGGGTTCCAGCCCAGGAAGGCGAGCATGTTCACGAAGGCCTCCGGGAAATAGCCGTCCTCGCGGTAACCGCGGGAAACTTCACCCTCGGCATTGACCCAACGCAGCGGGAACACCGGGAACCCCAGCCGGTCGCCGTCGCGCTTGGAGAGCTTGCCCTTGCCGTCCGGCTTGAGCAGCAGCGACAGGTGCGCGAAACGGGGCATGGTATCGGTCCATCCGAACGCCTCGTACAGCAGGTAATGCAGCGGCAGGGACGGAAGCCACTCCTCGCCGCGGATGACCTCGGAGATCTCCATCAGATGGTCGTCCACAATGTTGGCGAGGTGGTAGGTCGGGAGTTCGTCGGCCCGCTTCCAGAGAACCTTGTCGTCCAGGGTGTCCGTATTGACGGAGATGTGGCCGCGGATGAGGTCGTCCATCTCCACCACCCGGTTCTGGGGCATCTTGAAGCGGATGGTCCAGCCCGTCGTTTCCGCCAGCAGGTGCTCCACCTCGCCCGGGGAAAGGGTGAGGGAGTTGCGCAGGGACATGCGCGTCACGGCATTGTAGGTGAAGGTCTGGCCTTCCGCTTCGGCGGCCTTGCGGCAGGCGTCCAGTTCCTCGGGCGTATCGAACGCGTAGTAGGCCCACCCGGCCTCGACCAGCTGGTCGGCGAAGTCCCGGTACAGGGGACGCCGCTGGCTCTGGCGGTAGGGCGCGTGCGGATGCTGCGGGGTCGAGGACTCCACGATCTTGCCGTCGGCATCCACGCCCTCGTCGGGCACGATGCCGCACCAGCGCAGCGCTTCGATGATGTACTCCTCCGCACCCGGGACGAACCGGTTGGAGTCGGTATCCTCGATCCGGAGGATGAAATCACCTCCGTGCTGCTTGGCATACAGGTAGTTATACAGGGCCGTCCGGACGCCGCCCATGTGGAGCGGACCGGTCGGAGACGGGGCAAAACGGACGCGTGTTCTTCTTTCCATAGCGTTCTCGACTATCTCGAAATGACAATTAACAATTTACAAATGTAAGCATTTTCGGCGGGAATGCCGAAAAAAGATTAGTCGGCCAGCAGGGCCAACGCTTCCTCAAGAGACAGGGCGTCTTCCAGGCGGAAGGCGCCTGTTTTCGTACGCACCAGGCCCGACAGGTGGGCGCCGGTGCCGAGGGCTTCACCGAGGTCGCGGGCAAAGGCGCGGATGTACGTCCCCTTCGAGCACGCAATCCGGATCTTCGCCTCGGGCAGGCCCAACGAAGACGTGTCCGCCACGTTGATCCTCGATGAGGCAGATTTCTCGACTCCGCCTGCGGCGTTGCTCGAAATGACAGTCTGGGTGCACGCGGCATCCGCATCCGGAGTCGGACAACTTTTTTTCGACCTTTTTTCGGGAGAAAAAAAGTTCGTCCGCGAAGGTTCAGCGGATGCCTCCACAAAATCCAGTAATTCCAGTTCCGAAATGGTGATGCGGCTGCGGTGGAGAGTTTCGAGGGCGGCCGCGTCAAAGTCCGGGCCCAGGACGCCTTTCTGCGCGTTGCGGTACAGTTTGCGGGCCATTTCGTAGGCGCGGACACCGTCCACGGACTTGGCGCTGAAAAGCGGCGCGACCTGCTCCTGCGGGCCCAGGAAAGACGGGAGGACGGCGCGGACGGCCTCCTCCGTCACCTGGTCATGAGGAAAGGTCCGGTCCACTTCCTTTTCCAGGTCGTAGGAAGGCGTCGTGGCGCCGAAACGGATGCCAGCGACGTACTCCTTGTCATGGTCCTGGAACTCCTGCGCGCGCTTGCAGGCCGGGCCGAGGCACACGAGCAGCACGCCCGTCGCCAGCGGGTCCAGCGTACCCGCATGGCCCACCTTCAGGTTCTTCTTGCGGAAGTGCCGGAAGGCCGCAAACTTGACTTTCCGGATGACATCGGCCGACGTCCACCGATAGGGTTTGTCGATGGGCAGGACGATGCCGTCCGGGTAGTCGGCGATGTCGTGGGACAGGACCGTCCCGGAAGCGGGCTGGAAAAAACTCATCGGCAGGGCATCTTGTCGATGCGGCGCTGGTGGCGTCCGCCTTCGAAGGCGGTGTCCAGCCAGGTGCGGACGATGTTGGAGGCGATGCGGTACGGGATAAAACGGGCCGGGAGGACCAGCACGTTCGCGTTGTTGTGGGCCTTCACGAGACGGCCCACCTCGGAACACCAGGCGAGGCCGGCGCGGATGCCCTGGTGCTTGTTCAGGGTGATGGCCATGCCGTTGCCGGTGCCGCAGAGGGCGATGCCCAGTTCCACTTCTCCCTTTTCGACCGCCTCGGCGAGCCGGTGGGCGAAGTCGGGATAGTCGCAGCTTACCTCGGAGTCGGTCCCATAGTTGACGACCTCGATGCCGCGCTCGCGCAGCATCTTCATCAGTTTTTTCTTGTACGCCACACCCGCGTGGTCGTTGCAGATTCCTATCTTCATGGCTGAATGGTTTTTTTACAGAGTCGGGCCGCCTCTTCGTCGGGACGGCATTTGAGCTGGTAGCAGGAAACGGTCATGGCGACACGTTCGATGGTGGGGACGAGAAGCGACATGATGTCGTGGTTCCAGCGGATGGTGGAGACGGCGGCGATGACACTGGCATAGGCCTGGAGGGGCTCCAGGCGCGAAATCCGGTTCTCCGGGAACTGCTCCAGCCGCACGAGGGCGTTCACCGGGGCGACGACGTTGCGATAGCAGGCCGTCTTGCCGCTCCAGGGTGAACCATAGACAAGGAAGCGTCCGTCCTCATAGCGGACGATGGGATTGTCGTCGTTCATGAGGTCCGTTCCGGGGATGTAATCGTGCCACAGGCGGCTGTGCGTGCTCTTTCCGGTGCCGCTCACGCCGAAGAAAAGGTTGCCGCGTCCCTCGCAGCGCGTGACCGACGCATGAAGGAGCAGCGTCCAGAGCCCCGCCGTGGCGAAGGTGTACTGGATCATCAGGGAGGTGTTCAGCTGGAACAGGGTCGTCCGGCCGCCGATGCGGGGGCACGGGTAGTACTCCCCTTCCGTATAGTCCTGGTTCATCACAAAATAACCGGCCCGGACTTCCCGGGTCACCAGGTACTCGTAGATGGTCTTGCCTTCGAAGGTATAGCCGTAATAGTAGGGCGCGATTTCATCCACGGCCGTGGCCAGGGCCCATTGCGGGCGCGTCTCCTCCAGCCAGGCCGGGACCTCCGCCCGGACCGTCAGGGTGAAGACGGGTTCGCCTTCCGCCACTTCGAACGGCGCATACTGCAGGAAATCCAAGGCATGGCGGTACTCCTCGCGGGCGGCGTCGTCCAGCGTATCCCAGATCTCCCGCGTCATCGCTTCCCGGCCCATCAAGGCGTCGTTGATGGAGAACTGCTCCTGCCGGTCCGCCGGGACCGTTTCGATGCCGATATCCTCCCCCCTGTGGAGACGGCCCACGAGCGCGGTCTGCTGCTCCGTCAGGGCCTTGAAGGTCCAGGGATTCTCCAGCCGCACGCACACCGTGTGCCCGCCGATCCGATATAATCTCGTTTCCACATTCATAACATGCAAAGATGGCCAAAATCTTTGGAAAATGCTATCTTTGCACCTATGAAAAGACTTCCTCTCCTTTGTATCGCGCTTTTGTCCGCCCTTCTTCCGCTGCAGGCGCAGCGGGCCGGCGAGACGGCGGAGCAGAAGACGGCCCGGATGGCCTGGTTCGACAGCGCCAAGCTGGGCATCTTCATCCACTGGGGGATCTATGCCGTGGACGGCGTGTCCGAAAGCTGGTCCTTCTACAACAAGTACCTCCCCTACGAGCAATACATGGCGCAGAAAGCCGGCTTCACGGCCGGGAAGTACGACCCGGCCTACTGGGCGGACCTCATCCGGGAGAGCGGGGCGAAATACACCGTGATCACGTCCAAGCACCACGACGGCGTCGCCCTCTGGGATACCAAGGCCTCCGACCTGAGTGTTCCGAAACAGACGCCGGCAGGCCGCGACGTCCTGACGCCCTTTGTCAAGGAAGCGCGGAAGCGGGGGCTGAAACTGGGCCTCTACTATTCCCTGCTGGACTGGTCCCACCCCGACTACCCCAACTTCACCAAGGACGAAACCCGCTATGCCATCGCGGACGATCCCGCCCGCTGGCAGCGGTTCGTGGACTTTGACAAGGCCCAGCTCACCGAGCTCTCGAAGGCCTACAAGCCCGATCTCTTCTGGTTCGACGGGGACTGGGAGCAGAGCGCCGAGACCTGGCATGCGCCCGAGATCATCGACCTGCTCGCCTCCTACAACAAGGACGTCATCGTGAACTCCCGCATCCAGGGCTACGGCGATTACGGCACCCCCGAGCAGGGCGTCCCGACCGTCCGGCCCGAGGACCGGTACTGGGAGCTGTGCTATACCATCAACGACTCCTGGGGATTCCAGCACACGGACCTCAACTTCAAGACTCCGCAGATGGTCCTGAAGACCTTCGTGGACTGCCTGTCCATGGGCGGGAACCTCCTGTTGGACATCGGCCCCCGCGCGGACGGGACCATCCCGGAGGAGCAGGTGGCCGTCCTGAAGGAACTGGGCCGATGGACCAAGAAGCACAAGGAGGCCGTCTACGGCACCCGGGCGGGCATTCCCGCCGGCTTCGCCCCCGGCTACACCACGCTGAACCAGGCCGGTGACATCCTGTACGTGTACCTTCCCTACCGTCCCATCGGCGCGGTGGAGATCAAGGGCATCATGAACCAGGTCCAGCGCGTCTGGGTGGTCGGAAGCGGAAACATGCTCAACTACAAAGTCTATAACAAGGTATACTGGAACGACATCCCCGGCCTGCTGGAGATCGACGTTCCTGAACAGGCGCTGGACCCGGGCATCACGGTCCTCGCCATCCTCCTGGACGGCCCCGTGAAACTGTACAAAGGCGCCGGACAGGTCATCACCGCAAATTAACGACACTATGCGCAAATACTTGATCCTCAGCCTGGCGGCGGTACTCGCCACGACCGCCTGCACCCGTACTTACCGGGCCGTCGGCGACACACATCTCACCGTGTTCGACCACGCCCACGTCCAGTTCCTGCCGGACAGCCTGGGCGGCTTCACCGACGCCGACGCGGAAGGCATCGTCCACCTCACGAACGGGCGGATCATCCTCAAGAAGGTCCAGGTGCCCGACTACAAGCGGAAAGTGGACGTGAAACTCACCGTCCGCGTGGAATCCGACGGCGACCGCTGGGACAAGTCCGGCTCCGTGTTCGTCATTCCCGCGAAGGGGCCCAAAGTGAACATCCTGTCCGTCGCCAAGGGCGAGGCCGCCTGGCCGGAGGTCGATTCCACCCGCTACGAGAAGCTCGTCGGCACCGTTCCGGGGCCCGACTTCGAGCCCACGGTGGAACTCATGCGCTTCATGACCCCTTTCGGCGTGGGCTACTACAGCCGCCGGGACACCTCCACCTACCGTTCCCGGAAGCCTGTCTACATCGACGAATGGGCCCCGGAAGCCGTCTGGGAGGCCGATATCACCGACCTCTACCCGCTCCTCAAGGGCGAGGCCTGGGTGGGTGTCTTCATCGACACCTGGACCGCGGAAGGGTATCTGGCCAGTGTCGATATCGACGTGAAGGAAACCGAATGCAAGTATGAACCCATCCCCCGCGGGCATGTCACCCCGCTCGTGAACACGGTCTACTATGTAGGCCAGGAGTATCCCGACATCTTCGCCCGGAAGGACCTGACGGTGGATTTCGAACTGCCGAAGTTCGCCTCCAAGGCCTCCCTGCGGTACATCGTGACGGGCCATGGCGGGCATAGCGAGGGCGACGAGTTCACGAAACAGCGGAATCTCGTCTCCGTGGACGGAACGCCCGTCCTCGACTTCATTCCCTGGCGCACGGACTGCTCGTCTTTCCGCCGTTTCAACCCCACGTCCGGCATCTGGTACCTCCGCAACGGACAGCCGGTTGTCACGCGGAGGGACGGTCCCCGTCCGCCGCTCAGCCCGGATGACATCATCCGCGAAATCGCGTCCTCCGACCTCTCCCGCTCCGGCTGGTGCCCCGGTTCCCAGGCCGAACCCTACGACGCCCCGCTCGGCGAACTGGCCGCGGGCATGCACCGCCTCACCATCAGCATCCCGGACGCCCAGCCCATCGACGGCGACAAGATGAACCACTGGCTCGTTTCGGCGTACCTGGTTTGGGAGGAATAGGTTATACGGGACGGTAGGTCTTGATGGCCCGCTCCAGCGTCCGGGTGTACGGATACTGGGCCCGGGATTTCGCAGCAGCCAGGACAAACGGCTGAAAATCATTCTCTTCCCTGTTCCGGGAAACATGGTCGGCGAGCAGGCGCTCCAGCTCCGCATGGAAGGCGGGGCCGTGGTCGGCGTGCCGCAGATGGGTGAGCTCGTGCAGGAGGATGTAATCCTGCAAAGGGCGCGGCACCCGCATGAGATTCAAGTTCAGGTTGATGTTCCCTTTGGACGAGCACGAGCCCCAGTTGGAGGTGTTGTGCTTGATGGTGACGCGGTTGAAACGGAATCCATACCGTTCCGCCAGCAGCCTGAGCCGGTCCGGCAGATACGCTTTCGCCGCGGTACGCAGGGATTCGACGGTCTCCCCTTCCGGCAGGTCCGCATTCCGGGCCCCCGCCCGTTCGAGGGCCGCCCGGGCCCATTCCCGGCGGGATTCCAGGAACGCGATGCCCATCGCATACGGGGTGTAGAAAGGGACGGTCACGAGAATGCCGCGGACGGGATGGATCCGGATTGAAATCCGCCGGGAACGGACGCTTCTCCGAAGGATCACCTCCCCCAGGACCGGGTCGATATGGACTTTCTCGATCACGGGAACAAAGGTACAAAAAGTTTTGTTTTGTCGGATTTTATGCCTAAATTTGCAGGCTTTTTTGCGGGAAGGTCCCGCATACTGATAACTTTTTAACCTCATTGCATCATGGCCGAACAATAAGGACACCGGCTCTCCTGAGAGTCAGGTTGCTTTATTTTCCTACCGTATCGCTCACCTTACCGAGCACGTGAAGAAGAACAAGAAGGACGTGGTTACCCGTCGTTCCCTTCTCCGCCTGGTCAGTAAGCGCCGTCAGCTTCTGAACTACCTTCAGAAGGTGGACATCGAGAGATACAGGGCACTTATCAAGGAGCTGGGTCTCCGCCGATAAGTTCGAGAATAGGAAAATGCGGGGGCAGAGATCTATGCAAGGCAGGATCTCTCCCCCTTTTTCGATGAAAAGAGATCCCCGATCCGGTCGGGGATGACGATAGAAGACGTAAAGACGTAACAGAAGTAAAACAAATGAACATCATCAACAAGAAGATCGAATTGCCCGACGGTCGGGTGATCGAGATCGAGACCGGCAAACTGGCCAAGCAGGCCGCCGGTTCCGCGGTGGTGAAGATGGGCGGCACGATGCTGCTCGCCACTGTCACCTGCGCGAAGGAAGTCAAGGAGGGTACCGACTTCATGCCCCTCACCGTAGATTATCGTGAAAAGTATTATTCTGCCGGCCGTTTCCCCGGCGGTTTCCTCAAGCGCGAGAGCCGTCCCTCCGATTACGAGGTGCTCATTGCCCGCCTGGTGGACCGTCCGATCCGCCCCCTCTGGCCGGATGACTTCCATCTCGAGGTCTTCGTGAACATCATGCTCATCTCCGCGGAGAAGGACATCCAGCCCGACGCCCTCGCCGGCCTGGCCGCCTCCGCCGCCCTCGCCTCCTCCGACCTGCCCTTCGGCGGTCCGGTTTCCGAGGTCCGTGTCGCCCGCATCGACGGCCAGTTCGTGATCAATCCCGGTTTCGCCGACGGCGCCCGCGCCGACCTCGACCTGATGGTCGCCGCCACCGAGGAGAACATCATGATGGTCGAAGGTGAGATGAACGAGGTGTCCGAGCACGACATGCTCGAGGCCATCAAGTTCGCCCACGAGGAGATCAAGAAGCACTGCCGCGTGCAGAAGGAGCTCATGCACGAGCTCGGCACCGACGTGAACAAGCGTGACTACCCGCACGACGAGGAGGACGAAGCCCTTCGCACCGCCGTCCGCGAGTTCTGCTATGACAAGTGCTACAAGCTGGCGAAGAGCGCCGCGCCCAAGCACGAGCGCGAGGCCGGCTTCGAAGCCATCCAGGCCGAATTCCTGGCCACCCTGTCCGAAGAGGACCAGGAGGCCAAGGCCGCGATGGTCGCCCGCTACTACCACGATGTGGAGAAGGAAGCCATGCGCAACATGATCCTGGACGAGGGCTGCCGTCTGGACGGCCGCAAGACCGACGAGGTCCGCCCGATTTGGTGCGAGGTCGACTACCTCCCCTGCGCCCACGGTTCCGCCATCTTCACCCGCGGTGAGACCCAGTCCCTCGCGAGCGTGACCCTCGGCACCAAGCTGGACATGAAGGAGATGGACGAGGTCCTCATCCAGGACGACCAGCAGTTCGTGCTCCACTACAACTTCCCGCCGTTCGCTACCGGTGAGGCCAAGCCTCAGCGCAGCGTGGGCCGTCGCGAGATCGGCCACGGCAAC
>ONJB01000067.1 GCA_900318015.1 uncultured Bacteroidales bacterium | reverse complement strand
GGCGCAGGACATGAACATCTTCAACATCATCCAGAAGAACCGCAAGGGCTGCGTCATCGTCGTGAACAAGTGGGACCTCTTCGAGAAGGAGTCCAACACGATGCGCGACTACACGGAGGCCCTGAAGGCCCGCCTGGCTCCGTTCAACGACATTCCCATCGTGTTCACTTCCGTCCTCAACAAGCAGCGCATCCTGGAGGTGCTGAACGCCGCCGCCCACGTGGCGGAGAACATGGGCCGCCGCATCCCCACTTCCGAGCTGAACGACGCGATGCTCCCGGAAATCGAGAACTACCCGCCGCCGGCATGGAAGGGCAAGTACGTGAAGATCAAGTATGTCACGCAGCTGCCCACCCGGACTCCTCAGTTCGCCTTCTTCTGCAACCTCCCGCAGTGGGTGAAGGACCCGTACAAGCGCTTCCTGGAGAACAAGCTCCGCCAGCACTTCGACTTCACCGGCTGCCCCATCCAAGTGTATACCAGAGCGAAATAGCCTATGTTTGACGTGAAGAAAACCAAGGACGCCTGCGTCCAGTGGATCCGGGACTGGTTCGAGGAGAACGGCCCGGGATGCAATGCCGTCATCGGCATTTCCGGCGGCAAGGACAGTTCCGTCGTGGCCGGCCTCTGCGTGGAGGCCCTCGGCGTGGACCGCGTGATCGGCGTGACTATGCCCAACGGCGTCCAGCCGGACATCGACGATTCCATCCGCCTCATCAACCACCTGGGAATCAAGCGGTACGACGTGAACATCGGCGCGGCCTACGACGCCCTGATGGCGGAGGTGGAGCTGAAGCTCGGGCATGAGGCGTCGGCCCAGACCCGTATCAACATGGCCCCGCGCCTCCGGATGACGGCCCTTTACGCCGTCTCCCAGTCCAACAACGGCCGTGTGGCCAACACCTGCAACCTCTCCGAGGACTGGGTGGGCTACAGCACGCGTTACGGCGACGCCGCGGGCGACTTCTCGCCCCTCGGCGGCCTTACGGTGCAGGAAGTCGTCGCCATCGGCAAGGAACTCGGCCTGCCCGTGGAACTCGTGGAGAAAACCCCGTCCGACGGCCTCTGCGGCAAGACGGACGAGGACAACCTGGGTTTCACCTATGCCGTCCTGGACCGCTACATCCGCACCGGTGTCTGCGAGGACCCGGACACGAAGGCGCTCATCGACCGCAAGCACGTGATGAACCTTTTCAAGCTCAAGCCCATCCCGCACTTCGACCCCGAGATCTGATATGAGTACGGCGCAACGGGAAATCTGGATTGACTGGATGCGGGTCGTGGCCTGCTTCCTGGTCATCATGACACACAGCTGCGAGCCGTTCTACCTGGGCGGCGAGGGTTCGCTGATCCTTACGAAGGCCGATGCGGTTTGGGTATCGGTCCTGAACGTGATCCCGCGTGCCTGTGTGGCCTTGTTCATCGTGGCCTCCAGCTACCTGCAGTTCCCGCTGCACTATCCCACCGGCGAGTTCTTCCGCCGGCGGGCCGTGAGGATCCTCATCCCGTTCGCCATCTGGTCCGTCGTGTACGCATTGGTCTGGGGTGAACCCGTACAGAACTTCAAGGACCTGCTGCTGAACTTCAACTACGCCGCCGGCCATCTGTGGTTTGTCTACATGCTCGTGGGCGTGTACCTCGTGATGCCGCTGCTTTCGCCGTGGGCGGAGAAAGTGGGGAGAAAGGAACTCCTGGTGTATCTGGGTATCTGGCTCTTTACGACCATCATCCCGTTCATCCGCCAATGGGCGGGCGGTCCCGCGCCCGTGATGTACGGCCCTTCCGGCATCCCGAACCCGGCCAAATATCCTCTCTGGGGCGAGGCCAGCTGGAATACGTACGGCGTGTTCTACTACCTGAGCGGGTTCGTGGGCTATGTGCTCCTGGGCCTGTATTTCCGGAAGTTCGTCGGAAAGCTTTCCTGGGGGAAGACCCTGGCCAGGGCCGTACCGCTCTTCCTGGCGGGATTCGCCGTCTGCAACGTGGGCTTCCTGACCCGCGTCTGGGCCGATTCCAAGGGCGTTTTCCCGATCGAGGGGCCTGTCGGCCTGGCGGCCCTCTGGGAGGGCCCCTGGCTGAATGACACCTTCGGCGTGGCCCTGATGACCATCGCCTGGATCCTGCTGTTCCGGAAGATCGAGCGGGGCGACAAGTTCTACGACCAGCTCCTCCTGCCCGTTTCCAAGGCGAGTTATGGGATATACTTATGCCACCTGCTGCTCTTGAGCGTCATTTCCGGCTGGATCCGGGGTTCGCTCGGCCTGGGAGCGGACGGCGTCCTGGGAATCTGGACGACGCCGGTACAAATCTTTGCGATTGCCCTCCTTTCCTTCGCCGGCGCGGCGCTTTTCAGCGTGCTGGTGCAGAAGATTCCGAAGGTGGGGAAATGGGTTATCGGTTGACACTTGAATCATGGCCAAGGACTATCTGGAACTGAAAGAGCTGCTCGCGCGCGTGAAGGAAGGGGTCGAGGACGCCTTCCCGGACCGCTATTGGGTGAAGGCGGAAATCGGTTCCTGGAATCCCAGGGCCAATGGACACTGCTATCTGACCCTGACCCAGAGCGACCGCGGGAAGCCTGTGGCCGACATCCGGGCGATGATCTGGAAATGGAATTACCCGCAGTTGAAGGCCTTCTTCGAGCAGGAGTCCGGCCAGCCGCTCCAGGCGGGCATCACGGTGCTCGTGCATGTGCAGGTCAGCTTCAGCGAAATGTTCGGGATCTCCCTGTTCATCGACGACATCGACCCGGCCTTCACGGTGGGGGAGCAGGCGCTGGCGAAGAAGAAGGCCATCGAGAAACTGACGGCCGGCGGCTATCTGGACATGCAGCAGGAGCTGGCGCTTCCGCGCCTCCCGTACCACCTGGCTGTCATCACGTCCAAGACCGCGGCCGGATATGGCGATTTCCGGCGGCATCTGCTGGAGAACGAGGCGGGTTATGCTTTCCGGCTGGACCTGTACGAAGCCCTGATGCAGGGCGAACAGGCGCCGGCGTCCATCATCTCCGCCCTGCTGGAGGCCCAAGAACAGCCCTGCGACGCCATCCTGATCCTGCGGGGCGGCGGCTCGGAAATGGACCTGGCCTGCTTCGACGATTATGACCTGGCGGTGGCCATCGCCACCTGCCCGGCGCCGGTCGTGACGGCCATCGGCCACGACCGCGATTTCCACATTGCGGACCTCGTGGCGAACCGGTCCGTGAAGACGCCCACGGCCCTGGCGGACCTGTTCCTGGACGCCTACGCCGCGGAGGACGCCCTGCTGGATGACTTGCAGTCCCGGGTACGCCGTGCGGTCGCCGACCGCGTGAACGCGATGGTCCGCAAGGTCGATTCCCTCGCGCAGCGGCTCCGCTTCGCGGCCGGTGCGCGCATCGACCGGGCGCGGGCGGCCCTGGACCTGAAAGAAGCCCTCATCAAGGCCTCCGACCCCCGCAAGATCCTGTCTATGGGCTACGCCCTCGTGACAGGCAGGGACGGGAAGGTCCTCAAGAGCGTGGCGCAGGTGGCGGCCGGGGACCGGATCGGTGTCCGGTTCGCCGACGGGACGATTTCCGCCGTCGTGCACGAAGTGAAACAGATGCCCGGTCAGGCCGGGCATGACGACTCGTTACGTCATTCCCGGCTCGACCGGGAATCTAATGATTGATGGATATGGAAGAAAAGTTCGATTACGCGAAGGCGGTGGAGGAGTTGGAGAGAATCGCCGCGAAGGTGGAGGATCCGGCCACGAAGCTGGACGACATCGACGCGCTCGTGGCCCGGAGCAACGGGCTTTTGAAAGCCTGTCGGGCGTACTTGCGCACCGTGCAGGAAAGGATTGACAAACTGGAGGAGGAATAATATGAAAAAGCTGTACGAAACCGACCCGTACCTGATGCCGTACAAGGAGGCCATCCGGGCCCGGCATGCGCGGATCATGGACATGAAACGGCACATCGCCGGCGGCGGCCTGCTGAAGGACGCCGTGAACAACCACCTGTACTACGGCCTGCACCGCTGTGACGACGGCTCCTGGATTTTCCGTGAGTGGGCCCCGAACGCCACCAAGATCTACCTGGTGGGCGATTTCAACAACTGGAAGCGGACGGACGCCTTCGCCCTGCATCCCACGGGCACCGGCAACTGGGAGCTGGCCCTCCCGTCCATGATGCTGCAGCACGGCGAGCTGTACAAATTGTACATCGAATGGCCCGGCGGAGGAGGGGAGCGTCTTCCTTCGTACGTGACCCGTGCCGTCCAGGACGAGAATACGAAGGCCTTCGCGGCGCAGGTGTGGGATCCCGAGGAAAAATACGTCTGGAAGCATCCCCGGGCCGGCAAGCGCCCCCATCCGATGATCTATGAATGCCACATCGGCATGTCCTCCGAGGAGGAGAAGGTCGCCTCGTTCGAGGATTTCCGCACGACGGTCCTCCCGAAGGTGAAGAAGCTTGGATACGACACCTTGCAGATCATGGCCCTGCAGGAGCATCCCTATTACGGTTCCTTCGGCTACCAGGTGTCCAATTTCTATGCCCTGAGCTCCCGTTTCGGCACCCCCGAGGAATTCAAGCGCCTGGTGGACGACGCCCACGGGAAGGGGCTCGCCGTGGTGATGGACATCGTCCACAGCCACAGCGTGGACAACGAGGCCGAGGGCCTGTCGAACTTCGACGGCACGGACCACCTGTACTTCTACTCCGGTCCGCAGGGCCGTCATCCCGCCTGGGGCTCCCGTTGCTTCGATTACGGCAAGGATGAAACCAAGTACTACCTCCTCTCGAACGTGAAATACTGGATGGAGGAGTACCACATCGACGGTTTCCGTTTCGACGGTGTCACCTCCATGCTCTACTGGGACCACGGCCTCGGGAAGGATTTCGTGGGCTATGACAACTACTTCAACCAGGGCGTGGACGAGAATGCGGTGACCTACCTCGCGCTCGCGAACATCCTGGTCCGGGAAATGAACCCGAACGCCTTCACCATCGCCGAGGACGTTTCCGGCATGGCCGGCCTGGCCGCCCCGCTGGCGGCTGGCGGCGTGGGGTTCGACTTCCGGATGTCGATGGGCGTTGCAGACTATTGGATCAAGATCATCAAGGAACGCACCGACGAGCAGTGGGGCGTAGGCGACATCTGGTGGAACCTCACCAACAAGCGCGCCGACGAGAAGACCATCTCCTACGCCGAGTGCCACGACCAGGCGCTGGTTGGAGATAAGACATTGATTTTCAGGCTGATGGACAAGGAGATGTACTTCTCGATGAATACCGAGTCCCAGAATCCCGTCGTGGACCGGGGCATCGCCCTCCACAAGATGATCCGCCTGGTGACCGCCGCCACCGCGGGCGACGGCTACCTCAATTTCATGGGCAACGAGTTCGGCCACCCTGAGTGGATCGATTTCCCCCGTGAGGGGAACGGCTGGTCCTTCCGGCGCGCTCGCCGGCAGTGGTCCCTCGCGGAACCGGCCTATCTCCGCTACGGATATCTCCGGAATTTCGACGAGGCGATGATCCATCTGCTGCGCGCGGAAAAGGCTTTGTATGACCGTCCGGAGCTTCTTGTGCAGGATGAGGAAAAGAAAATCTTGATTTTCAGACGTAAAAACTGTATCTTTGCGCTGAATTTCTCGGCGACGGGTTCCTATGCGGATTACGGGTTCGCGGCGCCCGCCGGAGAATGGGTGAATATCCTTGACAGCGACGACCCCAAGTTCAACGGGTTTGGCCGCACCGTTGCGGGAGAGCATCATGTAACCGTTCCCGAGAAATCGCCCAACGGCAACCCGCGCTATAGCGATACCCTGTATCTCTACCTCCCCTCCCGCAGCGCTGTCGTATTGAAGAAATTATAATTGAGACGAATATGGCTTTTTTGAAATTCAACAAGTCTGAGCTCGTCAACCTGTCCTACTCGCTGAAGCGGGAAATCCTGCTCGCGAGCAAGACCGGCGCGTATTGCAACACGTCCATCGTGACCTGCAACACGCGCCGCTACCACGGCCTCCTGGCCGTTCCGGTGGAGAGGTTCGGAGGTTACAGGTACATGCTCCTGTCCTCCCTGGACGAAAGCCTCACGCTCCGCGGGAAGCGGTTCAACCTGGGCATCCACTGCTACGGGGACATCTATGAACCGCGCGGGCACAAGTACATCGTGGACTTCGATGCCGACCCGGTCCCGATGGTCACCTACAAGATCGGCGAGATCGTCTTCCGCAAGAGCCTGGTCCTGTCGCAAGACGCCAACCAGCTCCTCATCAAGTACGAGCTGGTGAAATCGCCGGCCCCCGTCCGGCTCGAGCTCAAGCCCTTCCTGTCCTTCCGCCGGGTCCATGACCTGACACGGCAGAATGAAGAGGCCCGCACGGCGGCGAAGGAGATCGATGGCGGCGTTTCCTTCAATCTCTACGAAGGATTCCCGGACCTGAACCTCCAGGTGAGCGGCACGAGCAAATTCAACCAGGCTCCCTGCTGGTACAACGGCGTGACCTATTCCGACGAGATGCGCCGCGGTTTCGACTGCCGCGAGGACCTCTTCGTCCCCGGTTCCTTCGACCTGATGCTGAGCAGCGGCGATTCCGTGGTCTTCTCCGCCAATGCCGACGCCCCCGTCGCGAAGGCCGGCCTCAAGCGCAGGTTCGAGAGCATGGTGAGCAAGATCGGCCCCATCACCTCGTTCCATGACCAGCTCGTCCGCCAGGCGGACCTCCTGATCCGCAACACCAACGGCAAGAAACAGATCGTCGCCGGTTATTCCTGGCTCCTCACCGGCCTCCTTCGCGAGACCCTCTACTCCCTCGCCGGCCTGACCCTGTACGGCAAGAACGACCCGAAGGAGTTCGAGGAGATCCTGGACAACCTCATCGCCGACGAGCCGGAGCGCCTGTTCCATCGCACCACGCAGGTGGAGGCCCCGCTCTTCATGACGGTCACCCTCCAGCAGTACATCGCCTACACCGGCAACGAGAAGCACGCCTGGACCAAGTACGGCAAGACCCTGAAGGGCATCCTCGAGAGCTACCTGCCGGGTCACCGCAAGGAAGTGACCATGCATCCGAACGGCCTCCTGTGGGCCCAGGTGGACGGCGTCGCCCTCTCCTGGATGAACGCCTACATCCATGGCCGCGCAGTCACCGAACGTCCCGGCTACCAGGTGGAAACCAACGCGCTCTGGTACAACGCCCTGTGCTTCGCCCTCGACCTGGAGGCGAAGTACGGGAACAAGGACAGCGAGTTCATCAAGCAGTGGACTCCGGTCCGCGAGCTCGTCCTCCGCAACTTCCAGCCTACCTTCTGGAACGCAGAATTCGGCTTCCTCGCCGACTACGTGGACGGCTATGGCCAGAACCTCGACCTGCGTCCTAACCAGTTGTGGGCCGTGTCCTTGGACTACAAGCCCGTCTCCGACGAGGTCATCCACTCGGTGATGCGCATGGTCCGCAACGAGCTCCTGACCCGCCGCGGCATCCGCACCCTGTCCCCGCGCGACATCAAGTACAAGGGCGTGTATGAAGGCAACCAGATCGAGCGCGACCTCGCCTACAACAACGGTTGCGCCTGGCCCTTCCTGCTGGCCCAGTACAGCTACGCCTGCTTCAACATGATGGGCAAGAACTTCATCAAGCGGGCCGAATACCTCACCGAAGGCTTCTATGAGGACCTTTCCAAGCACGGCGTCGGCTGCTTCTCCGAACTCTACGACGGAGATCCGCCCCACGAGCCGCACGGAGCCATCTCCTCCGCGACCACGACGTCCGCCCTGCTGAACATCAATTGGCTGATCGAAAAATACAAGGAGGAATAGACCATGAGACCTATGAGAGTACTTATGTTCGGTTGGGAGTTTCCTCCCCACATCGCGGGCGGTCTGGGCACGGCCTGCGAAGGTATCGTCAAGGGTCTCGCCTACAACGGCGTGGAAACCCTGTTCGTGATGCCGTCCGCCTCCGGTGACGAAGACCAGAGCGCCACGACGATCATCAACGCGAGCGACGTCGCGGTGGATACGGTCTCCGAAACCGTCGAGGAATACCTGGACAAGGTCAAGTTCATCCACATCGGTACCAACATGGTCCCCTACGCGGACCCGGAAGAATTCTCCCGCCTCGTCGAAGAGGACCGCAAGCGCCAGGTGAAGGACTTCTCCATCAGCTATGGCCAGAAGTACAAGTTCTCCGGCAAGTACGGCGCGAACCTCATGGAGGAGGTCGCCCGCTACGCCATGGTGGGTGGTACGATCGCCATGCAGCGCAAGAACGACTTCGATGTCATCCACGCCCATGACTGGCTCACGTACTACGCCGGTATCGCTGCGAAGGAACTCACCGGCAAGCCGCTGGTGATCCATGTCCATGCCACCTCCTTCGACCGCGGCAGCGTCGACAACATCGACACGCGCGTCTTTGCCATCGAGAAGAAAGGCATGATGATGGCCGACCGGGTGGTGACGGTTTCCAACCTCACCCGCAACATCGTTCCAACCTCACCCGCAACATCGTCATCAACCGCTACGGCATCGACCCCGGCAAGGTGGTCACCGTCCATAACGCCGTGGATTTCAGCGGCCGCGAGAACCTCGTGGTCGAGCGCGGCGTCAAGGAGAAGGTCGTCACCTTCCTCGGCCGCATCACGTATCAGAAGGGTCCCGAGTATTTCATCGAAGCCGCCGCCAAGGTGCTCAAGCGTACCAAGAACGTCCGCTTCGTGATGGCCGGCAGCGGCGACATGATGAACCGCTGCATCCGCCATGCCGCCCGGATGGGTATCTCCGACCGCTTCCATTTCACGGGCTTCCTCCGCGGGGCCGACGTGCAGAAGATGTTCGCCCTGTCGGACGTGTACATCATGCCGTCCATCTCCGAGCCGTTCGGCATCTCGCCCCTCGAGGCGATGCGGACCGGCGTCCCGTCCATCATCTCCAAGCAGTCCGGCGCCGCCGAGATCCTGAAGTACGCCTTCAAGGTGGACTTCTGGGATGTGGACGCGATGGCCGACGAGATCTACGCCCTCCTCCACTATCCCGCCCTCGCGGACTTCTCCGCCCGGGCCGGCTTCGACGAAGTGAACGCCCTCAAATGGAACGGCGCCACCGCCAAACTCAAGCAAGTGTACGAATCAGTAGTCAAATAAAAACGCATTATATATGGCTTCCAAAAGCATCTGCCTGTATTTCCAGGTCCATCAGCCCACCCGGCTCCGGCTCTACAGATTCTTCGATATCGGCAAGGACTCCCACTACTATGACGACTTCGCCAACCGGACCATCCTCCGGCGTATCGCCCAGAAGTGCTATCTGCCGATGAACGCCCAGCTGCTCCAGCTGATCCAGGCGAACAAGGGCAAGTTCAAGGTGGCGTTCTCCATCTCCGGCTCCGCCCTGGAGCAGTTCCAGCGCTTCGCCCCGGACGTGATCGACAGCTTCCGCGCCCTGGCCGCGACCGGCTGCGTGGAGTTCCTGTGCGAGACCTATTACCACTCCCTGGCGTCCCTCGCCTCCGAGTCTGAATTCACCCACCAGGTGATGAAGCACAAGAAGGCCGTCGAGGACCTGTTCGGCGTCACCCCGACCGCCTTCCGCAACACCGAGCTCATCTACTCCAACGCCATCGGCGAAAGCGTGTACAACCTCGGCTTCAAGACGATGCTCACCGAGGGCGCCCGCCACATCATGGGCTGGCAGAGCCCGAACTTCGTGTACGGCTGCGACACCCAGCCGAAGCTCCGGCTCCTGCTCCGCAACTACGGCCTGTCCGACGACATTGCCTTCCGGTTCTCCAACCAGGGCTGGGACATGTATCCCCTCACGGCCGAGAAGTATCTTGCCTGGGTAAAGGATTCCGCCCGCAACGACGACATCGTGAACCTGTTCATGGACTACGAGACCTTCGGCGAGCACCAGAGCGCCGCCAGCGGCATCTTCGACTTCATGAAGGCCCTTCCGGAGGCCGTGATCTCTGACGGCACCTTCTCCTTCGTCACCCCGTCCGAGGCCACGAAGAAGTACAAGCCGGTCGCCGACCTCGACGTCCCCGATGCCATCTCCTGGGCCGACGAAGAGCGTGACATCACCGCCTGGCTGGGCAACGAGCTCCAGCAGGAGGCCTTCCTATGCGATGACCGAGAAGCTTTCCATCGTGGGCGATCCCGACCTCTGGGAGGACTTCGGCCACCTGCAGGAGAGCGACCACTTCTATTATATGTGCACCAAGTTCTTCTCCGACGGCGAGGTCCACAAGTACTTCAACCCGTACGATACCCCGTACGAGGCGTTCATCAACTACATGAACGTCCTGTCCGACTTCCAGATCCGGCTCGATGAGAAGCGCGCCGCCCTGGACGTGAAGGAAACTGCGGTCCGCGAGGTGCAGGCCGTCCCCGTGAAGAAGAAACCCGCCGTCCGGAAGACTGTCGCCCGGCCGGCCGTCAAGAAGAAATAGATGGACAAACATATTCTGAATCCGGACTACCTGTTCGAGGTCAGCTGGGAGGTTTGCAACAAAGTCGGCGGCATCTATACCGTGGTCGCCACCAAAGCCCTCCACCTGAAGTCCCAGCTGGGACGCCACCACATCCTCATCGGACCGGACGTCTGGATGCACCGGGCGAGCAATCCCGATTTCATCGAGGATCCTCTCCTGTTCCGGTCGTGGAGACAGCAGGCGGCCTCGGAAGGCCTCCGGCTGCGTGTGGGCAAGTGGAACATTCCCGGAACGCCCGTCGCCGTGCTGGTGGATTACAAGACCTTCCTCCCGCAGTGCGACGAGATCCTTACGGACTTCTGGACCGCGTTCGGGGTGGATTCCATCACCGGCAACTGGGACTACAAGGAAGCCGCCGTCTTCGGTTATGTGGCCGGCAAGGTGATTGAGAGTTTCTACAACTATAACCTGTCGTCGGCCGACCACGCCGTGGCCCAGTTCCACGAGTGGCAGACCGGCGCCGGTATCCTCCAGCTCAAGCGGGCGAACATTCCCGTCGCCACGGTCTTCACGACCCATGCGACGGTGATCGGCCGCTGCCTCGCCGGAAACAACCTCAAGCTGTATGACGACATGCCGACCTTCAACGGGGACGAGATGGCGCAGCGCTTCGGCGTCGTGGCCCTCCATTCCCTGGAGAAGATGGCTGCCCGGGAAGCCGACGTGTTCACGACCGTGAGCGAGATCACCGCCAAGGAGTGCGCCCAGTTCCTGGAGCGCCCCGTGGACGTCGTGACGCCGAACGGTTTCGAGAATTCCTTCACGCCCGCCTCCGACGAGGAGTATGTCCGGCTGCACGACGTGGCCCGGCAGCGCCTGGTGGAGGTGGCGACGGCGATGTCCGCGGAAGAGGTGCCCGCCAATGCCATCTTCATGTGCATCGGCGGCCGGTACGAGTTCCGCAACAAAGGCATCGACGTCTTTATCGACGCGCTGGACAAGCTCAACCGGTCCGACTATAAAGGCCGGAGCATCCAGGCGTTCATCATGATTCCCTCCGGCCATCACGGTCCGGACCGCGGGCTGGTTGCGAAACTCGCCGGAGATGGCGAGTCGCTTTATCAGACGCAGGTCACGCACTACCTGATGGACGCCGAGTATGACACCATCACCCGCCGCTTCCGGGAGACCGGACTTGTGAACTCCCTGGGCGACAAGGTGAAGGTTTATTTTGTCCCGTCCTACCTGAACGGCAACGACGGCGTGTTCAACATGCCGTACTACGACTTGCTGTGCGGGATGGACCTGGCATTGTTCCCGTCCTATTACGAGCCTTGGGGCTATACTCCGCTGGAAGCCCTCGCTTTCCGGGTGCCGACCCTCACCACGAGCCTCGCCGGCTTCGGCCTCTGGGTTCGGGACCACTATGCGGGCCCTCATCCGGGCATTACCGTGCTGGACCGCAACGACTCCAATTACGAGGAAGTCGTGGACGGCGTCGCGGACCGCATCCGCGAGATCGGCGGCCTCGAACTGGAGGTCCGCAACCAGTATCGGGAAAACGCCCGCGAGGTCGCGCAGATCGCCCTGTGGGACAACCAGATCGCTTATTACCAGGAAGCTTATTCCCTGGCCCTCGGGAAGGTGCGTGACGCCCTTCCTACCTATAAAACGAAAGAAAAGACCATTCAGTACATGAAATCCGAACTCAACAATCCGAGCTGGCGGACCGTCTTGGTGACGCGCCACCTGCCCGCCAAACTTTCTCCCCTTGAGCGGCTTTCCAAGAACCTGTGGTGGTGCTGGAACGAGAGTGCCAAAGACCTGTTCCACACCATCGACCCGGATGTCTGGCATGCCACCGGCCACAACCCGCTGGCCCTGCTGGACACCGTGAGCATCAAGCGGTTCCAGCAGCTCTCTGACGACGACGCCTTCCTCGAGAAGATGAAGGCCGTCCTCGCCGAATTCGACGCCTACATGGCCGAGAAGGCCAAGCGCACCGACCCTTCCATCGCCTACTTCTGCATGGAATATGGTCTGGATACCTCCCTGAAGATCTATTCGGGCGGTCTCGGCATCCTTGCCGGCGACTACCTGAAGGAGACCTCCGACATGAATGTGAACCTCGTCGCCGTGGGCTTCCTCTATCGGTTCGGCTACTTCAACCAGGTCATCTCCGGCCAGGGTTACCAGGTCGCCAACTATGACGCCCAGGACTTCCTGAAGATCCCGGCCATGCCGGTCATGGACGCCGAAGGCAACTGGGTCACCACGAGCGTTGCCTTCCCGGGCCGCACCATCACCGCCCGCGTGTGGAAGGTGGAGGTCGGCCGCACCGACCTGTACCTGCTGGACACCGACTATGAGGCCAACATCCCCGAGGACCGCGAGGTGACCTATCACCTGTACGGCGGCAACTGGGAGAACCGGCTCAAGCAGGA
>ONJB01000066.1 GCA_900318015.1 uncultured Bacteroidales bacterium | reverse complement strand
GGGAAAATGTGTTACGGGGTATTACGCATCGTTTCCAATGACTATCCCCCACATACGGGCACGTTGCTCACGCGTTACTCACCCTTTCGCCGGTCGCCGGCATGTATTGCTACACCCGCTGCCCCTCGACTTGCATGTGTTAAGCCTGCCGCTAGCGTTCATCCTGAGCCAGGATCAAACTCTTCATTGTATAATTTTTTATAAATCTAGCTTGTCCTTGGCACTTGTTTCTCTTAAGAAACTGACGCTCGTTTAAAGTGAAATCTGTTACAATTTCTCGGTACTTGCTTGTACTTTTAGTCTTTCAGTATTTTCAATGATCTCGTTAAAAAATCCCGTTTTCGTCAAACGGGACTGCAAAGGTAGAAACTTTTTTGGAACTGCCAAAATTTTTTTGAGGAAATTTGTACCTTTGTACGAACTATGGAGAAGAATAAGGTTTCCTTGTGGCAGATTTTCGCCGTGTTCGCCAAGATCGGGGCGTTCACGATCGGCGGCGGATATGCCATGATCCCGATCATCCAGAACGAGATGGCGCGCCGGGGATGGATTTCCGAGGAGGAACTCCCCGACATCGTGGCGCTGTCCCAGTCGGCCCCGGGCGTGATGGCGGTGAACATCTCGATCTTCGCCGGCTACCGGATGCGCGGGGTCAAGGGAAGCATCGCCGCGACGCTGGGGTCCATCACGCCGTCCTTCCTGTTCATCCTCGCCATCGCGATGCTGTTCACCACCTTCAAGGACAACCCCTGGGTGGAAAAGGCCTTCAAAGGCATCCGTCCGGTGGTCATCGCCTTGATCGCCGTCCCCATGGTGAACATGGCCAAGAAGTGCTGCAAGACCTGGTGGGCCTGGCTTTTGGCCGTGGCCGCCCTCGTCCTCGTGGCGTTCCTGAACGTCTCGCCCATCTATATCCTCCTGTGCGTGATCGTCGTGTCCTTCAGTCTCACCTATTATAAGGAAAAGAAATGGACACGCTGATGCTCCTCCTCGATCTGTTCGGGACCTTCTTCCTGATCGGCGCCTTCACCATCGGCGGAGGCTATGCGATGCTGTCCCTCATCCAGGCCGAGGTGGTCACGACCCATGGATGGATCACCGAGAGCACGTTCACCGACATCGTGGCCATCTCGCAGATGACGCCGGGGCCCATCGGCATCAACTCCGCCACCTATGTGGGCTACGACGTCCTTTCCCACGCCACGGGCAGCCATCTGATGGGCATCCTGGGATCGGCCACCGCCACCCTCGCCCTCGTCATCCCCTCCTTCATCCTCGTCCTGCTGATCGTACGGTTCTACACGAAGTTCAAGTCCAGCGTCCTGTTCGAGGGCGTGATGGGCTGGCTCCGGCCGACGGTGGTGGGCCTCATCGGCGCCGCCGCGGTCATCCTCATCGTGAAGACCACCTGGTTCCAGGGCACGCCTTCTTTCTCCATCGTCAGGGAGAACTTCCCCGACTGGAAGAGCTGGTGCCTGCTGGCCGCGGCCTTCGCGGCGTCGATGTGGGGAAAAGTCAATCCCATCCTGGTGATTCTGGGCGGCGCCGTACTCGGACTGTTGATTTATTGATTATCTTTGTATGATAACTACGACTTGATATGAAACGCGCACTTCTTACCCTCGTGACCATCGCCCTGGCCGTGGCCTGCAGCGAAGACAAGCAGCCTCAGCCCTTCAGCGTGATCCCGATGCCCAACGACGTGACCCTCGCGGAAGGTTCCTTCAACGTGGCCGGCGCCCCGGTCACTTGCGACGAAAACCTGGACGAAGCCTCCGCCAAAGCCGTCCAAGGCTTTGTCAATACCCTGGAAACCGTGACCGGAAAGGCCGGCAAGAACGGCAAGAACGGCGGCATCCACTTCGGTCTGAACCCGAACCTGGGCGCCGAGGAATACTTCCTCCAGGTCAAGCCCGACGGCGTGCAGGTGGAAGCCTCGGCCTTCGGCGGTTTCTTCTACGCCATCCAGACGCTGAAGCAGATGCTTCCGGCCGAGGTCTATGGCGTCAAGAAGGCCCAAGCCGCCTGGCTCCTCCCCTGCGTCACCATCCTGGATTCCCCGCGCTTCGACTACCGCGGCATCCATCTGGATCCGTGCCGCCATTTCTGGACCATCGAGGAGACCAAGCGCTATATCGACATCGCCGCCACCTACAAGCTGAACCGGCTCCACTGGCACCTCACCGAGGACCAGGGCTGGCGCATGGAGATCAAGAAATACCCGAAGCTCACCGAGGTGGGCGCCTGGCGCAACGGCACCTGCATCGGCAAGGACTTCGACAGCAACGACGGCATCCGCTACGGTGGCTTCTACACCCAGGACCAGATGCGTGAGATCGTGGCCTACGCCGCCGAACGCAACATCACCGTCATCCCGGAGATGGACCTGCCCGGCCACATGGTAGCGGCCCTTGCCGCCTACCCGGAGCTGGGCTGCACCGGCGGTCCGTATGAGGTCTGGACCCGCTGGGGCGTCTCCGAAGACGTCCTGTGCGTGGGCAAGGAGGAAACCTTCACCTTCCTGGAGGACGTCCTGACCGAGATGCTGGACATCTTCCCGTCCGAGTATATCCACATCGGCGGCGACGAGTGCCCGAAGGTCCGCTGGAAGGAATGCCCGCTGTGCCAGGCCCGCATCAAGGAGCTCGGCCTCAAGGCCCATGGCAACATCTCCGCCGAACAGGAGCTCCAGTGCTACGTGACTGCCCGCATCCAGAAGTTCCTGAACGACCGCGGCCGCAAGATCATCGGCTGGGACGAGATCCTGGAAGGCGACCTGGCGCCCGGCGCCACGGTGATGTCCTGGCGCGGCACCCAGGGCGGCATCGAAGCGGCCCGCCGCGGATTCGACGTGGTCATGACCCCGAACAGCCACATGTACATCGACTACTACCAGAGCCAGGAACGAGACAAGGAACCGCTGTGCATCGGCGGTCTCGTCACGGTGCCGAAACTCTATTCCTACGAGCCTTTCGAGGGCATGGTCCCGGGGACGGAAGACCACATCCTCGGCGTGCAGGCGAACCTGTGGACCGAATACGTCACGACGCCCGAATTCCTCGAATACATGCTGCTTCCGCGCATGTGCGCCCTCTCCGAGGTCCAGTGGTGCAACGCCGACCGCAAGGACTACGCCCGTTTCGACGCTTCGCTCGACCACACGTTCCAGATGCTGGACGTGATGGGCTACACCTACGCGAAGCACGTGCGCGGCCTCATCGGCCTGCCGGGCCAGGAGCAGCCCGCCCGGACGGAGAAAGAACTCGCCAAGTATCTGGAAGAGAATGAAATCGACTGGTAAGATGAAGCGCTATCTCACACTGGCCCTCCTCGTCCTCCTGGCCGCCTCCTGCGGAGGCCGGCACGGCGGACAGGACGGCGACGGTGCCGCGGCGGACTCGCTCGCGACGGAGACGGCCGGGAAGCCGGAGAAAAAGTCCAAGGCCGAGGCGAAGGCCGACACGGCGGCGGTGGCCAAGGCCCAGAACGGACTGCCCCAGGAGCCCGTCTTCGACATCGTCACCTCCATGGGCACCATCCGCGTCAAGCTGTACAAGAACACGCCCAAGCATCGGGACAATTTCGTCAAGCTGGCCCTCTCGCACTATTATGACAACCTCCTGTTCCACCGGGTCATCGACGGATTCATGATCCAGGGCGGCGACCCGTACACCCGCGACACCACGCGCTTCGAAGAATGGGGAGAGGGCGGTCCCGGCTACACCATCGACGCCGAGATCAGGCCGGAGTACACGCACAAGAAAGGCGCCCTGGCCGCTGCCCGCCGCGGCAACCTGGCCAACCCGATGAGGGAATCGTCCGGTTCCCAGTTCTACCTGGTCCAGGACTCCACGGCGTGCAAGCACCTGGACGGGGAATACACCGTTTTCGGGGAAGCCGTCGGCGGCCTCAACGTCATCGACCGGATCGCCCGCGTCAAGACCGACCGCTACGACCGGCCGTTACGCCCCGTTACCATCGAACGCATCCGACCGAACACCCAGTTGAACAAACGGGCCCTGGAAGAGGAGCAGCGCGCCCGGGAGGCGGCGGAGAATCCCGATTCGGCGCAAGGAGAGGAAACGCCGAAAGAAAAACCGTAAGATTTTTATACCGGGCTTAACCTTTGGCACAGTATTCGCAATAAAATTAGTCGAATAGTTTTTTTATAGGTTAAGTTTTAGGTTAGAATTGCGGCCGCCGCTTGCTGGGAAGCACGCGGCGGTAGTCTTTTTTATCGGCCCGCGCATTGCGGGTCGCAGGAAAATGCTTAACTTGCAGGATATTAACAACGAACACTATGAAAGGACTTTCCATTTTCACCGCTTTATTGCTGCTCTCCATGTGCACGACCAACCACTCCACCGTCAAGGACGGGAACAAGTACGTCCCTTACGACCAGCGGGACGGCGAGGAAGCTGTCGTCTATTTCACCCGCAACCTGTCTCCCGAAGGGCTCATCGCCGCGTATGAGAAAGTGAGCGGCGACATCGAAGGCCGCGTGGGCGTCAAGCTCCACACCGGCGAGCAGAACGGCCCGAACATCATCCCCCGCGAATGGGTGAAGGCCCTGATCGAGAAGGACCTGCCGGACGCGTCGATCATCGAGACGAACACCTACTACGAGGGCGACCGCTATACGACGGAGGCCCATCGGAAGACCATCCAGGTCAATGGATGGACCTTCTGCCCGGTGGACATCATCGACGAGGAGGATACCCTCACGCTGCCGGTCGTCGGCGGCAAGTGGTTCGACAAGATGTCCGTGGGAAGCCATCTCGTGAACTATGATTCCATGGTGGCGCTGACCCACTTCAAGGGCCACACCCAGGGCGGTTTCGGCGGCAGCAACAAGAACATCGGCATCGGCTGCGCCGACGGCCGCGTGGGCAAGGCCTGGATCCACACCACCCCGGGCCAGCCCAACCAGTGGGACATCGCCGAGGAAGAGTTCATGGAACGGATGACCGAATCCACCAAGGCGACCATCGACCATTTCGGCAAGCATGTGACCTATGTCAACGTCATGCGCAACATGTCCGTCTCCTGTGACTGCGAGGGCCTCGCGGCCGAGCCGGTGGTCACGCCCAACGTGGGCATCCTCTCGTCGACGGACCTCCTGGCCGTGGACCAGGCCTGTGTCGATATCGTCTATGCGATGACGGCCGAGGAGCATCATGACCTCGTGGAGCGCATCGAGACCCGTCACGGCCTCCGCCAGCTTTCCTACATGAAGGAGCTGGGCATGGGCCACGACCGGTACATCCTCATCGACCTGGACAACGGGGGCGTGCGCATCACGGCCGCCGACGCCGCCAAGGACCTGAAACCTTTCGTGCAGCAGTAATCCGTTGACGAAGGAAACCAAAACCCTGATCCTGCTCCATTCGGCCGTGTTCCTGGCCGGATGGACAGGCATCTTCGGACGGCTGATCACCCTCGGCGGGCTGCCGCTGGTATGGTACCGGATGATGGTGAGCGTGGCGACGCTGGGCCTCGTCCTGGCCATCGCCCGCCGGCTGCACCGGCTTTCCTGGAAGGCTTTCCTCCTGATTGCCGGCTGCGGCGGCGTCCTTTCCCTGCATTGGGTGGCGTTCTACGCCAGCATCCAGGCGTCGAACGTGTCCGTCGGTGTCGCCTGCATTGCCACCTCCTGCTTCTTCACGACGCTGCTGGACCCGCTCATCAACCGGAAGCGGCTGTCCTGGGCGGAGGTCCTGATCAGTTTCATCGCCATCGCGGGCGTCCTCCTCATCTTCAGCCTGGACGTGCGGTACCGGCTGGGCATCGCGCTCGGGCTGCTGTCGGCGGCCCTGTATTCCCTGTTCTCGCTGCTCAATATCAATGTGGCGCGCGTGACGGGAGAAGACAGCGCGACGATGCTGCTGTACGAGCTCATCGGCGGCGTGATCCTCCTGTCGGCCCTGGTCCCTTTCCTGCCTGCGGCCGACATCGTCCCGGCGCGGGGGGACATCCTCTGGCTTGTATTGCTGGGCTCGGTATTCACCATCATCCCGTTCCTGTTCCAGCTGATCGCCTTCCGCACCCTGTCGGCCTTTACCGTGAACCTGGCCTACAACCTGGAGCCTGTGTACAGCATCGCTTTCGCCGCCCTTTTGTTCGGCGAATACCGTGAAGTGGGTTTCTCTTTCTGGCTGGGCATCGCCCTCATCATCGTCTCGGTCCTCATCCAGACGCGGCGGGTGATGCCGGGGAAAAGAATAGAATAACCGCCGCGTGCTTCCCAGCAAGCGGCGGCCGCAATTCTAACCTAAAACTTAACCTATGAAAAAACTATTCGCTGTATTCTATTGCGAAATCCGTGCCAATAACTGCGCCCGTCTTCATTAAAAATGACTAACTTTGCATCCACGTAAAAGATTTTTGCGCCATGACCATCGAACTTGAACAGAAACAGATACCGGTCCTGCTGCTGACCGGGTACCTCGGGAGCGGAAAGACCACCCTCCTGAACCGCATCCTCTCGAACCGCAAGGGCATCAAATTCGCCGTGATCGTCAACGATATCGGCGAGGTGAACATCGACGCGGACCTCATCGAGAAGGGCGGCATCGTGGGCCAGACGGACGACAGCCTCGTGGCCCTGCAGAACGGGTGCATCTGCTGCACCCTGAAGATGGACCTCGTGGCCCAGCTGGCGGAGATCTCCGCCATGCGGAAGTTCGACTACATCGTCATCGAGGCCAGCGGCATCTGCGAACCGGCACCCATCGCCCAGACCATCAGCACGCTGCCGATGTTCGGTCCCCAGTATGTCCATGAGGCCCTCCCCTACCTCGACTGCATCGTCACCGTGGTGGACGCCCTGCGGATGCGGGACGAGTTCGAAAGCGGCGGCGCGCTCGAAAAGGAGGACATCGGCGAGGACGACCTCGAGCGCCTCGTCATCGAGCAGGTGGAGTTCTGCAACATCGTCTTGCTGAACAAGGCCGCGGAAGTCTCTGCCGATGAGCTGGGAAAACTCCGGGGCATCATCTCCAGCCTCAACCCGCAGGCCCGGATCCTCGAGTGCAACTACGGCGACATCGACCTGGACGAGATCATCTACACCGGCATGTTCGACTTCGACCGGGTGGCGACCTCCGCCGCCTGGATCGCCGCCATCGAAGGGGAGGACGAGGAGGAAGAAGCCGAAGGCGAGGCCTTGGAATACGGGATCGACACCTTCGTGTACTGCCGCCGCGAAGCCCTGGACTTGAACAAGTTCGACTTCATGGTGGCCCGCAAGTGGCCCGCGAACATCATCCGCGCGAAGGGCCTCTGCTATTTCTCCGACGACATTGACAAGTGCTATCTCTTCGAGCAGTCCGGCCGCCAGAAGAGCATCCGCGACGCGGGACTCTGGTACGCGACGATGGAGGAGGAAGAGCTCCAGGAGCGCCTGGCGCGCGACCCCGTCCTCCGGCGCGACTGGGACCCGGTGTACGGCGACCGCATGCAGAAGATCGTCTTCATCGGCCAGCACCTGGACAAACCGGGGCTCACGAAGCTGCTGGACGACTGCCTGGCGGAATAAAAAAGAATCCGACTCGAAAGAGCCGGATTCATTTTTAATTGGAAGACCTCTTAGTCGGCGAGGGAGAAACGACGGAAGGCAAGGACCTTCGCCTCCGGATCGGCGGCGGCGAGGGCGGCCTTGACGGTCTCCTTGTTGTCGCTGAGCTGGTACTCCTGCTCCAGGAGGGTGTTCTCCTTCAGGAACTTGGCGATACGGCCCTTGGCGATGTTCTCGATCATCTGGGCGGGGAGGTTCGCAGCCTTCTCGGCACCGACGGTGGCGATGATCTCGCGGGCCTGCGCGGCCTGCTCCGGAGTCAGCCAACCCTTGGCGGTGTTGGACTCGATGTGATCCTCGCTGTCCACGTGGGCGGGGTTGATACCGGCCTTCTTGAGAGCGGCGTCGATGGCCTTCTGGACCTGCTCGTCCTTGGTCTTCTGGATGGCGACGGTCTTCTCGGACTCGAGCACCTCGGCGGGGACGGAAGCCTCGTCGACGGCGACCGGGTTCATGGAAGCGACCTGCATGGCGATGCCGCGGGCGATCGAAGCGGGGACTTCCTTGTTGAAGGCGACGATGGCGCCGAGCTTGCCGTTGAAGTGGACATACTCGGTCACGAACGGAGCCTCGAGGCAGGCGTAGTAGGCGAGAACGTGCTTCTCACCGGTCTTGCCGGCCTGGTTGGTGATGTCCTCGTCGAGGGTGTAACCGGTGGCGGTCTTCACAGCCTTGAGGGCGGCGAGGTCGGCCGGGAACTCGGCGATGGCGGCGTCAGCGATGGAAGCGGCGAGGGCCTTGAAATCCGGGGTGGCAGCCACGAAGTCGGTCTCGCAACCGAGGCAGACGAGGATGGCCTTTCCGCCTTCCACGCGGGAAAGGACGGCGCCCTGGGTGGTTTCGTTGTCACCGCGCTTGGCAAGGGTGGACTTGCCTTCGGCCTCGGTGAGGGCCTTCTTGCAATCCATCATGCCGGCGCTGGTCATGTCGCGCAGCTTCTTGATGTCAGCTAAAGAGATGTCAGCCATTGTGTTTTCTTGTTAAAAGGTTAATTACTCAGCCTGGGGAGCCTCTTCGGCAACCTCGACCTTCGCAGCGCGGCGGGGACGGAGCTTCTTGGCGGGAGCGGCGGCCTCCTCAGCGGGGGCGGCGGGCTGCTCCTGGGCTTCCTTCTCCTTCTCGAGCTTGCGCTCCTCGAGACCTTCCTGGATGGCGGCGCAGAGCACTTCCATCACGAGGGCGATCGACTTCGTAGCGTCGTCGTTAGCCGGGATCACATAATCAATCGGAGTGGGATCGCAGCAAGTGTCAACCATGGCGATCACCGGGATGTTCAGGCGGTTGGCCTCCTTGACGGCATTGGCCTCCTTCTGGACATCGACGACGAAAAGGGCGGAGGGGAGACGGCTCATGTCGCGGATGGACCCGAGGTTCTTCTCGAGCTTCGCGCGCTGGCGCTCGACCTGGAGACGCTCTCTCTTGGCGAGTTTCTCGAACGTACCATCTTCCTTCATCTTGTCGATGGTGTTCATTTTCTTGACGGCCTTGCGGATGGTCGGG
>ONJB01000057.1 GCA_900318015.1 uncultured Bacteroidales bacterium | reverse complement strand
GAAGCTGGAATGGACATCTTTGTGAACCGTCTCCCGGCTCACAACGGTGAGTCTGTCGAGTTCGACAAGGTGCTCCTCATCGACGAGGCCGGCGCCGTCAAGGTCGGTACTCCGTATGTCGAGGGCGCTGTTGTCAAGGCTACCGTCGTCGATGACGACGCCAAGGCGAAGAAAGTGCTCGTATTCAAGAAGATCCGTCGCAAGGGATTCCAGACGCTGAACGGCCACCGCCAGAAGCTCACCAAGATCCACATTGACGCTATCGCTTAATTCAGGAGGAATCAACTATGGCACACAAAAAAGGTCAGTCCAGTTCCAAGTTCGGTGAGGAAGTCGTGAAAGCCGGCAACATCATCGTCCGTCAGCGCGGCACCGCCCACAATCCCGGCCTGAACGTCGGTATGGGTAAGGACCACACCCTCTACGCCCTCGTGGACGGAACCGTCAAGTTCACCCGCAAGCGTAACGACAAGTCCTACGTTTCCGTTCTCCCCCTCGAGAACTAATCCCGGAGGACACAGATTTTTAATTGGAGGACTTGTGCCGCAATCCGGTGCAGTCCTCCTTTGTCATTCATAAACCATGCTTACTCTCAAACTCCTCCGCGACGATCCCGAATACGTGATCCGGAAACTCGCCGTCAAGAATTTCGACGCCCGCGCGATCGTGGAAAAGGTGATCGCCCTGGACGACAACCGCAAAGCCCTCCAGACCGAGTCCGACGCCCTCCTCTCCCAGCAGAAGAAGGCCGCGGCCGAGATCGGCGCCCTCATGAAGCAGGGTAAGAAGGCCGAGGCCGAGGCCGCCAAGGCCGAAGTCGCCGCCCTCAAGGCCCGTTCCAACGACCTCCTCAAGCAGGCCGATGACAACAATAACGAGCTCCAGGCCCAGCTCGTCCTCCTTCCGAACATCCCCTGCGACCTTGTCCCGGAAGGGAAGGGCGCGGAGGACAACCTGGTCGTGAAGATGGGCGGCGAGGAGCCCGTGCTTCCCGAGAACGCCCTCCCGCATTGGGAGCTCGCCAAGAAATACGACATCATCGACTTCGACCTCGGTGTGAAGATCACCGGCGCCGGTTTCCCGGTGTACAAGGGCAAGGGAGCCAAGCTCCAGCGCGCCCTGATCAACTTCTTCCTGGACCGCAATACCGCCGCGGGCTACCAGGAGGTGGAACCTCCAGTGATGGTCAACGCCGCTTCCGGTTTCGGTACCGGCCAGCTTCCCGACAAGGAAGGCCAGATGTACCACGCCACCGTGGATGACTTCTACATGGTCCCGACCGCCGAAGTCCCCGTGACGAACATCTTCCGCGACGTCATCCTCGGCGCCGACCAGTTCCCGCAGAAGCTGACGGCTTACACGCCCTGCTTCCGCCGTGAGGCCGGTTCCTACGGCAAGGACGTGCGCGGCCTGAACCGCCTGCACCAGTTCGACAAGGTGGAGATCGTGCGCATCGAGAAGCCCGAGAACAGCTACGCCGCCCTCGACGAGATGATCGCCCACGTGGAGAAGCTCGTCCAGGACCTCGGCCTCCGCTACCGGATCCTCCGCCTGTGCGGCGGTGACATGAGCTTCACCTCCGCCATCACCTACGATTTCGAACTCTGGTCCGCCGCCCAGGGCCGCTGGCTCGAGATCTCTTCCGTCTCTAACTTCGAGAGCTACCAGGCGAACCGCCTGAAGTGCCGCTACAAGGACGAGAACGGGAAGACCCAGCTCGTGCACACCCTGAACGGCAGCTCCCTGGCTCTCCCGAGAGTCGTCGCCGCGCTGCTGGAAGACAACCAGAAGGACGGCTACATCGAGATTCCGGAAGTCCTCCGTCCCTACACCGGCTTCGACCGCATTGGATAAGCCGCGGATCATACTCGGCATCGACCCCGGAACCCAGCTGCTGGGTTTCGGGGTTGTCCGTGCCGTGGGCAAGAAGGCCGAGTACGTGGACATGGGCATCCTGGACCTGCGGAAGGAAAAGGACGCCTACACGAAGCTGCAGGCCATCTATGACTGCATTTCCGAGGTGTGCAAGTCCTATCATCCGGACGAGCTCGCCATCGAATCGCCGTTCTACGGCAAGAACGCGCAGGTCGTGCTGAAGCTCGGCCGCGCGCAGGGGGCCGCGATCATCGCCGCCCTTGAGAACGGGGTCGCCTCCGTGACGGAATACGCGCCCCGCAAGGCCAAGGAGGCCATCGTCGGCAACGGCGCAGCCTCCAAGGAGCAGGTCCAGCTGATGCTGGAGAAGACCCTCGGCGTGAGGTTAGCCGCCGAGCACCTGGACGCGACGGACGCCCTGGCCATCGCCCTCTGCCACCATTACGAGACGTCGAATCCGATCGCGTCCGTGAAGGGCAAGGGGGGCTGGGAGCAGTTCCTGAAGGACCATCCCGACCGCGTCAAATAATTTTTTAAAATTTTTACATCAGGCGGTTAAACCTACGCGTACGCGAGGCGTCTAACTGCACTGTATGGCCCCAAATTGGGCGAATTGTGTTTTTTTATGTCTACAAGAAGGATTCTGCTTAGCCTGGTCAGCCTGTTCGCCTCCCTGGCGATGATGGCCCAGAACGTGAATGTCACTGTGAAACTTACGGATGCGTCGAATGACGAGCCGATCGGCTTCGCCACCGTTTCCCTCACCCCCGAAAAAGGCAGCGCCAAGTACTCGCTGACCGACAACAATGGTAAGGGTACCATTGAGAAGGTCAAGGTGGGCAAGTACACCTTCAAGGCCGAAATCATGGGCTACAAGTCCTATGAGAAGGCCGTGGAGATCACGAAAGAGGCGACCGACCTCGGCGTGGTGAAGATGGAACTGGACCAGCGGGTCCTGGACGCCGCTTCGGTGACCGCGACCGGTAACCCCATCATCATCAAGAAGGACACGGTCGAGTACAACGCCTCCTCGTTCAAGACCACGGATACTGACATGCTCATCAACCTCCTCAAGAAGCTCCCGGGCATCGAGGTCGATGACAACGGTACCATCACCGCGAACGGCGAGACCATCACGAAGATCACCATCGACGGCAAGACCTTCTTCCTGGACGATCCCCAGCTCGCTTCCCAGAACCTTCCCGCGAAGATGATCGAGAAGGTGAAGGTCGTGAAGAAGAAGTCCGAGCAGGCCGAATTCACCGGCATCGACGACGGTAACGATGAGACCATCATCGACCTCTCCGTGCAGAAGAGCATGATGAACGGTATCTTCGGCAACATCACCGGCGGCGTCGGTCATGATATCCCTTCCAAGACGAACGACATGAACGACTGGCGTTACACCGGAAACGGTATGGTCGGCCGCTTCACAGACAGCAACCAGCTCTCCATCATCGCCAACGGCAACAACGGCGCCGGCGGCATGGGCTTCACCAACATGGGTGGCAACATGATGGGCCAGATGATGGGCGGCGGTGGCGGCATGGGCGGCTTCGGCGGCGGCATGGGCGGCTTCGGTGGCGGCATCACCACTTCTTGGATGGGCGGCGTCAACGCGGCGGCAGACCTCCTGGACAACCGGATGGAACTTTCAGGCAACTACATGTACAGCGGTTCCAATACCCAGTCCATGCAAGAGAGTTATCAAGAAAACTATTTTGATGGCTACACCCAGATCGAGGAGACGGAGAACACGAGCTATCAGCGCAACAACGGTCACCGCGTGGGTGTCCGCCTGGACCACAAGTTCTCCGACAATACCTCTATCCTCTTCCAGCCGCAGTTCAACTACAGCCAAGGCGGTTACAACCAGTCCCAGTTCTTCGACACCTGGAGACAGGACAAGGGGGCTGAAGCGGTCAAGTCGAGTGACGGTTTCTCCACCAACTACGGTCTGAACAGCAACTGGTCGGCGAACGGCTTCCTCCTGTTCCGTCAGCGCCTGGGCATGCCCGGACGTACCCTGTCCCTGAATCTGAGTTGGACTCTCTCGAATAACCATTCCAATGGCTACAACCAGTCGGTCACCAACACGATTAGCGGGTTTAATCCTGGCATATCTCTGGTGAACCAGCGCGTGGACCAGGGTTCCCGCACGCAGAACGCGGGTGCTCGTCTCGTCTATACGGAGCCCCTTGGCGGCGGTTTCTACGTGGAAGGAAGCTACCAGTACAACTTTAGCCAGTCCAACTCCAACAAGGATGTGTACAACAGCCTCTACAACGCAATGGGCACGTATGATTACGACATCGCCGCCCGTACGATGGAGTATCTGGGCGACGGCGAATATGACGATGCCTATTCCAACAAAATCCTGAACCGCAACATCAACCAGAGCGCCGGCCTCGCGTTCATGTACCAGGAAGGTGACGTCCGCGCCCAGCTGGGTATCACCGCGAATCCGCAGAACCAGCACAACGAGACCAACGGCAAGATCTACGACAACAAGGTCCTGAACTGGGCACCGCGCGCGATGCTGTTCTACGACTTCAACGACAACGCAAACATCCGCATCAACTATAACGGCCGGAGCGGTCAGCCGTCCACCAGCCAGTTGATGCCGGTCCCGGACAACTCCAACCCGCTGTCCATGACGCTCGGTAACCCGTATCTGCAGCCGTACTTCAACCATAACGGCCGGATTGAGCTGGAGTATTCCAACCGCGCCACCTTCTTCACCGCCCGCCTGAACCTGCAGGGAGGCATGAACCAAAATCCTATCGTGAATGCGGCCTGGAGTGAGAACAACGTGAGGTATTCCTTCCCGGTGAATGGCAAGAATACCTTGAATGGCGGCGCCCGGATCATGATCAACGCCCCGATCGCCAAGTCCAACTTCTCCATTTCCAACAACTCGAACATCAATTACTCCCAGTCCACCAGCTATGTGGGCTCCGCCTCGTTGAATACGGATCGTTTCTGGAAGGACGAAGATCGGTCAGACTTCGACTACGAGGCTTTCCACGATGCTTATCCCGATTTGAACAGCACCCCCGACTTCATTGTCAACAGCACCAAGACCCTGAGCGTGATGGAGCGTCTTAACCTGAACTACCGCAGCGACGACTTCGAGGTCCGCCTGAACGGCGGCACCCGCTTCAGCAAGCCCTGGTACAGCGTGAAGAACGAGAATGCGAACGACGACATCACCTGGAACAACTCCGTGGGCGGTTCCATCAACTGGACCATCGGCTACACCGGCCTGACGTTTACCACCGACGCAAACTACAACTGGTACAACGGCTACAAGACCGACCAGCCTTCTCGCCTGATCTGGAACGCCGGACTGCAGATGCCGATCATCTACAACTCCGCGACCATCGCCTTGAATGCCTACGACATGCTGGGCCAGCGCCAGAATCTGAGCCGGAACGAAACGGGGAACTACCTCTCCGAGTCCCGTTCCCTCTCCATCGGTCGCTATGTCATCCTCTCCTTCACCTGGCGCTTCGGCACCTTCGGTGGCCGTAACGGCCGCATGGGCGGCTTCGGCGGCGGTCGTGGCGGCTTCGGCGGCGGTCGCGGCGGCCGTGGCGGCATGGGCGGCGGCATGATGGGTGGCGGCATGATGGGCGGCGGCGGTTTCCGCGGCGGCTTCTAGCAGCCCCACGACAGCGTCATTCCCGGCTTGACCGGGAATCTAGTTCGCTGATACACAGCATAATGATACTGGAGAGGTGCACTGCCAAGTGCACCTCTCTACGTTTATCTATTTGCTATTTAATAAGTTACGAATTCAGCCCTGCGACATAGCTGCGCCATTTGGCGATCAATGCGGTCATGTCCTCGGGCAGGGGAGCCTCGAGGAAGATGCGCTGCCCGGTGCGGGGATGGGTGAAACCCAGGGTGCGGGCATGAAGAGCCTGCCGGGGGCAGATCGCGAAGCAGTTCTGGATGAACTGGCGGTACTTGGTGTAGATGGTGCCCTGGCGGATCTCGGAGCCGCCGTAGCGTTCGTCGTTGAAGAGGGGATGGCCGATGGAGGACATGTGGACGCGGATCTGGTGCGTGCGTCCGGTCTCCAGCCGGCATTCGACGACCGTGATGAAGCCGTAGCGCTCCAGCACTTTCCAATGGGTCACGGCCCATTTCCCTTTCTCGGGATCGTCGTACACGCGGAAGCGGAGCCGGTCGTTCGGATCCCGGCCGATGGTGCCTTCGATGGTCCCTTCGTCCTCGGCGATGTTGCCCCAGACCACGGCGGTGTATACGCGGTCGATGGAATGGACGAAGAACTGGTCGGCCAGGTGCGCCTGCGCCTGCGGGTTCTTGGCGACTACCAGCAGGCCGCTTGTGTCCTTGTCGATGCGGTGCACGAGCACGCCGAGGCGTTCGTCTTCGCCATCCGGCCCTTGGGAGATGCCGAGATAGTAGGCGAGGGCGTTCACGAGGGTGCCGGTGTAGTTGCCATGCCCCGGATGGACCACCATCCCGGCGGGCTTGTTGATGACGAGGACGTCTTCATCCTCGTAGGCGATGTTCAGCGGGATGTTCTCCGGCAGGATTTCCACCCCGCGCCGCTGGTACGGCATCACGAACTTGATGACGTCACAGGGGCGGATGATGGTGTTGGCCTTCGCGGGCTTGTCGTTCACGAGGACATAGCCCAGCTTGATGGCCTGCTGGACGCGGTTGCGGGAGGTGTCTTCCTGGTGCGTGGTGATGAACTTGTCCACGCGGAGCGGCGCCTGGCCCTTGTCGGCCACCAGGCGGAAATGCTCGAACATCTCCTGTTCGTCCTCCTGCGGGAGAAGGGTCTCGTCGTCGAGGGGGGACATTATTCGGTGGGGATCTTCTCGGGATCGAGGGTGAGGTACAGGTTGATGGACGATCCGTACGTGCGGGTCTGTCCCAGGCCGTCCTGCTGGTAGACGACGGCATTGACGGAATCGGCATAGGTGCGGATGCCGCTGTCGAAACGGACACGGCCCACGTTCAGGAACCGGTCATGCAGGGCATCCACGGCACTGACATATTTCTTGCCGATTACACGCGGCACCACCGTCGGGCGCTCGTCGCTGGACAGGCCCAGGGTCAGGTCCACGTCGGACCCGCTGACCACGAGGTCGCCGGCGCGCACGTTGCGCCCCCGGACCGTCTGCCGGAGGACGTTGTTCGTGGCGATGTCCTGCGTATAAGAAAGTTTCCCGAGCGACAGGCCGCGGTTGTTCAGCTCCGCGCGCGCTTCGTTCAGCGAATAACCGATCAGGTTGGGCATGACCACCTTCCGGGGAACGATGGAATTGATGGTCAGGAAGATGCTGCGTCCTTTCTTCACCGTGGCCCCGGCTTTAGGCGACTGCCGGTACACGACGCCGGCACCCAACCTCCGCACGAATACGGAATCCGTTACCTTCACGCCTACATGTCCCGCGCGGGCCAGTTCGTGCGCCTCCGCGACCGTCATGTTCGTGAAATCCGGCACGGTCACCGTCTGATTATGGCGCGTGATGAGGCCCAGCCCCACCTGCGCGAACAGGAGCAGCCCCACGATCAGCAAGGCCGCCAGGAGCAGGTTCCGCACGATCCAGTTGCCCAGAATCCCCTTGGCCTTGGCCTCTATCTTTTTCTTGCTATCGTTCTTTGCCATGGCAAAATGCTTTCTACTTGTCAACTTACAAAGTTATAAATAATTCTCCAATTCTCCGAAATGAGGCCGAAGTCCAGCCGGAGACCCGCCGCATGTCTCGTACGGGCCGCCCTATTTTTCTCGCAAGTGGAAAAATGCGTGATATCCTGTACTGGATGTGGTCTGTGGCTGTATTTGATAGTTTCGGCCAGGGATTGAATATGCGGTGTTTTTGTATAATACGCTGAAGCATAATGACTTAGAATGCGAGATAACATGCCTCGTCGAATGCCTGTTATTCGCTGTATTTGTTTAGTTTTGGGGAAGATAACGGTTTTTGGAAGAAATTGTTTATATTTGCAACATAGAAATCGATTGCTTCCTGTAACTCCTGCATAGGGAATCCGGGCAAGTTTTCTTTAGAGATAAAAGGAAACAGGAAGTATTCAGGAGGCTATGTGCTTGAGCACAGTAGCCTTCTATTTCCATGTAGCCTCCTGCCCGGAGCTACCCTTAGTGGATGGCTGCCGTGCTCTCTTACTTACAAGAGGACACCATGAAATCCAGGATCCACATTCTTTTCTTTTTGCTTTTCTGTGTGGTGGGCTGCGGAGGCCGCCCTGCTACGAAACGGGAGGCGTATGAATCATTGGATACGGTCATCCGGCTGTATGAGGCGGGCGCCGATTCCATCGATGCGGAATTGCTGGCGCCGGCCCTGGCCTACTTTCCGTCCAAGGGGGATGCCGCGACGAAAGGAAAGCTATGGTACCACTGGGGGCTGATTGCCTGTCAGCGGGGGGAGTATGACAAGGCGGTCGTATCCTTCGAGAGAGCGTTACAACAGGCCCAGCAGTCCGGTGACCGCCGTTTTGCGGGTATGGTTTGCCGCGTCATGGCGGATACGTACAACCTTACGTACAATATCCGGGAAGATACCGTCTATTTGCGGAAGGCTTGGGAGGCTTTCGATGCAGAAGCGGATTCCCTGTATCGGGCGGAGGTGGCCTTGCGGCTCGCCGCCGCCTACATGAATGCCCGGGAATGGACCAAGGCGGAGGGGCTGCTTCAGGAATGCCTGCCGGTCTGCGACCGGAACGGCGCTCTGTTTGGAATCGGGAAGAGCATCTATGCCTCTTACCTGCTGAATGCGCCGTCCGGGAATCCGGAACTCGCTTTGCGATGCCTCCGGGAAGCGGAAGAGGCCGGGCTCCCCATGAGCGATGAGAAGAAATGCGACCTGGGGTATGCCCTGTACCTCACCGGGCAGAAGGACCGCGCCCTCCGGCTCTGGGACAGCCTGGCCCGTGTCCACCCGGAAGGCTTGCTGCAACTCCAGTACAGGCAGTATGACCGGTATTGCCTGGAAGGAGATGTGGAGAAGGCGCTGTGCCTGTTGGAGCGCAGCGCAACCAGCCAGGATTCTTTGCTGCGCATCCAGGCTTCGGAAGCGATCAGCCGGGCGCAGCGGGATTATCAGGAAGTCGTCGCGGAAGGGGAAAGGCTGGTGGCCGTGCATGAACGGGAACGGAAAAGGATGACCTGGGCATTTTCCATCTTGGCCGTCATCCTGCTCCTCCAGTCCGGCTATGCCATCTGGCAGGATGGAAGAGAACGGCTGGATACGGTCCGGCAGGCGCTGGAAGAGTCGGAACGGATGACGAAAAGGCTCTCGGAAGCGGAACATCGGCATATCAACAAGATCGAATCGCTGCAGCGGAGCGCCCGCAACCGGGAGGCCACCCTGGAAGAGATCCGTTCAGATTATCTGGACATGTTCCGGGACGGGTACCGGCGCCTGGGAAGACTCTTCGAGGACAAGCAGTTCGCCGAAACGCAGGTCATGACGGAATCCGTCCTGTACCGGCGGGTCTGTGACGCGCTCAAGGACATCGATGGCGACAGCAAGGGTTTCCAGCGGCTTCAGGATTATATCGAAAACCATCTGGGCCATCCGATCGCCTCCCTGCAGGAAGACATTCCCACGTTGGGCGAAAAGGACATCCGTCTCTTCTGCTACCTGGTCATCGGGTATGACGCTCCGCTGATTGCCGCTTTGATGGGGGTCGCGAAGGACCGGACGATCCACGACTGGAAAAGCCGCCTGGTGACCAAGATCCGCCGGCTGCCTGCCGCGAAGGCCAAACGGTATCTCGACCTGATCCGTTGATTCCCGTGCTTGCAAATCCGGTGGAAAGGGAGTAACTTTGTCCAGTCATGAAGAAGAACCGGACAGTCTTGTTGTTGTGCCTGGCGGCTGTTTTCGTGCTGCTGATGAGCGTGCCTTTCCTGGTGGAGGGGTGCGGATGGCTTGCGCTGCTGGGGTTCGTGCCGCTGCTGTGCTTGGAAAGGGTGGCGGACGAGCAGGGCTTGAAGCATTTCTGGTGGTGGCATTACGGGACGTTCGTGGCGTGGAATGCGGTCACGACGTTCTGGGTGTGCAATGCCACGGTCGGGGGCGGCATTTTCGCCGTCCTGGCCAATGCGCTGCAGATGTCGCTGGTTTTCGGGCTGTTCCGGTGGGTGAAGCGGCGTTTCCGGGGGCGTCCCCGAGGAACTGCCTTGCCGTACCTTTTCCTGGCTGCAGCCTGGATCGCGTGGGAAAAGTATTATCTCACGGTCGCAGAGATTTCGTGGCCGTGGCTGGTGCTGGGGAACGCCTTCGCCGGGACCTCTTCCCTGGTGCAATGGTATGAGTTCACCGGAACCCTCGGCGGGTCGCTGTGGGTCTGGGTATCGTCTCTTTCCGTGTTCGGGCTGATGGTGGCGTTTTCAGACGGACGGTTCGCCTCCCGCTGGAACGGGAAAGCGCGTTTCGCTGCGGTCTTCGGGACCGTACTGGCCCTTTTCGGGCCGATGGTCTGGTCCCTGGTCCTCTGGAACCGGTACCAGGAAGTGTCGGAGGGAACGCTGCCGGTGGTGATCGCGCAGCCCAATTTCGATCCGTACCACAAGTTCCAGTCGATGACCCAGGACGAGCAGAACGCCGTGCTGCTGGACCAGTTTGCCCGGGGATTGAAGGAACGTTCCAAGGAAGCGGGGGAGGCGGACGATACGCCTGTCCTCCTGCTCGCCCCGGAAACTTTTACATCGGATATTCTCTGCAACGACGTCCCCTCCAGCCGGACGTTCCGGCGGTTCGTTTCATTCCTCCGCGAGCATCCGCAGGCGGAAATGCTGTTCGGGGCGTCGTCATGGACGCGTTACGAGCAGGCGGCCCGTCCTTCTGCCAGCGCAAGGAAGATGGGCGACGGGGACTGGTACGAGACGCATAATTCGGCGCTCATCGTGGATTCGCTCGGACGGTACGGCCTATACCAGAAGTCCAAACTCGTGCCTGGCGTGGAGATGCTGCCCTATGTGAAGGTGCTGGGGCCCATCGACGATAAGCTCCTGGGCGGCGTGGCCGGCCGCTGCGTCGGGCAACCCGACGTGTCCAACCTGCTGTTCCGGCAGTCGGTGCCCATCGGGTGCGCCGTGTGCTACGAATCCGTGTACGGCGAGCATTGCGCTTCTTACGTGCGCGCGGGAGCGCAACTCCTGACCGTCATCACGAACGATGCATGGTGGGGAGATACGCCCGGTTATCGGCAGCATTTGAACTATGCCCGGCTGCGGGCCATCGAGACCCGGCGGGATATTGCCCGGTGCGGAAATACGGGCATCTCGGCCTTTATTGACCAGAAGGGACGGATTCTCCAGCGGACGGCCTGGTGGGAACCGGCCGTGCTGAAGGGGACGGTGAACCTGTCGTCCCGCGAGACCTTCTTCGTGCGGGCCGGAGACCTCGTCGGACGCCTGTCCGTCTTCCTGTTCGTCCTGCTTTTCGCCGCGGCCTTGATTCGAAGGAAGTGAAGACGTCTTTCCAAGAAGGAAGAAAAAAGGCGGGAAGCTAATCGAGCTTCTCGCCTTTTTCATTGAACAATTCGTTCTGCAGGACAGTGAAGTCGGTGACTTCCTCGAGGTCCAACTTGACTTTGTAGTGCTTCCGCCACTTGCTCAGGTAGGAGTTGAGCCAACCCCTCCGCAGGTAGGCGCCCAGGATCGGACTGGTTTTCAGGGTCAGGACCTTGTGGCCCTTCTCGATGACGTAGTAGGCGATCTTGCGTTCGATTTCCTCGTCGATCACCACGGTGGAGTGGATCTTGCCGGTGCCGTGGCACAGCGGGCATTGCTCCATGGTGTTGATTTCCGTCACCGGGCGGATCCGCTGGCGGGTGATCTGCATCAGCCCGAACTTCGTCAGCGGCAGCACGTTGTGCTTGGCCCTGTCATTTTCCATCAGCTCCTGCATGTACTTGTGGAGAGCGTTCTTGTGGTCGTTCGACTCCATGTCGATGAAGTCCACGATGACGATCCCTCCCATGTCCCGGAGCCGCAGCTGGCTGCGATCTCTTCCGCGGCGAGCTTGTTGACCTCGAAGGAATTCTCTTCCTGGTCGGCGGTCTTGGTGCGGATGCCGCTGTTCACGTCGATCACATTCAGTGCTTCCGTCGTCTCGATCACAAGATAGGCCCCCTGCCGCATGGGCACCACCTTTCCGAAGGAACTCTTGATCTGCCGGGTGACCTCGAAATGGTCGTAGATCGGCTGCTTGCCCTCGTACAGATGTACGATCTTCTCCTGCTCGGGGGAAATGAGGGAGATGTATTTCCGGGCTTCGTCGCAGATTTTCTCGTCGTTGATCCAGATGTTGGAGAACGAGTCGTTCAGCAGGTCCCTGAGGACGGTGGTCGTCTTGCTGTACTCCGTGAAGAGCAGTTGGACATTCTTGTTCCGGGCGATCTTCTTCCAGGAGCTCTCCCACTTTTCGATGAGGGCCTTGGTCTCTCCCACGAGGGTGGCCGCGTTCTTGCCTTCGGCCGCCGTGCGGATGATGGCCCCGTAATTCTTGGGGAGGATGCTCTTGACAAGCGTCTCGAGTCTACGCTTCTCCTCTTTCGACGCAATTTTCTGCGAGATGCTCACCTTTTCGGTGAACGGGAGAAGGACAATGTTGCGTCCTGCCAACGAAATTTCCGCAGTCAGTCGTGATCCCTTCGTGGATATCGGCTCTTTCACGATCTGGGAGACGATCATCTGGCCGGGCTTGAGGATTTCCTCGATCTTGCCCTCCTTGGGGAGGGGCTTCCCGACCTCGATCCTCGCATAGAGGTCCGTCAGATTCGTGTTCTGGTTGGACTCCCGCACGAACTGGTCGAACGCGTGGAAGTACAGTCCCAGGTCCAGATAGTGGATGAAGGCTTCCTTCTTGTCCCCGATATCGACGAAGGCAGCATTGAGGTTCGGGAGGATCTTCTTTACCTTTCCCAGGTAAACGTCTCCCACCGAAAACTTGTTCCCAGTGCTGGACTCCGTGTTGTACTCGATCAGCCGGTGATTCTCCATCAAGGCGATGTGTACTTCCGTCGATGTGACATCGACGATCAGGTCCTTGTCGGGTTTTTCAGACTCCATCAGGAAATTGGTTTGTTGGACTAAGACAAAAGGGCTTCCGGAACCTCCGGCGAGCCCTTTGCTTTCAGCAGACTGCTAAAATGGCAGACGCGGCAAAGAAGTAGAACTTACTTCTTCTTGTGTCTGTTCTTGCGCAAGCGCTTTTTACGCTTGTGCGTCGCCATTTTATGTCTCTTTCTTTTCTTACCGCTAGGCATAATACTAAAAGATTAAATATTTTGTGAATGGATTATTTCTCCTTCACGGCATTCACGAAGACCTTCGCAGGCTTGAAAGCCGGGATGTTGTGCGCGGGGATGGTCATCGTCTGCTTCTTGGTGATGTTGCGGGCGGCCTTCTCGGCGCGGTGCTTGATGATGAAGCTGCCGAAACCACGGAGGTACACCGGCTGACCAGCGATGATGGAATCCTTCACCACCTTGGTGAATTCCTCGATAACACTCTGAACCTGAACTTTCTCAATGCCGGTCGATTTGGCAACCTCATTGACGATTTCTGCCTTTGTCATAGTTAATTTGGTTTAAAGTAAACTGTTTTTCACGCATTTAAGTTGGATTTGCAAAAATAGGGTATATTTTTCACATTTACAAAAGGTTCGCTCTTTTTTTGCCGTTTTTGACCCGTGGCACGGAGATTGCGCCTATGGGGAATCCGGATGAATGCAAGCATCGGGTATGACAATTTGTCATATCCTAACTATTTGACGTAGCGAGTAGATGAAAGATTATTTTGACCAGATGAACGCCCAGCCGGGCGTCGAAGTGAATATCATGCCTGTGGTGGGGGATTCCTCCCTCCTGAAGCTGGATGAGTCCCAGCTTCCCGACGCGATTCCCGTCCTGGCCCTGCGCAACGCGGTCGTCTTCCCGGGGACGGTGTTCCCCGTGACCATCGGCCGCGAGAAGTCCATCCGCCTGATCCGTGACGCAGAGTCGCGGGAAGGCGTCCTGGGCGCCGTGCCGCAGACGGACGTCACAGTCGAAGACCCTGCCGAGGGCGACCTCGCCCCGTACGGCACGGTCTGCAAGGTCGTCAAGACCCTGGAGATGCCGGACGGCTCCCTGACCGCCATCCTGCAGGGCTTCAAGCGGGTCCATGTGGACGCGGTGATCGCAACCGAGCCCTATCTCGTGGCCCGGGTCACCTATGAGGAGGATTTCCTCCCGAAGCAGGACGAGCAGGAGATGAAAGTCCTGGCCGATGCGCTCAAGGAGCGCGCCGGCGAGATCATCCGTGCCTCGGCCTTCGCGCCGAAGGAGGCCGTCGGAGCCCTCAAGGCCATCGACAATTTCCAGTTCCTCGTGAACTTCATCGCCACCACGATCGAGGTGGAGAACTTCGAGGACCGCGTGGACCTGCTCCGGTATGCCGGCCCTCCTCAAGGTGCTGGACACGCAGGTGCAGCTCCTGCACATCAAGCAGGAGATCAACCAGAAGGTCAAGAGCGACATCGACCAGCAGCAGCGCGAGTACTACCTGAACAACCAGCTCCGGACCATCCAGGAGGAACTGGGCATGGACGAGGGCGAGGATTTCGCCAAGTTCCGCGAGCGTGCGGACGCCAAGAAATGGTCCAAGGAAGTCCGGGCCGTCTTCGACAAGGAGATGGCGCGGCTGGAGAAATACAACCCGTCCACGCCGGACTACAGTGTCCAGTACAACTACATCCAGTTCATGCTGGACCTTCCCTGGGGAGAGATGTCGGAGGACAACCTGGACCTCCGGCATGCCCAGCAGGTGCTGGATGAGGACCACTTCGGGCTGGACCAGGTGAAGGAGCGGATCGTGGAATACCTCGCCGTCCTCAAGCTGAAGGGGAACATGAAGTCCCCGATCCTGTGCCTGTACGGCCCTCCGGGCGTGGGCAAGACCAGTCTCGGCAAGAGCGTGGCGCGGGCCCTCGGGCGCAAGTACGTCCGCATCTCCCTCGGCGGCATGCACGACGAGGCGGAGATCCGCGGCCACCGGAAAACCTATGTGGGCGCCCTCCCCGGCCGGATCCTGAACGGCATCCTCCGGGCCGGCACCTCCAACCCGGTCATCGTCCTGGACGAGATCGACAAGCTCTCCTCCGACTTCAAGGGCGACCCTTCCAGCGCCCTGCTGGAAGCCCTGGACCCGGAGCAGAACAGCACCTTCCACGACAATTACCTGGATATCGACTATGACCTGTCGAACGTCCTGTTCATCACCACCGCCAACGGCATTTCCACCATCCAGCCGGCCCTGAAGGACCGTATGGAGATGATCAACGTGACCGGCTACCTGGCGGAGGAGAAACTCGAGATTGCAAAGAACTACCTCGTACCCAAGCAATTGGAGGAGCACGGCCTCGCGAAGGACGGCTTCGAGATTGACAGGGAGTGCCTCGAGGACATCATCGAAGAGTATACCCACGAGTCCGGCGTCCGCGGCCTGGAGAAGCAGATCGCGAAGATCGCCCGCGTGACGGCGAAGAAGATCGCCCTGGAGGAAGAATATCCGAAGGTGGTGAAGAAAGAGCATCTCCGGGAGTACCTGGGCCTCCCGACGGCCTTCCACGACAAGCAGCAGGGCAACGAAGCCCCAGGCGTGGTCACCGGTCTGGCATGGACCGAGCTCGGCGGCGAGATCCTCTTTGTCGAGAGCTCCGTCTCCAAGGGCAAGGGGGTCCTGTCCATGACCGGCAACCTGGGTGACGTCATGAAGGAGTCCGCCCAGATCGCCTGGCAGTACATCAAGGCCCATCCCGAACTCGCGAAGATGGACACGGACCAGTTCATGGGCAAGGACATCCATGTCCATGTCCCCGAGGGCGCGGTGCCCAAGGACGGCCCTTCCGCCGGCATCACGATGGTCAGTTCCATGGTCTCCGCCCTCCGCGGCCAGGCCCTCAAGAGCGGCATCGCGATGACGGGCGAGATGACCCTCCGTGGCCGCGTGCTGCCTGTGGGCGGCATCAAGGAGAAGATCCTGGCGGCGAAGCGCGCCGGGGTCCGGACCATCGTCATTTCCGAGGAAAACCGCAAAGATATCGAGGATATCAAGGAAATTTACGTAAAAGGTCTTACCTTTGTGTACGTGAAGGACATCGCGGAAGTGATCGATGCCATCTTTTAAATGGACGTCAAGATAGAACAGACCTGGAAGGAAGCCCTCAGGGACGAATTCGAAAAGCCGTATTTCGCCTCCCTCGTCCGCTTTCTCCACGAAGAAAAGGCAGCCGGAAAGGTGATCTACCCGCCCGGCCGCCAGATTTTCAAGGCCTTCGAGCTTACCCCCCTGCCTGAGGTGAAGGTCGTCATCCTGGGCCAGGACCCGTACCACGGGCCCGGCCAGGCCATGGGCCTTTGCTTCTCGGTGCCGGAGGGCATCCCGGCTCCGCCTTCCCTGAAAAACATTTTCAAGGAAATCCACGACGACCTGGGACTCCCGATGAGCGGCAGCCCCGACCTGGAACCCTGGGCCCGGCAGGGTGTGCTCCTGCTGAACTCTGTCCTCACGGTTCAGGCCGGCACGCCCACTTCCCACAGCCGCATCGGCTGGCAGGAATTCACCGACGCGGTGATCCGCACGGTCTCCGACCGCTGCGACGGCGTCGTCTTCCTGCTCTGGGGCCGGTTCGCGCAGGGGAAGGCTGCGCTCGTGGATACGTCCCGCCACCACGTGCTCATGGCGGCGCATCCCTCGCCGCTGGCGGGCGGCGCCTTCTTCGGATGCCGCCATTTCTCCCAGACCAACCTGATCCTTCAGGCCGAAGGAAAGACCCCGATCAATTGGCAGTTATGAAAACGAAAGCCCTTTTCCCCGGTTCGTTCGACCCGTTCACGGCCGGCCATCTGAATATCCTCAAACGTGCGCTCACGATGTTCGACGAAGTGGTCGTCGCCGTGGGTATCAACCAGGACAAGCGCGGCTTCTTCGACATGGACAAGCGGCTCGCCATCATCCGGAAGGCTACCGAAGGGCTGTCCGGCGTGTCGGTCATCCAGTATGACAACCTCACGATCGACACCTGCCACGACCTGGGAATCCACCACATCGTCCGCGGCGTGCGGAACATGATCGACTTCGAGACCGAGCGCTCCATCGCCGACGCGAACCGCCGGCTGGCGCCGGACATCGAGACCATCATCATCCCGACGGCCCAGGAATTCGCCCACATCTCGTCCAGCGCGGTGCGGGACATCCTCAAGCACCACGGCGATTATTCCGCCTTCATCCCTGAGGGCGTCGAGTTATGAAACGCCTTCTGACGGCCTTGCTGGCCCTGTTTTTCGCGTTTTCTCTCCAAGCGCAGGAGGACCGGTTCGAAGCCCTTGGCGCCAAGCTCGAGGAGTACTTTGCCGCGCTGGTGGGGGACCCCGTCGCCGTGCAGAATGCCGAATGCGACTTCCTCATCGAGTCCTGCCAGGATTCCCTCACGAGGCAGTTCGTCGCATTGAAGATCTACGACCACTATGTGAACTCCCGGATCATGGGCGAGGACGGCGTGGCCGTGCACATCGCCGACACCTGGTTCATCCCGGGCAAGGTGGCGATGCACTCGGAGGTGGACCTGCTGAATGCCAAGGTGTTCGCGGAGTTCAACCGCGATGCGCTGCTGGGCGTGGAAGCGCCTGCGCTCGTAGTTGCCGACAAGGACGGAGAAACGGTCACGGTTCCCGGGAAAGGGGAGTACACGGTCTTATACTTCTACGATACATCCTGCTCGACTTGCCGGATCGAATCGCCGCGCCTGCGCGAATTCCTGAAAGAAACGGATTTCCCGCTCCGGACGGTCGCCTTTTATACCGGAGAGGATGCGGAACAATGGGCCCAGTATCAGGCCTCTACCCTGAATCTTCCGGGCATCACGCACGTGTGGGATCCGGAGTTCGACTCCGATTACCAGCGGAAGTACGGTGTCCTCCAGACGCCCCGGATGTTCCTGATCGGTCCGGACGGCGCGGTCATCGGCCGCGGGCTGGATACGCCGGCCCTGCAGATGCTCACGGAGAAGATTTCCGGCAAGGAGGGTTATGTCTATGGCACCCGCGAGGGAACCGCCCTCTATGAGAAGGTGTTCGCCGGCTACGGCGACGACCTGAAGCCCGAAGATGTCCTGGACGTCGCCGCTTACGTGGCGGAACGCACGTATGGCGAAGGCGACGCGGATTCCTTCCGGCACATGGAAGGAGACCTGCTGTACTGGCTTTCCTCCCAGACGGGGGAAATCTACAAGGAAGGAACCCGCCTGTTTATCGACAAGTACATCCTCGGTGTCAACGATGTCTGGAATAAGGACGAGGATGCCGCGCAGGTCGTGTCGATGGCCTTGATGATGAAGGAATTGCTGGAACGGACCCCGGTGGGGTCGGAAGTCCCGGACCTGCAGGTCCACGGCACCCTCCTGCGCAAGCCCTGCCTCTTCCGCAAGGGCTCCAAGGAAGGCGTCTTCTCCCTCCGCAAGGCCGATTACCTGGTCTTCTACACGGAAGGCTGCGGCCGTTGCGAGGAAACCCTCGCCGCCGCCCGCACCCTGGCGGACAACAAGGCCAAGGTCCTCCTCGTGAACATGGACACTCTCCTGGAGAATCATCCTGAGGAAGCCCGGCGGCTGCTGGACAGCTTCGACCTGTCCGGCCTGCCCTTTGTGATGCAGCTCGGCCCCGGCGGGGTCGTGCAGCACAAATATCTGGAGCTGTAAACGATCAGGCGCCCTTCGACGGGCGCTTTTTTTATCGGATGACGATCCGTTCGATACGGCGGGGGATGGAGGCGAGGATCTCGTAGGGGATGGTGCCCAGGATGTCGGCCAGTTCGGTGACGGTGGGGTCCGCGCCGAAGACGGTGACGGTGTCGCCCACCTTCACGTCGATGCCGGTGACGTCCAGCATGCACATGTCCATGCAGATGTTGCCGATGGTGGGGGCGCGGTGGCCGTTCACCGAGAAGGAGGCCTTGCCGCG